>NZ_VOQT01000002.1:0-681716 GCF_008121555.1 Comamonas sp. Z1
AAGTAGCCACGTCAATCACTCCTGGTCTCCTGCTGCACAAGAAAGCAGCAGGCTAGGGTTAATGCGTGGGTCAGATTGAGATGGAAAAACCGGGGGCTAGTGGGTCACTTCTGGGTGGAAATCAACATTCATCTTCTTCATGCAAGACTTGATTGCCCAGATTTCGCAGCAATGGCTGCAGCTTCCGGATTGCCAGGCCGAACACAAGGACGCGGCTAGAACACGCATCAGCAGCAGCGCAGTAGCCGGCTCCATGGATATCGAATTCTTTGTGCACCACGGTGGCAACGGCGCTTTCTCGGCCACCAGGTATGAGGAGACCATGCAGTTGGGCGCGGAGCATCGGCTTCATGCCTGGATCACGCTGCGCGATGCTGCCGGTGAAGTCATACACCATGAAGTCAGCTGCAACCCCGGGCGCTGTGCACAGCTGCTGCATGAATGGCGCACAGCGCCTGATGCAGCGCCAGCACAGGTCACCATCCAGGCCATGACCCGCAGTCCATATACCGACGAGACTGAAGCCTGTGTACCTGCGATGGATCAGGATCTGAACCTCGGCATGCTGGACACGCTTGCCGATGCCGGGCCGGCGCTCGAACAGCTGCAGGCCGATGTGGCGGCCATCGACCCCGTGCGCCTGCTTCAATCCTGGCCACGCGATGATCGCGGACGACTTGCGGCGCGCACCACCGCCATACTCGCGGCCTATGGCCCCGCCACACGCAAGCGCCAGCCCTGCCTGATGGCTCGATCGGTGATGCAGTCAAAGATGCCCCGCTGGCAATTGCTTCTATCGTCCGAGTTTCTCTACAACTGCCGCCATCAATGGAGCGATGCCCGCTGGCTGTGGTCGTTAGCAGACACCCCCAAGGACTCTGAGCTGGAGCGCAAGGCACGCCAGCTGATGAAGCAAGGCAGGATCAGCGAGGCCTGCGCACTGTATGGCATCGAGCTGCACGAACGCGTGCGAAGACTTGCCGCAGGTCAGTCATTCCAGCGCTTCTCGCCCGCGCCAGAGCCCTGGGCGCAAGAGCTGCGAGCTGCTCTTCTGCAGTTGGCTCCGTGGCGTCTCACAGCAGGCCTGCAACGCATACAGGAGCACCTGATTCAGGCCAACCGCAAGCCGCCCAAGCCCGGCAGCTGGGAGCGCAAGCTGTTCTGGTTCTCGGGCCAGCGCCAACAGGCGCGTTGGGGCCCCGGAGTACGCTTCAACGAGGATGGCAAGCCGGTGCTGGACCTGATCGTCACCGCATCCAACGAGCATTTTCCCGTGCCGGACTGGAAGCAGCAGCCACGCTAATCCCGTCAGTCAATATCATCAAACCACTGCCAGCCAGTCCCGCACCTGCTCGGCGGGCATGGCGCGCGAATGCAGCCAACCCTGGAAAAACTCGCAGCCGATGTCGCGCAGCAGCTGCAGCTGATCAAGTTCTTCGACACCTTCGGCCACGACCTCCAGATCCAGCGCATGGGCCATATGCACAATGCCGCCCATCAGCCTGTCACGGCAGGGCGAGGGAAACAGGAACTCCCGCCCCAGCTTGACGCGCTGCAGCGGCAGATATTGAAGATAGGCCAATGACGAATGGCCGGTGCCGAAATCATCCAGCGCAATCGTCACTCCCAGCCGAGCCAGCCCCTGCAGCACTTCGCTCCCCTGAGCGGGATTGATCATGGCCTGGGATTCGGTCACTTCCAGCTCCAGCCATTGCGGCGGTACCTGATAGCGCTGCAGACAGCTGCTGACCTGCTCGACCAGATTCACCTGCCGCAGTTGATAGGCAGAAAGATTGACCGCTACCCGCAACGGCGTACCGGCCTTGAGCCACAAAGCGATCTGCTTGCAGGCTGCGTCGAGCACATAGTTGCCCAGAGCCACGATCTGGCCCGAGGCCTCTGCCACCGGAATAAAGCGCGCCGGACTGACATTGCCTAGCAAGGGATCATGCCAGCGCAGCAAGGCCTCCACAGCCACCACAGCGGAGCTCTCGACCTTGACCTGAGGCTGGTAGTGCAGTTGCAAGCCACCATAGCTGAGCGCCATGCGCAAGCGCTCGGCCAGTTGCACGCGTTCGGCCATTTCCTTGCCCATGGCGGGTTCGAAAAACACCGCATGGCCGCGCCCCTGGCCCTTGGCGCTGTACATGGCCATATCGGCAAAGCGCATCAGGTCGTCACCGGTCTGCGCATCGTCGGGATAAAGGGCAATGCCCACGCTGGCACCGAAATCCAGCGCCAGCCCGTCATGCTTGAAGGGGATGGAGAGCGCCGCCAGTATCTGCTCGCTCCAGAAACGGGCCCGGGCCGCATTCTCACCCACCAGCAGCACCATGAATTCGTCGCCACCCAGGCGTGCCAGCACGCCCTCGCTGCGCAGCTGGGACTTCAGCCGCCTGGCGACCTCCCGCAGCAGTTGATCGCCTGCTGCATGGCCGTAGCCGTCATTGATGGCCTTGAAGTTGTCGAGATCAAGTTGCAGCAGGGCCAGTGCTTCGCCGTCAGCCTGCGCCAGCTTGAGTTGCTCCTGCAGCTCCTGGCCGAATTGCCAGCGATTATTGAGGCCAGTCAAGGTGTCCTTGGTGGCCTGGAACTTCAGGCGTTGCTGCATCTGATGCAACTCCGTCACATCACGCACAAAGGCTATGGCCAGACCTTTGTCGTCATCGCCAAAATAGCCAAGAGCAATGTCCACCGGCACGGCATTGCCCTGCTTGCGCTGCAACCACAGCACGCCACCCAGCCCCATGGGCCGGCGCGATGGCTGGGCGAAGTAGCTACGCAGGTAATGGCCATGCCCGGCCTGAAACTCGGGCGGCAGCAGCGTGTCCAGCGCCTGCCCCTCGAGCTCGCCGCGCCCGTAGCCTGAAATGGCCTGCATGGCGGCATTGGCCGTCACGATGTTCCCGTCACGATCCACGAGCAAAATGCCGTCTGGAGCGGCATCCAGCGCCTGCTGCTCACGCCGGCTCAGCATGGAGGAAAGACTCACCCCCTCCTGCCAGGCCGACATGGCCAGTCGCAACCGGCGCTGGCAGTCCGCCAGCGCTGGCTCAGACACCGGTTTGAGCATTGAAGAAAAAGGGCACTCGGCCATACACGGACTCCAGATATCCACTCTGGCGTCCCTGCGTGCAGCCACTCCCCATGCTGCATCAACGGCCTGCATGCCCAACTCTAGAAAAGTCGGATCGAGCCTTGCCAAGTGTTTGAAGTCGCTCACTATGCGCGCGACATCGCATGCTCTCCTTGCGCTATATCAAACACCAACATGTAACAATAAATTTCAGAATCCGAGACCAATGCTGCTGGTCGCGACCGCTTCAGCCCAGCAGTGCCTTCACGTCCTGAGTCAGCAACTGCGGCCCCGCGCCGTAGCGCTCGTACACGCGCAAGCGGCCCTGGGGATCGAAAAGATAGGTGCCGGCCGAATGATCGAGGGTGTAAGTTCCTTCAACCTTGCCTGGCACCTTCTTGAAGAAAATCTTGAAATCCTTGGCCACGGCAGCAATCTCGTCGGCCGTACCGCTGAGCCCCACAAAGCTCTCGTCGAAGTTGGCCAGATAGGCCTTGAGCACCTCAGGCGTATCACGCTCGGGGTCCAGCGACACAAACACGGCCTGCAGCTTGTCGCCATCGGTGCCCAGCGCCTGCTTGACTTCAAGCAACTCCTGCAGCGTGGTGGGGCAGACATCAGGACACTGGGTGTAACCGAAGAACACGGCCACCACCTTGCCCGAGAAGTCCTTGAGGCTGCGCTTTTTTCCGTGGACATCGGTGAGCGGAATGTCCTTGGCGTAGTCTGCGCCCGTCACATCCACGCCCTGAAACTTGGGCTTGCTATCGTCCTTGCAGCCAGTCAATGTCAATGTGGCCGCACCGGCCAGTGTTGCGGCGCCTAAAGCGCCGAGTACGCGCAGCGCAGCTCGTTTATCCATGGTCGATCAGGCTAGGTAGTGATCCACCAGCAGCGCAGCAAACAGCAGGCTCAGATGGATCAGGGAAAATCGGAAGGTCTTGCGTGCCAGCGCATCCGAGTAGTTGCGCAGCAGTGCCCAACCATAACCGCAAAAGCCCAACCCCAGAATCACTGCGGCAAAAAGGTAGAGATAGCCACTCATGCCCACCACAAAAGGCAGCAGACAGCCGGCAAACAGCACCAGGGTATAGAGAAACACCTGCAGCCGCGTGAAGGCATTGCCATGCGTGACCGGCAGCATGGGCAGACCGGCGCGGCGGTAATCCTCCACTCGGTACAGCGCCAGCGCCCAGAAATGCGGCGGCGTCCACAGAAAGATGATGAGAAAAAGCAGCAGGGCTTCATGCCCTACCTGTCCCGTCATCGCCGCCCAGCCCAGAACAGGCGGCATGGCACCCGATGCCCCGCCGATGACGATGTTCTGGGGCGTCAATGGCTTGAGCACCAGGGTGTAAATCACGGCGTAGCCGATGAAGGTGGCCAGCGTCAGCCATAGCGTGAGCGCGTTCACGGCCAGCAGCAAGATGGCGGCCCCTGCGGCGCACAGCAAGGCCGAAAACAGCAAGGCCTGGGAATGCGAGAGCTCGCCGCGCGCCGTGGGGCGCCAGGCCGTGCGCTTCATGCGCGCATCGATGCTGCGCTCGACCAGGCAGTTGAAGGCCGCAGCCGCCGCGGCCACCAGCCAGATGCCTGCACATGCCACCAGCATGCGACCCCAGTCCTGCCAGCCGGGAGCGCCAGGCACGGCCAGCACCATGCCGATGAAGGCGCAAAAGACGATGAGCTGCACCACCTTGGGCTTGGTCAGCGCGTAATACTGTGCCCAGCGCGAAGCAGCCGCTCCTGCTGCCGGAACCGCGTCTTTCAAATCCGAGATTTCTGCCTGCATGCGGCCCTCCTCGCTGGCCATGATTCAGATCGCTGATAGCGCTTGCGAGAGCCGGCTACCGCGGGTTTCAACAGCTATTTCTGCGCCGTTTCGGCCGTGGCTCGCCCGGCCTCATCCCAAGAGGCAGAGGCGCGCAGCAGCCGCTCCAGATCGCGCTTGGCCTTGCCGGCCGTGGCTTTGTCCATGTTTGCAGGAAAGCGCATCATCCAGTGACCCTGCGGATCGACCACATACAGATGCTCGTCCAGTGCATGTCCCGCCTCGGGCTTGAGCCAGTTGCCGATGACTGTAGCGGGCACACGCAGCGTTGTGGCTTGCTCGGCAGCAGGCAGGATTTTTTCAGGCACAGGCTGCTGGTCGCTGATGAGCCAGACCCAGTCCAGCCGGTCTTTTTCACGGCCCAGGGTTTCACGCAGCTGGCGCTGCAGATAGAGATGATCCTGACAGCGTTGCCCGCAGTCCCCGGCACTGGTGCTGAGCAGCAACCACTGGCCCTTGAGGCTGCTCAGATTCACGCTGCGTCCGTCCAGCGTATTGGCCTGTACCTCGGGCAGACCGGGCTGCTCGGCAATCAGCTCGCCATAGCTGCGCTGCTGCGAAGGACGCAACACGTAGTAGGTGAAGTAGGAGGCCAGCACCGGCGCCGCACAGACCAGCAGCACGGCCAGCATCTTCCAGCGACCGCTGCGCGCCTGGCTCTGCGCGGGATCGGGCAGGCCGTGGACCGCAAAGCTCAGCGGTTCATCCCTCGGGCTGCGCTGCGCGGCGGCCGGGGTAAAAGCGTCGGACGAGTTGAAACCAGACATAGAGCAACACCACCAAGACACTGAGTCCGAACCACTGAAAAGCATAGCCGTAGTGCTTTTGCACACCGGCATTGATCTGCGGCCAGTCGCGCAGCAAGCCTTCGCTGGCGCTGCCGCTTTGCACCACGCTCAGCGCCAGCAGCGGCAAGCCGCTTTGCTGCGCCCACAGGGCAATGTCTGCATTCTGTCGGATGCGCGACTTTTGCTCATCAGGGTCTGCCCCGCCATGGGCCGCTTCCAGCTCCATCAGCCTGGACGGCGGTGCCTCCAGCCTGCCCTCGATGCTGACCAGGCCTGCAGGCGTCTGCACCTCGGGCAGGAGCGCGCGGTCCATGAAGTTGCGTGGTGCCCAGCCACGCTGCACGACGACAACCCTGTGCCCGTGAGGCGCACTCAGTCTGAAAGGCGTGAGCACATAGAAGCCGGCGCGGCCCTGCATCTGCCGGTTGTCCAGAAACACGGTCTGCTCGGCCAGCCACTGGCCCTGCAGTTGCACGGGTCGATGCAGCAGCGTCGCCTGTTGCGCTTGGCCGATGGATTCGGATGCCAGCGGCACTTCTGCTGCCAGTTGTGCGTTATGCCAGGGCTCCAGCGCCTGTTGGCGCATGATGGCATCAAAGATGGCCTGCTTCTGCGCTGCCCGGCCCAGTTGCCAAAAGCCCAGCGATGCTGCGGCGGCCACGCAGATCAAGGCCGCCGCAGAAATCAGTAGAAACCGCCAGAGGTCTGGAAATCGGGAAATGCGCACCAGATAATCCGTTCATGAAATTCGTGATCATTCTCGCCTTTCTCGCCATCTTGGCGAGTCTCGGCAGTGCGCTGTTCTTCATGATGCGCAGGGGCGACGACAGCGAAAGCTCGGAGGCCGACGACGCCGAGCGCAGCCGCAAGATGTTTCGCGCCCTGGCCCTGCGCGTGGCTTTGTCGGTTGCGCTGTTTCTCTGCGTTCTGCTGGCGGCCAAGATGGGATGGATACAGCCCACGGGCTGGCAGCCCGGGCAATAGACCGCTTTGCGCCGCGCTGGATAACGCTCCAAAAATAAAAGCGCCTTGCGCTTCTATTTTTGAATGCCTTACATCCAGTACACGAGGATGTAGAGAAAGACCCAGACCACGTCCACAAAGTGCCAGTACCAGGCCGCGCCTTCGAAGCCGAAGTGGTGCTTGTCGCTAAAGTCGCCCTTCATCAGGCGGATGGTGATGAAGAACAGCATCAGCATGCCCACCAGCACGTGGAAGCCGTGAAAGCCCGTCAGCATGTAGAAGGTGGAGCCGAAAACGCCCGAGTTGAGCTTGAGGTTGTAGTCGTTGTAGAGATGGTGGTATTCGTAGCCCTGCACGCAGAGGAAGACGAAACCCAGAATCACCGTCATCCACATGAAGCTGATGCAGCGCGCCCGGTTGTTGACCTGCAGCGCATGGTGGGCGATGGTCAGCGTCACGCCCGAGCTCAGCAGCAGCGCCGTGTTGATGGTGGGCAGCCAGAACGGGCCCACGGTCTTGAAGGGCTCGACAATATTCGCGGGCGACCCCGTGGCACCGGGGGCAACGCTGGGCCACACGGACTGAAAGTTGGGCCACAGCAGCTCGTTGGCCAGGCTGCCCAGCGCCGGCACCGAGTGCGCGCGAGCCCACCACAGCGCAGTGAAGAAGGCGCCGAAGAACATCACCTCAGAGAAGATGAACCAGCTCATGCTCCAGCGGTAGGACAGGTCGATCTTGCGGCTGTTGAGCCCGGCCTCGCTTTCGCGCGCTGCATCGCGGAACCAGACGAACAGCACGGCCAGCCACCAGACCAGACCGACGAACAAGGAATACATTCCCCATTCGTGACCATTGATCCAGGTGCCTGCGCCCAGGATCACAAAGAACAGACCGATGGCCGCCATCACGGGATGGCTGGATTCGGCTGGCACATAGTAGTAAGGGGTTGCGCCCTGCGGGGTTGCACTCATCACTCGGCTCCTGACTCTGTTGATCGTTGTTTTGACCGACGCTCCACTATCACTTGCACTGCATTCGCCACACCTGTTTCAGCCAAGGCTAAACGACCAGGTTGACGATCCATATCAACGCTAATACCAAGGCAAAAATCGCCACCAGCCCCACGGCAATCACATGCAGCGGAGTGATGCTGGCGAAATCCTTTTCGTACTCCTTACCCTTGCGCACGCCCAGCATGGCCCACGCGACAGCCACAATGCTGCGCCAGAATCCGGTCTTCTTGACGTCCTGAGTCATGAACTGCCTCCGGGCGTGACGACTGCCGCCGTGCTGGCATCGGGCGCTGCAGGGGTCTTGCCGCCCACCTCGAAGAAGGTGTAGGACAGCGTGATGGTCTTCACATCCTTGGAGATGCGCGGATCGATGACGAAGGCCACCGGCCACTCACGCTTCTCGCCGGGCTCCAGCGTGTACTGCGAAAAGCAGAAGCACTCCAGCTTGTTGAAGAAGGCCGTGGCCTGGCGCGGTGCATAGCTGGGGATGGCCTGCGCGGCCATGCGCCGGTTCTGCACGTTCTGGAACTCATACATCACCGTGGCCAGCTCGCCGGGGTGAACCTGCACCGAACGCATGGCCGGCTTGAAGTCCCAGGGACCGCGAGCATTGGCATCGAACTCCACGGTGATGGTGCGGCTGGTATCGATCTGGCTGTTGGGCGGAAGCTTCACGTCGCGGCCCGCCACGCCGGCGCCGGGCACCTGCTTTTCGGACAGCGACAGGATGTTGATGCCCGTCAGCTCGCAGATATGCTTGTAGATGGGAATGAGCACATAGCCAAACGCAAACATGCCCAGGGCAACGATCGCCAACTTGCCCACCATCTTCGCGTTTTCCTTGGCTATGCTCACCTCAAGCTCCTCCACTCGTTGCCATCGGGCTGCCTCAATGCAGCCAGGCCATCTTCACCACAAATCCGATAAAGAACACGACAGCCGTGGAGGCCAGGATCAGCCCCAGCCTCAGGTTGTTCTTGCGTTGCTCCTGGGTCGTCATACGCGCCTCCTCAGGCTATCACCTTCGTCGCGGTTTCATCGAGCTTGGGAGGCGTCTCGAAGGTGTGGAACGGCGCCGGAGAAGGCACTTCCCATTCCAGGCCCTCGGCCGCTTCCCAGGGTTTTTGCGGCGCCTTCTCGCCATGACCGCGCATGGCGGGCCAGACGACGAACAGGAAGAAGTACACCTGCATCAGACCGAAACCAAAGCCGCCGATGGAGGCAATCATGTTGAAGTCGGCGAACTGCATGGGGTAGTCGGCATAGCGACGCGGCATGCCGGCCAGACCCAGGAAGTGCATGGGGAAGAATGTGATGTTGAAGAAGATCAGCGAGCCCCAGAAATGGATGCGGCCACGCGTCTCGGAATACATCACGCCCGTCCACTTGGGCGACCAGTAGTAATAGCCGGCAAACATGGAGAACAGCGAACCGGCCACCAGCACATAGTGGAAGTGGGCCACCACGTAATAGGTGTCCTGCAGCTGGATGTCGATGGGTGCCATGGACAGTATCAGTCCCGTGAAGCCCCCCATGGTGAACACGAAAATGAAGCCCACGGCGAACAGCATCGGGGTTTCAAAGCTCATGGAGCCGCGCCACATGGTGGCCGTCCAGTTGAACACCTTCACGGCCGTGGGCACGGAGATCAGCATGGTCGCGTACATGAAGAACAGCTGACCCGTGACCGGCATGCCCGTGGTGAACATATGGTGGGCCCAGACGATGAAGGACAGGATGGCAATCGCCGCCACGGCATAGACCATGGAAGTGTAGCCAAACAGCTTCTTGCGGCTGAAGGCGGGCACGATCTGGCTGACGATGCCGAAGGCCGGCAAGATCATGATGTAGACCTCGGGGTGACCGAAGAACCAGAAGATGTGCTGGTACATCACCGGATCGCCGCCGCCCGCAGGATTGAAGAAGCTGGTGCCGAAGTGACGGTCGGTCAGCGTCATGGTGATGGCGCCGGCCAGCACCGGCATCACGGCGATCAGCAGGTAGGCGGTGATCAGCCAGGTCCAGGCAAACAGCGGCATCTTCATCAGCGTCATGCCGGGCGCGCGCATGTTCAGGATGGTGACGATGATGTTGATCGCTCCCATGATGGAGCTGGCACCCATGATGTGCATGGCAAAGATGCTGGTGTCCATGGACGGACCCATCTGCAGCGTCAGCGGGGCATACAGCGTCCAGCCCGCCGCCGGTGCACCGCCGGGCATGAAGAACGAGCCCACCAGCATGATGCCGGCGGGAATCAGCAGCCAGAAGCTGAAGTTGTTCATGCGCGCAAACGCCATGTCGGACGCACCGATCTGCAGCGGCAGCATCCAGTTCGCGAAGCCCACGAAGGCCGGCATGATGGCGCCGAACACCATGATCAGGCCGTGCATGGTGGTGAGCTGGTTGAACAGCTCGGGGTTGACGATCTGCAGGCCGGGCTCGAACAGCTCGGCACGGATCAGCATGGCCAGAATGCCTCCCACCATCAGCATGGTGAAGGAGAACAGCAGGTACATCGTGCCGATGTCCTTGTGGTTGGTGGCAAACAGCCAGCGGCGCCAGCCCGAGGGCATGGCGTGGTGATGGTCGTCGTGCCCATGGTCGTGACCATGGCCCTCATGGGTGTGGACGGGAGGAACTACGGCGCTCATATTCTTTTCTCCAATCGGTCTCTATACCCGGGGCTTACTTCGCGGCCGTGATGTCAACACGGCGTGCCTGCTGGTCCGCGCCTGCCGCAGCCGTGATGGTTTCGGGCTTGCGCAGCTCGATGCGGTCACCGGCAATGCCGCTGTCCTCCAGCAGCTTGGCCACGGCCTTGGCTCGCTCCTTGGCCAGCTCCGCGTTCTTGTCGGCGTTGCCGGTGGAGTCCACAAAGCCCGACAGAGCAATCTTGCCGTCCTTGTGGGCACTCCAGTACTCGGCCGCCTTCTTCACCGCAGCCTGGGCCTTGTCGTCCAGCACGCTCTTGCCGGTCTCGAAAAAGACTTGATAAGGGCCGGCGTCGCTGGCGGCAGCGGCTGCACCTTGCGCAGGGGCAGCAGAGTCTGCCGCAGGAGCGGCGGGTACAGCACTGCCTCCGCCTTCAGGGAATTTGCCGCCACGCGCTGCCACGAACTGGGCGGGCTGCACCAGTTGGCCGGTCTGGTTGCTCCAATGATTCTTGGCAAAGGTCACCACTGCGGCCAGTTCGGTGTCGCTCAGCTGCTTCCAGGCCGGCATGGCACCGTTGGCGCGACCTTCGAGCACGGCGTGCATCATATCGGCCGTGGGGCCCAGGACCACGGGACTGCCGTCCAGCGGCTTGATGGGACCGGCTCCCTTGCCATTGGCCTGGTGGCAGGCAGCGCAGTTGGCGGCATATACTTTTTCGCCACGTGCCACCAGATCGGCCAGCACCCAGACCTTGTTCGGGTCATCGGCCTTGGCGGCCAGCTTCTTCTTCTCTCCGGCCACCCAGGCGGTGTAGGCTTCGGCAGACAGCACCTTCACATGGATGGGCATGTAGGCATGCTCCTTGCCGCACAACTCGGCACACTGGCCGTAGTAATCGCCGGTCTTCTCGGCCTTGAACCAGGTATCGCGCACAAAGCCCGGAATCGCGTCCTGCTTGATGCCAAAGGCCGGCACCATGAAGGAGTGGATCACATCGTTGGCCGTGGTGATGATGCGTACCTTCTTGCCCACGGGTACGACCAGCGGGTTGTCGACCCTGAGCAGATAGTCGTTGGGCGCATTGCTCACATCGCCGCTGTTGGACATCTGGCGCTGGGCGTTATCCAGCGTGGAAACAAAGCCCAGGCCTTCGCCCTCGCCGCTCAGATAGTCATAACCCCATTTCCACTGATAGCCGGTGGCCTTGATCGTGAGGTCGGCATTGGTCGTGTCCTTCTGCGCCACCAGCACCTTGGTGGCGGGTAGCGCCATCAGAATCACGATGATGAAGGGAGCAACCGTCCAGGCCACCTCCACCTTGACCGATTCATGAAAGTTCGCAGCCTTGGCACCCTGGGATTTGCGGTGCTTCCAGATGGAATAGAACATCACCCCGAACACCGCGATAAAGATCACCGTGCAGATGATGAGCATCATCCAGTGCAGCCAGTGCTGCTCCACGGCAATGCGTGTCACAGGCGGATGCAGATTGAGCTGGTTGACGGCAGGGCCTCCCGGCAGATCCTGCGCCGCATAGGCCATGGAACTACCCCACGCCGCCAAGGCCAAACTCCAGGGAACCAGCTTGGTGGAAATGTTTTTCATCGTTTTCACTTACCTCTAAGCCTCAGTTGTCCACTCGCTCACACCGCTTCGTGCCGCTGCCGGCCAAAAGGCTGTGACACTCACACTACCTCGCGAACTTCAACGCAGCATGCCCCAGAATTTGATAGCACTGTCTGCGCGCATTCACTAATGCATGTACCGGAAACCCATGCCAATCGACCTTGCGTAGGCAGGCCTGATCGGACTTGAAACTCGTACTGGCAAGCGCATCTCACGGCAAGTGCCGGAGATGGCTGAAACTGGCCTGGCAGCCAAGACAGAAGGGAAGAAGATGGGACGTCCCTGCACCGCGACAACCGCCGGGCACAGGGATGCGTCAGCGCAGCAAAAGGCTGGCTTGTGGTGATGATGAAATGCGAAAACCGGCCGCTGTCGAACCCGCTGGCCAGTCCCCTTGGCAAAGCGAAACACCCGATATCTCCCCTGGCGGCTTGGGCCGCACTGTCTGGTTTCCTTCAGGCAGGAGAGAAGCCCGAAGGATTGCTGCTATCCATGAAATAACTAGGGGAAATTGTAGGCAGCTTTGTGTCGAATCAATGACCGGAAAACGACAGATGTGCTATCGCAAACCCGTGTTGCGGGGCTGCTTGAGCATGGCCTTCATGTCTTCCAGCGACACGGCGCTGTTGGCTTCCAGACGCAGCTTGGGCTGCGGTTTGTAGGCGTGGCCATAAACGATCTCGAAGGTCAGCGAGAACTGTCCATCGGGCTGCTTGTCGGCCCAGCGCTCCGCCATTTTCTGCAGCAGCCCGGCCTTCCAGCCACGGCCGCGCAGACCGGCAAAACGCCCGGGGTGCAGATTGCGGCCCAGTTCGCGCAGTTCCTGCAACAGACGCTGCGGCGTGGCAAAGGTCAGGGTGATGCGCTCCATGTCCATCACCGGCTCGGCAAAACCGGAATGCACCAGCATGTCGCCCCAGTCATGCATATCGGTAAACGTATGACCTGCCGGCCCCCAGCCCAGTTCGGCGTAGAGCCGATGCAGCTGCTGCACCGTATCCGGCCCGAGGCAGGAGAACATGACATAGCCGTCGACCTTGAGTGCCTTGTGCCAGCGCTCGATCAGGGTCTGCGGATCGGCTGCCGTATGCAGCAGCATATTGGCCCAGAGCATGTCCATGCTGGCATCTGCGGGCGCCCCCATCTGCACGGCAGCCCCCTTCCAGCGCGAGAGCTGCCACCAGCGGCTGCCGAGCTTGTCCTGGGCCACGGCCTCGCGGCGGGCTACGGGTTCATAGATCGTGCATTCGGCCTGCGGATAGCGCTCGCGCAGCAGTTGGTGAGCCTGCATGCCGCCGCGAACCGGCTCCCAGTGACACCATTGCTCAGGCGGCTTCACGATCCAGTCCAGGCGCTGCTGCATGCGACTGGCCACCTCTTCGTGCAACCAGGGGGATTCGGCCGGAGCGGCCATTTGCCAATGGTTTGCAGCTGCAGAATCAATTGTTGGAGGCAGGACGTGGGACATGGGCGGACAGAAGCAGGCAGAGAGTCGAGCGAGCCGCTCACCAACTGCCGGAGTAAAGATCAATGCGGCGCGAGTATATTGATTCCATGCCCGACCTTCATGTGACATGGCTTTCACACCTGCGCCGCCAGCAGCAGCGTTGGCTGGATGCCTTGCCCAGCCAGTGCGCAATCTGTGGACGCTGGCCGGGGCCGCGTATCTGCCGCGACTGCCATGCACGCTGGGCCCAGCACAAGCACCGCTGCCACAGCTGTGCCCTGCCGCTGCCGGCTCTGGTCAGCCTCTGCGGCAACTGCCTCAAGCAACCACCCCGACTCAAGCGCTGCACCGCCGCACTGGACTATGCCTACCCATGGCAAAACCTCATCACACGCTACAAGTTTCAGGCCGACCTGGGGTTGGTGCGCAGTCTGGGCAGGCTGATGGCCGGTCACCCCGAAGTCAGGGAGCAGTTACGGGCCTGCGATGCCTTGCTGCCCATGCCGGCCTCCGCACAGCGCGTGCGCGAGCGCGGCTTTGACCACAGCCTGCTGCTGGCACGCTCCCTCTCTGAGCAATACAACAGGCCTTTGCCCTTGCTGAGCGAGGCTGTGCAACGCCAACACCTGGAGCTGCCCCAACATGCCTCCAGCCGGGAACAAAGACTGCGCCAGCTGCGCGGCATTTTCAGCCTCGCCCCGGCTCGACAGGCTCTGGTGAAAGGGCGGGAGATTTTGCTGCTCGACGACGTGATGACCACCGGTGCCACGCTGGATGCACTGGCAGGCTGCCTGCTGTCGGCCGGCGCGGCATCGGTCAGCGCCGTCGTGCTGGCACGCACGCCTTGACCCATATTCGCCAGTCTGGAACTGCGAAGGCGGCAGCGTGGGTCAAAGCCGGGCTGCACAATAGCGCCCCATGTTTCATATCGTTCTTGTGGCGCCCGAGATCCCTCCCAACACGGGCAATGTCATCCGTCTGGCCGCCAATACGGGTTGCAGCCTGCATCTGATCGAGCCGCTGGGCTTTTCCATGGAAGACCGGCATATGCGCCGCGCCGGACTGGACTATCACGAGTACGCCAATGTAGCCCGCCACGCCAGTTGGGACGCCTTCCTCGAAACCTGTCAGCCGCAGCGCGAGCGCATGTTCGCCATGACCACGCATAGCAGCAGCCCGGCGCATGCCATGGAATTCAAAGCTGGCGACTGGCTGGTCTTTGGCTCTGAAAGCAAGGGCCTGCCACCCGAGGTGCGCGCCCAGTTCCCCAACGAGCAGCGACTGCGCCTGCCCATGCTGGCATCTCAGCGCAGCCTGAACCTATCCAATGCCGTGGCCGTAACGGTGTTCGAAGCCTGGCGTCAGCAGGGCTTCGCGGGTGCTGCCCTTGCAGAGCCCAAGACGGCTCTTTAAGTTCCCGCTTATTGTCTCTATTTTCGGAACAATAAGTTGCGCAACAGGGGGTTTTTCTCGCAATTAGATCGTCCTAAAGTACGACCCATGGACTTGCAGCCGACCGACGATATCCGCCAGGACTGCAGGCCCGATGTACCCAAAGGACGAATCATGAAATACGCCAACCGCCTCGCCATCGTTGCCACCCTGGCTATGTCCGCCGCCGCTGCACAGGCTGCAAGCTTTGACTTCACCGGCGGTCACTACCCTCCCGAAGTTGCATCACAGTCCACCCTGACCCGTGCCCAGGTCAAGGCCCAGGTGCAGGACGCCATGGCCAGGGGTCAGCTGCAGCCCGTTGGCGATGCCTATCTGCCTCTGTCCCAGCAACAGCAATCCAGCAACCTCAGCCGTGAGCAAGTGCGCCAGGAAACCATTGCCGCTGGCAAGGCCGGTTTGCTGGACAACTATGGCGAATGACGACCCCTGAGCAGCACCCTGCTGTGCAAGGTGCTGCTCAATAACAAAGCCCCAAGGCCGATGCCAAGGGGCTTTTTTCATGGCTTGAAAATTACGCCGCGAATCAGGCCACAGCACCAAAGCTGCGCGCCAGCGACTCGGCCACGCACACAGGCTTGTCGCTGCCCTCGCGCTCCACCGTCACCAGCCAGGTCATCTGGATGCCGGCCGGCTCGATGCGCTCCGCCGCCTGCAATGTCATGCGGGCCCGCAAGCGGCTGTTGACGGGAACCGGGGCCATGAAGCGCACACGGTTGAGCCCGTAGTTCACTCCCATCTTGGCGCCTTCGATCTTGAAAGTGCCTTCGAAAAACTGAGGCAGCAGGGACAGCGTGAGAAAGCCATGGGCAATCGGCGCGCCGAACGGCCCCTGGGCTGCGCGCTCGGGATCGGTATGAATCCATTGCTGATCGCCCGTGGCATCGGCAAACATTTGAATCTGGGCCTGTGTGATGGTGATCCAGTCGCTGACGGCGACTTCCTGCCCAATCGAGGCCAGCACTTCGGAGTAGGAGCGAAAGGTTTTCATGCCCCCAATGTAGAAGCCCCCTGCCCTGCGCCATGTCTGACGCGGGACAAGGGGCTTACCCTAGATTATTCGATCAAATATGCCGCTGGCTCAATCTATTCATACGCTTGCAGCTATGTTTTTTAAAGCGGATCAGGCTTCACCGGAGCGCTGCACAAAGAACAGCCCCGTGCCCACCGCCATCAGCAGGCCGCCGAACACGCGGTTCTGGTTGCGCATGGCGCGTGCGCTGCGCATCAGGCCGCGCAAGGCGCTGGCGCCTGCGGCATAGCTGTGCATCACCGTGGTATCCACGGCCAGCATGGTCACGGCCAGAATCGCCAGTTGAGGGGCCAGAGGACGGCTGGTGGTCATGAACTGGGGCAGCACCGCCACCATGAAGATGATGCCCTTGGGATTGGTGGCATTGGTCAAAAAGCCCGTCAGTACGCGCTTTTTGAGACTGGCCTCGGGCACGGCCTCTTGCGTTGCCAGCGGCGAGCCACCGGAGCGCCACTGGCTGATGCCCAGATAGATGAGATAGCCGGCGCCCACGATCTTGACGGCATTGAAGGCCCATTCGGATGCCATGAGCAGCGAGCCCACGCCGGCCCCGGCTATCAGCAAGATGAGCAGCAACCCGAGCTGCAGGCCCATGATGGTGGCGCTGGTCTTGCGCACGCCGTAGGACAGACCATGACTCATGGACAGCACGGCCCCCGAGCCCGGCGAGACCGCAATGATCCAGGAGGCCACAAAAAAAGCAAACCAGGTGTGCAGATCCATACTCACTCCAAACGCCGATCTAAAGCGCCAGCCACAAAGCGCCTATCTTAAAAGTTGCGCGGTCAACTTGCAGACGCATGGTTGACCAGGCGCTATAAGCAGCAGGTCACCATTCGTCCCATTTTTCTTTCTGTCAAAAATCTGACGCCTGACTGCGGGTGCCAAAATGGAATCTCTCTAGGGTTAACACCACATAACATTCCCATGGAACACGGCTCTCCCATCTGGCTGACTTACGGCTTCATCTATCTTACGGCGGCAGTTCTAGCCGTCCCCATCGCCAGAGCCCTGGGCCTGGGAGCCATCATCGGCTACCTGGGCGCCGGCATTGCCATGGGCCCTTGGGGTTTTGGTCTGGTGCGCAATGTGGACGACATCCTGCACTTTGCCGAATTCGGCGTGGTGCTGATGCTGTTCGTGATCGGACTTGAGCTGCAGCCCAAGCGCCTCTGGGAGCTGCGGCGACCGATCTTCGGCTGGGGCATGGCGCAAATGGCGGTCTGCACCGGCATTCTGTTTCTGGCCGCATGGGCCTTTGGTCTGTCCTGGCGCGTCAGCCTGATTGCGGGCATGGGCCTAGCCCTGTCGTCCACCGCTGTCTGCCTGCAGATCATGGCCGAGCGTAATCTGATGCGTACTCCCAGCGGACAGGCCGCTTTCTCCATCCTGTTGTTCCAGGACGTGGCGGCCATCCCCATCCTGGCGCTGATTCCGATTCTCGGCGCTTACAAGGCCGCTCATGCCAGCCACGGTGACAGCCATGTCTGGCTGGCCATTCTCAAGACCGTGGGTACGATTGGCGCCGTCATCATCGGAGGCCGATTACTGCTGCAACCGCTGCTGCGCTGGATTGCGCGCAGCAAGACCCCCGAGATCTTCACCGCCACTTCCTTGTTGTTGGTCGTAGGCATTGCCATGCTGATGACACAGGTGGGCCTGTCCATGGCGCTGGGCGCCTTCCTGGCCGGCGTGCTGCTGGCCGACAGCGAATACCGCAGCGAGCTGGAAACCAATATCGAGCCGTTCAAAGGGCTGCTGCTGGGCCTGTTCTTCATGGCCGTGGGCATGAGCATTGACTTTGGCGTCATCCTCCAGTCTCCCTGGGCCATGGCCGCCATGGTGACGGGCTTTATTGCACTGAAGGCAGTGATGATCTTCGGCTTGGCCAAATTCATGCAGATTCCCTGGCGCGAACGCCCGGTGTTCACGCTGATGCTGGCGCAAGGTGGGGAATTCGCCTTTGTGGTGTTCCAGACAGCCGCGCAGTACAAGGTGTTTCGCCACAGCGTCTCGTCCATGCTGGTCGCAGCGGTGGCTCTGTCCATGCTGCTGGGCCCGCTGCTGCTGGTGCTGTTGGACAAACTGCTGCTGCGCCGCTTTTCCACCATCAAGGATGAGGAATGCGGCTCCGACAAGGCCAAAGAGATCTCCGAGCCTCAGGACTCGCCCATCATCATTGCCGGCTTCGGCCGCTACGGCCAGATCGTGGCTCGCGTGTTGCTGGCCCAGGGCATACGCCCGACCATCCTGGACCATAGCGTGGAAATGCTGGAGGCCGCGCAGATCTATGGCCACCGGGTGTTTTACGGCGATGCCACTCGCATGGATCTGCTGCGCATTGCAGGCGCAGCCAAGGCTCATGTGCTGGTGATTGCCGTCGACACTCCCGAGCAGTCCCTCAAGATAGCCAGCCAGGTACGCAAGCATTTCCCCAACCTGGAGATCGTGGCCCGCACCCGGGATCTCAATCACTGGTTCCAACTGCGCGACCTGGGTGTGGAGCATGCCCAGCGTGAAGTGTTCGAGTCCAGCCTGATCTCGGCCCAGTCGGTGCTGGAGCTGTTAGGTCAGAGTCCGGCCGAGGCCAAACGCATCACGGCACGCTTCAGAGAGCACAATCTGGCATTGGCCGAGCGCATGTACCCGCATTACAAGGACAAGAATCAGCTGATTGCGGTGGCCAAGCAGGGCCGCCAGCAACTGGTGGAGCAAATGGCCAAGGAACGTGCCGATCTCCTGGCTGGCAACGCCGAGGCAGAGGATACGCCCCAGGCCAGCGAGCAAGACCACAGTCCGGCTGATGCCCGACAGCCGTGATACGCTGCGCGCCATCATGTTCAACCCCAGTCAAGCCGACGTACGGCGATTTTTTTGCGGTGTGCGCGCCAAGATGATCAGCGGCGCGCCCATGGAGGCCATCGAGACACTGGCCAGCCTGTGGATAGACGAGCACCCCGAGTATTTCGATGAGCTCTCCGACATGGATGCCGCCGTGGCGCGCAACTATGACTCAGAGCCCGAGCGCACCAACCCGTTTCTGCATCTGTCCATGCATCTGTCCATCAGCGAGCAGTGCAGCGTGGACTCGCCACGCGGCATCCGCCAGGCGGTTGAGTTGCTGGCCAAGAAGCGTGATCTGCATGACGCCCATCACGCCGCCATGGAATGCCTGGGCCAGATGCTCTGGGAAAGCCAGCGCTCGGGACGCCCGCCCGATGGCGAAGCCTATGTCGCCGGAGTGCAGCGTCTGGCCACCACCGACGGCAGTTTTAAAAGTACCCCCTGATGCGCTGCGCAGCCTCCGGTGGGAGATGACACACTCGCGGCAGGATGGCTCCAGCTCTGCCCCCCAAGCCCTGGGGACCGGCCCCCTGAGCTGCATCCCGTTGAGAAAAAGCAAAAGCCCGTCTTCACGGGCTTTTGCTTTTTCTGAAACAAGGTCTATTTCTGGCCCAAGCGGAAGTGCGGCTGCGCCACCACCTGCATCTCGCTGTCCAGGCTACCGATGTACTTGGCGAGTTGCTGCAGCTCGTCGTTCTTGAACTGCTTGGCAATGCCGGCCATCACGCCATTGCTGCGCCCGATGAGCGGATTGCCATCGGTTTTATATGACTGCAAGGCGCGGAAAACATAGTCCGAATACTGCCCTGCCACCTTGGGATAGGACGGGTCAATCGGCTTTGAAAAGCCTTCACCGTGACAGGAGAAGCAGGCGCCTTTTTGCAGCAGCGCCGTGACAGCAGGGTTCGCCTCCTTGGCCTTGCCGTCCTTGGCCTTGCCATGACCTGCATAGAAGGCCGCCACATCGGCCATGTCCTGCTCGCTCAGCGAGTCGGCAATGCCACGCATGGTGGGGTGTTTTCGTTCGCCTTTCTTATAGGCATTCAGGGCCGAGACGATATAGGCCTCGTTCTGCCCGCCGATCATCGGCACCTTGTAAACCTCAGGGAAGCTGGCCTGATAACCGGTGATGCCATGACAGCCTATGCACATGGCGATCTTGCCTTCGCCAGCCTTTGCATCGCCCTTGACAGCCTGGGCGTTTGCCGCGCCGGTCACTGATGCGACAACTACTGCCAATACCGTGGTCCAAGTTTTTATCATTTTGCGCGCACAATCCTTCAAGAGTTCAGACGGGTGCTCAAATGCCTTGCTGCAGTGCAAACGATTATGGCAGTGAGAATTTCGCACGCTTATCAATACTTACGCTGATACCGCCCATGAAGTTTCAAGGTTCCGACAAATACGTGGCCACACAAGATCTGATGCTGGCCGTCAACGCTGCCGCTACCCTGCAGCGCCCTCTGCTCATCAAGGGCGAGCCCGGCACGGGCAAGACCATGCTGGCCGAGGAAGTGGCCCAGGCGCTGGACATGCCGCTGTTGCAGTGGCATATCAAGTCCACCACCAAAGCCCAGCAAGGCCTGTATGAGTACGACGCCGTGAGCCGCCTGCGCGATTCGCAGCTGGGAGACGAGCGCGTCAAGGACATTCACAACTACATCGTCAAGGGCGTGCTCTGGCAGGCCTTCACGGCGGAACGTCCCGTGGCCCTACTGATCGACGAGATCGACAAGGCTGACATCGAGTTCCCCAACGACTTGCTGCGCGAAATCGATCGCATGGAGTTCTATTGCTACGAGACGCACGAGATGATCCGCGCCAAACACCGCCCCCTGGTGTTCATCACCTCGAACAACGAAAAAGAGCTGCCTGACGCATTTTTGCGCCGCTGCTTCTTCCACTACATCAAGTTCCCCGATGCCGACACCATGCGCCAGATCGTGAACGTGCATTTTCCCAAGCTGCAGGGTGAGTTGCTGAATGCCGCCATGAAGGTCTTCTACGATGTGCGCAATCTGCCCGGCCTCAAGAAAAAGCCTTCGACCAGCGAGCTGATCGACTGGCTCAAGCTGCTGGTCGCCGAGGAAATTCCTGCATCGGCCCTGCAATCCGAGGAAGGCAAGGTCAGCGTACCGCCCCTGGTTGGCGCGCTGCTCAAGAACGAACAGGATATGAGCCTGTTTGAAAAGCTGGTCTTCATGAATCAGCGCAACCGCTAACCGTCCTTAAGAACCGAGGAGACGCAGCCCATGAGCACCGCACAACAACTGCTGCTGGAAGGCGGCTCCGACGCCATCGGCTTTGTGGGCGGCGCCCTGCTGGGCTGGGGCCTGTCCCATGTGCTGGGCCTTGACCTGTTTGCCCAGGGCTATGGTGCGGGCAGCATTGCCGCCATTGCCATGGTGGGGCTGGGCGGAGGCCTGGGGCTCAAGCTGGCCCGACTCTGGCGCAGCAAGCGCAATCCACTTTGAGTGAGCAAGCCATGACTTTTGTAGAACCTGTGACCTTGCGCGACCGCGGTGTGCGACTGGAGCCGCTGGATCTGAGCCATGAGCCTGGACTGGCAGCGGCCGCTGCCGATGGAGAGCTGTGGAAGATTCGAGTGACTTCCGTGCCCGAGCCTGGCGAGGTGCGCAGCTATATCGAGGCCGCGCTGCTGGGCCGCGACCAGGGCCACCGCTTTGCGTTCGCCGTGCTCGACGATGCCAGCGGCAAGGTGCTGGGCACGACCAGTTATCACGACATCGTGCCGGCCATTCGCCGTGTGGAGATTGGCTACACCTGGTATGCCAAAAGCGTGCAGCGCACTCATGTCAACACTTCGGCCAAGCTGCTGCTGCTGGCCCATGCCTTCGGTACGCTGGGCTGCCATGTGGTGGGCTGGCGCACGGACAACTTCAACTTCGCCAGCCAGCGCGCCATCGAGCGCCTAGGTGCCAAGAAAGATGGCGTGATTCGCGGCCATGCGCTGCGCCGCGACGGCACGATTCGCGACACCGTGATGTACAGCATGCGCAGCGGCGAATGGCCTGAAGCCCGTGCACAACTGCTCTATCTTCTGGAGCAGCATGCACCCGCTACATAAGCGCTGGAGACATTTTTCATGCTGATCGACTTCTTCTACACCCTGCGTGCCGCCAAACTGCCTGTGTCGGTCAAGGAGTTTCTGGCCCTGCTGGAGGCACTGGACGCGGGCATCATCGGCCCCAAGAGCGAGGATCGCTGGAGCCTGGACGATTTCTATCACCTGGGCCGAACCATTCTGGTCAAGGACGAGAAGCACTACGACAAGTACGACCGCGCTTTTTCCGCCTATTTCAAGGGGGTTGAGATGCTGGCCGACTTGACCAAGGAAATTCCGCAGGACTGGTTGCAAAAGCTTCTGGAGCGCGAGCTCAGCCCCGAGGACAAGGCCAAGATCGAAGCCATGGGCTGGGACGAGCTGATGGAAACGCTCAAGAAGCGCCTGGAGGAGCAAAAGGAGCGCCACGAGGGCGGTAACAAATGGATAGGGACGGGCGGCACCAGCCCCTTCGGCCACGGCGGCTACAACCCGGCAGGCATACGCATTGGCGGGCCGGGCCGCAACAAGAGTGCCGTCAAGGTCTGGGAGCAGCGAGCCTACCGCGACTATGACGATACCCAGGAACTGGGCACGCGCAATATCAAGGTCGCGCTGCGCCGCCTGCGCAAGTTTGCGCGCCAGGGCAGCGAACTGGAACTGGATCTGCCGGACACCATCCGCTCCACGGCCGCCAATGCGGGTTATCTCGACATCAAGATGATTCCCGAGCGGCATAACAATGTGAAAGTGCTGCTGCTCATGGACGTGGGCGGCACCATGGACGAGCATATACAGCGAGTGGAGGAACTGTTCTCGGCCGTGAAGAGCGAACTCAAGCATCTGGAGTTCTATTACTTCCACAACTGTGTCTACGACTTCATGTGGAAGAACAACCGCCGCCGCTTTGCCGAGAAATTCCCGACCTGGGACATCATTCGCAAGTACAACAAGGACTACAAGCTGATCTTTGTCGGCGATGCGACCATGAGCCCCTATGAAATCCTGCAGCCCGGCGGCTCGGTCGAGTACATGAACGAGGAACCCGGTGCCGAGTGGCTGCAGCGCCTGACGAACGCCTTCCCGCACTTTGCCTGGATCAACCCCGAACCTCAGGGCGTATGGCAGTACCGCCAGAGCATCAGCATCATCCAGCAGTTGATGGGGGACCGCATGTACCCTTTGTCGCTCAAAGGCTTGGAAGACGCCATGCGCATGCTGTCAAAATAGGGGCATGCCCCAGACCTTGCCCTTGAAAAAGCCGGCCTTGAGGCCGGCTTTGCTTTTGGGAGCCGCCTTGCTCCTCAGCGGCTGCAGCCTGCTTTCCCCCAAAGACAAAGAAGCCGAAGCCATGGGCATCGACACCAGTGGTCCCCCCGCCTTCACGCTGGAAGTCGATGCCCCAAAACAAGTCCGTGCGCTGCTGGAGCAGCATCTTGAACTCAAGCGTTTTCGCCACCAGCCCGATCTGCAGCGCCGCGAGCTGACGCGCCTGCTGGGCGCGACCGATGCCAACGTACGCGAGCTGATAGGCACCTTGGGCTATTTCAGCCCCACGGTGACCGTGGAGCTGACCGATACCCCCGAGGAAGAAGCACCGCGCAAAGTGGTGGTCAAGGTCGATCCGGGCCCGCCCACCATCATTGAAAAATCCGAGGTGCGCTTTACCGGCGTCAATGCCAGCGACGAGCTGGGAACCTCGCAGCGCCTGCAGATCGAGGAAACCTGGCCGCTGCAGGCTGGCGAGCAATTCTCGCAATCGGCCTGGAGCAGCGCCAAGAGCGGTGGTCTCAAGGAGCTGCAAAAGCGCCGTTATCCGCTGGCCCGCATAGATACCAGTCTCGCCGATGTGGACGCCGACACCAACAAGGCCCAGGTGAGCGTGAGTTACGACCCCGGCCCGGCCTATACATTCGGCCCGCTGCAGATCGATGGTGCCGAGCGCTACGACCCGGTGCGCACGGCCCGTATTGCGCGCCTTCCGGAAGGAAGGGAATATGACTTGCAAAGCATGCTTGATGCGCAGCAGCGCCTGGTCAGCAGCGGCTATTACGACTCGGTATTTCTTTCGCTGGCCGATTCGCCACAACAGGCCGCTACCGAAGCTGAGCGCGACGAGCAGCGCAAGAATCAGGGTGCAGCCATCACCTCGCCCGTGATTGCCAAGGTGCGCGAGGCCAAGCTGCAGAAATGGGTGTTCGGTGTGGGTCTGAGCACGGACACCGGACCTCGTCTGTCCATCGATCACACTTACAACAAGGTTCCTGGTCTGAACTGGCGCGCCGTCAGCAAGCTGCAGCTGGACAGGAAGAACCCGCTGATTTCCACTCAGTTGGTCGGCCTTCCTGGTGAAGACCTCTGGCGCTGGTTTGCCAGCGGCAAGCTCGAGCGTGCGCCTGCAGGCGACTTCTACACCAACAGTGCGCAGATGCGCTTTGGCCGCTCCAAGGCCGAGGACCGCATAGAGCGCAATATGTACCTGCAGTACGACTACGCCAAGACCCAGGGCGCAGGTGCTCCGCCCGGAGCCTCCTCGCTGCTGGCCAACTATGGCTGGACGGCGCGCTATTTCGACAACAATCTGCTGCCTACCTCGGGCTTCGGCCTGGCCCTGGAGGCTGGTGCCGGCACCACGCTGACGCCGCAGCGCTCGCCGTTCGGGCGCCTCACGGGCCGCTGGCTCAGCCTGATCCCGCTGGGCGAGCGCGATGAGGAAACCAGGCGCCACAGCCGTCTGCAGATCAAGGCCGGAGTCGGCGCCGTCATGGCCAAGAAAGATGTGGATCTGCCCACCACCATCATGTTTCTGACCGGCGGTGACAACACGGTGCGCGGCTATGGCTATCAGTCGATTGGCGCACGCACCGACAACGGCCGCGTGATTGCCGGCCGCTATCTGGCCATGGGCAGCGTGGAATGGCAGCGGCCCATCACCATCAAGGGCAACACCCAGGACTTCGAACACGCCGTCTTCATCGATGCAGGTACGGTCGGCGACGATATCAACCGGCTCTACACCCGCGTCGGTTTTGGCACCGGCATACGCTGGAAAAGCCCAGTCGGTCCGATTCAAGCAGATCTCGCCTGGGGCGCTCAGGAGCAGCAACTGCGCCTGCACCTGCGCCTGGGCTTCACGTTTTAAGCATGGCAGAACAAGACACAACCCCTACCGCCAAGGCCTCCTCCTCAGCCCCCAGACGCCGCCGCTGGCTGCGCGCACTGGGCTGGACTATTGCAGCGGCCCTGCTCGCCCTGGCGCTGGCACTTGGCAGCCTGCTGTGGTGGATTGGCAGGGACGACTCGCTCAACCAGACGCTGCAGCGCGTGGCGGGCTGGCTGCCCGCAGACCAGAGCCTGGTGGCCAAGGAGGTCACGGGCAGCGTCAAGAACGGCGGCCGTATCGGCTGGCTGCAATGGCAAAGCCCGACCATGAAGGTCGAGGTCAGGGAAGCTCAGATCGGCTGGCAGTTCAGGCCTTTGCTGTTGTCCCGTACGCTCAAGCTGGGCGAAGTCCATATCGCAGAGCTGCGCATTGCCAGCACCCCCGACCCCGACCAACCCGCCAGCGAACCACTGCAGTCGCTGACCCTGCCGGTGAAAATAGAGCTGCCCTTCAGGATCGATCAGATCATCTGGCAAGGCCCGCCTGAGGCCGTGGTTCAGGACCTCCACGGCCGCTATGAATACACGGGCACAGACCATGAACTCAAGGTCAGCAGCCTGCGCTTTGCCCAGGGTGCCTATCAGGCCCAGTTGAAGCTTCAGGGCGCGGCCCCCATGGCCTTGCAAGCAGAAGCAACAGGCGATGTGCAAGTGCCCAATCCGCTGGACAAAAGCGCTGACGCCCTCAACACCATAGCCGTGCAGGCCAAGGTGACGGCCGAAGGCACGTTGGCCACCGAAGCGGCCAGGCTGGCAATCAAGGCCAATGCCAGCGCTGAAGCATCGACCCCTGGCCCGGTAACTCAAGACCCGCAGGCAACCGAGCCGAAGCGGGAGAAGAGCGGGAGGCCGTCCGAAGCAGCAACGGCAGAGGTGGGCACCATGCAGGCCGATGTGGAGGCCAGCATCATGCCCTGGCGCAGCCAGCCGCTGCTGGCAGCCAAGGCCAGACTCCACAATCTCGATGTCTCGGCCTTCTGGCCTCAAGGGCCACGCACCCTGTTGACCGGCCAATTGCAGGCTGGCCCCGACGAAACGGTAGTTCCAGCTACGAACCTGGAGGCTCAGCCCTGGAACCTGAACACCCGTTTCAGCAACGCACTGCCCGGCCCCTGGGACAAGCAGCGCCTGCCCGTGGCCGAGCTGACAGCCCGAATCGATTTCGATGGCCAGCAATGGCAGGTGGATGACTCCCGTATCCAGATCGGCAAGGGCCATATCGCACTCGGCGGTCAGTTCACTCCGAGTACCCGGTTGTTCGAAGGCCTGGCCACGGTGGAACAGCTCAACCCGGCCGATCTCTACAGCACGCTGGAAGCCTCGCCCTTGCAGGGCCGGATCAGTGCCAAGGCCGTACAGGCCGATGTCGACAGCAGCGATCCAGCAACCAGCAAGATAGTGTTTGACGCCAATCTGCAAGCGGCAAGCGGCAAGCGCGACAGCCCGGCGCTGCGCATTCAGACCCTGGCTGCCAGCGGCCAGTGGCAGGCTCCGCTGCTGCAGTTGGAAAAGCTGCAGCTGCAAGCCCTGCAGGCCAGCGTCGATGCCAGGTCCGTGGAGTTCAATACCGAAACCCAGCAGGCCAAGGCTAGGCTCAAGGCCACTGCTCCCGGTGCGCAACTGAGCATCGAAGGTCAGATGGGCCCCGCCAGCGGCGCTGTCCAAAGCCAGCTGCAGCTCGGCTCCATGAGCACGCTCACGCAATGGCTGCGCAAGCTGCCGGGCGTCAAGGACCCACTGAGCGGTGCGCAGCTTGATGGCAGTGCAGATTTGCAACTGGCCCTGAAGGGCGGTTGGGAAAATCTGCTCAAGCGCCTGAGTGCCGCCCATGGCGCGGCCATTCCCGCCAGTGGCTTGCAGATTCAGGCCAAGCTGCGCGCCGAGAAAATTCGCTATCTGCCCGCCGGCACTGCAGCCGAGCAGAGCGCCATCCTGCCTGCGCTGGCACTGAGCATTGACGGCAGCCCTGAAAATGCCAGGGTCGGCCTGACCGCGCAGGCCCAGCAGGCTGGCAAGAGCATACAGATCGACACAACTTTGCAGGCCGGCCTCACAGGCGGCAAGGCCATGGCACCGCTGGACTGGCAGGCCAGTCTGGACAAGCTGCAGGCCCAGTTCACACCCGACAAGAACAAGCCCGGCCCCTGGGTCATGCAGCTTCAGCCCGGTGCCCCCGTCCAGATCCAACAGCGCACCAGCGGCAGCACGGTGCTGAGCACCGCCTATCAGTTCAGCGCCGGCAAGCTGCAGATTACGCCTCCAAAACTGAGCCTCAGGCGTACCAGCAGCGAGCCACTGCCTCCCGCCCAGCTGACATGGGAGGCGAGTTCCGTCACCCGTGCCGGCAGCGGCCAATGGGGTGTGCGCAGCGCAGGGCAGGCCCTTGAAATTCCGCTGGCCTGGGTCGATGCCTTCAGCCTGGGCGATGACGATCCGCCACTGGAAGCCGCTGGGATTTCCGGCGACCTGAGCTTTAACGCACGCTGGAACCTGGACACCTTGGGCAAGGATCTCAAGGCCGATCTCACGGTCGAGCGCGCCGCAGGCGATCTGCGGCTGGCGGTGGACGATGGCTCCAGCACCACCGTCATCCAGACCACCGGCCCCACCGCCACACGCGCCGGCGGCACGCGCACGCGCCAGATCGGCGGCGCAGGCATGCGCTCGCGCATCAAGGACATGCGCCTCAACGTGCAGGCCCAGGGCAGCCAGGTCAACGCCAAACTGCTTTGGGACAGCGAGCGCGCAGGCAAGCTCAACGCCGACCTGCGCACCCAGCTCAGCTACCAGCAAGACGGCTGGACGCTACCCGCCACAGCGCCTCTGTCCGGTCAGCTGCACGCCAATATGCCAGATATGGGGCTGTGGTCCTTGTTTGCGCCACCAGGCTGGCGCATTCAGGGCAGCTTGGCGGCGGATGCCAGCATCAGCGGCACCTTGCAGGACCCAAAGTGGCAGGGCGATATCAAGGCCGATGGGCTCAACATCGTGTCCTTGCTCGATGGCGTGGACCTGCGCGACGGCATTCTGCGCGCCAAGCTGCAAGGCACCAGACTGGACATCACCGAACTGCGCCTCAAGGGCGGCAAGGGCAGCCAGGCGCGCATTTTGGGCTATAGCGGCAATCTGACCCGAGCTCCTGAAGACGGCGGCCAGCTTACCGGCTCGGGCTATGCCCAGTTCACACCATCGGGTACGGGGCCCGAATCGGGCCTGAGCATGAATCTGCAGGCCAAGGCCAGCAAGCTGCAAGTCCTGGTGCGTGCCGACCGTCAGGTCAGCGTCTCCGGCGATCTGCAGGCCCGGCTGGAGCAAGGCCAGTTCACGCTGCGCGGCGACCTGACGGTCGACAGAGCCTCCATCATCCTGCCCGAGGAATCCGCGCCATCGCTGGACAAGGATGTGGTGGTGCGCTCGTCGGCATCGCGCAAGGCCGAAGAGGAGGAGCGCCGGCGTAGCGAACAACAGGCCCGCAAGGAGCAGGCCCGCGCCACGCCACGCAAGGTGCCAGACATTCTTGTCAAGCTCGACATGGGACGTGACTTTGCGCTGCAAGGCTTTGGCATAACCACGCGACTGCTGGGTCAGCTTGAAGTGCGAGGCGCCAGCTACATCGGCGGCCCGCCCAGCGTGACCGGAGAGATCCGTACCGAGCAAGGCCGCTACCGCGCCTGGGGACAGTCGCTGAATGTGGAAACCGGGCTGATCCGCTTCAATGGCCCCTACAACAACCCCTCTCTGGACATACTGGCGCTGCGCCCGAATATTGCCGTCAAGGCCGGTGTGCAGGTGCTGGGCACGGCCAGTGCGCCACGCGTGCTGCTGTACTCGGACCCTGCCCTGCCCGACGCGGAAAAGCTCTCCTGGGTAGTCATGGGCCGCGACCCTGCCTCCGGCGGGGCCAGCAGCGCCCTGCTTCAGCAGGCCGCCATGGCCTTGCTCGCTGGCGGCAACAGCTCCAGCGGCAAGATTGCGGGTAGCCTGGGTCTCGATGAAGTCGGTTTCAAGGGAGGCGGGGACGGTACGGATGCAGCAGGCGCTGCGCTGACCATGGGCAAGCGCATCTCGGACAAGCTCTACCTGACCTACGAGCAGAGCCTGTCGGGAGCCATGGGCATCATCTATATCTTCTACGACCTGTCGCGCAGCGTCACTTTGCGCGCCCAGACCGGCATGACCAGCGCCATGGACATCGTCTATACCGTTCGCAAGGACTAAGCATGAGAACTGCCTTCATCCCCTTTCTGGCATGCGATAGAAGCCATCAATTCTGCTATGCCACGCAACCGCACTGCGCTTGAGCAAGCCGCGGGCAAGCTGATACTCCGCATCCAGCAGGAATGGATGCTGGAGCTGGGCGAGCCCGCGGCGGCAGACAGCGAGCAGGTCATGAACCGCGCTCATGACCTGCTGCAGGCCGCATCGGCCCGCCGGCCCGGCCTCGGGCTGCAGCAGCAGTCGATCGAAGAATTTCTGGGCAGGCAATGGCTGCACGGCCATCCTGACGTGCAGCCATTCGTCAATGATCTGGCGACGCTGGTGCAGCCCTGATCCACCGCTTCATCCATGCAGGCCGCCCACGCCTGCAGCCCGGCCCTATTTGACGTAGGAACGCAGCACCTTCACGACCAGCTCCAGGTCCTGTTCACGCTGCTCGGCCGTCGCGGCCTCGGCGCCCAGATGCTCGCGCACATGGCCTTCTAGCAGCTCCAGCATCAAACCATTGACGGCCCCGCGCACAGCCGCCAGTTGCTGCAGCACCACGGCACATTCCTGCCCCTCTTCCAGAGCCCGCTCCAGTGCCTGCGTCTGCCCCTTGATGCGGCGAATGCGCGCGAGCAACGGTTTTTGATTCGAAACGGTATGCGACATATGCAGGAATTGTAGTCCTCCTGCCGGCATGGAAAATATACTGGGGTAGAGTATATAAAAACAAGCCAATCATGACCTCATACACCGCCTCCCCCCTTACCCGGCAACACTCCCACAACTTTGACCAAGGCAATCCGCTGGGCGAAAAAAATGCCAAGCTGGCCATGCTGCTGACGCTTGCCATGATGGTGCTGGAAATCACCGCCGGCTATTACTTCAATTCCATGGCCCTGCTGGCAGACGGCTGGCATATGAGTTCACATGCGCTGGCGTTGGGCCTGTCCGTCAGCGCCTATGCCGCTGCGCGCAAGCTGGCCAATGACAGACGTTTCAGCTTCGGCACCTGGAAGATAGAAATCCTGGCGGGCTACACCAGCGCCATCTGCCTGCTGCTGGTTGCAGGCCTGATGGCTTTTGAATCCATACAACGCCTGCTCTCGCCTGCCGCCATTCACTATCAGCAAGCCATAGGCGTGGCAACTCTTGGCCTGCTGGTCAACCTGGTCTGTGCCTGGCTGCTCAAGGACGGACACCACCATCACCACGGCCATGAGTCCCACCACGATCATCACCATGGACACGACCATGCGCATGGCGACCTGAACCTGCGCTCCGCCTATCTGCACGTAATTGCAGACGCAGCCACATCAGTCATGGCCATCGCAGCGTTGCTGGGCGGCATGCTCCTGGGCTTTGCCTGGCTGGATTCGGTCATAGGCCTGGCCGGCTCCGTGATGGTGGCAATGTGGGCCTTGGGCTTGCTGCGCGATAGCAGCCGCGTGTTGCTCGATGCCGAAATGGATGCCCCCGTCGTGCAAGAGGTACGTGATGCCATCGCGCAAGGTCCGCAACCCGTCACCATCACAGACCTGCATGTCTGGCGCGTAGGCAAGAACCACCATGCCTGCATCATCGCAGTCGAGGGCGCTGCCACGGTCACACCCGACTACATCCGCCGGTTGCTGTCGGTACACGAAGAACTCACCCACGTCTCTGTCGAAGTCAACAGTACAGAGCTGACATAAATAAGTCGGTTGGAATCCACAGGCTGGCAACACGGGTAGAATCCAGCGTCCCTCCCCGTAGTTCAATGGATAGAACGGTCGCCTCCTAAGCGACAGATACAGGTTCGATTCCTGTCGGGGGGACCAAATTCAAGGCCGCGAAGGTGCATAACCTTCCGGCCTTTTTCTTTTTCCCCTCTGTAGACCTCAATTTGAAGTGCGCCGAAGTCCACAGGAATGTGCCGCAATAAGAGGACTTCTGGGGACACATTTGAGGGTACATTTTTATAAATTGGGGGTACATTTCAGATGCCCCCAGTTTTGCCCCCTGGCTTCGTCCCCCCTCGTCACCCAACCCTTGCCCCCGTCGGCGTGAATATCGACCAGCCCTTCTCTGGCGCTGGCATATGAGTCATGCTTTTCGCCGCAGGCAACCAGACAGCAACAGAAACGCAGGCCGCTCAATGCAGAATGCCCATACGCATGCGAGCTTCGTAATCAAGCCTTGGCACTCGGCTTGAAGAGATGGATGGTTTCGCCGCGGGCAAGCATCTCCACCAACTGAGCGATGCGTCTGGCGCGCGTCTCGGCCCTCGCGGCAGTCTGGATACGCCACAGTATCGCGTAGCGATTGGAGGCATTGATACTTGCAAAGAAGGTCTTGGCCGCCGGCTCGGCCTCCAGTGCAGCCTGCAAATCCTCGGGCACCGTGGACGTACGCGCACTGTCGTAGGCCCGCGCCCAGCGCCCGTCAGCCTTGGCCGCCTCTATCTGAGCCTGACCCGGGGCCTGCATGCGGCCCGCTTCAATGAGTGCCTGTACCTTGTTGACATTGATTCTCGACCAGACACTTCGCGCGCGCCTCGGCGTGAAGCGCTGAAGATAGTGTTGATCGTCAAGACTTTTCTTCTGCCCATCGATCCAGCCCCAACACAGCGCAATCTCCACCGCTTCGGGGTAGGTGACACTGGGCTCGTTGGAGCCTCGCTTGGCGATCTTGAGCCAGAGGCCTTCAGAAGTAGCGTGATTCTTCTTCAGCCAGGCCTCGAAGGCGTTGGCGCTCTTGAACAGGGTTGGTGCAAGTTCAAGCGGGATGATGGATTTGACAGTAGGCATCATCTGGACCTATGCGGCATTAACATCAGCGCGATTCGTGGCATAGAGGCAGGAACCTGGTTGATGGTGGGGTAAGACAAGTTTAACCAGAGCTCCCAACTTATGGCAGTCGCAAAATGCCCCATGACTCGCCCCCAGACCAGGGGCTTGAGCGATCACCACAACTGCGCAAGCAATCCTGTCAGCCCTGCCGCCACAATGACGCAGATGACATTGATCTTGAAGCGGAGCAACGCGATGCCTGCTGCCAGACCAATGGCAATCGACGGCCACTCTATGTGTCCTGCGAAGCCGTGGGGCCAAACTACATGGTAGGCAAAGAAGACCGCCAGATTCAGGATGACACCCACGACCGCAGCGGTGATTCCGACCAATGGCGCAGTGAATTTCAGATTGCCGTGGGTGGACTCGATAAAGGGACCCCCCAGGAAAATGAAAAAGAACGACGGCAGAAAAGTGAAGAAGGTCACGATCACTGCAGCGACGACTCCAGCGAGCAGCAGCGAATCCACACCGAAGATCGCTTTTGTCCAGCCGCCCACAAAAGCCACAAAGGACACCACCATGATGAGAGGGCCCGGAGTGGTCTCTCCCAAAGCGAGGCCATCGATCATTTGTGTTGCAGTCAACCAATGGAAGTTCTCCACCGCGCCTTGGTAAACATAGGGAAGCACCGCATATGCGCCACCAAAAGTCATCAGCGCAGCCTTGGTGAAGAACCATCCCATTTGTACCAGCGGTGATTCCAGACCAAACGCCGTGGCGAGCACGCCCATTGCGATGCCCCACAGCGTCAGGCAGACCAGCGACACCCTCCAGAATCCTCGCCAGGAAAATTGTGCATGCGGCGGAGTTGGAGTGTCGTCATCGATCAATGCGGCCCCGACTGGCTGACGCGCATTGCTTTTTTCATGGCTGGAGCCACCAAAGGCCTCGGGTCGCAATTTGCCACCGATGAAACCGATGGCTGCAGCCGCAATGACGATGAGCGGAAACGGAACATTGAGCGCGAAAATGGCGACAAACGCAGCAGCCGCAATGCCCCAATGCCAGCTGCTCTTGAGCGACCTGGAGCCCACTCGGTAGGCTGCCTGTGCCACAAGCGCCGTCACAGCGGGCTTGATGCCATAGAAAATGCCCGCAATGACCGGCATGTCCCCGTGGGCCATATACAGCCAGGCCAGAGCCATGATGATGAACAGCGATGGCAGGACAAAAAGAACCCCTGCCAAAATGCCACCCCATGTCCGGTGCAGCAGCCATCCCAGATACGTTGCAAGCTGTTGAGCCTCGGGCCCCGGCAGCAACATGCAGTAGTTAAGGACGTGGAGAAATCGCTTCTCGGAAATCCATCGACGGCGGTCTACAAGCTCCTCATGCATGAGTGCAATCTGACCTGCGGGACCGCCAAAGCTGATGAATCCAAGCTTCAACCAGAAGCGCAGCGCTTCTGAAAGCGAAAGAGAGGCTGGCGCAACCGGGTCGGTAGGCCTGGGTAAAGCGGTGTCCATAAAAGCTCCATAGAGAATATCCAGCTCTTGGACGGGACACCGTCTACCCTTGCGGGACGGGAGGCTGCTTTCCCGATACAGGAATTCTAGCCCAGTCGCCTGAGCTCTCATGCACGCCGAAGACAAAGTCTGCAGCTACCGAGAGCAGCGCCAGCACATGGAGCAGAGCCGTACTTGCTGTGCACCACAAGGACATGCATCTCAGCCCTCAACGCCCAGAGCTCCTTCGCGGCAGCTCACTCGCGCAGACGAAGGCATCGAGCGCCGGAATTTTCCCTCTTGAAGCACACCGCAGCTCGGATCACCAGAACCATCATCACCGATGGCGCCGCTTTCAACCTTCAGGCCGCCTCCACGATCGACGAGACATCCAGTACATACATCTGGCGCTGGCTCTCATGCACCGAGTCAATGCATACCTGCTTGCCATCACGACTCCAACGTGGATGCAGGTCACAGCGGTTTTCCTTGCTCAGCTCCGGAGTGGCATAGAAACTGCCCAGATTGCGACGCTCGCCGGTCTGCATGTCGAAAAGGAACAGAAAGCGCTCGTGTGTCCTGTCGTCGGGATAGGTGTCACTCAGCATCCAGCGGGTACTGACCGGCGAGAACGTCATATGGCCGTTTGCCACCAGTACATCGCGACCAATCACTTTCACCTCACCTCCTTCAACATCGTGATAGAGGTGGTAGTGAATTTCGCCGGCATGTGGCCCCCAGACAATGATGTGCTCGTTGTCCTGCCACAAGGGATGAGAGATCTGGTATTGCGACTTTTCATAGTCAAACGTGCCTACGGCACTGGGGTCGAAGTCGTCAGCCAGCTGCGGCAGCGGATGATCGGAGCACTCCAGCAAGCGCATGTCCGAACCGTCCGGGTTCATGGTGATCAGGCGATGCAGAAAGCAGGTCTCATCCTTCACACGTTCTGACCATCGATGCAAAAACAGGATGCGCGAAGAAGCCGGGTTGATCTCGATATGGCTGACCCAGTGGATGGCCTTGTCCATCGACGACACATGATGGAATGCCTTGAGTTGCTCATAGCTGACCAACAACCGGGAATCACCTTTCGCCAGCTCCATGCACCAGATGCCGTCATCTGCGGGCGCCAGAGGCAATTCAAAAGGCTGGCCCGGCTCGCTGTAACCAATGGTCTCGTGCGTGATGTACAGGCGCCGGTAGTTGACCGACAGCGCCCAGGCACTGCTGGGTGCAACCACATACACGGGCATGGGCAGAACTCGGCGCTCTTGCGTATCCACATCCACCACCACGGCGCCAAAGCCCGGGTAACGGGCTGACATATCGCCCGTGCGATCGTTATAGATCAGCTTGCGGCCCGGTGCGCCGTCTAGCCACTGCAGCTGGCTGCCCATCTGGAAGTTCCAGGCACCGGTCTCGCCCACTGCGTGAAAGCGGTCACCGTCCTGAGTGTCGAAATAGCCAATCGTGGCCTTGACCTCTGGCGTCAGGTAAATGTCCATCCAGGGCGTTTGCTGGGCTGCCAGCAGGCGATTGCCTTTGTCCCAGTTGGACTTATTGTAATAGCCGAAGAAATGATGAAGGCTGCCGTCACCCACGCGCCGGCAGGGAGCAAAAGAAGAATGAGAAGAGGTCGTCATTGGATATCAAGCAGTAGCGTCGCAGCGACTGGCTGCGACTCGAAAGCGATGCAGGGCATGAAGAAGCCCGGCTCTGGTTAATTCGCCGTAATCTTTCCGGCAGCGATCACCTGGTCCCAACGCTGCTTTTCCTTGGCCACAAAGCTTTGCGCTTCTGCCAGGGTATTGGCCACGGCACTCATCCCTTGATCCTGCAGCCCCTTGCGGAACTCGGGTGTATTGGCCACCTTGCGGATGTCTTCACTGAGCTTGTGCACCAGGGCCTCAGGCACCTTGGAGGACACGGCAACCGTGGTCCACGATGTGGCCACATAGTCCTTCATTCCTGCCTCACCGGTCGTCGGCACATCCGGCAACGCCGCCAGGCGCTCGTTGCCGGTCACCGCCAACGCCTTGAGCTTGCCGCCCTTGACATGAGCCAGCACTGTCGGAGGGTTCTCGAACATCAGCTGGATCTGGCCGCCAAGCAAATCGTTGAGCGCTGCCGAGCTGCCGCGATAGGGGACATGAACAATGGGAGCGCCTGACTGGAGCTTGTACAGCTCTCCCATCATGTGAACCGACGAGCCCACGCCAGCAGAGCCAAAATTGATGCTGCCTGGATCCTTCTTGGCCAGCGCGGTCAGCTCCTGCAGATTCTTGACCGGCAGATTGGGGGTTGCAACCACGACATGAGGCATCTCCGCCAGCACGGTGACAACGCGCAACTCCTTGGCAGGGTCGTAAGGTAGTTTCTTGTAAACCCCGTAAGCAGCATGCAATCCGATGGATCCCACCATCAGCGTGTAGCCGTCCGCCGGCTGATCGGACACATATTTCCCACCTAGATGGCCGCCTGCACCTGGCTTGTTCTCGACCACCACGGCTTGATTCCACATACGACCGAGTCTGTCGGCAAGCATACGGGCCTGCACGTCCGAGCTGCCACCCGCAGTGAACGGCACGATGATGCGAATTTGACGAGCAGGATTGGGATATGCGGAGCTGCCTTCAGCCCAGGCCGAGCCGACGCTCGCCAACGTTGCGGCAGCCAGCACTCCCAGACACAGAGAGCGACGAGCGCTAATGCAAACCATCTAATGACTCCTTGGATTGATTGATGCGCCCTCAATTCCTGAAAACGCATGCACTTATTCGTATGGAAGTCAGTGTAGAAAGCCTAACCTACTCGGAAAAATTCATTTTTCAAACTCATCTATACGTGGTTGGTATACCCTTCCTCCTCAGCATCAAACCGATTGCGCCATGCCACGCCCTTTGAGTTTTAAAGAAATTGAAGCATTTCGTGCCGTGATGCAAACCGGCACCACGACCGCCGCTGCGCAGCTGCTGCACACCACGCAGCCGTCCATCAGCCGTCTGCTGGCTCAAATGCAGACCAGCGCGGACCTGAAGCTGTTTGATATGCATAAAGGGCGGCTGCGCCCGACTGCAGAGGCACGGGAGCTCTTTTCGACGGTGCAGCAACATTTCGTAGGACTGGACCGCATTGAGCGCGACCTTCAGGGGCTGCGGCAGTTCGGTGCAGGCACTTTGCGCATAGGCTGCACCCCGGCACTGGGACTGTCCATCGTTCCTGCGGCCCTGCACAATTTTCTGCAGCACTACCCGGGTACACACATCAGCCTGCAGACGCTAGGCACCACACATCTTCGGGAAGGACTGCTGCACGGTCAGTTTGACCTGGTCGTCAGCACCATGGCCATTGGCTCCCCTGAGCTCAACGCAAGCGTTCTGCACCAGACCCAGGCCGTCTGCGTCATGCATCCAGGCCATCCGCTGGCACAGCACAGCAGCCTGCATGTCCAGGACTTGGAAAATCAGCTGCTGCTGACCTTGAATTCGGATGACAACATCTACCTGCAACTGCAGCGAACCATGCTTGAGCATGATGTCCGGCCCAGCTCAACGGTGGAAACCACCTACTCCTCGACCATCTGCTGCCTTGCCGCGCAAGGTACGGGCTTGGGCGTGGTGAACCCCTACGTGGCGGCAACATTTGCGTCAAGCCTCTGCATCAAACCGTTCCTGCCCGAGTGCTCAGTAGAGGTAGTGCTGGCACTGCCCAGTCATTCGGCACCTTCGGAACGCACGCAATGCTTCGTCGAGGAGTTGCAAAAACAGCTGGAACCATAACCCTGCGGCAAAGGCCAAGCACTCAAGAAAACTCCAGCGCCAGATGGCTGCGAACGCCAAATGCGTCTCAAGGGTCTGCGCCCGCAACCGAGCACATGCGCATGGATGCGGTGGAATTCCGGCGATAGTCAGAGGGCCTCTTACCGGGCCTTGCATTGAATCGGCACCATGCGGCCGACCTCTACCGTCAGATCCAGTCCTTTTCCTCGGATGGTATTGGGCCCGTTGCTGTAAACAAATCCGGAGCCGCTTGGCTGCTGTGGAAGCTCTATGTCTTGACCGCCACGTATCAAGACTGCTTTGCTGTTGGCAGGCGAGAAACGCACCGAAATGGATTCCCCGTTTGCACAGGTGAATGCAACTTCACGGTCTGCATCTTGAGATGGCGCAGAACTGCAGGCACTGACGGCGATTGCGGCGAACATGGCAAGCCCGATGACTTTCATAGACTTCTCCCGTGATATTTCAAGGCAGGACTCAAGCAGCCATGAAGAACTCTTGTGTCTGGTGGCACTTCCAACACTTGGCAGATCACCTTTGTCTCTCTCGACAGATTGGGATGTCCCAACCCACTGCAGGCTCCCGCCAGCGGGTCAGACCGCAACGCGAAGTGGAACTTGATTGACGCATATCCGAGCTCAGGCTGAGCTCACACGCCTGTCGCGCTCCTTGTCCCGGTAAAGGCGTGCTTTTTCAGCATACATGGCCTTGTCCGCCCCTTGAACAATGCTTTCTATCGGCGTGCCTTCCAGGCCACAGGCATGGCCCATGGAGACCTGGATGCTGTGACCCGGATAGAACTGATTGTTCAACTCCAGCAAGGACAAGATGCGCTCCTGCAATGCCACGGCACCGCGTTCATCGGTTCCCGGCAATAGCACGACAAACTCATCGCCGCCGATGCGGGCGGCGCAGGCCGGCGCATCCACTGCCTTGGAGAGAACTTCGCCCATACGCCTGAGCATGGCATCGCCTGCAGTATGCCCATGCTCGTCGTTGACGACCTTGAGTCCATTCATATCTATGGCCAGCATGGACAAGGGCCAGGGCCCTTTGCGCGACAGCCTGTTGAGCTCTTCGGTATAGAAAGCGCGGTTGCGCAACTGGGTCAACACATCATGCTTGCCCAGGTATTCAAGATAAGCCTCAGCCTTCTTGCGAGCGGTGATATCCACGAGCGACAGCAGAACCAAACCCCACTTTTCCGCATGGCTGCTCATGATGGCGAACTCCATATGAATATGGAGCACATCGCCAGCCAGCCCGTAGTTCACCACTTCCCGCTGCTGCACCAGCTTACCCTCCCAAAGGTCTATCAGTTGCTCGGCAAACGAATCGTACATTTCGCCCCTGAAGACCTTGGACAGATTCTGCAGCAGTTGCTGCTTGCTCTCGGCACCGAACATTTGCAACGTCTGGCGATTGACATCGAGCACCTGGATTTCCTGCATGCAGCGGGTGACGAATTCCGGATGCACTTTCAGAAAAGTCCGGAAATCGGTGATTCCGCGCGCTCTCACATCGTCCATCAGGCGCTTGACCACGCTGAAGTCCTCGACCCACAGTGACACCGGAGAGTACTCAAACAAGTCTCTGGCGTATTGCTCGCTGCGCTGCAGCTTCACCGTGCTCTGCACCTCCGCCGTCACATCCTCCAGGGAGACCAACACCCGGCTCCAGCTTTGCTCGTAGCCCGGCAGCACACGCGCCCTCACCTGCACATCGAGCCGCCGTCCATCCAGGGCATAGTTGACCGAACGGGTCTCGAAACTGAGCACCCCCTCCCAGAGAGCGACCAGTTCGTTCATGATGCTGTCGAGCATGTCGCCGCGAAAGACCTCGCTGAGCCGGTTCTTCAGGGTTTCCTCATCTTCGGCCTTGAACAGGTCCAGCGTGTACTGATTGACTCGCAGCACCTTGTAGGACTGACTGCAAAGCCTGAGCCGCTCCGGATCCTCTTTGAGAAAGCTGAGCAGATCGCTCACCCCCTGCGCCCGCCATTGATCGAAAATCTGTTTCAGGCCACTGTAATCCTCCATCCAGAGCGATACCGGTGCCAGGTTGAACATATCCTCGAAGTCCAGACCTTCTGCGAGCGAATTTTTCACAAACGATACCTCCGCCAACGATTATTACCGAGACTTCAAGCCTGCACTCAGCCCTCTTTTGCAAGAGTCGATCGACTGTCTCGCCGCAATGAAAAAGACTCCCTGCGGAGTCTTTTCAGGTCAGATCACCTCAGGCAGTCTCTGCCTTGCGGCTTTCACCTTGTACATTGCGGCATCGGCTTTCTGCAAAGCATCATCCACATCGGTGTCATCGGGCATCAAGCAGACCATTCCCACGCTGGCTCCTGCGTACTCGATCTCACGACCGTCGGCCAATTGCAAGCTGGCGACAGAGGCTTTGCTCAATCGCAGCTGCATCTCCCTGATCACGGCCTCAGCGTCTTCATCCAGCAAAGGCCCCGCGCCAACCATGACGAATTCATCGCCACCGAAACGAGCCAGCATGTCACTGCTGCGCAGTCCTGATCGCAGTTGTTCGGCCATGGCACGCAGCAATGCATCCCCAGCCTCATGACCGAACTGGTCATTGATCTGCTTGAAGCGGTCAAGATCCACAAAGCCCACCAGCACCCATTCACGGGTGCGACGGCAATGAGCAATGAGTCGGTTGAGTTCCTCGGTCACGCAGCGGCGATTGGGCAATCCAGTCAGGGAATCGAGCATGGCCAACGAAGCCAGCTCCTCGTTGGCATGCTGCAGCGATCTCACCAGTTGCTCGCGCTCGGCAAAGCCTGCAATGATCTTGGCAAACAGGCGCAGCAGATCCTCGGCCTCCGCGGCCAGCGCGACGGAATGGTCGCTGGCTGCACACAGAGTGCCGAACAACGCACCATTGGAAAAACGCACGGGCGTGCTCACATAAGTCTGGATACCCAGCTGACGCGCTGCATCCGAGTCGCCCCAGCACTCGCCAACATTGTCAGTAAAGGTACGCCCTTCGTCGAGCGACCGCTTGCACAAGGTGTCGTGCCAGGGCACCTCCAGCCCTTCGGGGATCTTCATTCCTCCCGTATTGAGGGAGTACAGGACATTCTGAATACCGCGTGCCTCATCCACGGTGGTGAGATAGGCCGACTCCAGATCAGTCACTTCCACCATGATTTCCAGAAGAGGTCGCGTGAAGCTGGGCAGATTCTGAGATGCGGAGACAGTCTGGGAAAGGCGTTGAATAATTGATGGCATGGTGCAATTTGGGGGTACGGCCGCACGACGAGTGCGGCAGCTCAGGCAAAGCCTAGGCATCATCACTTTCATTCGGCTGAGACTATCGTTCAATCATGCAATGAAAGCCAGATCCCAACGCCTGTATTTTCAAGCAATCGATTGTCAGACTAGGACTGAGGCCACAGGACCCTGACACGCAGACCGCCCAGTTGCGGCGACTCGTCAAGCCACAGCTGGGCGCCGCTGCTTTGCGCAATGCTTTGCGCAATGGCCAGCCCCAGGCCACTGCCGCCGGCCATGCCACCAGCCCCCTGACCGCGAACAAAGCGCTGCAGGACGCGTTGGCGCTCGGCCGGTGCAATGCCTGGACCCGAATCTTCCACCACCAGTGCATGTCCGTGCTCGTCCTGCAACCAGCCCACATCAACCCGCCCCCCGGCGGGCACGTATTTGATGGCGTTGTCCAGCAGATTGCGCAGCAGCACCGCCAGTGCCTCTGCGTCTGCGGCCACGCTGAATGCGGACTGCTGCTGCGGGTCTTCACTAAGACCCATGTCCAACCCCTTGGCCTGGGCAGCCGGCGCGGCATCAGCCAGAGCCTGCTCGACCAGCACGCGCAAGTCAGCCAGCGGTGCATCTTCAGTCTGCGGCCTGGCTTCCTGCCTGGCCAATGCAAGCAACTGCTCCACCAGGCGCCTGGCGCGCTCGATTCCTTGCGCCAGACGGGCCTGCGCCGACTCGCGCTCGGAGCTGTCCGTTGCTTTGCGCAGCAGCTGCAATTGCAGCTGCAACGCGGCCAGCGGCGAGCGCAGCTCATGCGCAGCATCTGCCACGAAATTCTGCTGTGCCTCAAAAGCCTGCCGTACGCGCTGCAGCAGGCTGTTGAGCTCCTCTACCAGCGGGCGCATCTCATCCGGCAGATCATGCTCCGCCACGGGTGCCAGATCCTGAGGCTGACGCAAGGCCAACTCCCTGCGCACCCGCTGCACGGGAGTCAGTGAAAGGCGAATCACCCACCACACGGCCAGCGCCAGCAGCGGCAACAGCAGCACCACAGGCAACAAGCTGCGCCAGGCGGCTTCACGCGCGAGGATCTGACGCACGCGCATGTCCTGTGCAATCTGAATCACCTGAGATCGTGTCTGCAGTGAAAACACACGATAGGTCGTGCCACGCGCAGGCACATCGGCAAAGCCCAGCACTGCCATCTGGGGCAAGGCATCCCCCAGAGCCGACTCGAAAATTCTCAGTCCCTCATTGGTCCAGACCTGGACGATGAACTCGTTGTTTTCATCTTCGGGAGGCGTTCCCTGCGGTCTGCCTTTGGCATCGACCGGCAGACCCGCCCGCAGTGCAAACGCCGTCTGCTGCATCTGGTAGTCGAACAGCGTATCGGTCTGCGCCAGTGCATTGCGATAGGCAAACACCCCTTGCAGCACGGCCACCAGCAAAATCGCCATGCCGATGAAAAGCAACAGACGCCCGCCCAGCGAGCCGGGCAGCTTCAACCGCTGCAATGCTTGGTTTTCGCTCATGGCCTGGGCACCATATAGCCAAGACCGCGCACATTGAGTACTGCGGCAGCGCCGAGCTTTTTACGCAACCCGTGGATATAGACCTCCACCGCATTGCTGCTGACCTCATCGCCCCAGCCATAGAGTTTGTCTTCGATTTGCTGACGTGACAGCGTGGCCCCCGGCCTTGCCAGCAACGCCTGCAGCACTGCCCATTCACGACCAGACAGAGTGACCGGCTGGCCATTCACGCTGGCCTCGCGAGTATTGGGGTTCAGCATGACGCCGCCATGTTCGTACACCGCATCCAGATGCCCTGCCGCACGCCGCGTTAGCGCGCGAATGCGGGCCAGCAGCTCATCCATGTCATAGGGTTTGATGACATAGTCATCGGCCCCTGCGTCCAGCCCCGCAATGCGGTCATGCACGGCATCCCTGGCGGTCGCCACCAGCACCGGCGTGGCATCCTTGCGCGCACGCAACTGGCGCAGCACCTGCAAGCCATCAAGCTTGGGCAAGCCCAAGTCGAGCAGCACCAGATCGTACTGGTGGCCATGCAAGGCTGTATCGGCCTGGGCGCCATCCTGAACCCAGTCCACCACATAGCCTTCACCGCGCAGCAGCGCCAGCACGGCCTGGCCGATCATGGTGTCATCTTCAACGAGCAGTAAACGCATGGAGCAAGGATAGCGCCGCTACAGCGGGAATGCCCAGCACCAGAAACAAAGGATGCATCGCACGCAGACTGCATGCCCGCAAGGCGGCAAGCGAGGCAGCTCCACCCCAAGCGGGCAAGCCGCCACCTCACATGAAGGGCCGCCGGTTACACCGCAGCTTCGATGCCCGGCATCGCCATACGTGCCTTGGTCAATGCCATGCCCAGGTTGGCGGTACGGCGGCAGACAAAGACTGCCACATAGTCGGGCACTGCCTTGCTACGCAGAAAGACGTGAATCAGGTTGTCACTGTTGACGATGATTTCCTGAAAATAGTGGTGACCATCATCGCTGAGGCCGCGCGAACGCTTGAACATGGTCTCGATCATGGAGACATTGGGGCCGTTGAACAGGTCGGCCGTAGCAGCCGCCACCAGATCAATCACCTCACGCGGATGGGAATCCACGGTACGGATCGACAGCAACATGCCCGAAGCAGCATCCACATAACCAGCGGCCAAGCACTCGGGGACCGAAGCCACGGCCTGCGTCAACACGGTATCCAAACTCATTACGCTCTCACTTTCCTATTGCTAATCTTTCGCGTCATGGCCGTTTGCAGTCCGCAGCGCCCATGCTTTGGTGGTCTTGAAAACATCACGCCATCTTTTGCAGCAATGCGTTTTCGAATTCATAAAGAAGCGCTTCCTGTGCCTCGGATTGCACATACTGAGCGTCAATCAATCGCACACGGCGCAGCGCTTCTTCGGCAGTCAGGCCCTCGCGTACCAGCCAGGCGGCAAGCACGGTTCCGGTACGGCCCAATCCTGCAAGGCAGTGCACGGCAAGCACCTCTCCACGGCGCAGGGCGACCGACATGCGTGCCAGCAGCATCTGCATCTGTGCCACTGTCGGTGGCTCGTGGTCATAGACCGGCAGGTGAAAGTTCTTGAGCCCATTGCGGGCCAAGGCATCCTGCGGGAAGTCCTTTTCCGTCAGCGTGATCAGCATGGTGATACCGCAACGATTCAGGGCCTTGAGGTCGGCGTCCATGTCATGGACCACACCCGGCCAGGGCGTACCTGCCAGCCTTCCTGGCACCAGCCAGGAAAATCCGTTCGGGCCGCGGCTGGCTGGCATGGCATTTTCAGCAGCCAGCAGTGGCTGCATTTCCATCAGCACAGCCGCATTCACGATGCGAGGCTGGTAGCGGGTTGCAGAGGACAGACCAGATGCCGCAACCGCTGCCGCTTGCGACAGTGCAGGTGCAGGTGCAGGTGCAGAGACCGACGTTGGCACAGGCAGCACGGGTTCCAATTTAAAGGGAGCAACGGCCTCACTCACTGCTGCCGAAGATGCCGGCAGGTCGGAAAATTCGGCAATGGCCGCCAAGGCTGCGACAGGCAAGGGAGGTGGCGGCAATACATCGTCGGCCAGCTCATTCAAAGGGGTACCCGGCATGGGGACAGCGCAGCTGCCGGTACGCAGGAATTGCTGACCGGCAGCACTGAGCGGCCGCAGAGTGAACACCGCCATTGCTGCAGCTTCCTGAATATGACCACCTGCGAGCAACAGCATCTGCTGGGCAGCAGCCTGGGCATGCTGCTGATGGTGCGTGACGAGCAGCACACTACTGTGCTGCCCTATCTGCTTGATCAAGTCCAGCAGCAAAAACGCCTCATAGCCTTCCAGATCAGCCGTGGGCTCATCCACCATCAACACCGCAGGCCGGGCCCAGGCCTCGCGCAGAATGGCTACAGCGCGTTGCTGCACCGCACTCAACAGCATGGTGGACTTGTCCAGTACCTGGGCCAGCTCGGCAAAACCATAGTGCTGCAGCTGTTCAGTCACCCACGTGCGCCACTGCAGTGGCCCACGTGACTCGCTCTGGCGCGCCTTCTCGATCAGAGCATCCAGGGTGTTGGCGCGCATGAGCCGGGCATGCTGCTGTACCAGGCGCGGCAAGGCCTGCACGCCATCGGCGCTCAAAGGCATACGCAATGGATGAGCGCAATAGACCACCTGCCCCCAGCTGCGAAAACGCGGATTGACCGCGTTCAGTCCGGCCAGCGTGCGCAGCAGCGTGGATTTTCCTGTACCCGCAGGACCCAGCAATGCAGTTACGCCTGATTGCGGAAGTGTGAAATCCACTTCGGCCAAAACCACGCGTGGACCATATGAAGCGCCCAGGCCTTGCACCTGCAGACTGTGTTGCTGATCCAAAAAATCCTCCCCTCGCAGCGCCTGCTCCGAGGGCCGTCACGATGTATTTGCGGTCACGCCGAATCGCCACCGCACGGCGTCAAAAAGACGAATGAATGCGTTGGCCCGGCAGTCTATGGCATTACATCTCTAGAAACTCGTTACCTCTTGAAACAAGACAACATCATGTGGAAATCCACCAAATATTCATTTATTCAGATATTTTTTGTTTTTAATCAATAAAAACAGAGAAGAAAAACCGCACCCCTAAGGATGCGGTCTTTCATACGGCAAGGGATCAACTCAACCCAGGCGCACCGGCACAAAGATTTTGTTGCCATCGCGCCAGATCAGCACGGCCACGGTCTTGTCCGCTTTGGCGACTGCGGCCCGCACCTCATCGATATTTCCGGCAGGCGCGCCATTGATGGACAGCAGCACGTCTCCCTGGCTGATACCTGCTGCTGCTGCCGGACCGCTGGCCTGAGCCACCAGCAGGCCGGAGTCCACACCAATCTGCTTTTTTTCCTCAGGCTGCAGGGGGCGCAAAGCCAGCCCCAGCTTTCCCTTGTCAGCGTCCGGAGAGGACTTAGCCACCTTCGCAGCCTTGTCACTGGCATCGCCAAGGGTCGCACTCAGAGTCTTGGATTCACCCTTGCGCCAGACTTCCAGCGTTACCTTCTGCCCCGGCAAGGCCTGGCCGATAAAGGCCGGCAGATCGCCCGAACCAACAACGGGTTTGCCATCCACCTTGCGCACCACATCGCCTGGTTCCAGTCCGGCCTTGGCAGCAGGGCCATTCTTTTCGACACTGGCCACCAATGCACCTTCGGGCCTATCCAGCTTGAAGGAATCGGCAAAGGCCTGATTGACCTCCTGCACACTCACACCCAGCTTGGCATGCTGGGCCTTGCCCGTTGCCTGAATCTGCTGTTGCACACGAGTTGCCAGTTCGATGGGAATCGCAAACGACACCCCTTGATACCCGCCCGAGCGGGTATAGATCTGGCTGTTGATGCCCACGACCTCGCCCTGGGCGTTGAATAGCGGGCCACCGGAGTTACCGGGGTTGATCGCCACATCCGTCTGCAGGAAGGGAACAAAGGAATCATCGGGCAGAGAACGTCCCTTGGCGCTCACCACGCCAGCCGTCACGCTGCTCTCAAAACCGAAGGGCGAGCCGATCGCCAGCACCCAGTCGCCCACACGCAGCTGGCTGGTCTGGCCCAGCTTGACCGTGGGCAGGCCGCTGGCGTCAATCTTGAGTACCGCCACATCGGTCTTGGGGTCGGCTCCCAGCACCTTGGCCCTGAACTCGCGGCGGTCGTTGAGCTTGACCGTCACTTCCTTGGCGCCATGCACCACATGGGCATTGGTCAGAATTACGCCGTCGCTGGAGACGATAAAACCCGAGCCCTGGCCGCGCATGGGTGTATCGGGCTGCTGCGCACGTGGCCCCATGCCCTGCCCGCCCGGCATTCCAGGAAAGCCGAACTGGCGAAAGAATTCAAAGAAGGGGTCATCGGGGCTGATGCCCGGGCCCTGTTGCTGACGTTCGCTGGCCTGGTCGCCTTCATCGTCGCTCATGGCACGAGAGGAACCCACCACGCTGATATTGACCACGGCCGGGCCGTTGCGCGCCGTGATATCCGCAAAATTGGGAGCATTCACCACAGGCAGGTTAAGCGCTGCGGGCTGCGCAGCCGCTGCAGATTGCGTCACCTGCGCCTGGGCAGCGCTGCGGGTTCCAACCAGGCCGGCGCCGGTGGCGCCCAGTGCGCCAATCGCACCTGCAGCCACCAGAGCCATTACCAGTCGGCGGGGTGTGGACAGAATTGTGTTCATGGTCATCCTTTCAAAAAAGCACCGGATCGGTGTCGTTGAAGGGAAGTTTGAACGTCCACACTTAGGCGAGACTTAGGCGCTTGCGGTATTCACCAATGCGCCTGAACCAGAAGCTGCTTGCATCGGCAGCTCAAGGAGTTCAGGCCATTTTCAATCTGCAACCCACCTCGTTCAGATCAGCTCCAGCACCAGCTCCGGCGGGCGACAAAGCTTGGCCCCCTTGGGAGTGACCACAATGGGTCGATTGAGCAGCACCGGATGCGCAGCCACGGCCTGAATCAGCTGGACATCACTGACCGCTGCGTTGTCCAGACCCAGTTCCTTGAACTGAGCTTCCTTGGTACGCAGCAAGTCACGCACCGAAACGCCCAGGTGTGCCACCAGCTCTGCCAACTCTGGCGCCGTCAGCGGCGTGGCGATGTAATCGACGATATTGGGCTCGATACCATGCTCGCGCAGCAGCGCCAGCGCGCCGCGCGAATTGCTGCAGCGGCTGTTGTGAAAAATGGTGATGTCAGGGCGATTCACGGGGGTGTCTGTACTTGTAGTCATGACTGCAGTGTAGCGAGCCTGTACCTGTCCAAGGCTTGGCAGGCAGTCACTGCATAGCAGCTATGCCGGCTGCGCCAGAGCCAGGCAGAGCGCCATCTCATAGACTGTCTGCAAAACATCATGAGGAGACAATATGCCCGCTTTCACCGCACGTGAACCCTTCACTCTGAACCGTCGCAAATGGAGCCAATGGGCTGCGGCCACCACCTTGGGCAGTCTGACCGGTACGGCTCTGGCACAGGACTCGAAGTACCCCAGCAAGGCCATACGCATGGTCATTCCGTTCACGCCCGGCGGCTCCGCCGACATTCTGGGTCGCGCCATAGGTCATGAGCTGACGACCGCCTGGGGCCAGAGCGTGGTGCCGGAAAACGTCGCCGGCGCAGGCGGCAGCATTGGCGCGGACCGCGTGGCAAAGGCCAGTGCCGATGGCTACACACTGCTCATGGGTCATGTCGGCACGCTGGCCGTTACACCAACGCTCTACCCCAAGCTGCCTTACGACCCTATCAAGAGCTTTACGCCTCTGGCCTGGGTGGCGCGTGTGCCCAACGTGCTGGTCGTGCATCCATCGCTGCCGGTCAATGATCTGGCATCGTTCATCAGCTACGCCAAGGCCAACCCGGGCGCAGTGAATTTCAGCTCGGGGGGCAACGGCAGTGCCGCGCATATGACCATGGCCTATCTGAGCCTGCAAGCCGGGCTGAAGATGCAGCATGTGCCCTACAAGGGCACGGCACCGGCCGTCAATGACCTGGTGGCAGGTCAGGTTCAGGCCTTGTTCACCGGCATCCCTGCCGTGCTGGCCCAAATTCGCTCCGGCCAGATCAAGGCCATTGCCGTTTCATCACCTCAGCGCATCCCTGCACTACCCAATGTGCCTACCGTGGCCGAAGCAGGCTTGCCCGGCTTTGAGGCCGACCAATGGTATGGCGTGGTCGGTCCTGCCAATATGCCCGCCGACGTGGTCGCCAGGATCAATCAGCAGATCAATGCCTCGCTCCGAAGCCCCGCCATCCTCGAGCGTCTGCAAAGCGAAGGCGCCCAGCCCATGCCCAGCACGCCCAAGGTCTTTGCCGACCTCATCGTCAAGGACCTCGCGCGCTGGCGCAAGGTCATCATCGACAGCAAGATGACGCTTTAAGCGCCCAGGGCCTGCGCTTCAGGCTGCGGCGGAACTGGTTGCAACCGGGGCTGCCGTTGCGGACTCCAGCTCTTCCTCGTGGGCATCGAACTCACGCCCCGGCAGCAGCAGATTCAGGCCCACGGCCACCAGCGCCCCCACGGTAATACCCGAGCCGAACACCTCGCGCACAAAGGCAGGCATCTTGGAGAGCAGATCGGGGCGCACCGTCACGGCCAGACCGCAGCCCAGCGAGACTGCAATGATCAGGCCGCTGCGACGCGTCTGCTCTGCGCCGCTGAGCATGCGGATGCCCGCCAGGATGATCATGGCAAACATCATCAGGCCCGCACCGCCGAGCACTGGCTGGGGAATCGTCACGACCAGCGCTCCCAGCACCGGAAACAGACCGGCCAGCAACAGCATCACGCCGGTCAGCATCACCACATGGCGGCTGGCCACGCCGGTGAGCGAAACCACGCCCACGTTCTGCGCGAAAGTGGAGACAGGAGGACTCGACATCAAGGCGGCAAAGGCCGAACCCACGCCGTCGCAGAGCATGCCGCTGGACAGGCGCTTGCCACGGATCGGCGTCTGTGTTGCCGCCCCCAGGGCCATGAAAGTACCCGTGGTCTCGACAATGGTCACGAGAAAGGCGATGGACATGGCAACGATGCCCGATACCGGAAAGCTCATGCCGAAATGCAGCGGCTGGGGAATCGCGAAGATCGGCGCCTCACGCACCTGGGTGAAATCGATCAAGCCCAGGGCCAGGCACAGCAGATAGCCGCAGGCAATGCCCAGAACCACGGCCGATGCCGAGATCACGCCCTTGCCCCATTGCACAAAGCCAATCACCAGCGCCAGCACAAAGCCCGCAATCGCCAGATTGCCCACGGCGCCATAGCTGCCGCTGCCCACACCGCCTGCGGCCCAGTCCACGGCGACGGGCGTGAGCGACAGCCCGATCATGGTCACAACCACGCTGGTCACGGTATGCGGAAAGAAGCGACGGATCACAGGCATGAAGAAGCTGCCGACGATCATCACCAGCGAGCCCACGAGCGAAGAGCCCAGGATGCCGGGCACACCATGCTCCAGTCCCACGCTGATGCCCGCGCCGACAAAGGCAAAGCTGGTACCCATCACGCAGGGCAGGCGTATGCCGACAGGTCCCACGCCACGGCACTGGATGATGGTGACGATGCCCGAGCCCAGCAGCGCCGCATTGACCAGGGCCACGATCTGGTCGGCCGGCAGCTTGAGCGCGCCACCGAACACCAGCGGCACGGCGATGATGCCGCCCAGAGCGGCGAGCAGATGCTGCAGCGAAAGCAGCGTGGTGGTGATGAGGCTGGGCGGACGGTCTTCCACCCCGTAAAGCAGCTTTTCCATGGTCTTGTCTCCTGTTTTTTAGGTATGCAATCGCCGGGGAATAGGCTTCCCCGCGAAGGCCACAAGACTAAGCACGCAACCGGGAGCTCTCATATGCCGTTGCCGATACAGCCCATGCGCGGCGCCGTATAGCGTGTCCAGCATCGAGAAAGAATTTCTGGCACTCCAAGTCACCTGACACCAGTCCCGAGCCCACTTTTCTTCCAGTGCCACAAAGGCTTGGAATCTCTCTCACACCGATGTCCGGCCATCGCAATGGACCCACGATGGCCGTCACCGAAAAGTCTCAATGCCCTGCGGCAGCTCGCTCGAACAGGCTGCGCGCAAGATGGCGGTGCTGGCCCAGAACCACGGGCAGGTCGGCGGTCAGCAGACGCCCGTCCTCGACCACCACACGCCCGTTGATGACGCTGCTGGACACATTGGCCGGCGTACAGAACACCAGCGCTGCCACGGGGTCGTGGCCGGCACCCGCATAGCCGACGTCTTCCATGTCGAAGGCCACGAAGTCGGCAGACATGCCGGGAGCCAGTGCGCCGATGTCATCGCGGTTGAGTACGCGCGCACCGCCCAGCGTGGCGATCTCCAGCGCCTCTCGGGCACTCATGGCCGCCGGGCCGTAGCCCACGCGCTGCAGCAGCATGGCCTGGCGCGCCTCGCCCAGCATGTGGGCACCGTCGTTCGATGCGCTGCCGTCCACCCCCAGGGCCACGGACACGCCGGCATCGCGCATGCTGCGGATGGGTGCGATGCCCGATGCCAGGCGCATGTTGGAGCATGGACAGTGCGCCACACCGGTGCCGGTGCGCGCAAACAGCGCAATGCCTTCGGGATCGAGCTTGACGCAATGCGCATGCCAGACGTCGCGCCCCACCCAGCCCAGGTCCTCGGCGTATTGCGCCGGGGTCAGGCCGAACTTCTCGCGCGAGAAGGCCACGTCGTTGTCGTTCTCGGCCAGATGGGTGTGCAGCGAGACACCGTGCGCACGCGCAAGCACCGCCGATTCGCGCATCAGATCACGCGTCACCGAGAACGGCGAACATGGGGCCAGAACCACGCGCAGCATGGAGTGGCGCGAGCCGTCGTGGTATTGCTGGATCAGGCGCAGGCTGTCGCGCAAGATGGCCTCTTCCTCCTCCACCACCACATCGGGTGGCAGGCCGCCCTTGCTGCGGCCCAGGCTCATGGAGCCGCGCGCGGCGTGAAAGCGCATGCCCATCTGCTGCGCAGCCGCAATGGAATCGTCCAGGCGCGAGCCATTGGGAAACAGGTACAGATGGTCGCTGGTCGTGGTGCAGCCCGACAGCATGAGCTCGGCCATGGCGGTCTGGGTCGAGACATGGATCATCTCGGGTGTCAGATGCGACCACAGCATGTAGAGGTTCTGCAGCCACGAGAACAGCTCGGCATCCTGGGCGGCCGGCACGGCACGCGTCAGGCTCTGGTACATGTGATGGTGGGTGTTGACCAGGCCCGGCGTCACGACCTTGCCGCGCATGTCCAGCACGCGCGCCTGGCCCTCGTCGGCCATGCGGCGGTATTGCGCCGGCAGCTCGGCCGTTGCACCCACCCACAGCAGGGCCGGGCCGTCCGCCACCAGCGCACCGTCCTTGATCTCGCGGCGTTGCGCATCCATGGTGACCAGTACGTCGGCATTCAGGGCAATCAGGGTCATGGGTTTCTTCCTCTCTAAACAAGAAGCGCAAGTCTAGAGAGGCACCCAAGCGCGCGATAGCGCTGAATTCAGCCAAGCATGTCCACAAAATGTGGACGGTGAATCAGTGTTTTCTGGCGTAGAGCCGCGCCAGCGCGGATTCGATGCTTGCCGCCATGAGCTCGGCAGCCGCGCTCAGCTCCGCGCCCTTGCGCACGAACAGCATCAGGGTCTGGCGCTGCAGATGCGCATCGCGCAGAGGCACGAAGCTCAGCGAACCGCGATCCAGCTCCTCCAGTACATCCAGAGCGTTGAGCAAGGCAATGCCCTCGCCCAGCATGACCAGGCGCTGTATCAAGGCCATGGAGGTGGACTCGGCCACCGGCGTCACCTCGATGGCACTGCGCGCGAAGGCTTCGTTGAGCAGACTGCGTATGGTCAGGGCCGGTGCCGGCAGAATCAGCGGATGACCCACGCATTCGCTGAGCAGCAGCGACGAATGCTGGGCCAGCGGGTGCTTGACCGGCAGGACGGCTCCGATCTGCCATTCGCTGGCCGCCAGCATGCGCAAACCGGGTCTGGGCGTGAGATCGTAGGCAAGGCCCAGGTCCACCTCTCCGGCCTCCACGGCAGACACAATGGCCTGCGTGGGCAAGTCGATGACACGAACGACCATCCCCGGGTGGCTGCTGCGAAAGTCATGCACCAGCGATGGCAGCAAGGAGCCCGCCAGGCCCGACGTCGCCGCCACAGTGATCTCGCCACGCCGCATGCCCTTGAGGTCGGCAATGCGCTCGCGCAGCGCTGCATGTTCGCGCAAGGTGCTTCGCACATGGGTCAGCACCATCTCACCCAGAGGCGTCAGACGCAGGCGGTTGTGGATGCGGTCGAACAGCGGCGCTCCCAGCTCGGCCTCCAGATCGAGAATCTGCCGGTTCACGGCCGTGGGAGCCACATGCAGGTGCTCGGCCGCCTTGCGGATGGAGCCGCGGCGAACCACTTCATCGAGATAGCGCAAAACTCTGGCGTGCATGCGCGCAGCCTACAGGGTTTGACTGGGCGCGCAAAGCGCCGGCACAGCGCCTAGTTCTGGCGCAGCCTGTCCACCTCGGTGTGCAAGTCCTTGGCCCAGGCGCGGCGGTCACGCCCTTGTGCGCTCTGCGCCTCGCCATAGTGCACCACGGCAATCAGCTGCTCCGAACAAAGCACGCGCCAGATGGAGCCCAGCAAGGTCTCATCCCCGACATAGGTTGCGGCATAGCTGGTGCTGCCTGTCTTGCCATCGACAAAGCGCAGCCCCACGGGCTGTACCGGCGCATCGCATTGCACGGCGGCTTCGAGCAGATTGGAGTGAAACGAGAGCAGGCTGCGTCCATCGCCCGTCGTCCCTTCAGGAAAGACTGCAAGGATTTCGCCGCGCTTGAAGGCCTCTTCCATGGCGCCCACCATGCGCACTGCATCGCGGCGCGAGCTGCGCTGGATGTAGAGCGTGCCCGCTGCCGTCGCCAGCGTGCCGATGATGGGCCAGCCCTTGACGTCGGATTTGGAGATGAAGCGGCAATGGCGCGCCGCGTGCAGCAGCGGAATATCGAGCCAGGAGATATGGTTGCTGACCATCAGCACCGGTCCTTTGGCTGGCGGCAGGCCCTTGACCTGCAGTCGCACCCCGGCCCGCAGCAGCAGCGTTGCGGCCCAGGCCTGCACATGCTCGTGCTGCTGCAGGTAGTGCAGCTGCGGAAAGCGAAACGCCACGATCCAGGCGCCCTTGGCCACATGGGCCAGCAGACGCAGTCCGCGCCATACCGCACGCGAGCCGGTTTTGATTTTGTGCAAGCCGTTTGCCATGATTCTCAAACAGTGTAGCGGCTCGTTGTGACTCAGTTGCTGCAACATGAAACCGGCAAGCGCCTAAGACTGGCGCAATGCAAAGTCAGAGGCACCTAGGAAGCGCCGCCGCGCACCGAGGGTGTCGTCCCCCTCCCGATGCAACGCACCGAGAGAGGGGGAAGCGGCGGGGCCGCCTAGGCAAAGCCGCTCAGGGGGAGCCTATCGTTGATAGGCGACAGCGCCGTCAACGATAGTCGTTACCACGCGCGCAGGCAGCTCATAGCCGTTGAATGGCGTGCTCTTGCCCTGGCTTTGCAGCGCCTTGGGATCGACCGTCCACTCCGCCTCGGGGTCGACGATGCACAGATCTGCCACGCCGCCCACCTTGAGCTGCCCCAGCAGGGACTGCTGCTCGCCCAGGGCGCTCCCCAGCACGGCCACGGGAGCCGAAGTCACGACAGCCAGTGCGCGGTTCAGCGGCACCTTGTAGTCGCGGCTCCACTTCACGGCAATGGACAGCAGCAGCTCCACGCCGGTCGCACCGGGTTCGGCTTCGGCAAAGGGCAGCACCTTGGCATCTTCGTCCACCGGGCAGTGATCGGAAACCAGCGCATCGATGGTGCCGTCCGCGAGTGCAGCAGACAGCGCATCGCGGTCGCGCTGCTGACGCAGCACGGGCACCACACGGGCACAGCTGTCGAAGTAGCCGATGTCGTTCTCGGTCAGCAGCAGCGAGTTGATGGACACGTCGGCGGTCACGTTCAGGCCTTCGGCCTTGGCTCGGCGCACCAGCTCCACGCCGGCGGCGCTGGAGATGCGGCACAGGTGAACCCGGGTCTGCGAGCCACGGATCAGCTCGAAGATGGTGTGCAGCGCAATCGTCTCTGCCGCCACGGACACCCCGGCCAGACCCATGCGGGTGGCCAGCGCGCCGCTGGCGGCCACGCCCCTGCCCAGATCCTTGTCCTGCGGGCGCAGCCACACGGCATAGCCAAAGGTGTTGGCATAGCTCAGCGCACGGCTCAGCGTGGTGATGCTGGACAGCGGCACATCCGCCTGGCCGAAGGCCACGCAACCGGACTCGGTCAGCTCGGCCATCTCGGTCAGCGTTTCACCCTTGAGTCCCACGGTCAGCGCGCCCATGGGGAACAGACGCGACTTGTGCTGCTTCTCGGCACGGAACTTGAGCATTTCCACCAGACCCTGCTCGTCGAGCACGGGTTCGGTATCGGGCGGGCAGACCAGGCTGGTCACGCCACCGGCCACGGCAGCCGCCATCTCGGACTGCAACATGCCTTCATGCTCGTGACCGGGCTCGCGCAGGCGCACGGCCAGGTCCACCAGACCGGGCAGCACCCACTGGCCGGAGGCGTCGATTTCACGCTCGGCCACAAAACCTTCGGGCACCGTGCCAATGGCGGCGATCACGCTGCCATCGATGGCGATATCGGCCTGCTGGTCGAAACCTCGTGCCGGGTCCATCACCCGGCCATTGCGAATCAGAATCTTCATGGTTTGGCACCAAATTGGCTTCCAGCCCTTGCCACACAAGCGCTAGCAGCTATAAAAACATCTCTAAAAATCGTCACCACCAGCAACTGCAGTTTGCTTCGTCGACCTTCGCACGGGACACCAAGCTAGGGCCGCCCCGACGCGAAGGTGTCGTCCCCCTCCCGCATCGCGAGAGAGGGGGAAGCCGCGCAGCGGCTCAGGGGGTGTTCAAGCCTCATTCCCCGCGACGATCGACATGACCGCCATGCGCACGGCGATACCGAAGGTCACCTGCGACAGGATCACGGCCTGCGGGCCATCCACCACGGCGGAGTCGATCTCCACGCCGCGGTTGATGGGGCCGGGGTGCATGACGATGGCATCGGGCTTGGCCAGTTCCAGGCGCTTTTCGGTCAGGCCGAAGCTCTTGAAGTATTCCTGGCTCGAAGGCAGCAGCGCGCCACTCATGCGCTCGTTCTGCAGACGCAGCATGATGATGACGTCGCAGTCCTTGATGCCCTCCTCCAGATTGTGGAAGACGCGCACACCCATGCTGGCCATGTCCGAGGGCACCAGGGTACGCGGTCCGACCACGCGCACCTCGGCAGCTCCGAGCGTGGTCAGGGCGTGGATGTCCGAGCGCGCCACGCGCGAGTGCAGCACGTCGCCCACGATGGCCACGCGCAGATTGGAGAAATCCTGCTTGTAGTGGCGGATGGTGTACATGTCCAGCAGACCCTGGGTGGGGTGGGCATGGCGGCCGTCGCCGGCATTGACCACATGCACATGGGGTGCCACATGTTTGGCGATCAGATAGGGAGCGCCCGACTCGCTGTGGCGCACGACAAAGATGTCGGCCGCCATGGCCGAGAGGTTGTCGATGGTGTCCAGCAGGGTCTCGCCCTTGCTGGCCGAGCTGCGCGCAATGTCCAGGTTGAAGACGTCGGCCGACAGGCGCTTGGCCGCAATCTCGAAGGTGGTGCGGGTGCGTGTGCTGTTCTCGAAGAACAGATTGAACACGCTCTTGCCGCGCAGCAGAGGCACCTTCTTGACTTCACGGTCGTTGACGCTGACGAAGTTGCTGGCCGTGTCGAGAATCTGGGTCAGGATGTCCTTGGACAGGCCTTCGGTGGAGAGCAGGTGGATCAGCTCGCCGTTCTTGTTGAGTTGGGGGTTGCGCTTGTACAGCACGATCAGGCCTCTTGAATGCGGAAGTGGAAAACACCGCCCTCGTCGCGCGCCAGCGCCAGGGAACGGTCGGCCGGCAGCGCCACGCGCGCTGCGGCAAAGTCGGCCTGGATGGGCAACTCGCGCCCTCCCCGGTCCACCAGGACGGCCAGTCGCACGCTGGCGGGACGGCCGTAGTCATAGAGTTCGTTGAGCACGGCGCGCACGGTGCGGCCGGTGTAGAGCACATCGTCGAGCACCAGCACATCGGCGCCGTTCACATCGAAGGCGATCTGGGTCTGGGCGCTGGAAGCCATGCCGCGCTGGGCAAAATCGTCGCGGTGCAGCGAGGAAGACAGCACGCTGGGCTTGCCCTTGAGGTTCAGATCCTTGTGCAGGCGCTCGACCAGCCAGGCGCCGCCCGAGGTGATGCCCGCCAGACGGGTATTGGGGCCCATGATGCGCTGCACGCCGCGCAGCAGCTCGCTATACAGGGCTTCGGCGTCCAGGATCAGGCTGCCTTGTCCCGGCTGGTTTCCTGCAATGGTTTCACTCATGGGAGACTCCTCAAAAACTGTTCAAGAATGATGCAGGCCGAAGCCGCGTCGGCGTCGCGTGCGCCACCCGCCAGGGCTTCGGTCGTGCTGTAGCGTTCGTCCACCTCGTACACCGGCAGCTTGAAGCGACTTCTGAGCTGGCGGCCGAATTTCAGGGCCCGGGCCGTGTTCTCGTGTGCCGCACCATCGGGGTGGTAGGGCACGCCTATCACCAGGGCGTTGGGCTGCCACTCGCGGATCAGCTTTTCCACCGCGGCCAGGCGTGCATCCGCCGCTTCGGCCTTGATGGTGGGCAGCGGGTTGGCGCCGCCCAGCACGCGGTTGCCCGAGGCGCAACCCGTGCGCTTGATGCCGAAGTCAAAGCCCAGGAACTGCTGAAAATGGGCCGAAACCTCCGGCTTTTGCGGTGCTGGCGCTGCTGCAGGCCTGGCAGCCGCATTTTCGGCCGAGGAAAAAGTCGAGGAAAAGGCCGCATCGGCGGCCTTGTTGGAAGAGGAAATATCGTTCATGCGCGACCCGACTCTGGGGACAACATCCAGCGCTGCAGACCCAGCAGGCCCAGAGCGCGGTCATAGCGCTCGTCCACCGGGGTGCTGAAGATCACCTCGGGGTCGGCTTCCACGGTCAGCCAGGCGTTTTCGCCGATTTCGGATTCGAGCTGGCCTTCATCCCAGGAGGAATAGCCCAGCGTGACCAGCACGCGCCTGGGGCCGGCACCGTCCGACAGGGCTTCGAGCACATCCTTGGACGTGGTCATCTCCAGACCGCCTGGAATGGTCATGGTCGAGGCATAGGCCGATTCGTTCTCGGGTGCGCCTTCGATGACCATGGGCTCATGCAGCACAAAGCCGCGATCGGTCTGCACCGGGCCACCGGTAAAGACCTGCTGGTCGCGCAAATCATCGCGCTTGAGACCCAAATCCACTTTTTGCAGCAGGCCTTGCAGGCTGAGCTTGGAGGGCTTGTTGATAATCAGACCGAGCGCGCCACGCTCGCTATGCTCGCACAGGTAGACAACGCTGCGCGAAAACGACTCATCTTCCAGGCCGGGCATGGCAATCAGGAAGTGGTGCGTCAAGTTGATAGGCGCAGATTCTGCAGACATGCAGCGATTTTACTGGCGATCCATGACTCCTTCTTACCCTGTGGGCTTGATCTGGCTGCGGCGCGACCTGCGTCTGGCCGATAACGCGGCCCTTTATCATGCATTGCAGCAATGTGAAAAGCTGTATTGCGTCTTTGTCTTCGACGACAGCATTCTTGCCGCCCTGCCCCGCGCCGACCGCCGCGTGGAGTTCATCTGCCAGAGTCTGGCCGAGCTGGATGCAGCCCTGCGCGAGACCGCGGGACGTCCGCAGACAGGGCTGATCACGCGGCGCGGCCTGCCCCAGGACATCATCCCTGCCCTGGCCCGGCAGCTGGGCGCGGGCGCCGTCTTCTGCAACGACGACGACGAGCCGGCGGCCATCGCCCGCGATGCCCAGGTGACGCGCAGCCTCAAGAGCCAGGGGCAGTTGCTGCTGCGCTTCAAGGACCACCGCATCTTTGCGCGCGACGAGGTGCTGACCCAGAGCCTGTCGCCGTTTTCGGTCTTCACGCCCTACAAGAACGCTTGGCTGCGAAAAATCACGCCGTTCTATCTCTCGGCCTACCCCAGCGAGCGCTATCTGGCGAGCAAGCTCGCCGACCTGCCGGACACCGAGCGCCGCCCGATTCCCTCGGCTGCAGATCTGGGCTTTGCCGCGGACACACTGGCCGGCCTGCGCCTGCCCTCCGGAGTCAGCGGCGCACGCCAGTTGCTGACCGATTTTCTGCCGCGCCTGCCGCAGTACAAGACGGCGCGCGACTTCCCGGCCCTCAAGGGTCCCAGCTATCTCAGCGTGCATCTGCGCTTCGGCACCGTGTCGATACGCGAGCTGGCCCGCCTCGCCCACGAGGCGGCGCACAACGAGGACTGGTCTGCCGCAGCGCGTGAAGGAGCTGCCACCTGGCTCAGCGAGCTGATCTGGCGCGACTTCTACTTCCAGATCCTGGCCCACCAGCCCTATGTCGTGGAACGCAGCTTCAAGCCAGCCTATGACGCTATCGAATGGGAGACGGGAGCCGAGGCCGACGCCCTCTTCGCCGCCTGGTGCGAGGGCCGCACCGGCTACCCGCTGGTCGATGCCGCCATGCGCCAGCTCAATACCAGCGGCTATATGCACAACCGGCTGCGCATGGTCACGGCCAGCTTTCTGGTCAAGGACCTGGGCCTGGACTGGCGCCGGGGTGAGGCCTATTTCGCCGAAAAGCTCAATGACTTCGATCTGGCGGCCAATAACGGCGGCTGGCAATGGGCGGCCTCCACGGGCTGCGATGCCCAGCCCTGGTTCCGCATCTTCAACCCGGTAACCCAGAGCGAGAAGTTCGATCCGGACGGCAAGTTCATAGCGCGTTATGTGCCTGAAGTGGCTCAGCTGCCCAGCAAACTGCGGCATGCCCCCTGGCTGGCCAAGCCGCTGGAACTGGCCGAAGCAGGCATCGCACTGGGGCGCGACTATCCCTTGCCCGTCGTGGATCATGCGGCAGCGCGGGAGAAAACCCTGGCGCGCTACGGAGTCCTCAAGAAAGAAGCTTGAGCTTTCCTGGCTCCAGGCCCTGCGGAGCTCCACATCCAGGTGTACTCGGCTGCCAGCCGTCCAATAGGCTGTCACTCAAAAAAGAAGCGGCTTGCGCACGGCCTTCATGTATTTCAGATCAATATCAATCTGAAATTCAATCCGGATCAGCGCAAGCCGCTCTGTTATGAGGAGCAGACCTTATTCGACTGTCACTCCCGACTCCTCGGCCGCAAACCCGCCGAGCGGGCTGCGCTCAGGCGCGGGGCCGCTGCGCTGCAAGGCGTAATGCTGGATCAGACCCAGCAGTTCCTCATCGGAATAGGGCTTGCCCAGGTAGTGATTGGCTCCCAGGTCGCGGGCCATTTCGCGATGCTTCTGGGCAATGCGCGAAGTGATCATGACCACCGGCATGCCTTCGAGCGTCTGATCGGCGCGGATATTGCGCAACAGATCGAAGCCGTCCATGCGCGGCATTTCGATGTCCGACAGCACCAGGGTCGGGCGCTCGTCCTGCAGACGCTCCATGGCTTGCAGGCCGTCAGCGGCCAGCGTGACACGGTAGCCTTCGCGCTGCAGCAGACGCTGGGTGACGCGGCGCACGGTGATGGAGTCATCCACCACCAGCACCAGCGGCACCGTGGTCTGCGCAGCTTCGGCGCCCAGCAGATCGGCACCGCCTGAGAGAGCCTGCAGTTCGCCATCGGCTGCGGCCTGCTCGGCCCTGGCCAGCATGGCTCGCACCTGCTCGCCATGGACGTTGGCCAGCGCCACCGGGTTGTAGATCTGCACCACGGCCCCCGAGGGCAGCACGGACATGCCGGTAAGACCGGGCAGACGCGACAGCTGCGGCCCCAGGTTCTTGATCACCACTTCCTGGTTGCCCAGCACTTCGTCCACATGCAGCGCCACACGCTGCGAGGCACTGCGAGCTATCACCACGGGGCGCGTGCGCCCGAGGTTTTCTTCGCTGCGCAGCGAGGTTTGCCACAGCGCGCCGGCCCAATAGAAGGGCATGACTTCGCTGCCGTCCTGGAACTCCTGCTTGCGGTAGCTCTCCTCCAGCACATCGACGGGCACGCGACGCACGATTTCCACCAGGTTGGCGGGCACGCCCATGGACACGGCGCCCATGCGCAGCATCACCACCTGGGTCACGGCCGTGGTCAATGGCACAACCAGCCGGAAGGCGCTGCCACGGCCTGGCTCGGTATGGGTTTCGATACGACCGCCCAGAGCATTCACTTCGGAACGCACCACATCCATGCCGATGCCGCGGCCGGCAACACCCGTCACCTCGGCGGCCGTGCTGAAGCCCGGCTCGAAAATCAGGCGCCCCGCGTCTTCCAGCGTCATGGGACGCTCGTCGTTCCAGAGCTTGAGGCTGATGGCCTTGGCGCGAATCCGCTCCAGGTCCAGACCGGCCCCGTCGTCCTCCACGGACAGCGCCACGTCGTTGCGCTCCTGACTCAGCACGATCTCGATGGTGCCGACAGCCGGCTTGCCCAGCTCCTGGCGCCGCTCGGGCGATTCGATGCCATGAGCCACGCAGTTGCGCAGCAGATGCTCGAAGGCCGGCATCATGCGCTCCAGCATGCCTCGGTCCATTTCGATGGTGCCGCCCAGGATGTTCAGGCGCACCTGCTTGCCCATTTCCTTGGACGTCTGGCGCACCACGGCGTACAGACGCTCGGCAAAGGAGTCGAACTCCACCATGCGCGTGCGCAGCAGATCTCGCTGCAGATCACGTGCCTGCCGGCCCTGAGCAACCAGATCGTCTTCGGCAGCGGCCAGATCCCGCTGCAGATTGCGCTGCACCGTGGCCACGTCGTTGACCGACTCGGCCATCATGCGCGTGAGTTCCTGCACGCGGGTGAAACGGTCGAACTCCAGCGGATCGAAACCGGCTGCCGTGTCCTTGGACAGGGCCAGACGCGACTGCATCTGACTTTCGGCCTGCACCTCGATGTCGCGCAGCTGCGTGCGCAGGCGCTCCAGGTTGCCCGTCAAGTCATTGAGCGCCGAACGCGCCTGCGACAGCCGCGCATCGACACGCGAGCGGGCAATCAGCACTTCACCGGTCTGGGAAATCAAGCGGTCCAGCAGTTGCGCCCGCACACGCACGGTCTGCTGCGACGCAGGACGCGGTACCACCGGAGCCGGCAGCTCAATGGCCTGCTCAAAATCTGCGGCAGTCTTTTCTCCGGCTTGAGCTTCCGCTGCTTGCTCTACATCAGACTCCGCCGCGCTCAGATGCAAAGGCGCCTGAGCAAGAAGATCGTCCAGTTGAGCCAGTGGCTGCTCGGACTCCTGCTCACCGGCCATGCGCAGCACATCGAAGCTGGCTTGCAAAGCGTCAAAGCTGCTCAGCAGCGGCTCGATCGCTTCGGCTGCGGGACGCTCCTGATCAATACGTTCCACCGCCGACTCCAGGCGGTGGGCCATCTCACCCATGCGCATGGCACCCGCCAGGCGGGCACTGCCCTTGATGGTGTGCAAAGCGCGCAGAGCTTCGTTGCGAGCCTCATCCAGCGTCGGGCGCCCATGCCAGCGGCGCAGTGCAGCACCGAGCTTGGGCAGCAGGTCGATGGCCTCTTCCTCGAAAATGGGAAACAGGTCGGCATCGACCTGATCGAGCACATCGATATCGTCTTCGTCGTCACCGGCATGCACCGCCAGCGCGATGGCTTCATCGATGCGGCGCTGCAGCTCGGCCTCATGCTCCACGCTGCCCGCGGCAGGCACCATGGAATACGGTGCCTGATCCGCGGCTTTCACCACGGCATCCAGCAACGGGTCGGCTGCCGATGCTCCCACGTCTTCCTCGGCCACACCCTTGGGTCCATCACCCGCAAGCTCGGGCAAGGCCCCATCCTGCGAAAGCTCGGCAGCAAAGTCCAGCGGCAAGTCCTTGGGATCTGCAGGCGGCTGCAGCGCCTGCACCTCGGGCCACTCTGCCTCATCCAGCTCGGCCAGATCGGACAGCTCGAGATCGGCAGTTTCAGCTGCTGCACCGGCATCGATCGGAGTATTCAGGATTTCACGCAGTGCGTCTTCGACAGCGGGTAAAGCGTCCTTGAGAAAGCCTGCCGCAAACTGATGCAGCAAGCGGCGCACTTCATCGGATGCGGTCACGCATTGCTGAATCTGCAGCGCGCCGGCATAGCCCTGAGGCTGCAGATGCAGCAGTGCATGCTCGAGCAAACGCGCCAGCTCCGACAAGGCCTTGAAGCCCACGGTGCCGGAGCTGCCTGCCAGGGAATGCGCCAGCGCGATCGCGTCGTCGGGAATGACGGCAGCCGGCTCTTGCGACCACTGCTGCAACACCTCACCCAGTCGCTCTGACCACTCGTCTGCTTCGTTGAGATAGACGTTGTACAGCGCTGCACTGATGCGCAGCCCGTCTATATTGCGATAGCTGTCGTCTGTCTCACCTGTCTGTTCTGTCTGTTCGAGCACCTGCTCAACCGCAGAGACTTCGGGCTCCGGCAGTTGAGCGGGTTCTTCGGCCATGACTGGCTCGGGCACGCCATCCAGCAAGGCTTCAATGGCCTCCAGCTCGATCGCAGCCTCTGCAGACGGCAGCTCGAGCGCCATCTCCACAGCGGCCGGCACCCCGGTAGCTGCGTCCATGGCGGGGGGCTCCACGGCAGTCTGCATGTCTATGGCAGCCTGCTCGCTTTCACGCATGGCCGCTTCGAAGGCGGCAAAATCCAGCTCCTGCACCTCTTCTGCCGCGGTGATTTCCTGCAGCGAAGGCTGAACCTCCTCGGCGCCCTCTATCCACTCGGGCTCTGCCGCCGACTCCAGAGCAGGCAATGCGGACGCTTCAAGCGCATCGGGTGCCTGAAGCTGATGCAGCAGGTCGTCTGGAATATCCAGTTCCGGCAAGGCAAAGTCGGCTGCTGCCGCCTCCAGCTCAGCCACCGGCTCCTGATCTGGCTGCGCAGACAGCTCTTCTTGCGGGAACTCCAGCTCCGGCATCGCAAATACGGGCTCTGCGGCCACGGTCTGTGGCTCCAGTGGCCACTGCAGCTCGGCGATCGGCTCGGGCGCTACAGGCAACTCCAGCACGGGTGCATCCGCAGCAGCGGCCGCCTCGGTCGACTCCAGGCCCTGGGCGCGCTCGCCGCGACGCGGAACCAGGGCCACCTCGGCACGCTCGCCCTGCAGACGCATGGCGTCTGCAGCGGCACGGAAGGCCGTGGCCGACCAGTTCTGCGCCTGCTGGTTCTCTATATCCTGTGCCCAGACGGCAAAGGCCTTCAGGGCATCCTGAGCCAGCTGCTGCATGGCCTGCGGCATGGGTCGCTGCTCTGCCAGCCATGCATTGAGCATCTGCTCCATGGCCCAGCCGGCTTCACCAAACTCATCCAGCCCCACCATGCGCGAGCTGCCTTTGAGCGTGTGGAACGCACGGCGCAGCGTGGTCTGCTCGCTCAGATTGCCGGGTTCGTCCGCCAAAACCTTGAGGGCCTGCAAGCCGTTATCCACGACTTCGCGGGCTTCCTCCAGGAAGATGAACAGAAGCTCATCGTCGCCGTCCAGATCTACAGTGTTCAATTCGGCGGCCGGCACCGTAGCAGCCGCAGGCACGCCCGCAGGAGCTGCGACTGCCGCTGTCAGATCCCGAGCGACATCCGCCTCGTCAGTTGCCTGCTTGCCCGACTGCATGCCCGCAAACACCTGAGCCATGGCATCGGCCAGGGCATCGGAGCCCACGCCGGCCGACTCTGCCACGGCTGGTGCGGGTGCTACCTCAAACTCGGGCAAGGCACCTGGCTCGGTCACTGCCCACGGCGGGGTGTCCTCGTCCTCGATGTGCCTGACTTGCAACTGCTCTGGCTTCGCCACAGCAGCGGGAACTGGCCTCACTTCGACAGGCGGTGGCGGTGCGGCGACCGAGGGCTCCACTGCCGGATCAGCAATCACGGCAGCCGAAGCGACTGGAGTCTGTCCAGAAGACGGTACGCCATCCATGGGAATATCCACGGTGGGACGGAAGGCTTCGGGGCCGCGACTGCGGCTATGACCCATGACGATGCGCAGTTCGTCCTTTTCCTCGTCATAGACGAACAGCTTGCGCGCCATATTGCGCTGGTAGCTGAGCATGTCGATGAGAAAGCCCATGGCACCGAGGCTGCTGCCCAGCTTCTCGAAGATGCGAGGCTGGTTCTCGACCGTCACCTCGCCGAGCATCAGATGCTCGACGGTGTCACGCATGCGCTGCATGGCGGTCGCGGCCTGCTCGAATCCCAGCACCGACAGCACCCCACGCATTTGCGCCATCTGGCCCGGTACCGAGGCCAGCACCGAGGTGTCCGCGGGATTGCGAAAGAACAGATCCAGCTGCTTCTCAGCCTCGCCAAGGGTGATGCGCAGCTCTCCAACCACCGACCCCATGGTCTGCTGGTCGCTGGCCTGACGGTAGAGCTCCTCCATCCAGATTTCCAGCGGCTCGGACTGCGCGCCATGCAAAGCCGCATCCAGACGCTGGACCAGCACGCTGGACTGGGCGGCCTGTATTTCGTCGTCATGCCCGGCAGTCATGAAGCTGGCCTGCAGATACAGCACCGCGGTCGCCACCTCCATGGCCAGCTCGGCTGGTGGCGGCTCGCCAATGCGCTCCACCGTCTCCGCCACACGAATCAGCGCGCGCGCCAGCCCGTGACTGACTGGCTGCAGCTTGACCAGCGACTCGGACACCAGTCCGAACTGCTCGGCCATGGATCTGATCTTGCTGCGGTCGCCACCCGCTACGGCAGACCATGTCTCTGCGGCGGCCGCAATGCGCTTGCGCGCCTGCACCAGCACCGAGGGATCGAAGCGGCCATAGCGCGCCACGTGGTAGTCCACCACCGGCATCTGCTCCATGGCATAGGCCTCGTGTACGGCCTTCAGACTCTCACCGGCCTGCTCGCGGGGCTTGGCCTGCGCGCAAAAGAACATCAGGTCCTGCAGCAGGCGCGCGGGCGGCAGGCTGTCGCCCTTGGCCATGCTGGCGTACTGCATGAGCACGCGCGAAGCCATGCGCTTGACGTAGATATCGGCAGTGATGAGTCCACGTGCCAGGCCGTCGAAGAAGGCCGCAGCGATTTTCCAGAAACTGCGCGCCGCCACATCTTCGGACTGAGCTGCCGCAAAGCGCCGGCAAAGCTCGCACATCTGGGCTGCCGCCTCGCGGTCGTCGCTCTTGACCATGCGCAGCACCACACCGTCCAGCATGGCACGTGCATGTGGGCCATAGGCCAGCGGCTCCGGCATGGTCCCGGTCCAGCGGGGCTCGCGTGCACGGCGCTCGGCAGGCCATAGGTCAGCCGGGTGGGCCTTGTCATTGCCGGCCAGCACCTGGGTCTCACGGTACTGAGGGAACAGGGCTACAGCCGAGACCTGCTGACCGGCCAGAACGGCCTCCAGAAACTCCATCAGCGCAAAGTGCGTGCGCTCCAGCGTGGTCGCGGCTTCCTGCGTGCAGTATTCGGGACGCTGTACAAAGCGGTTGACCGCAGCTTCCATGCTGCGCAGCACCTGCGCCGGGGCGGTGACCCCCACCATCTCCAGAGCACCACAGGCCTGATGCAGCTGCTGGCGTGCAATGCGCAGTGCCGATGTATCCAACTCCTCTAGATCAGACAAACGGGCCGCATCCGCATCGCGCATGAAACGGCTCACAGCCTTGGTCGCTGCCTCCAGCGACTTGCGCACTTCATCGAGCACCCAGGCCAGCGGGCCCAGATCCTGCTCTGCAGTTGCAGACATGGCTGTACGTATTGGCGAGTCGTCAACCACTGACATGCTCTAGTTCCTTAACCCTCAAGGGTCGTGCATTTTTATGAGAGAAAGAGCCAGTCAAATCAGGCAATCTTGAATCGGGAAACAGACTGACGCAGCTCTTCAGCCATGTGGGAGAGCTCTCGCACCTGCTGCGCAGTGGTGCGGGTTCCCTCACCGGTTTGCTCGGTCACGGCAAAAATGTGCTGAATGTTTTCCGCCACGCCGTTGGCCATATTGGCTTCACGTGATGTGGAGTTGGAAATCTGCTCGATCAGCTCGGCCAGTCGGCGCGACACGCTGTCGATTTCAGACAGTGCAGTACCTGCAGAGTCGGACAGACGAGCCCCTTCCACCACGCCCTGGGTAGAGCGCTCCATGGCGGCCACCGCATCCTGGGTGTCGGTCTGAATGGCCTTCACCAGCGCGGCAATCTGTCGCGTGGCGTCTGCGGAACGTTCGGCAAGGCGCTGCACTTCTTCCGCCACCACCGAGAAGCCGCGACCTGCTTCACCTGCAGACGCAGCCTGAATGGCGGCGTTCAATGCGAGCACGTTGGTCTGCTCGGTAATGTCCGAAATCAGTTCGGTAATTTCACCGATCTCCTGGGACGACTCACCGAGACGCTTGATTCGCTTGGAGGTATCCTGAATCTGATCGCGGATGGAGTTCATGCCGCCGATGGCGTTCTGCACCGCCTTGAGACCCGAGTCCGCAGCCTGCAGCGATTGACGGGCCACCTGGGCCGATTCCTGCGCCTGAGCCGAGACATTGTTGATACGGCCGGCCATGTCCAGAATCGACTTGCCGGTTTCGCGAATTTCATGCAGCTGCTCGTTCGATGCAGCCAGCAGCTCGGTCGAGGTGACGTCCACCTGCTCGGTGGTCTGGGCCACGCGGGTCACGGTGTTCTGCACCGATCCCACCAGAGCGCGCAGCTCTTCCACCGTGTAGTTCACCGAGTCGGCAATCGCGCCCGTGATGTCCTCGGTCACGGTGGCTTCCTGCGTCAGATCGCCCTCGGCCACCGATTGCAACTCGTTCATCAAACGCAAAATAGCCGCCTGGTTGGCGTCGTTGATGCGCTTGGCTTCCTGCTCCTGCAAACGGGCATCAACCTGGTGACGCTCGGCTTCCTGCTGGCGCGCCCGGCTGTCCAGCAGTTGCACGCGCGAGATGCCGATACCGCTCAGAACCGCGGTCAAAATGGCGATGGCCAGCAGCGCCAGCTGCAGCATGCTGGCCCCGCCCAACCCCTGCAGCGCCGTCTGCAGCTGCTCCAGCTGCTGACGCAGCGGTTCGCTGTCATTGTTGATGCTGGTCTGCGCTTCCCGGGCCGACACCAGCCCTTGCAGATTGCCCAGAATGGCACTGGCCTGGGTACGCGTATCGTCGTACTGCTTGATCAACGTCTCCAGCTGTTCACGCACCTGAGGATCGCGTGCCGCCGACAGCCGCATTTCAGCGCTGCCGTTGAGCAGACCTTCGGAGATTTCCTTGAAGGAATTCAAGTCCTTGCCCAGCAGGAAAACGGCCTCGGGACTCACGCCCTCCAGGGTCTGGAATTCGTTGGCAGACTTGGCAATACGCTGAGTCAACATCACCAGTTGACCGGCAGCAGAGATCTCGGCCGCGCCAGCGCCTTGCTGCAGCTTCAGCGAAGAAATGGTTTCCGCGGTTTCCAGCAGATCGGAGGACTGACGGTTGATGGTGCGCAGCGCGTCGCCCACTTGAGTCAGAGTCTTTTGCTGTCCGAGAATCAGCCCGGCGCTCTTTTCCGCTCGCTCCATCAGGGTGCTGATGGAGCTGAGCTCGTCCTGCAAACCGCCACCCAGCGCGTTCACGCCCAGATCGGAATCGCCGGCAGCCAGCGCTCGCACGTTGCGCGCTAAAACGCCGGCGCTGTCCTTGACGTCGGCAAACGCAGGAGCGGCTCCCGTCATGGCGATGGAGACCGACTTGGCCAGACGTTGCGACTGCATCAATGCCTGGCCGGTCGCCGCCAGTTGCTGGTTGGAGTTGCCTGCTTCGCGCAGCATCCATGCCGACAGAACCACCAGCACCAGCACCGAGCCACCCAGCAAGGTAAACAAGGTGCGCTGATGCTTGGCAGTCGTGGCCGTACCAAGAATAGGCAGGCTCACCAGTTCGTCCGCGCGACCGGCCTCCTCGACGCCGAAGACGGAAGGTGCCCCCTGCACGCTATTGAGCGATCCGTCGTACATATCCTGTACGACCGTGTCTCCCATCATGCTGCTATCACCACTGACGGCAGCCGCGATGGGCTTGCGTCGGAACAACTGATTTATTTTCTGTGCAAAGGACATAGCGCTGTATCCAGGAACCTCAAGCACGAATGCTCAAAAATTTGGCGGTTTGAGACAGGGACTGCAATTTCAGCTCCTGCCAGCGGCGGCCGCTCGCATCGATATGGACGGCTCCGAAGAAACTCGGGGAACGCTCAGGCGCAGGCTCGGCCTTGGAAAACGCGTCTGCGGCACGCAGGCCCAGCAGACGATCGGCCAGCAGGGCCGCGTTGACCTCCAATGCAGGGTTGAAGGCCAGCAGGCTGCAGTCCATCAGTTCCTGCTCATTGCGGACACTTCCATGACCCAGCAATTGAGCCAGGTCCACCACCCCCATCAAAGCACCGCGCAGATTGGCGATGCCCAGAAACCAGGCCTGTGTGTATGGGACGGGCTGAACGCCGGTCCAGGGAAAGATTTCTCCTGCCTGATTCAGCGGCAGCAAATAATCCCGTCCGCCAGCCTGCACTGCCAGCCAGGCAGCAACGCTGACGCCTTCGCTGCGTGCTGCCTGCAGGCGCCCGGCCAGACGGGATTGGAGATCTCGGAGGGCTTCACGGTTCGCCATAAGCAGCGCGGCTCGTTATAGCGCTGCGATCTTGGCTTGGAGCTCGGCGGCATCCACGGGCTTGGTGATATAGCCACGTGCGCCCTGACGCATGCCCCAGACCCGGTCGGTTTCCTGATTCTTGCTGGTGCACATGATGATCGGCACATCGGCATACAGGGGATCGCGAGAAATGGCGCGGGTCAGCTGAAAGCCGTTCTGTCCAGGCATGACCACATCCATCAGGATCAGGTCGGGTTTGTCTTCGGCCAGGCGCTTCATGGCTTCCTCGCCATTTTCCGCGGTACGCACCTGCATGCCCTGCTTTTGCAAGATATCGCTCAGAGCCATCAGCTCCGTCTTGGAATCGTCAACGACCAGAACTTTTTGAATTGTCATCATGCAGCTCCCACATCTGCAGCTTGCAGCGCGAATTGTTGTACGGCTTGCAGCAATTGATCTTTGGTAAACGGTTTGGTCAGATAGTCTTGGCAGCCCACCATGCGACCGCGAGCCTTGTCGAATACACCGTCCTTGGATGACAGCATCACGACGGGCGTATTGGCAAAGCGAGCATTGCGCTTGATGATGGCGCAGGTCTGATAGCCATCGAGTTTGGGCATCAGAATGTCGCAGAAGATGAGCTGGGGCTGGTAGTCATTGACCTTGGACAGGGCATCGAAGCCATCGTCGGCAAGAAGAACTTCGTGACCACCTTGCTTGAGGAAAATTTCAGCGCTGCGGCGGATGGTGTTGCTGTCATCCACGACCAGAACGCGCAAAGGCGCACCAGATGCTGTCACGGTGAAATTCCTCCCAATTCGGTCGTTGATGGAGTGAGCGACTCTTGCACTCAGATTTCCACCATTTCAAAATCTTCTTTGCGTGCACCGCATTCCGGGCATGTCCAGTTCATAGGCACATCTTCCCAGCGGGTGTTTGGAGCAATTCCATGTTCGGGGCAGCCTTGGGCTTCGTCATAAAGCCAGCCACAGGTCAAACACATCCAGGTTTTAGGGTCAGTCACAGCTTAAAGGGGCTTCACATAGAATGCAACGATTGTATCTAGTCACAACCCCGGCTCCCACCCTTGCATTCCCGGGTGCAAACTGGGGTGCGCCATGGCATTGAACCCCATCTCCTCCACTCCCCCTCGCCGCACCCGCCAGGAAGAAGCGACAGAATCAGCACCCGTCTGCGTGCTGTCTTTCAACAGCAGTGACCCCAGCGGAGCCAGCGGGCTCTCGGCCGACATCGCCACCATCTCCTCCATCGGCGGTCATGCATTGCCCGTGGCCTGCGGCGCCTACGCCAGAGACACGGCCCGCATCTACGAGCACTTTGCACTCGACGACGATGCGGTAACCGAGCAGGCGCGCATGGTGCTGGAGGACATTGCCGTCACCGCCATCAAGGTCGGCTTTGTAGGCAGCCCTGCCAACCTGGCCGCCATTGCCACTATCTCATCGGACTACCCCGACATTCCCATCATCAGCTACATGCCGGACCTGTCCTGGTGGGAGGACGACAAGCAGGATCAGTACCTGGATGCGTTCAAGGAGCTTGTCCTGCCTCAAACCTCGGTGTTGGTTGGAAACCACAACACGCTGTGGCGCTGGCTGCTGCCTGAATGGGAAAACAGCCGTGCACCCACGGCGCGCGACATTGCCATGGCCGCCGAGGCACTGGAAGTGCCTTATGTGCTGGTGACCGGCATCCCCCTGCCCGACCAGTTCGTGGACAACGTGCTGACCACGGCCCAGTCCGTATTGGGCAACAGCAAGTACGAGATGTTTGACGCCACGTTCACAGGTGCCGGTGATACGCTGTCCGCTGCGATTACGGCCCTGCTGGCCACCGGCAACGATCTGGGCGCCGCGACGCTGGAGGCACTGGAATACCTGGACCACAGCCTGGATGCAGGTTTTCGCCCCGGCATGGGCCACTATCTGCCCGATCGCCTGTTCTGGGCCCAGCCCACCGAGGACGAGGAGTCCGAAGACGAGCAGGCCGAAGACGCCACCGATGACGAACCCGACTCCAAGCCGATTGAAGGCTTTGTGATTCCCTCTCATGACACAAAACACTGATCTGAATATTGCATTGTTCGAACGCGCCAAGGGCGTGATCCCCGGCGGCGTGAACTCGCCGGTGCGCGCTTTCGCCGCCGTGGGCGGCACGCCGCGCTTTGTGAAGCGCGCCCAGGGCGCCTATTTCTGGGACCAGAATGATCAGCAGTTCACCGACTACATCGGCAGCTGGGGCCCCATGATCCTGGGCCACGGCCACCCCGAAGTGGTCGAGGCCGTGCAGGCCGCCGTGCTCGAAGGCTTCAGCTTCGGCGCCCCCACCGAGCGCGAAGTCGTGCTGGCCGAGAAGATCCGCGCCCTCATGCCCAGCATGGACATGGTGCGCCTGGTCAGCTCCGGCACCGAAGCCGGCATGAGCGCGCTGCGCCTGGCGCGCGGCTACACGGGCCGCAACAAGATCATCAAGTTCAACGGCTGCTACCACGGCCATGCGGATGCCCTGCTGGTCAAGGCCGGCTCGGGTCTGGCCACCTTCGGCGCCTCTTCCTCGGCAGGCGTGCCTGCCGATGTGGCCAAGGACACTATCGTGCTGGAGTACAACGACGTTGCACAGCTCGAAGAGGCCTTTGCCAAGATGGGCAGCGACATTGCCTGCGTCATCATGGAGCCGATTGCCGGCAATATGAACTTTGTGCGCGCCTCGGTGGACTTCACCCGCCGCATCTCCGAGCTGACCCGCGAGCATGGCGCGCTGCTGATCTATGACGAAGTCATGACGGGCTTTCGCGTCGCCCTGGGCAGCGCACAAAGCCTGTATGCCAAGGAGATCGAAGGCTTTGCGCCCGACATCACCGTGATGGGCAAGGTCATCGGCGGCGGCATGCCCATGGCGGCCTTCGGTGCCCGCCGCGAGATCATGGAAAAGCTCTCGCCGCTGGGCCCCGTCTACCAGGCCGGCACGCTGTCGGGCAACCCGATTGCCACGGCCTGCGGCCTGAAGACGCTGGAGCTGATCAGCCGCCCCGGCTTCCACGCCGAGCTGCACCTCAAGACCGGCCACCTGATGCAGGGCCTGAAGGCCGAAGCCAATGCCGCCGGCATTCCCTTCAGCGTGGACTGGCAAGGCGGGCTGTTCGGCTTTTATTTCCTGCCCGAGCTGCCCACGCACTACGCCCAGGTCATGAAGACCGACGGCAAGGTCTTCAACAAGTTCTACCATGGCATGCTGGAGCGCGGTCATTACTTTGCCCCGGCGCTGTATGAGGCAGGCTTTGTCAGCGCGGCGCACAGCGACGAAGATATCGACCGCACCATAGAAGCGGCCCGCGAAGTGTTCAAGACACTGTAAATCCCTGCCCGCCAAACAGGCCCTGCAGACCATGTCTGCAGGGCTTTTTCATTGTTGGCGGCGGACTGCGCCTGCGCCGGCTTCAGCCGCAGCGGCTCGGCGTTTCACAGCCACGTCATGGACGCTTGCCACGCTCGCGTTTTTGTCAGCAATGAAAGCACCATGACCGACGAATCCAGCAAGCCGCCGCTGCACAACCTGCTCAAGGGCACCACCGACCAAGCCAGTGAACTGAACCGCCGCCGCTTTGTGCGCCAGATGGCCTGGAGCGCCGGCGCAATGTCCGTGCTGCCGCTCGCGGCCTGCGGCGGCGGCGATGGCAGCCAGACAGAGGTCAAGCCGGCCGACCCCGAAGTCCGCTTCGTCCATGGCCTGGCCAGCGGCGACCCTCTGTCCGACCGCGTGATGCTCTGGACCCGCGTCACCCCGCCCGCCGGCCACCAGGCAGACATTCCCGTGCAATGGGAGCTTGCCAGCGACGCGGCGTTCGCCTCCATCGTGGTGCGTGGCGAGAGCAGCGCCACCGCCGCCAGGGACTTCACGGTCAAGGTCGATGCAGCCGGCCTCAAGCCTGCCACGGTCTATCACTTCCGCTTCCGCGCCCATGGCGTAACTTCGGCGGCAGCACGCACGCGTACCCTGCCCACCGGCTCGGTGGCCCAGGTCAGACTGGCTGTCTTCTCCTGCGCCAACTACCCGGCCGGCTACTTCAATGTATACGCCGATGCGGCCAGGCGCAGCGACTTGGACGCCACGGTACACCTGGGCGACTACATCTATGAATACGCGCGCGGCGGCTATGCCTCGGCCCAGGCCGAGGCCATGGGTCGTCTGGTCAATCCTGCCGGAGAAATTCTCTCGCTGGCCGACTACCGCCAGCGCCATGCCCAGTACAAGAGCGATGCCGACCTGCAGGCCCTGCATGCCGCCGCGCCCATGATTGCCATCTGGGACGACCACGAATTTGCCAACGACACCTGGAGTGCGGGAGCCGAGAATCACCAGCCCGGCGAGGGCGACTTCGCCATGCGTAAGGCGGCTGCCATGCAGGCCTACCACGAGTGGATGCCCACGCGCACCGCGAGCGCCGAGCTGATCTACCGCAGCTTCGACTTTGGCGATCTGGTCTCGCTGCACATGCTGGACACCCGCGTGATAGGCCGCGACAAGCAGCTGGACTATGCCGATTTCATGACCTCTGCCGGCATCGACTCGGCGGGCTTCACCACGGCCATGGCCAATCCGTCGCGTCAGCTGCTGGGGCAGACCCAGACACAGTGGCTGCAGCAGCAGATGGCGGCCTCCCGTGCCACCTGGCAGGTACTGGGCCAACAGGTGCTGATGGGGCGCATGAACATTCCCGCTCCCATACTCATGGAGACCATCCAAGCCGGCGCGGGCGTATCGGTCTCGCAGTACGCAGCGCTGGTTGCCAAGGCGCAGACCGCGCCAGCCACACTCACGCCTCAGGAGCAGGCCATCCTGGCCCAGCCTTCGATCCCCTACAACCTGGACGCCTGGGATGGCTACCAGGCCGCGCGCGAGACCGTTCTGGGCTCCGCGCGTCAGCTCGGCAAGAAGCTGGTGGTGCTGGCCGGCGACACGCACAACGCCTGGGCCAGCGAGCTGCAGGACATGAACGGCAAGGCCGTGGGCGTGGAGTTTGCGACCTCCTCGGTCAGCTCGCCGGGCTTCGAGGAATACCTGCCGGGCGAAGACCCCGCCGCGCTGGCCGCTGCGCTGCAGCAGCTCATCAAGCCGCTCAAATACTGCGACACCTCGCGCCGCGGCTATATGCTGGTGACGGCCACGGCGGATGCCTGCCGCGCCGACTGGATATATGTGAACACCATCAGCAACCGCCAGTTCACCGCCAGCACCGAAGCCTCCATGAAAGTTCTGGCCAGCGCGCCGGGGCTGCTGGTCAAGGCTTGACCCCCCGGGCCGGCAAGGCGGAACAAGCCCGCCCTCAGGGCCGCTGAAAAGCGGCTCTGGCGCGCTCCACTTCAGCTCTGGTGATGCAGCCCGGCGCATGGTCGTTGACCATGCCCATGGCCTGCATCAGCGCATACATGGTGGTCGGCCCGACAAACTTCCAGCCGCGCTTCTTGAGCTCCTTGGACAGGGTTTGCGACTCCGGCGTCTGGGCCTGAATGGTCGTGCCTGTCGATGGCACAGCAGGCTGATAGCGCCAGAAGAACGCGGCCAGAGAGCCTTCGGCCTGGACCATTTCGATGGCCCGCTGGGCGTTGTTGATCACGGCTTCGATCTTGCCGCGGTGGCGCACGATACCCGCGTCCTGCAACAGGCGCTGCACATCGGCCTCGCCGAACTGCGCCACGCTATGAAAATCGAAACCCGCAAAGGCCGCGCGAAAGTTCTCGCGCTTGTTGAGAATGGTCAGCCAGCTCAGGCCGGACTGAAAGCCTTCCAGACAGAGTTTCTCGAACAGGCGCTGATCGCTGCCCACCGGAAATCCCCATTCGCGGTCGTGATAGTTCACATAGCCCGGCGTGGCCAGACACCAGCGGCAGCGCTGCTGGCCGTCTTCGGCGGACTGGGTGGGGGAGCGGGTCGGCGTGGTCTCGGTGGGTTCGGTACTCATGCCCAGCACTCTAACCAATGCAAAAGCCCTGCAGAGCGTTCTCTGCAGGGCTTTTTTTTGATAGCTTCTTGTGCTTGATATCAAACGATTTCAGATATTAAACATATTGGAATCAATGAATATCAAGCGCTAACAGCTCACTTTTTATCCGTCTGAGCCAGGCGCGAATGGCGCATGCCATAGGCCATATAGATCACAGCACCCAGCGCCATCCAGCCCAGAAAGCGCAGCCAGGTCAGCGTGGTCAGATTCAGCATCAGATAAAAGCACAGCAGGGCCGAGAGCACTGGCAGCACAGGCACAAAAGGCACGCGGTAGCCGGCTCCGGCGTCGGGACGCTTTTTGCGCAGCACCAGCACGCCGATGCTGACCAGCACAAAGGCCGACAGCGTGCCGATGTTGATCATCTCCTCCAGCAGCTCCACCTTGGTAAAGCCTGCCAGCAGCGCCACGATCACGCCCACAGCCAGTTGCAGGCGAACCGGCGTCTTGCGCCTGGCCGATGTCACGCCCCAGCTGCGCGGCAGCAGGCCGTCGCGGCACAAGGCCAGCAACACGCGCGAGCTGCCCATCAGCAGCACCATGACCACGGTGGTCATGCCGATCAGCACGCCGACCGAGATGACCTGCGCCGCCCAGCCGGCGCCCACGGCAATGAATGCAGTGGCCAGCGACGGGTTCTCGGCCCTGGCCAGTGCCGTATAGGGCACCATGCCGGTCAGCGCCAGCGTGACCAGGATGTAGAGCACCGTCACCAGCACCAGCCCGCCGAGAATGCCGCGTGGCAGCGTGCGCTGCGGGTCCTTGACCTCTTCGGCCGAGGTTGCCACCACATCAAAGCCCAGAAAGGCGAAGAACACCAGCGATGCGCCCGAGATCACGCCCAGCCAGCCATACTGGCTGGGCTCGGCACCGAACAGCCAGGCCAGCATGGGCTGCCCCCACAGGTCACCGCTTACGCCATGAGCCACCACGGGCGGCTGTGCACTGGGTACAAAAGGCCTGAAGTTGTCGGTGTTCATGTAGGTGAAGCCGACGACGATCACAAACACGGTGATCGCCAGCTTGATGACGGTGAACAGGTTGTTGACCTTGGCCGAGACCTGGGTGCCTGCGATCAGCAAGGCCGTGAACACGGCCACGATGAAGAATGGCCCCCAGTTCAGCGAGAAGCCGCCGATCTCGACGCTCTGCGCGATCTCCAGCCCTGCCGTGGAGAACACGGCCGACAGATAGATGCCCCAGTACTTGGCCAGCACGGCAGCGGCCGAGATCATCTCCAGCAGCAGATTCCAGCCAATGATCCAGGCCAGGCCCTCGCCCAGCGTCAGATAGGTATAGGTATAGGCGCTGCCCGTGACGGGCACGGTGGAGGCGAACTCCGCATAGCACATGATGGCCAGCGCGCAGGTCGCGGCCGCCAGAATGAAGGAGAAAATCACGGCCGGCCCGGCAAAGCTGCCGGCTGCGCGAGCGCCCACCGAGAAAATCCCTGCGCCCACGGCCACGGCCAGGCCCAGAATCATCAGATCGAAAACACCCAGCGTGCGCTGGAGCTGCCGGCCCGGCTCGTCGGAATCGGCCAGCGCCTGTTCAATGGTTTTGGTTTTCAGCCACTGCATGCATATCCCCGGGCTTTGAGAACGTGTTTACGATCTCTACGCAGCCGCGTTGGAGCGCAATCGGGATGAGTTCGAAGCGATGGCTCGCCGCTTGCACCGGGGTGCAAGCAAGAGACAGCGCACAGAAATCGCCCGATTTCGCTCCACCCCTTCGGGACAGTGTCTTTGCGGGCGGTCTGCGGCGTTGCGAATCCTCGCAATAGCACGGCTATTGCTGCGGTATCGCGCCTGGCATCCCATCCCGCAAAGCCACTGTCGCGGCGCGAGGAGATCGTAAACACGTTCTTAGCCACGCTTTTGGCGCGGCGTCTTCGGCCCGGTCCTTTTTGTCAAAAAGGCATCCTAGGGATTTCACCAGTGATGCGCAGATTCCCTGCAGCATCACCAGTCCATCTGCATGTTTTGTGCAGGCCCGGCTGCACACCCATCTCAAAACAGACTAGTCAGGCCCGCGTTTCACGAAGCCTGCACCGCGCTCAAAAATCGCGCTGCAGTCCTGCATGCAAGCGAGCACTGACGCAGGATTCAAAAAGACCCGAGGCAGAGCGATCCTGCCCGGCTCAGATACGCGGAGGCTGTGGCGGCACATCGGCCGGGCGAATCAGCAGGCAAAGCACTGGCACCAGCATCAGCGCAGTGACCACATCCAGCACATGGTGCTGATGCACCAGCATGGTTGAGGCGCAGATGGCCGCGCTCCATAGCGCAATCAGCAGACACAGCCCCCTGCGACCACGCTGCCATTGCGCCTGGCAGATGGCCAGACAGGTCAACGCCGTGTAGACGATGTGCAAAGAGGGCAGCAGATTGTGCGGCTTGTCCACCAAGAACATGGTCGCAAAAATGCTGCGATAGGGCTCGAATTCGGGAATCGCGCGCTCGAAGGCCAAATTTGCCGGAAACAGCACGAAGATCAGACCGCAGATCAGCGTACCCAACACCTGGCGCTTGCCCAGAGCCGCCGTGCCGGGCTGCCCCACCAGCCAGAACGGCAGGGCCAGAAACGGGAAAAACGAGAAATAGACAAAGATGAATTCCGGCACCAGCGGAATCATGGCATCCCAGCGCGTGATGAAGTCATAGCGCTGGTCGCGCAGGCTGGCCAGCCAGTTGGCCGTAGGATAGATCGCGTAGGTGGCGATGTTCACCCATATGGCCCAGAAGACAAAGCCACGCTGGCGAGCCGGACCAGCCCCGGATCCGTGGACTGCCTGATCGGCGGGGCGAAGAGCGGGAGCACGCGCGGGTTTTGCCATGAGCGGATTATGAAAGCAAGGCCTGCCACCCTGCGTAGGCTGCAAAGCAAAAAAGGCTAGCAGCGCAAAGCGCTGGCAGCCTTGGAATTCACGCAGGATCTCGGCAACCGGGCCTATTGAGCCGCGGCCGATGGCGCCTGAGCCGACAGCACCCAACGGGCCATCTGCAGAGAATCAGCCTCGCTGATCTGCGGGTGGCGCGGCATGATCACATTGCCCCAGACACCCACGCTGCCGCTGCGAATCTTGTCTGCCAGATAGCTCTGGGCATCGGCTTGCGAGCCGTACTTCTGTGCGATCTCCGTAAAGCCCGGGCCCACAAATTTGCGGTCCAGACCATGGCAGCGCATGCAATCTGCGCCCTCCACCAGCTTTCGGGCCGCCGCCAGCTCGGGCTTGGCAGCCACCAGCGCATCCGCCGCCTTCTCGGCCGTGCTGACCCGCATGATGCGCCAGCCGATATTGGCCACACCCAAGGCGCTAGCCACCATGACCAGCCCGATCAGCCAGCCAATCCAGCGCGGACGCGGCGGGTAGTTTTCTTCGTCGTCGATGGGATCTGTCATACCAAGCACCAGATTCAAAAAAGAATGGCCAGCAAATGCCGGCCACAGAGCACAAAGCACAAAACTGGCGCGCCCTAAAACCAGAGACACCAAGGAAGCGCCGTCGCGCACCGAGGGTGTCGTCCCCCTCCGGCGCTCAGCGCCAGAGAGGGGGAAGGCTCGATAGCGCCTCAGGGGGAGCAATTAGTGCCTGAAGTGGCGCACGCCGGTGAACACCATGGCCACGCCACGCTCGTTGGCCGCATCGATCACTTCCTGATCGCGCATGGAGCCGCCAGGCTGGGCCACGCAGGTGGCACCGGCATCGACCACCACGTCCAGGCCGTCGCGGAAGGGGAAGAAGGCATCCGACGCCACGACGGTGTTCTGCAGCGACAGCTTGGCGGCTTCGGCCTTGATGGAGGCGATGCGGGCCGAATCCAGGCGCGACATCTGACCTGCGCCCACGCCCATGGTCATGCCGTTCTTGCAGAAGACAATGGCATTGGACTTGACGAACTTGGCCACGTTCCAGGCGAACAGCAGGTCCTGAAGCTCTTCGGGAGTAGGCTGCTTGACGGTCACGACCTTGAGGTCGGCCAGCTTGAGCTCATGGTTGTCCGAGGTCTGCAGCAGCAGGCCCGAGCCGATGCGCTTGGACTCGATGGCGTTGCGGCCGTTGTCCCAGTCGGTTGCGCCGCCGGCGGGCAGAGCGATCTTCATCAGGCGCACATTGACCTTGGCCTTGAAGATTTCCAGGGCTTCGGCGCTGAACTCGGGAGCCATCAGCACTTCGACGAACTGCTTGGACACGGCTTCGGCAGCGGCCTTGTCCACAGCGCGGTTGAAGGCGATGATGCCGCCGAAGGCGCTGGTGGGGTCGGTCTGGAAGGCCTTGGAATAGGCTTCGAAGGCGTTGGCACCCACGGCCACGCCGCAGGGGTTGGCGTGCTTGACGATCACGCAGGCAGGGGTGTCAAAGCTCTTGACGCATTCCCAGGCCGCGTCGGCGTCGGCGATATTGTTGTAGCTCAGCTCCTTGCCCTGCAGCTGCACGCCCGTGGCCAGCGAGCCGGGAGCGGGGTACAGATCGCGGTACCAGGCGGCTTGCTGGTGGCTGTTTTCACCGTAGCGCAGATCCTGCACCTTGATGAAATGGCCGTTGGACTGGCCGCCGAACAGGGCGCGCTCGGGCACATATTCTTCGCTGAGCTTTTCGTCTTCGAACTTGACGCTAGACAGATAGTCGCTGATCGCTCCGTCGTACTGGGCAATGCGGTTGAAGGCCGCCACGGACAGCGCAAAACGCAGCTTGTCGGACAGCTTGCCGTTCGCCTTGAGTTCGGCCAGCACGGCTTCGTACTGGTCGGCAGCGGTCAGAACGCCCACATCCTTCCAGTTCTTGGCGGCGGAGCGCACCATGGCGGGGCCGCCGATATCGATGTTCTCGATGGCGTCGGCCAGCGTGCAGCCGGCCTTGGCCACGGTGGCTTCAAAGGGGTAGAGGTTCACGACCAGCAGATCGATGGTCTCGATGCCATGTTCCTTCAAAGCAGCCATGTGCTCGGGCAGTTCGCGGCGAGCCAGCAGACCACCGTGCACCATGGGGTGCAAGGTCTTGACGCGGCCATCCAGCATCTCGGGGAATCGGGTGACTTCGGCGACTTCGGTCACGGGCAGGCCCACGCCTGCCAGCAGCTTGGCGGTGCCACCGGTGGACAGCAGTTGCACGCCAAGAGCGTGCAAGGCTTGCGCAAATTCGACGATACCGGTCTTGTCAGAGACGGAGATCAGAGCTTTCATGGGCGTCAATTCAAAGTTTGGATAAAAACAAGCTGCAAGTGCAGATATATCAAGCGCTTGCAGCTATGGATTTGGTAGCTTCGTCGTTCAGAGCAATTCGTGATCGACGAGCTTTTTGCGCAGGGTGTTGCGATTCAGGCCCAGCCATTCGGCGGCGCGCGACTGGTTGTTGTCGGCCTGGCCCATCACCACTTCCAGCAGCGGTTTTTCGACAAGACGAATCACCATGTCGTAGACATTGGCCGGTGTTTCGCCCTCGAGATCGCGGAAATAGCCCTCCAGGCTATCGCGAACGACTTGTTCTAAATTCTGATTGCTCATGCAGCCATTTCTGCCGGTTCGTCCAGCTCGCTGCTTGCTTCAGCAGCGGCCGTGGCCGCCGGGATCCGCTCCATCTGCTGCCCCAGGGCATCCAGATAGTCGGCCACGGCCTGCCATTGCACCGCACAGTCCTCAATAGTGTTGATGTGTTTTCTGAACTCTTCCCCGCCCGGCAGAGCTCGCAGATACCACGCAATATGCTTGCGGGCGCTGCGCACGCCGACTCCCTCGCCATACAGGCTGTAGTGATCTTGCAAATGTTCGAGCAGCAGACGACGCAGCTCGGCCACCAGAGGAGGAGCCAGATGCTCGCCCGTGGCCAGAAAGTGCGCGATCTCGCGAAAGATCCACGGCCTGCCCTGGGCTGCACGGCCGACCATGATGGCGTCCGCCCCCGTATAGGCCAGCACATCGCGGGCCTTTTCAGGGCTGTTGACATCGCCATTGGCCACCACGGGCACTTTGACGGCCTGCTTGACGGCCGCAATCGTGTCGTACTCGGCAAAGCCCTTGTAGCCCTGCTCGCGCGTGCGGCCGTGCACGGTCAGCATCTGGATGCCGACATCTTCAAACTGGCGCGCCAGCAGAACTGCGTTCTTGTGCGTATCGCACCAGCCTGTGCGCATCTTCAGGGTGACGGGCACGTTGTAGGGACGTGCTGCCTCCACCACGGCCTGGGCAATTTCCACGGCCAGCGGCTCGTTCTGCATCAGAGCGGAACCCGCCCATTTGTTGCAGACCTTCTTGGCCGGACAGCCCATGTTGATGTCGATGATCTGCGCGCCGCGCTCGATGTTGTAGATGGCAGCCTCGGCCATCATGGGCGCTTCGGTGCCGGCAATCTGGACCGAGATCGGCCCAGGCTCGCCTTCATGGTTGGCACGGCGACTGGTCTTGAGACTGTTCCACAAGTCCTTGCGGCTGGTCACCATCTCGCTGACCGCATAACCGGCCCCCAGTGCCTTGCACAGCTGACGAAACGGCCGGTCCGTCACACCCGCCATGGGAGCGACAAACAGACGATTTGCCAATGGAATATGACCAATGTGCAGGGCGGGCATGGAGAGAGTTTGGTTTCTGCGGCAGGCAATGTCTGGCACAGACCGGGCGCTGGAAAAGAGGGGGCAATTATACCTGCTCAAATTTTCAGCAAAACCAAACTCCATGCATCACCCTGCGAGGCGAGTCACTATCGGGCAATGCAGCACCGGCGTCTCAGTTTTTACGCACCGGCATATCAAAGTACTGCTCGGGATAGGGCTCGCTGACCAGCGTGTAATGCCACCACTCCTCTGGCAGGTTCTTCCATCCGTTGCGCTGCATCAGGCTACGCAGCCAGCGGCGGTTGTGCTGCACATCGGGCGATTGCTGGGCATTGTCGGTATGCGACTGCTCGTCAAAGAGATCGAAGGGCGTTCCCATGTCCACTTCGATACCGTCGGCCAGCGGGCCACGCACCAGCTTTCTGGCGCGCTTGGCATCCACCACCAGCAGCGTCATGTCCACGGTGCTGGCACGGCTGTGACCCGATTTCTCGGCGATATAGCCACGCTTGAAGAGCTCGCTCTTGGGCACGCGCGGGTAATACATGTCCTTGTTTTTCTGATCGGCCATATCGCGCCCCCAGCGCACAAAGTCGTCGACGGCCGCCTGGGGTCGGTAACAGTCATAGACCTTCAGAGCCAGCCCCTGTCCAGCCAGTTCCTTTTGAACAGCTGCCAGAGATTCGGCAGCCACGCGGCTGAGCCAGCAAACCCCGGCTTCGTAGCCAGCCACGGGGCGGCCCATGAAGTTGTGCTTGGAGACATAGCGCATGTCCTGCTTGATGCCGGGCGCCAGCGTCGCCAGCGGCACCAGATCGGCAGCCACCGTGACCGCTGATCTGGCATCGGACGGCGCGATGGTCTTTATGTTCGATGCGCAACCAGCTATCAAAAGCAAAACGACCGCCAGGCCTGCGGCCTGACTCGATCGCATCATTTTTTTTAGAGGGCTGAAAGCCATTCCTACTCCCATTGATCTGGCGTTACCGGATAACACCTATGTACGCATTTGGATAAGAAACCATATATCAACAGCCTCCAACTATGGCCGATGACCGAGAAATGACAGGATGCAAAGTTCAGGGAATTGAGCGACCCGCCTAAACTAGCCGCCCTATGGAAGCGTGGATACATCAGTTGCTGCAATGGCTGGCCCTGCCGGAGCTGGGCCTTAGCACCGTGTTTGTCGTGGCCCTGGTCTCGGCCACCCTGCTGCCGCTGGGTTCTGAGCCCGTGGTGGCCGCACTGGTCTCAGCCAACCCCGATCTGTTCTGGCCCGCCATTGTGGTCGCCACGGCGGGCAACACGCTGGGTGGGGCCATCAGCTGGTGGATGGGACTGGCCGCCAACCAGGCCTGGAACAAGGCCAAAAAGCTGCGCCGACATGGAGAGCCGCCGCCCCAGAACATGCACCACAAGTCACGCTGGAACCGCATCGCCCGTTACTGGCTGCGTAAATACGGCGCCAAGGCCTGCCTGCTGAGCTGGCTGCCCGTCGTCGGCGACCCGCTATGCGCGGTCGCCGGCTGGGTGCGCCTGCCTTTCTGGCCCTGCGTCGCCTATATGGCAGTTGGAAAATTCCTGCGCTATACCTTGATGACGGCAGGCCTGCACCAGATCATCCTGCGGTTTTTCTAGATCAGAACTCGGTGTGCAAACGCACAGCCAGTGCGTTGACGGGCCCACGGTCCGCGTTGTATGCAGGGTTGCGGATATGCTGCCAGTCAAAGCTGATGCTGGATTGTTTGCTGATCCCCACGCTGTAGAACATCTCGAGAATATTCTCGGGCTTGTAGTTCAGACGCCCGTCACCAATGAACGCCCCCACCCCGCCCTCTGCCAGATACTGACGGTGTGTGGACGAGAGGAAATTGCGCGCCACGCCTATGCCCAGCGTATCGTTCGCCCGTCCCCATTTGCGCCCCTGGATCAGCAGACCCGCAGAAAGAGAACGGTCGATTTCCGTGAAGGCATAGATTTCCGTCTTGCCATCGGCCCAGCTGCCACGGGCAAAAAGACCCACGTCATCACTCAGCGCCTGCTCCAGGTTGATGCCGAAGCCTTGCTTGCTTCTGGCACCGTAGCGCGCAACATTCAGATCCGGCACCGCCCCGGTCTGCGTCGCCAGGTTGAGTGCGTCGTCATAGCGCGTCATCACGGCGTGGTTGCGAAAGACCAAAGCACGCAACTTGCCCGGCTGGCCCGCCAGCGTGTGCGCGTGGGCTACTTCCAGCTGATCGCCGTAGTGTTTGAAAATTCGATAGTCCAGCGGCTGGCCGTTGGGCTCCTTGGGCTGGATGAAGCGACCGAAGCGCACCTCCCAATCGTCGTGAAACCACTCCAGCACCGCCCCCCAGCTGTAACCTCTGGCATCTGCGGCATAGTCAAACGCGCCTTGAGTCATCAGCGACCAGTTCATGAACTGCGTGCGCGGATCATGGCTGTAGCGGTTGTCGTCAAAGATATCGATGACCGCCAGATTGCCCACCGTGAGCACAGTACGACGCTTGTCCACCATGCCCGCCAACTGCCTTGCCTCCGACTCCACCGCCTCTTGCTCGCCGCCATGACTCCAGGTCTGGCGCAAGAATGCACGGGCGCGATAGAGCTTCAATCTTGCTCCCGAAGTTTTGGCCAATTCCCCATTGGTAAAGCCACCCAGGCCTGCCAGTCCCGACAGAGGAATGCCCTGCGCGCCTTCCAGATCAAGATAGACCTCCCCCCCGGCCCATGGACGGTATCCAAGAGATGCAGTGGTCGTGAAGGAGTAGCTGCGCTCGCGCCCCGGCAACAGGCTTTTCTCTCCGGTATAGGGTGCAGAAAAGGACGGCTTGCGCTGCCAGACATAGGTGGCCTGGAACTTGGCATTCCACCTCTCAGGCTCTGTGTTTACCCCACCCGCATCAGCTGCTGACGCTGCTGCAGAGGCTTCTTCACTGCCTGCATGGACTGGCTCTGCACTCTGCTGCGCATGAGCAGGCTGCCCCCATATCATGCACAAGGACATCAAACTGCCCGTGCAAAGCTTGGCGAAACCAATTTTGTTATTGAATGTTCTTTGCTGACGCATTGACCGCTCCTGGCGAAGGAGCCATTGTGAACTGGCAAACCCGCACACGCTCCAGAAAATTCATGCGCAATCTGCACATGGAAACCGACACGAACAATTCTTACGTTCGCCGTACCGGCACCCGCGACGCCTGCTGCGCCCGCGAAGTAACAGTCCGGCAGGCCAACCATGTGGCTGCCATCAGCGGATGCTCAGCTTCTCCAGCATGCGCACCAGCTCGGCAACCGAGCCAGCTTCCATCTTGCGCATGGCTTGAGATCGCCTGACTTTGATGGTGATTTCGCTGACATCCAGCTCTCCCGCGATCTGCTTGTTGAGCATGCCTCGCACCACGCCAATCAACACCGACTGCTCCCCACTGGACAGCGAATTCCAACGCGAACGCAACTCCAGCAACTGCCCATCCTGCGCACGGCGCTGGCGATCAAGGGCAATACCTTGCTGTATGGCATCGAGCAAGTCCTGATCGCGAAACGGCTTGGTCAGAAACTCTATGGCCCCGGTCTTCATGGCCTCCACGCTCATGGGAATATCGCCATGGCCGGTGATGAAGATGGTAGGGAAACGCAGCCCCTGCTCCAGCATCTGGCGCCTGAACTCCATACCGCTCTGGCCCGGCATGCGGATGTCCAGCACCAGACAGGCCGGCCCCTCGGGCGGGCTCAGCTCCAGATGGGCGAGAAAGTCGCGCGTCGCACCGAAGGCGGACACGGCCAGTCCCACGGAGAGAAGCAAATCCTCGATGGCCGCGCGCACCGAGGCGTCGTCATCGATCACATACACGGTTTCGAGCTCAGCCAAGCTTGTGTCCTCCTGATGCGGGATCACCCGAGGCGGCGAGAGCCGCGATGGTCACATGAAACACGGCGCCGCTGTGCCCGTCCTCTCGCTCTGTGGCCCAGATCCGGCCACCGTTAGCCTCGGCCATGTGGCGACTGATGTTCAACCCCAGACCCATGCCCTCACGCTTGGTGCTCCAGAAGGCATCGAACAAATGGCTTTTGGCCAGCGGCGATAGCCCCTCTCCCGCATCGGTGACTGTCAGCACCAGCTGCTGGCCCAAGGCCTGGGTAGCCACGGCAATGCGCCGCTGCACGGCCGGCGTTTCCTGCATGGCGTCCATGGCGTTGAGCAGCAGATTGCCCAGCACCTGCAAAAACTGCACTCGGTCGCACCAGGCCGGCGCCAGACCCGGCGCCAGTTGCAGGTCCATGGCAATGGCGCGCTGGTTCAGGTCCGCGCCCGACAGATTCACCATCTCGCGCACTGCCTCGTTGAGATCGAACTTCTGCTTGCTCGGTGCCTCGCCGCGCGCCATGGAGCGGATACGCGCAATGACCTCGCTGGCGCGCTGCGCATCACCCAGGATGCGCTCCAGCGCCTGACCGGCTTTTTCGAGATTCGGTGGCTGCTGAGCCAGCCAACGCTGACTGGCATTGCCGCTGGTGACGATGGCGGCCAGCGGCTGGTTGACCTCATGGGCGATCGAGGCCGTCACCTGTCCCAGGCTGGTGGCCTGAGTGATGCGCAGCAACTGGGTCTGTGCTGCGTGGGCCGCATTCTGGGCGGCCACCATCTTCAGGCCCAGATAGGCCGTGATAACGATGGCCAGGATGCTGATGCCCGTGTTGATGAGTCCGGTTCGGTAGGCGCCAGCCGGCGTCAGCGCAAAGCTGGCCAGGGTGAGCGCTATGCACAGCGCCGTGGTGCCTATCACCAGGCGCGGGCTGAACCAGCGCACCGCCACGAGGATGACGGCCGTGTGGAACACGGCCGCGGCCACCGCATACTCGGTCAGCGTATCCAGTGCGAAGATGGCTGCCATGGTCGCTGCCATGCCAGCCAGGATCAGGGCCCGGCGCAGATGCAGGAAGCGTTGCGGTTTGGCTGTCATGGCATGCAGGGCGGAGCTCAGAGCGTGAAAGACCCGTTGATTGTGGCGCAAGATGCGCGCACGCCAGCCCTGCCCGCCTACTCCACTCATCACAGCGCGGGCCGCTGGCCTATGCTCAGTTGCAGATCGACCGTAGCCTTGGCCAGATCAGCATTGGCCTGCAGATAGCCGAGGTAGGCATCATCGGCCGAGCGTTGGGCCGACAGCAGCTCCAGCAATGAAGCCTGGCCGTGACGGTAGGACAGTCGGATGCTCTCGAGCACGCGCTGCGCATCCGCCAGCACATTGCTGCGATAGCGCTCCACATTCTCCTGCGCCGCCGCGAAACGGAAGTAGGCGGAGCGCACATCAGCCTCGGCCTTGTGCTGCGACTGCTGCAGCCCCAGCATGGCCTGGGTCACGATGGCCTCGGCCTGCAACACCTCACCGCGGTTCAGGCGCGAGAACGGGATGGGCACGCTCACCGAGACCGACAACATGCGCGAGCGGTTGTTCGCATCGAAGACATTGCCTTTGGCGTCCACACCCGCAGACGTGGCTGGTATGGCGGTCAATCCCACGGCCAGCGTGGGATTGACCCAACGGTTGGCCTGGGCCAGGCCGGCATTGTCGCGCGCATTGTCCAGCGTGGCCTGGGCCACGCGCACATCGCTGCGCACATGCAGAGCCTGGGTCACCAGGGCATCGATGCTCTTGTCGTTCGCAAAGGGCTGGAAATCGCATTGCAGCTCGTCGGTGCCGAAAATCTCCAGGATCTTGCGCCCCAGCGGCACGCTCAGGGCCAGACGTGAGGTCTGGGCATCGGCCCGCGCCTGCGTCACGTCGGCCTGGAACTGGTCGCGCTCCACGCGCGACTGCCGCCACTCTACGGTGCCGACGTCGCCGGCCTTGCGTCGCACCTCGTTGGCCTTGACTACATCGGACAGAGCATTGAGCGTCTGCTCCTTGCGCTCCAGCGCCTGGCGATCGCGGCAGGCCTGTGTGAAGTCCTGGGCAGCATCGGAGAACAGCTGGGTGCGGAATTCCTCGACCTCAGCCTCGGCCAGCCGCACCTGGCTGCGTGCGGCGCGAATGCGAGCCGAGCGCTTGCTACCGGTCTCCAGCTCCATGCTGAGTTCATAGGTCCGGTTCTGCGGGCGCGGCAGGCCGCTATTGACCTGCTCGCGCGCAGCGCCCAGCGAGAGTTGGGGATCGGGTCGTATGCCCGCGATGCCGACGCCAGCCCGGGCCGACACCACGTTCTGCTGCTGTGATTGCAGGTCCAGGCTGTGCTGCTCGACAGCGCTCAGATAGTCGCTGAAGCGCAGCCCGGCGGCGGCAGGCTGCGCCGCGGCCTGGGCCAATGCCGTGCCACCCAGGCCCAGCGTCGCCAGCAGCAGAGCCAGGCGCTTGAGGGAAAAAAAAGGAAATTGCATGGTGCTTCCAAGTTGGTAGGTATCGCGCGGGCCCGGACTCAGGGGGCCATGCGCTCCGCGGCGGCCGATGTCGTCACCGGAGCGGCATCCTCGTCGTCGAGTTCCCCGCGCTCGGCCGCTCGCCGGCGCTTGCGCTCAAGCGCACGCTGGGCACGCAGCTCGATCACGTAATAGAGATTGGGCAGCAGCAGCAGGGTAAGCAAGGTGGCGCTGGCCAGCCCGCAGACCACCACGGTGGCCAGCGGCCGCTGCACATCACTGCCCAGGCCCGTAGCAAGCATGGCCGGCATGAGACCGAAGGCTGCCACCGTGGCCGTCATCAGCACCGGACGCATGCGGCTCGATGCCCCCTCGAGCACGGCATCGCGCAACTCCAGACCGTCCTCGCGACGCAGCCGGTTGATCTGCGAAACCATGAGTACGCCCGACAGCACGGCCACACCGAACAGCGCGATGAAACCCACGGCACTCGAGACATTGAGCGTCATGCCGCGCAGATGCAGTCCGGCAAAGCCGCCGATCATGGCCAGCGGCACCACGCCCAGCACCAGCAGCGGCTGGCGCAGATTGCCGAACTCGCCGAACAGCAGCACCAGCATGATGCCCAGCGTCAGTGGCAGGATGACCAGCAGCCGTGCCTCGGCACGCTGCAGGTTCTCGAACTGGCCGCCCCACTCGATATGGGTCTTCTGGTGGTCGTACTGGAGCTGGGCATCGAGAGCCTCATGCGCATCCTTGAGGAAGCCCGCGAGATCACGGCCGCGCACATTGAGCTTGACCAGAATGTGGCGCTCGCCGCCCTCGCGCACGATCACGCTCTGTCCCACCGTGGTGCTGATGCGCGCCACATCGGCCAACGGCACCTGGGCGCCATTGGCAGCGGCCAGACGCAGCGCGCCTATGGCTTCGGGGTCACTGCGAGTGCCGGGCGCGAAGCGCACCGTCATGTCGTAGCTGCGTTCATCCACGTAGAGCTGGCCTATGGAGGCCCCACCCACACCTGTGGAGATCAGCTGGGCCACATCGGCCGCGTTGATGCCGTAACGCGCGGCTGCCGCACGGTCCAGGTCTATGCGCAGATTGGGCAGCGGCGGCTCGATGTCCACGGCCACATCGGCTGCACCGGGCACCTTGGACAGAATGCCCACCATCTCGTCGGCCACGCGCCGGTCCTCGCCCAGGTCCTGGCCGTAGACCTTCACGGTCAGGTCGCTGTGCGCCCCCGAGAGCTTGTCCTGCACGCCGTCGATCATGGGCTGCATGAAGCCCACGGTATAGCCAGGCATCCTCTCGAAATGCTCAGCCATCTTGGCAATCAGTTGCTGCTTGTTCAGGCCCGACTTCCATTGATCGTAGGGATGCAGGCCCACGCTGGCCTCGATGTGCGAAGGCGTCCAGTAATCGGTGCCGTCGTCGTTGCGTCCAGTCTGGGTCACGACATAGGACACCTCGGGGAACTCCAGCGTGGCCCGACGCAGCTCGTCGGCCATGTCGCGGGCTTTGTCCAGCGTGATGCCGGGAGGCATCTGCACCTGCAGCCAGATCGAGCCCTCGTCCAGATAAGGCAGGAAGTCGCGGCCTATGGTGCCGGCCAGCAGCACCAGCGCCACCATCGCCGCCGCCACGGCCCCTACCAGCCAACGCATCTTCCCCACAGCGTCGCTGAGAAAGCGGTCATAGCGCTCGCCCAGGAAGTAGAGCACGGGGTTGTGGAAGATCTTGCGCGGACGGCGAAAGGCCATCCAGGCCAGGCCCGGCGTGAGCAGCAGCGCCACGGCCAGCGCTCCCACCAGGGCCGCCCCCACGGCACTGGCCATGGGCGAGAACAGCTTGTACTCGATGCGCTCGAAACCGAACAGCGGCAGATAGGCAGCGGCGATCACGCACATGCCGAAGAAGATGGGGCGCGCCACCTGCAGCGTGGCCGAGATGGCATCGCGCGGCGTCAAGGGCTTGTCCTTCTGGGCCTCGCGGCGGCGCAGAATGTTCTCGACCACGACCACAGCACCGTCCACCAAAATACCGAAATCTATGGCTCCCAGCGACAGCAGATTTGCCGGGATCCTGGCGTGATGCATGAAGACGAAGGCCAGCAGCAGCGCCATGGGAATCGTCAGCGCCACGACCAGCGCCGCGCGCGGGCTGCCGAGGAACAGCAGCAGCACCAGGGTCACGACGATCATGCCTTCGGCCAGGGTCTTGCCCACGGTATGCGTGGTGCGCTCGATCAGCGTGGTGCGGTCCAGATAGGGCACGACCTTGACGTCGGGCGGCAGCAGCTTCTCGTTGAGCTCCTTCACTGCGGCATGGATGCCTGCCAGCGCCTTGGAGGGGTTCGCGTCCTTGAGCAGCAGCACGATGCCTTCCAGCGTGTCGGAGTTGTCGTCCTTGCCCAGAATGCCGCGGCGCTCCACATTGCCATAGGTCAGGCGCCCCAGGTCCTTGACCAGAATCGGCGTGCCGTTGTCCGAGGTCTTGACCACCACATTGCCCATGTCGTCGAGCGATCTCAGCAGGCCCACGCCGCGCACCACATAAGAGACTTCGCCACGGTCTATGACGCTGCCGCCGCCGCTGGCGTTGTTGGCATTGAGGGCCTCGATCACCTGGGACAGGGTCAGCCCGTACTGCAGCAGGCGCGCGGGGTCGAGTTCGAGCATGAACTGCGTGGTCAGGCCGCCAAAATTCGTCACGTCCACCACGGACTGTGCTTTCTTGAGGCGCGGAATCACCACCCACTGCTGCAGCTCGGACAACTCGCGCAGGCTGTGTGTGGGGCTTTCCAGCGTATAGCGGTAGACCTCGCCCGTGGGCGAGCTGTAGGGGTCGAGCGCGGCGCGCGCGCCATAGGGAAGATCGACCTCGTCCATGCGCTCCTTGAGGCGCTGGCGCGCCCAGTAGCCATCGACCCCATCCTCGAACACCACGGTGATCAGCGACAGGCCGAACAGACTGCGCGAACGCAGCACATGCATGGCCGGTGTGGCCAGCAGCGCACGCTCCAGCGGAATCGTGATCTGCTGCTCGATTTCCTCGGCCGCCAGACCCGGCACCTGGGTGACGATCTGCGAGGTCACATCGGCGATGTCGGGATAGGCCTCGAGCGGCAGCTGCTTCCAGCTGAACCCGCCATACAGGGCTGCAAAGATGAAGATCAGCCACACCACGCCGCGACGTGCAAAACTGAGATTGACGATGCGCTCGATCATTGCAGCAGCACTCCACCGTTGACGACGATGCGCTCGCCGGCCGCCAGGCCCGAGCGGATCTCCACCTTGCCATCCTGCTGCACGCCGACCTGCACGTCGCGTGGCTCAAAGCGGGCGCCCTTGTCCGTGCGCCCCTTGTCTACGAACACCCGTGAGCTCACATTGCCCTGGAGCAGCGCCGTGGTCGGCACCATGAGGGCGTCACGACCCGGTCCGTCGAAGCTCACGCGCGCAAACATACCCGGGCGCAACCGCCCTGCGCGGTTGTCCACGGCCACGCGCACCTTGACGCTGCGCGTGGCGGCATCAACGATCTCACCCACGTATTGCACACGGCCTTCGAGCTTGAGGTCGGGATAAGCGGTCAGCGCGATATGCGCTTGCTGGCCCACATCCACATGGGCTAGGTCGCGCTCGGGCACGCTGGCGCTGAGCCAGACCTTGCTGAGATCGGCCACGGTCATCACCGAGGCATTCACGTCGTTCCAATAGCCGCCCTGCGAGCCCGCCATTTCCACCACGCGTCCGCTGATCGGCGACTTGATCACATAGCTGCCGCGCGAGCTGGCCTGCACATCGGCACCAAGCTGAGCCAGGCGGTCGCTCGCAGCGCGCGCATCGGCGCTGGCTGCGGCCAGCGCCTGCTGCGCGGCCTCGTAGTCCTTGCGCGCCGCGATCTCGGCATCAAACAACAGCTTCTGACGGTCGAACTCCTGACGCGCCAGCAGCAGCGCGGACTGGGCCTTGGCATTGTCCGCCCGAGCGACCGAGATATCGGAGGAGTCCATGGTGATCAAGGCCTCGCCGACCTTGACCGGGTCGCCGAGCTGTCGATGCAGATGCACCAGCCGGCCCGCGACCGGAGGCGTGATCTTGACCATCTTTTCAGGCTCGGCCTCGATATTCGCCGGCGCCGAGATCAGGGTTTGGACCTGCTCCTGGGTGGCCTGTGCCAGCTTCAGCTGCGCCAGCACTGGAGATTGCGACGGCACCACGACCAGATTGCCTTCGCGGCGCAGCGCAGTCCGGCTATCGGCAGCAGCGGCCGGCGTCTGTTTGTCGCCGTTGCAGGCAGCGAGTGCCAGGCACAACAGCAGGCAGGCAGGCCCCACGGGACTGCAGGAGTTCAGGGCTTGTTTCATAAGCAGCAAACAATGGCATCGATATGGCCAGGGCAGGTCCCGGCCCAGGATTGATCCTGTCTCGCCCTCGCAACTTCTTGAATACAGAAGCATTTGCAGCAGGACAGAGAAGCGGAAGAGCATGAGGAAGCCGCGCGTCATAGCGCCGTCAAGGAATGGGCATCCAAAGGTAGCTTCTTCATGCGATGGGCGGCAAAGCATGCCGCCGTGGCGCCAGGGTCTGGTGCCCTGATCCCCGCCTTTGATTATCAAACCCGCCAGTCGACAAAGCGAGCCTGCCTTGGGAAGAGAGGCTTGGCTTTTGGTTGGCCCCAGCTATACCTTCGTATAGCTAACTCGTCATATGCCTGAAACAGAACAGGCCACCTTTGCAGGTGGCCCGTCACGAACATGGACATCCGGAGTCAACCGCTGACTTGCGCTCAATCAACCGTGAGCCCGAGCTGCGCGGTCACGGCCGCATAGCGCTCGATATCGGCTGCGATGAGCTTGCCGAACTGGGCGGTAGACTCCCCGGCCGGGGTATAGCCCTGCTCGCGCAGCGCCTGCTGCATCTCTGGCTCGGCCAGTATTTGCGTCAGCATCTGGTGCAGACGGGCGATCACAGGCTCCGGCGTGGCAGCCGGCGCCAGCAAGCCATGCCACTGCTCTACGGCAAAACCAGCCAGGCCCTGCTCGGCCATCGTGGGGACATCGGGCAAGGATGCGACGCGGGCCGGCGCCGTGACAGCGATGGCCCGCACGCGGCCTGCAGCTATCAGGGGCGCGGCGCTGCTGACCGTGACCACGGCCACAGGTAGCTGTGTTGCGGCTACTGTAGTGATGGCCGGGCCGCAACCCTTGTAAGGCACATGCTGGAGGCTTGCATGGGCGGCCTGAGCCAGCATCTCACCCGCCATATGCTGGGGCGTTCCGTTGCCGCAGGAGGCAAATGGCAAAGGCTGGCCAACGCTCGCTCCGGCCAGCGCATCGTGCAGATTGCGCACGCTGCTTTGGCTGGGAACCACCAGCACCGAAGCGATGCTGCCGACGTTGAACACAGCCTTGAAGTCCCGGCGTGGGTCGAAGTCCAGATGCCGGTAGACGCCGGGATTGATGGCAAACGAGCTGTTGGCCATGAGCAGCGTAGCGCCGTCGGGGGCTGCCTCGGCCACTGCGCTCGCTCCGATATTGCCGCTGGCGCCGGGCCGGTTCTCCACCACGACGGACTGGCCCAAACGCTGCTGCATGGCCGCGCCCAGGCGACGCGCCAGCAGGTCCGTGCCACCGCCTGGCGGAAAGGTCACAACGATGGTGATGGGCTTTTCAAGGCGCACGGCAGCCGCACCCGTGCGTGCCAGCCATAGCCCGGCAGCCGCACTGACCAGCGTTGCGGCCGCCAGAATCCAGGCTCCGCGCGCCCTAACAAACTGCTGTGTGATGGGCATAAGCGCTTTTCCTATTGATTTCCAGCGTCCACAAAACTGGCGCAACCCGGGCCAGGGGTTCCAAGCAAGGGCCGCCCCGCAGCAATGGCGCCGTCCCCCTTCCAGGGGGAAGCCGCGCAGCGGCTCAGGGGGTATCTCATTTCAAGCGTCCAAGCCTATATCGAGCACGCGCGCGCTGTGCGTGAGCCAGCCCACGGCAATCTGGTCCACGCCCGTGGCAGCCACGGCAGCTGCGGTTTCGGGGGTAATACGCCCCGAGGCTTCGGTGATGGCCCGGCCCTTGCACATGCCGACCGCAGTGCGCAAATCATCCAGACCCATATTGTCCAGCAGCACTACATCCACGCCCAGTTGCAGCGCCACATCCAGCTGGGCCAGCGTATCCACTTCCAGCTCGATCTTGACCATATGTCCCACGCCGGCACGAGCACGCCCCACAGCCGTGGCGACATCGCCGGCCAGCGCAATGTGGTTGTCCTTGATGAGTACGGCGTCGTCCAGGCCAAAACGGTGGTTGCTGCCGCCACCGACACGCACGGCGTACTTCTGCAAGGCTCGCAGGCCCGGCATGGTCTTGCGCGTACAGGTCACTCGGGTGCCGAAGGGCTTGATGGCCTCTGCAATCGAATGCGTGGCGCTGGCCACGCCGCTGAGATGGCAAAGGTAGTTGAGCGCCGTACGCTCGGCCGTGAGAATGGCTCGGCTTTTGCCACGAATGCGGGCGATCTCCATGCCTGGCTGCAGCAGCGTGCCGTCTGCGCAGCGGACGTCAAACTCCATGCGAGCATCCATCAGCACAAAGGCCAGACGAGCCAGATCAAGTCCGGCCAAGATGCCATCCTGCCTGGCCACCAGACGCAACTCGCCCATCGCATCGGCAGGAACAATGGTGTCGGTGGTCAAGTCTGCGGCGCGTCCCAGATCTTCCAGCAAGGCCATGCGTACCAGCGGCTCCAGCATTACATCGGGCAGGGATGGGACGGGCAAGGCTGCAATTTTATTAATGCTCATTTTGAGTATTTTTAGTTCAATAAAAAACGCAAAGACTTCCAGATCGCTTTCAGGCCTTACGCAAACGGACTTATGCTAAGTCTGAGCATTATTTAAGTCAAGCCGCTCCCGCAGTTAAAACAGTCCTCCATCCCAAGAGTGGTTCAGGGGCTAATGACTTCTTGCCAGCGGCAGCTTGTTGCCAGCAATGGCGCGCTCCAGCATTACATTGCGTCGGAAGCGGAACAGCTTGGCCGGGCGGCCCGCACCTACGGCCGTCATCTGGCCTGTTTCCTCAACCAGCGCCTGCTGCTCGATCAGGCGCCGGAAGTTCTGCTTGTGCAAGCCGCGCCCCGCCAATGCCTCCACCGTCTGTTGCAACTGCAGCAGCGAGAATTCCTCGGGCATCAGCTCAAACACCACGGGCCGGTATTTGATCTTGGCGCGCAAACGGGCCATGCCGGTAGCCAGAATGCGGCGGTGATCATTACTCATGGCGGCACCGGGCAGCAATTCGGCCGCGCGTGCGTCATCGCCCTCGCCCCCGGCTTCGGGCACCACACCTGCCTCAAACAGCAGCTCGTAGCGCTGCAGAACCAGCTCCTCGTTCCATTCGTGCTCATCAAGGCCAAAAGTCATTGAAGCTCTTTGCCAGCGTGCGCTTCTAGCTACACTATCTGAAGCAGCCTCGCTCCAGGCATGCAGCGCTGGCGCAATGCGCTCGGCAATCACGCCGGGCATCCCGTCGCGCCAGTCCTCCCAGGGAAAGTAGCGGTACCAGTCCTGCCAGCCCGGCTGTGCGGCACCGACCTCATCCAGTTCCTGAGTCAGCGCCAGATAGCTGATGGAGATGACATGCATGCCCAGCTGCTGCGAGCGCTCCCGGTCTGCGAAGGTGTAGAGCTGCTCCACAAAGCCCAGAGGATGGTGGGTCTGTTTCTCCACCCAGGCACGCAAGCTGGCCTGCAGCGAGCGGTGGTTGCTGGTAAAAGGCCCGGCAGGCAAGGCTCGCCCGGACCCGGTGGTCAGGATACGGGGCTGGCCACCCGTGACGGCAACCAGCACTGCCACCAGATCGGCCTGCACGGAATGCAGTTCGGAATTGTTCAAACCACTCAAAAGCTATGAAGACGAGGACAGGGAGGAATAGCAAATTCTACGGTGAGGCAGCCCCTGTCCACGGCTTATCCGGACTCTTCCCCGAAAAGGTCAAGGAATCGCCCTGCGCCAGCAACTCGGGCGCTTGCACCAAAGGCATGTTCATCGACCCCGTGGCGATGGCCACCTGATTGCGCCCCCTATGCTTGGCCCTGTAGAGCGCCGCATCTGCGCGCTTGAGCAGATCGTCCTCGGTTTCGCCTGGCTCCCAGAGCCCAACCCCTAAAGAAATGGTGAAACGCCCCACCTCGGGATCTGCGCATTCCGCCACGGCACAGCGAATGCGCTCTGCCAGTCCTGCGGCCACACCGAGGCTGGCATCCGAGAGGACGATCAGGAACTCCTCCCCGCCCCAGCGCACGGCATGGTCATAGCGACGAACCTTGCCGGAAAGCACATGTGCCACCATCTTGAGCACGCGATCTCCGGCGACATGGCCAAAGCGGTCGTTGACCTGCTTGAAAAGATCGATATCGCCCAATATCACGCCATAAGGCCGCAGCTGATTCTGAGCCTGGAGCTGGTTGCGCTTGAGTTCGGTCTCGCCTGCATGGCGGTTGAGCAAGCCCGTCAGCTTGTCGCGGTTTGCGCGCTCGCGCAACTCCATCTCTCGCTGCACCATGCGGCTGATGTCCTTTGATGCCCCTACATAGTGGCTGATCTGCCCTGACTCGTCGCGCAGAGCTGCAATGCTTTGCTCGGCGTAGTACACGCCGCCGCTTTTGTGACGGTTGATGAAGGTGGCGCGAAAATTGTGGCCAAGACTCAATGCTTCCTGCAACTGGGCATAGAACTCCGGCTCATGCAGGCCCGAGCGCAGCATCTCGGTGGGCTGGCCCAGCAGTTCCGCCGCGCTATAGCCCGTGAGAGCTTCAAAAGCCTGGTTGACAAAGACGATGGTGGAGTCGCGATCCGTGATCAAGATGCCGTCATTGGTCGCATTCAATGCCCTGGCGAGCAGCGCGCGCTCCTGCTCGGCCTGCACACGCTCCGAAATATCGCGCTGCACCGCCACAAAGTGCCGAATGACGCCCTTCTCATCACGCACGGGGGAAATATTCCACTCCACGTGGTAGGTGCTGCCGTCCTTGCGGTAGTTCACCACACTGCCCTGAAATGGCAGGCCTTGCTCCAGAGACTCATGCAAACGCTGCAACACCAGTTGATCCGTCAGCGGCCCCTGCAACATGCGCGGCGAGCTGCCCAGAAGCTCTGCTTCGGTGTATCCGGTCATCTCGCACATGGCTGCATTGCAGTACTCGATGACAGCCCCCTCTCCATCCAACCTGGCACCGGTAATCATCACTGCGCAAAAGGACTGAGCCATGGCGATCTCCAGCAACTGGCCGGTGATCGTTCGCTTTGCGATGGCATTGGCACGAATCATGTTTGAACCTCGAGCGCGCTTGCAGTCGTGAAGGCTCATTATTCGTTACTTTGCGTCACTTGCGTATACCAAAAACATCAGCATCTCAGCTTGCCCACGCCAAGCTGCCCTCGGCTGTGCAGCCACCAGGCCATAAACCGGAAATTTCCGGGCTTTTCCCGTTGGCTGAGCTGCCCGCTTCCCTTCCCGCGCTCATTACCCATGGTCAGGGACATCGATAGCTCAAACCACGCATATCCGATACCTGCATGGCACGAATACTGAACACCGCCTCGGGATGCAATCGGATGGATGGCAGTTGCCGGCTTCTGGCCGACCGTAATGGGAACACAGGGCAGCCCCCTAACACCTGGTTTTGCATTGCCGAAGCCACCGAGCGGCAAACCGGGGGGAAGGCTGCAACTCCAGTGGCGTGCCACAGTCATTTCCATGATTCCTGGAAGCAATCATCAATGGAAAGAAAGCATGGTTGCCGGCTTCAAGGGCAAGACCGTTCTGGTGACCGGCAGTGGCTCCGGCATAGGCCGGGGCACGCATCGTGACTGCCGAAATCCAGCTCTAGCGCGAATGATCATCTCCCGGCCTCCCAGGCTTTTCAGCGGGAGTTTTCGACATGTGACGACCGAGAACATACGGGTCTTTATAGAATCGGGCATGGATATCGACAAGATCAAGGGCCGTCTGGCCTTTCTGCAAGAAGCGGAAAAGCTCAAGAGCGTGCTCCGAAGCGCACACACGTCGACAGGCAGGACGGAGAGTACCGCCGAACATACTTGGCGCCTGTGCCTGATGGCGATGACATTCGAGGACGAGCTGGCCGGCATGGACATGCTCAAGCTGCTGAAAATGTGCCTTGTGCATGATTTGGGCGAAGCGATTCACGGAGACATTCCTGCCATCGAAAAAGACCAGCACCCTGACAAAAGCGAGCAGGAAAAGGCCGACCTGCTGCATCTCACACGCTCTCTCGATAAGTCGCACCAAGCCGAGATCCTCTCGCTTTGGCAGGAGTATGAGGATGCCGCATCGCCCGAAGCCAAAGCCGTAAAGGCACTGGACAAGCTGGAGACCATTCTTCAGCACAACCAGGGAGCCAACCCGGCCGACTTCGACTACGGATTCAATCTGACCTACGGTCAGAAGCACACCAGCGCCGAACCTCTGTTTTCATTGATGCGCAGGATCCTCGACGAAGGCACACGCCAGAGAATGGCCGAAGCCTCCCGCAATCCTGGCCAGTCGCTCTAGGCCACCGTCAAGCGACTGCCGGCAAGGCATTTCTTGTCTGAGAGTGAGTGTTGCAAAGCAGCCCTTGGTCGTCGCAATCGAGCTGCTGCATCGTGCTCGGGTGAGCAGCAGCGTACGGGAATCGACAATCACAGCAGTTGGAATGGTTCGACTGCTCCCCAAAACCTGACTCTTCGATTTTTCATACGGCCTCAGTCGAGCACAGTCGCGGCTTTGGGCCAGAAGCTTGCGGCCGCAAACCTCAGCCTCTGGACAGATATGCAGCGGCAGCATCGAATCGAAACATCAAGCAGCACTCCTACCTGGCAAACGCATGATCTTTGGGGGCTTCGAGCCTTCAGTCGAAGTGAAGACCTGAGGCTAGCCTTCGGGCCGACCGCTGCCCGTGACCCGCTCAAGCATGCCGGTCATCTCCTTGCGCAAACTTGGCCAGTCAAGCGCTGCACTCGCAGCTTGCCTGCCGAAAGCATGCCGCCTGCGTCTGGCGAAGATGTCGCATAGCTTAGCGGGGAGCCTGTGATTCGGAGATTGCATTGCTGGCCGCCGAATCAAGGCAGACCTGGCTTTTCGCAGGTGTCTCAACACTCGGTTCACCGGAATGCCAGAAGGCTCTCACAGAATCAAGCATGACGGGCTTTCGCTGCGGCGGCGCTGCCCTGATGCTGCCGAGGCTGATGAATCCGGCCAGATACTCGGTGGACTCGACCCCCAGCTCAGAGCAAAGCAAAACGTCGAAGCAGCGCTCTCCGCTGAGCATGATGGCACCAAAGCCGAGTTGATGCGCGGCATTCAGCAGGTTGCCCAGCGCTGAGCCGGCTGCCAGCCATTGTTCACGCTCCGGCACCCGCATGCGCAGCTTGGGCGAAATGATGAAAGCGAGCAAAGTCGGGCTGCGTGTAGCGTGCTCACGCGCACGCCTGAGGTCCTCACTGGAGGCGAGAGGGTCGCGGCGCAATTTCTCCTGTTCGAATAAATCTGCCAGGCGCGCTCGAGAATCCGCGGGAAACACCAGTACACGCCAAGGATGCAGACCACCATGATCTGGTGCTCTCAACGCCGCCTCGATCATCAGGTCAATCTCCTGGCTATCCGCTCCAGGTGCCTCAAGTCGCTTCGGTGAGACGGAGCGTCGATCCAGAAGAGGGGCAATTGCCTTTCTGCTGTTCGAAACCGCAAATACATGCTTGAGGGTGGAAATGGCCTCCGACAAGCCTTGAGCCCAGACAACGACCTTCTCGCCTTCAGTCGTGAACCCTTGAAAGACTGTCCCGGTTTTCACAAGGGAACAGCCGTACTCGCGTTCGGCTTCTGCCACAGCTTTCTTCAACTGCGCTTGAGAGATTTGGCATGCAATTGCTGCTGCCGCCCAGTCCTGCTCCCGATGGAGGGCCAGAAGGTAGGAAATGTGATCTTGCTTCACTAAAGCCCTCTACTAAACATGATCGTCGCGAAGTACGAACACGGCATTGGTTATTCGAACCAGCTTATGAACGGTGATCTGGGCAAGCCATGTTCGTCATGTCTTTGCACATAAAGCGCACATCTTCGTGAATCAATGTCTTCCCTTGCAAAGCTGCGCGCCTGCTTGCGCAAATCTTTGAGGGGAAGATGTAGCGTTCAGTCTGCAGCCCCTGAATATCGAACCAAAGGACGCAGCATGGGTTTGAGCGGATCAGGCGTGTTGTCCAGCTCGGACAGGGCATCCGCCTGTTCATACAAAGCCGCAGTCACGCCTGGCGAGTACGCCTGGTGCAGGTTGGCCACTTCAAGGCGGGTATACAGAGCAGACGCGATAGCCTTGCGGTGCTCTGGCCGCTCGAGATGGAGCCCCCAGATTGACTCCTCCAACAGTATCTCCAGCACTTGCAGCCGCTCTTCAACGCTGAGCTTTTCGCTTCCCATATAGGTCTCAATTCACATAGGCACAAGAGTTCGGGAGGCCGTGGCAGGTGCAAGCAGGAGGAGCCACTGCGCGCCAACTAGACGAAGCCTGCCTTCGTTATATTCAAGTATATATTACGCAGAAATGAGCCACACGCTGAATATGGTGGGCGAAGATCTGCAGCACTGCTTGCTCATGCTTTGCGAGGAGCAGGCCAGCGTTTCTAGCGGAATTGATGCGACGCACTCAGCGCCCTGCTCCCGTGGTGATGGGGAGTCAATGAGCGATGAGCGTTAAGCGATGAAATTCGTACTTGAGCCTCAGCACGCAGTTCAATGCCATGAGAGATTCTTTGCACTACGCCACTGCGGGCCAGGCAGGATGCCGCAGCGTGCAGGGGCTTGTGCCGCCAGCCTGCCTAGCTGCTGTGAACCAAGGCGACCAGCTTGTCCAGATCTGCTTGACATGCCCTAAGAGCATGTTGCTCGATACGCCTGTACAGAGCAATCACCAGATGCCCCGTTTCAGTGAGCTCCGTACCACCTCCATGAGAGCCTCCCGTCGATGTGATCACCGCCGGCTTATTCAGCGCATGATTGATGCCATCGACCAGCAACCAGGCCCGGCGGTAGGACATGCCCAGGGATTTGGCGGCCGCAGCAATGGATTTGGTTTCGTTAATGGTCTCCAGGAGTTCGATTTTCCCAGGGCCGATGGCAATGATGTCACCGGCCATAACACGCATGCGCAGCTTCACTTGCGGTGAAGCGAGATTAGAGCGTGAAGGTGTATTGGACATGTGGTTTGAAAGCGCAAGATGTGAAGTTACTGAAGGCTCAGCGTAACCACGTCGCCTGGGCGGAACTATTCGGGCACAGCACGAATTATGACGATGGCTGAGGCCTCAAGTCCGAAGCATCAGCGTAGTCAACAGGCTCGGTTCATATGGTCTCAGTGCCAAGAACCGCTGAACATCGAGGCCGATTGCGCGGCAATCGGCCTTCAGCTCTTTTGCGTGAGCCCTGACCGCGGACTTGCCGTGAATCATTTGCTGTATGCGACGACCGCTCGTGACTGCGCAGCCCCCCGGAGTCGTGGCTCGGCTGAGCGCTGTGAAACGATGGCCGAGATGACCGACAGGCCGCAATGTGACCATGAGTAGCTCCAATCGCGGCAAAGCCCTCTCCTGGCACAGGACTGCATCGTGTCGATGTGCGACAGCCGCAAAACCTGCCGTTGTTGTCAATCGACTCTGCGATCTGCCGACTCCAGGGTCTCACTCCATATCGGAACCTGTGACGCCGCATACCGGAGCAAATTGCAGGTTCTGCAACCTCGAGCTTGGCAACCGCGCCCCCTGGTGCCTCTTGACTCCAGGTTGTCGAGAACCAGCAGCCGCCATGAGCTGCGCACACAGACATTAGCTTTAGCATTGGCATGGCTTGTAAACCCAATCCGCCTGCAATAGGCTTTGATACCTCCTGTCAACATCTGTGAAGTGCGCATGGCGGATCATCACAGCCCAATTCAGGAGGCTCGTCCCTGATGACGCGTGCGATGTCAGCGGCGGTGTGTATGGGTCGCGCGCAAGGAGACTCTGATGTCTCATTTCTCGTTCGCTCGCTCGGCCAGCCTCGTCGCGCTGGCAGTGATTCCTATGGCATCCTGGGCCATTCACGGCACCGAAGGTGTCGAGTGGGGAGCACCGCCTCCTGTTCTCGCCAAAGGAGCCAAATTCGCGGTACTCCTGGGTGATCCCAATCAACCCGGCCCCTATGTGGTGCGTCTGTCCGTGCCCGCCGGCTATCGCGTCTTGCCGCATTGGCACAGCCAAGCCGAGAACGTGACCGTCATCTCGGGCACGGTCATGATCGGAATGGGCGACAAGTGGGACTCGAAGGCACTCAAAGTCCAAAAAGCAGGCAGCTTCGGTTCGATTCCGGCCAAGACCAATCACTTCGCCATGTTCAAGGTTCCAACAGTGATCCAGATCCACGGGGAAGGCCCATTCGACCTGAACTACGTCGATCCGGCAGATGATCCGCAGAAGGCGCACAAGTAAACCCAGGTTGCACTCCCAGCGTGCTCTCGGCGGGGCCGCTGGCGTGTTCCCTCGTGCAGACCAAGCGCATCAACAACAGCCATGGCAGATGGCATCGTTCCCGGTCAGCACCGTTGATACAAGGCATTTGACATTCTCATGATGTCAGGGTTGAGACTTGACTCACAACCTTGAAAGGAACATGTAATGACTGCTTTTCGTGTGACCGATATGACATGCGGTGGCTGCGCAGGGCGCATCAAACGATCAATTGTGGCCATGGATGACAAGGCCTGTATCGAGTTTGAGCTTAAGGAGCGAACCGTGCTGATATCGGGAACCGCATCTGACGCCGAGTTTGCAGAAGCCATCCAGGATGCGGGGTATACGCCTGAGCTGATTGATCCGACCTCCGCCCAGGCAGGCAATGCAGGCCCAAATACTGCTTGATGCAAATACCGGGCAGCTCATCCCGGTGTTCATGCTGCGGTGGCGATGATGCACCCTCATGAGCTTCGACGACGGCTCGGGTAATGAGGAGACCGATTGAGCCAGGGGTCTCGCCAGAGCGATCGGTTCACCCTCCTGAAGTGCTGGTGCATCCAGCGTGCTCGTCACTTGCCGGAACTCCCGGCGCTTCATACTGCGATTGCAACCCCGGTGATCCTCCATGGATGAAATGAAAGCGGCCTAAAAGGCCAGGCTTTCATTTTGGGAAGCAGACGACAGCATGATCTGGGCATGGATATGGAATGCCACGAGCTGCATTTCGGTCCATTGCCCAGTTTTTTCCTCAAGGTGCCAGAACCAGATCCTTGGTCGTCACACTGTTGGCGGTTGTCAGCGTCACGGCTGGCGCAGTGGTCTGAGTGGTGTAGCCGGCAGCGCTACCCAAGATGTTGTACTTGCCAGCGGCAGCGGTGTCTGCAGTGAAAATCAAAGGCCCGCTTGCGACGTATGGTGCTTTATTGGGAGCCCCAAGTGGAAGAGTCAAGCTGTAGTTTGCATTGGCGGGGTCAACCAAAGTCCATGCAACATCAAGCCTCTGGCCTGCACTCAGCACCTGCTGGGCATTCACATCAGCATCGGTCAAAGGCGTATTGGATGTGTTTGTCACCTTGCCCGCAACAGTCGCCGAAGCAGATGCAGGCAGTGGAATGGGGGCCGTCGATGCGTTGAGCGTGGTGGTACCAGCAGCGATCGAGACAGGAACGCCAGTCACTGCGGCGGTGGTCAGGTTCTGGCCTGCAACGACGACGGTGTAGTTGGTGTTCTCCGGAAGATATGCCAGTACGAACTTGCCTGTGGTGGCATTGGGCACGGTGGCGCGCAAATTGTTGTCCGGGTCACGCGTGGACACCACGATGCTGGAGGCCTGAGCAGGATCCACATAGCCCACAATTGCTGTAGTCAACCGCTTGATGACTGCCACCACGGGTTTGAGGTTGTAGTTGCCTGAGTTACCTGCCTTGACAATGGACTTGCAGGCATCGAAGTCCAGAACCATATCGGCGACCTGGCCGCCGGTGACATTGAAGTTGGCCTTCAGCTTGAAGCCGCTTTGTTGGCCGCTGGGAGTGGTCAGCGCGATCTCGTTGGTAGAGCCCGATAGCACCAGTGCATTGGCCAACGGATTGGCGGATGTCGGGTTGGAAGGATTGTCAGCCAGCACCAAGCGGACTTGCTGGTAGTTGCCAGCCGGTAGCGGTAGCGAACCCAATTCCTGCAGCACGCCATTAGTCAAACCGAGCAGGTCAATGCGCTGGGCAGGAATCGCCAGCTCGCTCCAGCCGGCATCCGTGGCACCTGCAGTAGCGCTCTGATGCACGCGTATTTTAGTGACCGTGACATAGACATGGTCGTAGCCACATGCCGGAGCGTCGGTCATGGCCAGCTTGAGCGTGCCTTGCTGTGGGTTGCTATCGCCACCGCCACCGCCGCCACATGCTGCCAGGCCGGCAGCAATCAAACCCAGACCCGTCCAGCACAAGGCCTTGGCAGACCGGAATCCATGCAAGTTGCTCATACCTTACCTTTTTGAAAACAAAGACAGCGCAATGCTAGGAGTGCCCTTGGATACAGTGTTACGACTCGTAGACCCCGCATTCGAGCCGGTCTATGTGCGGATCCAATCATGCTCTACCTTCGGTAACAAAGCCATTGAAACCAGCCTCCATATGCCACGGTCATCGCCGAAAATAGGGCATGGTCGAGGTGATTCAGGTATGGGAGCTAAGAAGGCTCGGATGCCAAGCCTGCATTGCCGCCATTGAGCAATCATTGATAGAGAAGTACAGACAAAAGCCATGCTGCGCAGCAAATTGGGAACACTGCTGGTGGTCAGTGCGGCACTTTCTTGTGCAGCAGGATTTGCCCTGGATGCCCAGGGCAGCATCGCGAACTTTGAGCTCTGGATAGCTTTGGCAATCCTGCTGCTCCTCAGCGGTGCAGTCCTGATCGTCTTGGGACAGAACGACTAGCCCTTTGAGGCCGAACGACGCTGTTGCCAGCATCAATCGCGACCGCCAGTTCCAGGCCCTGAGCAAAAGAAATAGTGACGTCACCGAGATCTCGCCGATCATTCTCAAGGCACCCTGCAGCTCTCTGTGACATGCGGCAGATCCAAAGGATTCATATGAAGAAAGTGCTAACGCTGGTCGCGACAGCTTTGCTACTCAGCGGCTGTGTCGTGTATCCGAACGGCTACTACGACGACGGATACAGAAAGCCTCACCCTCATGGGTGCCCACCCGGGCAAGCCAAGAAAGGCAACTGCTAGCACTGAGCCTCGCTGTGTTCAGCCCATATATTGCATGGAACAGTCGAATCTGCCAGCACCTGCAGACATGAATCCATCTACTTGAGCAAGTGACTTTGACGCCTTGATGCAGGCTGCTCACCATGCAGTTGCTTGCGCAGTGACGACTCAGACGTCAACGTGAGCACCGAACTGGTCTTTCCGCCCAAACCCATCAGATCCGGCCACGGAAAGACTGCACAGGCCAAGCACTCACTGCAGCAACCACTCCGCAAGAATTCGATTCCCGATGCCGGCTTGGTATCCACTCTCACCAGTCAAGCATCGCCGGTCCGCTGAATGCGTCAGCTCGGCGCGAATGCAGACAGTCTGTTGCGCCGGCCAACCCCATGTAGATATTGACTCAACGCACGATCAAAACCGGCATCCGTGCCAAGCGCAAGACTTTGCAAGTCACAGACCCGAGCAGCACGGCTTCTGTTGCCGTTAGCCCGTGGGAGCCGATGCAAATACCGAAGCAGCCAAGAGATTCAGCCAAACCCACGATCGCGATTGCATCATCACCCATGACGACGTGAAGATGCCAGGGGATAAGGGTAGCTGATTCTGCGAGCGCTCGGCGCGCCCTGGCCGTGGCTGCCCAGCCGTATCGACCCAACCCTGTCTCCGCCGCCTCTTTGCTCAACCAGGGTTGCACATTCACGAGCTCAAGCATGCTGCCTTGCCCCATTGCCACCAAACGCGCACCAACGGCAACAGCACGCGAAGAGCATGCAGAGCCGTCCACTGCCACCAGCCAACGTTCGCCGCTGGTGTTTGCACAACTGCATTCGCCTTTCCACGTCAATGAAATCAGCCTGCCAAGGCTATCGCGCCGCTCGAGATCAGGCGCAGGCATCGCTGCATCGCTCATAGAACACTCCTTGAAGATTTTCGGCCTGAGAGCTTCACGCTAAGCAGCACGGAAATCAGGACAATCGAGCCAACAATGAGTAGCGACCAATGCACGGGCATATGAAACCAGGGCATCATCAGCATCTTGCCTCCGATATAGATCAGTACCAGAGCAAGGCCGTACTTGAGCAGGTGAAAGCGTTCGGCCATGTCGGCCAGCAGGAAGTACAGCGCCCTCAAACCCAGTATCGCGAAGATATTGGATGTAAAAACGATAAATGGGTCGGTGGTGACAGCGAAGATGGCCGGAATACTATCCACGGCAAAGACCAGGTCACTCGCTTCAATCATCAGAAGCACCAAGAACATTGGTGTTGCATAAAGCAATCCATCGATGCGTACGAAAAACGACTGGCCGTGAAAGCCTGACGCTATACGCATGTGGCAGCGCAACCAGCGTAGCAGTGGATTCTTTTCCAGATCGGGCTTTTGCTCGGCCATGATCAACATCTTGCCGCCCGTGACCACGAGCAGCAGCCCAAAAACGTAGAGCACCCACTCAAACTCGGAAACGAGCCAGATTCCGCCGAGAATCATTGCTGCCCGCATCACGATCGCTCCAAGAACCCCATACAGCAGCACGCGTCGCTGCAACTCTGGCGGCACAGCGAAGTAGGTAAAGATCATCACGAAGACGAACATGTTGTCTACCGACAATGCCTGCTCGATGAGGTAGCCGGTAAAGAATTCAAGTGCCTTGCGATTGGCAATTTCACGACCTGCGGTAGCGTCCAAATACCACCATAACAACGCGCCGAATGTGGTGGCAAGAGCCATCCAGGTGGCAGTCCAGCTTGCAGCCTCCTTGGCCGATACGCGGTGAGCCCTGTTTCCTCCGAGGACAAATAGATCCAGGCCCAGCATGATGAGCACAAAGACAATGAAGCCGATCCACATCGGGCCGGTTGCCAAGGTTTCGATGTTGTGCATGAAATGGCCCCAAGCGTTTGCTTCTTTTGCCTTGAGATACTGCTTGCAGCATGGGCCGCTGACATGCCCCGGCCAACCGCAGAGACAAGGCGAAGCAACGGTGTAGCAAGGGCAGTGCGAGCGGCTCTCAACGTCGCTGTCGAGCTCTTAACTGGAAGCCATCCATAGAGCCACAATGCCCGCTCCGGCACCGACTCCCGCTGGAATACCAATGCGCTCCAGTTTCGAGGCAGGCCCACCCGGGATCACCTCTACAGGCACGCTGGTTCGCTCCAGCACCTGATTCGTCACTGAATTCTCGATAAGACGCACCAAGGAGCTCTTGCGTGCCGTACTCATGACAATCAGGTCGCAATGGAGCCTGAGCGCGACATCCACAATGCAGTCGACCTTGTTCCCGACTTCCGAGTGGACAGCATATGGAATCCCGGCGGCATCCAGCATTCGTCGAGCGGTCAAGAGCGCCGACTCCGTCTGCTCGTGGTGAAACTCCATCCTGTCACTCCTGCTTGAGTAATCGGTGATGAGTTTCGAGAATGGCGGCTGCACGTTCAGGAGATGAATCTCCAGATCTTTGCTCTTCCTGAACTCGTCGATCACGTGACGTATTGCAAACAACGAATTGGCTGATCCGTCTGACGGGACAAGAACTCTCAGCATGGTGCATCTCCTTTGAGGTGAGCTGCGTGGTGCAGTGACTCACCTGAGTGAATCCTCGTTCAAAGACCTCTTGCGCCTTCTGATTCGAAGGTTCTTTGCCGAGCACTTCTCCTGGCCCTGGACAACACCAACGATAGCGATGCTGCAATTTAATAAAAGCAGATAATTCGGAAGCAATAGCTCCGAAAAGCCGAACAATGAGCCCTGGCTTCAGTTACAGGCACCTTTACTATTTTTGGGTTGTCGCCAAAGAAGGAGGCATGGCCCGTGCTGCCGAGCGCCTGGGCATGGCTGTACAAACAGTTAGTACCCAAGTTCGTGAGCTGGAGCGGTCACTGGGCTATGCACTGCTCAAACCTGCAGGGCGAGGCGTTGTCCTGACAGACGCAGGACTTGCCGCCATGCGACAGGCAGAGCAAATCTTCCAGCTAGGGGAACAGCTGCCTGCGGTAGTGCGTGACGCAGTGGGCATGCCGACCATGCGTTTGATCGTCGGTATCGCCGACGAGTTGCCCGAACTGGCGGTGCGAAGCCTGATGCAACCTGTGATGCAGGAACCCCATCTTCGACTTTTGTGCTTGGTTGACGAATTCGAGGATTTGCTGGGTGACCTGGCTTTGCATCGACTTGATGTCGTTCTTGCCGACCGGGCCGCTCCTCCAAACCCCAACCTCAAGGTCTATAGCCACTCTCTGGGCTCATCCCCATTGGCCTGGTACGCACCTGCATCCTTGTTTGCGGCTGCTCGGCAAGACTTTCCGCAATCTCTGGCCAAAGTTCCCGTACTTCTGCCAACGGCCCATGCGGCAGTGCGCGCAAGGCTTGATCAGTGGTTTGAACGTGAATCCATCAAACCGCATGTCATAGGCGAGTTCGAGGACAGTGCATTGCTCAAGACGTTTGGAGCAGCTGGCATGGGTGTCTTTCCAATGGCCAGCTTGGTTCACGAAGACTTGACGACCCGATATGAGGTGAAACGTTTGGGCGATTGCGAGGGTGTGGAGGAACACTTCTTCGCGATTGGTGCAAGCAGGAAGGTACTACACCCGCTGGTGCAAAAGCTATTTTCGACCAGAGGCTAGATTTCCTCGAAAAGCAAGCGCTCGGCACTATCGGCGAACGAGGTGTGATGAAACTCGCCCCTGCGATCACAAACCGTCTATGGCCGAAATCCCCAAGAGCCATCAAAGCAGACTGTTGTGAAATGTGAAAAAAGCGCTGTGCTGACTTATTCAAGCACAATCTTTACAAGCTCGATATCACCAGTGCAGGTGCTTAGACAATATGAAATCAACTCATTGGTTTGCTATTGATCGTAGTCACTTCTCCAGCATCTCCTATGCAATGCTCTTCGTGGCTGGAGCAATTGCGCTCTCGATGGCGGCGATCTGCGCGGCTGCTCTTTATCAAAGTCGACTGGACACCATGAAGCACGCGGTGGAAACATCGCGTAATGTGGCTCTTCTCGCCGAAAATGATGTGGTTAGAAATCTCGAGCTCTATTCGCTGTCATTGCAGGCCGTGATTGATGGATTGAACGATCCCGAAGTGATGGCGGCATCGCCACATCTGCGCGAAGTTGCCTTGTTCGACAAAGCTGCGACTGCATCCTATTTGGGATCAATTCTGATCTTGGATACCGAGGGAAACATTGCCATCGATGCACAAAAAGTCAACCCGGGCAATGTCAACTTATCTGGCCATGATTTCTTCACCGTACATCGAGAAAATTCAGCCAAGGGACTCTATGTGGGAGATCCATACGCATCGCCGCTACATGGCGGCGCCTTGAGCATTCCCCTGAGCCGTCGGATTTCTCATGCAGACGGCTCTTTCGCAGGCGTAGTGCTGATCGATGTCCAGCTTGAATATTTCAGAAAACTATTTTCCGGGCTATCGCTGGGTGAGAATGGATCGCTCGCATTGATAAGAAAAGATGGTGCGATGATGATGCGCCAACCCTTTGATGCCAAGGTCATAGGACGCAATATACGAAACGCAAGCACATTCAAGCGGTTCATTGCGGAGCCTGAGGGCAGCTTTTCAGATATTTCCTACCTCGATGGCACTCATCGCCTGTACTATTTCAAGAATCTTCCGAGCTTGCCGTTCATTATCATGGTCGCGAAAGCGCACTCCGATATTTTCACGGCTTGGCGACAACGTGCACTGATCATTGCCTGTCTGATGGGGGTGCTCACAGCGGCCTTTATCGGCTTGTCCTTTGCTTTCGTGACACAGCTCAAGCGACGAATACATGCCGAGTCGGAGCTGGCTCTGCTAGCTCGTACCGATGGGCTGACGGGCTTGAACAACCGCCGCAGACTCGACGAAATGCTGGATCAGGAATGGCACAGGGCAAGACGAAACCATAGTATTTTTTCATTGCTATTCGTCGACATTGACAGGTTCAAGGCCTACAACGACACATACGGACACCAAGCTGGGGATGACGTCATCGCAACCATAGCCAAATGCATTGGTGACAATATTCGCAGGCCGGGAGATATCGCAGCTCGTTACGGAGGCGAGGAGTTCATCGTTGTTTTGCCGGATACGTCTCTAGAGGGCGCTTCATGCCTTGCAGAAAGCATCCGCGCCGCCGTTTCGCAACTCTCTGTCGAGCACTCCGGAAGCGAATTCGGCTACATCACCGTCAGCATTGGTTGTGCGGCATGGGAGCCAGAACACGATGCAGACGTAGCCTCGGTGATCCGTTCGGCCGATGAGGCGCTGTACAAGGCCAAGACGACAGGTCGCAACAAAGTTGTTGTATCCACCAAAAGTCCGGCACAGCGAGTAGCAGACTTTCGGGACACAACGCAAAGCCATAGCCAGTCCCTGATCTGAATCCGTCATGGAGGCGGCACCGGCGCTGATGTTCGATGAGCACAGGAAAGAATGACGAAAGGTTGCAACGCCGCTCGACAATGTCTGTGTTGCCCTGGCAGCAGCAAAGGCGGCAACGGATCTTGCCGACGGCCAGAAGCTGTCTGTCACAAACTTCAGCTTCTGCGCTGCTGAGCTGCATTACGATCAACGCGAAAACTGCCACTACGTTCCCAGCGAACCACTCGACCGACATCGAGTTGAGGAGCAGGCTGCATGTGCATTGGCTGCTCAGGTTCCCGGTCGCCACAGGCAATGTTGAAAGGCCATGCTCAGCCTGATTGCTGGAGCGTGATCTGCGAGCTCAAGGGGTCCAGGCTGAGAGCACTGCTGCCACCGGCCCTGCGGGCATTGTGAGTGCGGCGCCAGCTCCGCATCTAACGGTCAATTCAGCAGGAGTGAAGAGATGTCATATATCGATGGTTTCGTGATCGCTGTCCCCACTGCCAACAAGCAGAAGTTCATAGAGCACGCGCGCAAGCTCGACCCGATATTCATCGAGCTGGGCGCAATCAGGGTGATCGAGGCTTGGGGAGATGACGTCCCCGATGGCAAAGTTACCGACTTCCGCCGCTCGGTTCAGGCCACGGCCGAGGAGACGGTGGCTTTTTCATGGGTCGAATGGCCGGACAAGGCCACGCGCGACGCAGCCATGAAGAAGATGATGGAAGACCCACGCATGGACCCATCCGCCCCCGGCAACCCGCCCATGCCCTTCGACGGCAAGCGCATGATCTTTGGGGGTTTCGAGCAGGTCGTCGAAGTGAAGCCCTGAGGTCTGATATTCAGCTCATTGAGCTGTCAGGTTCAAGCCCAGGCGACATCACCCTCTCACCAGTTGCTTGATGCAATGCAGCTTGGTCTCCACCTAGCTGCGCCGGTGATCCCCGCGCCAGCCATGGCATGCCTTGCGTCCAAAGCGCCTGCATGCTGCAGTCGCTCTCATCGCGATGCACAAAGACATCGCCTTTGCGCATCCGGGCATTCTCTCTCGGGCGAGTGATGGGTGTGGTGGGGCGACATGCAGGGGGCTGTGCGTCATGAGCTCCACAAGCCGTGATGGGCAACCGCTACTTATCGCCGTGGGTTGTGCCTGCAATTGCGGCGGTACCGCCGCCCCGGGAATTTGAGTCCGGTGGACTCAGCAAGCAGAAGCAGCCCGCCCTCGCTGGATTGATGCACCGCCTGCCGATACCGGCTATCGCCGCCTCCGGCACAAAGCCGGAGCTGAGCGCTGCCTTGTACTGCGTTCGTTGGTGCTCGATAGCGGGGCTGGACTGCGGCCGCGACACTGATTGATTCAACAATGCCGCCGCAAGCATCTGCCGGTTACGCCCTACGATGACGATGGCACCTGGGCACACATGGACATCCATATGTGGCCAGGGTGCATGTCAATCGTGCTTATTTGGGGGAGAACAGGAAGTTCATCACATCGCCGTCCCTGACGATGTACTCCTTGCCTTCGGCGCGCATCTTGCCGGCATCCTTGGCACCTTGCTCGCCCTTGAAAGCGACGAAGTCTTCAAAGGCAATGGTCTGGGCACGAATGAAACCGCGCTCGAAGTCACCGTGAATCACGCCCGCAGCCTGGGGAGCCGTAGCGCCGACACGCACAGTCCAGGCACGCACTTCCTTTTCACCGGCGGTGAAATAGGTCTGCAGGCCCAGCAGCTTGAAGCCAGCACGAATCAGGCGATTCAGGCCTGGCTCTTCCAGACCCAGCTCCTGCAGGAACATATCGCGGTCTTCGTCTTCCATCTCGGCCATCTCGGCCTCGATCTTGGCGCAGATGGCGACCACCGGTGCGCCCTGAGCTTCTGCATATTCCTTGAGACGATCCAGAAAAGGATTGTTTTCAAAGCCGTCTTCGGACACGTTGCCCACAAACATGGCGGGCTTGGCAGTGATCAGGCAGAAAGGCTTGAGCAGGGGTGCATCTTCCTTGGACACCGACACCACACGGGCGGGCTTGCCTTCATTCAGGGCTGCCTGAATGGGAGTCAGCAGTGCCACCAGCTTGGCGGCTTCCTTGTCGTTACCGGACTTGGCGGCCTTGCTATAGCGATTCAGAGCCTTTTCCACCGTGGCCAGGTCGGCCAGGCACAGCTCGGTCTGGATGACTTCGATGTCGGAAATCGGGTCCACCTTGCCCGCCACGTGAATCACGTTGGGATCTTCAAAGCAGCGCACCACGTTGACGATGGCATCGGTTTCACGGATATGGGCCAGGAACTGGTTGCCCAGTCCTTCGCCCTTGGAAGCACCAGCCACCAGGCCGGCGATGTCCACGAATTCCACGATAGCGGGAACGATGCGCTCGGGCTTGACGACCTCGGAGAGCTGATCCAGACGCGGATCGGGCACTTCCACCACGCCGGTGTTGGGCTCGATAGTGCAGAAGGGATAGTTCTCGGCGGCGATGCCGGCCTTGGTCAGCGCGTTGAAAAGAGTGGACTTGCCCACGTTGGGCAGGCCCACGATGCCGCATTTGAGGCTCATGGAAATTCCTTATGTATCAATGCACTACCCGGCACCACACCCATGTGGCGGAAGTGCCCGATCCGCATCGTCGCGAATCCGGTTCTTTTGAAGCGTGACCCATAGGCACTCTGTTCACCCAGAGTTTCGTCCCGGTTTGGCCACGGAAAGCCCCCGATTGTAATGACCCGGCAATCTCTGCTCATCTGCGGTAGATTGCGCCGCTGTTCCGGCCAGAAAGCAAAAAAGCCTGCGCAAAGACAGGCTTGGGAGAAAAAGTCCGGGAAATGTCGGATCAATCAGCGGTCAATGCCGGCGAACTCTGTCGCATGGGGCCAAACAGTTGCTCCAGCCCGGCGGTCTCCTCCAGCCGTCGGAACTGGGATTGCGGACTGCACAGATATTTGGTCATGCAGGGAGTCCGACAGCTGCGCATCAAGGCGGGCACCTTCTGGGCAAACTCCAGCACCCAGTCTCCGGCCTCACAGCCAATATGGCCATGACCGTCCGGCAGACAGAAATCTCTGTCAGGGGCACGAAAAGTCAGGCGAGCGATCTTTCCGGCAAAAGCACTGCTGCCGGTGAGAACCACGAAATCGCCAGATTTGAATTCAGCCATGCCACCCTCCCCTCGTTGCTGCTGCCAATGGCTTATTGGACACTGGTTCTGCTGCATCACCATTACAGGGATGCCCCAAGTCGTTGAGGGTCAAAGGCCTACACCCTCAATCAAAGCGCAGATTGCCCGCCAGTTGCTGGCCCACAGCCAGCTCTGCTGCAGCATCCGCAGCGTCCGGCAGACCCAGCACTATGGCATTCATACCAAAAGTAATAGCACCATCCACACGCGGATCTTGGCGATAACTGAAAATTGAATCTCCCACTGCCGTGCCGGGCACGGCGGTGTCGGGGTCTATATCGGGAATCGGGCAGCGCGTACAGGGCTTGCAGGGCAGCAGGCTCAGACCGGGCAACTGGGGCAGATCCAGCTGTTCCATACGATCTTCATCATGGGCTTCGATATCGGCAATCACGATATTCGGACGAAAGCGCCGCGCATCGACAGCAGCCTCGCCGGCCTGCGTCAGTCGCTGATTGAGCTCGTCCACGGCCGACTGGCTGAGCAGCAGCAAAGGGTAGCCGTCGGCAAAATGCACTGGAGCGTCGCTATCGCCCACCCAGCGTTCGCTGGCCTGGCGCGGTTGCGAACCATCAAAGCGCACCAGATGGCAGTCCTGCGCCAGAGCCCGACTCAGCCAGTTGCGTGCAGGCGCGGCCCATTCGCCGAGGTCCCAGGCATCGACCGTGTCCTTCCAGACCCGCGCACGGCATTTGTTGCCCTGTACCAGCAAAGGAATCTGCAAGCTGTCCATACCCGGAAAATGCAGCAGCAAGTATTCGTCCGTAATCTCGGGCCTGATCAGCGCCATACGCGGATGACTGCGCTGGGTCAAGAAATCGCCATTGGCATCGACCACCATCCAGTGCCTGTCCCATTGCAGGCCATGGCGCGAGAGCGCGGCCTTCGGCACGGCAATACCGGCGCAGGATTTGACAGGGTAGATCCACAGTTCGGCAATCCGGCCCTGCACGTCATAGGCGGTGTCGGTCATCACATCTCCTTCGATTACGGATTCATCTCTCATTTTGCCCTCTAGTCCCTGCCTGACCTGCACAGCCCGCTATCAACAACATAGTTGGCTGCGGTCGACGACCGCATGGCATGAGGTTTCCTCTATGGGCGCAGGCCCTGTCCGCGCCTCCTACAATGCCGGACATGGCGCAAACCTTTGATGTATGTATTCGTGGAGCCGGCATTGTGGGCCGGACCTTGGCTCTTTTGCTGGCGCGTGAGCGTCTGCGTGTGGCGCTGGTGGCGCCGCCACAGCCTCGATCCCCGCAACAAAAGGATGTGCGCGCCTATGCGCTCAATGCCAGTTCCAGGACTGTGCTGCAGTCGTTGCGCTGCTGGCCTGACGACGAGGATGCCACACCCGTGGTCGGCATGCAGGTGTTTGGCGATCTGGACGGCCAGGTCCAGTTCGATGCAGCTTCTCAGGAAGTGCCGGCACTGGCCTGGATCGTCGATGTCCCCGCGCTGGAGCAGCGCCTGGCCGAGGCCGTGCGCTATCAACCCCAGGTGGAAATCGTCAAGGAGCCGGTGGAAGCCGCACTCACCGCCGTCTGCGAAGGCCGCTCCAGCAGCACGCGTACCGAATTCGGCGTGGAGTTCTCCGTCACGCCCTACTCCCAGCACGCCATTGCCACCCGGTTGAGCTGTGAGCTGCCGCATGGCGGCATTGCACGCCAGTGGTTCACGCCGGAAGGGATCCTGGCCTTTCTGCCCATGGGCGGTCCCGACGGTCACGAAGTGGCCGTTGTCTGGTCGCTGGAGCAATCGCTGGTGCCTGACTGGCTGGAAAGCGACGAAGAAAGTTTTACCACTCGCCTGCAGTCCATCAGCCAGGATGCGCTGGGCCAGCTGGAGCTGGTGGCCGAGCGCGCCACCTGGCCTCTGCAGCAGGCCGTGGCCGACCGCTGGTGCGGACCGCTGGACAGGAACAGTCAACAAAGCTGGGTGCTGGCGGGTGACGCCGCCCACAACGTCCACCCGCTGGCCGGCCAGGGTCTGAACCTGGGCCTGGGCGATGTGCAGACTCTGGCACGCATCCTTCAGGAGCGCGACTACTGGCGCAGCCCCGCCGATCTGAAGCTGCTGCGCCAGTACGAGCGTGAGCGCAAGGCATCTCTGGCCCCCATGGGCCTGGCCATGGACGGTCTGCAGCAGCTGTTTGCCCGTCCCGAAGTGCCTGTGCAGATGCTGCGCAACTGGGGCATGAAAGGCTTTGAGCGCAGCGGCCTGCTCAAGTCCTGGATGGCCAAGCAGGCCATGGGTCTGCTCTGAGAAGACGGCTCAGGGAACCCTTGACTCAGTCCGTACTCCAAGCAACAGCCCTGCCGTCCATGCATAGTGGATGGCAGCCGACCTCATTCTTTCCACGCTGCAGCGCGCTGCAGCCCACGACATCTTCCATGAAACTTGTTGCCTGCCTGCTGGCCACCGCCAGCCTGACCTTCGGCCTGAGCGTGCATGCCCAGGATGCCAACCTCAAGAAGACGCTGACCGAGCGCATTCCCCAGCTCGAGAAAATCGACGAGGTGCGCTCCACCCCCATGAGCGGCCTGTACGAAGTACGCGTGGGCACGGACATCTTCTACACCGATGCCAAGGGCAACTATCTGATTCAGGGCGAGCTGATCGACACCAAGGCGCGCCGCAATCTGACCGAAGACCGCATGACCCAGCTCACGGCCGTGGACTTCAAACAGTTGCCCATCAAGGACGCCATCACCATCGTGCATGGCAAGGGCGAGCGCAAGATGGCCGTGTTTGAAGACCCGAACTGCGGCTACTGCAAGCGCTTCGAAAAAGACCTGCAAAGCGTGGACAACGTCACCATCTACCTCTTCCTCTACCCCATCCTGAGCCCGGACTCGGCCGAGAAGTCGCGCAATATCTGGTGCGCCAAGGATCAGGCCAAGGCCTGGCATGAGCAGATGCTGAACAGCAAGAACGCACCAGCCGCCCAGTGCGACCCCGCCGCCATCCAGCGCAATCTGGCTTTCGGCCGCAAGTACAAGATCACCGGCACGCCCACCGTGATTTTTTCCAACAATGTGCGTGTGCCCGGCGCCATCTCGGCTGCCGAGGTCGAAAAGCACCTGGCCGCCGCCAAGTAATCCCTGTCTCATTGCCGGAGCAGCGTGCCTCTGATGAAGTTTCAGGCACGCTGCGATAGGTTCGCATGCTCCGGCCCGCATTTCTGGAGCTGCCATGACCTCTGCCCCCAATGCCTCCGGCATTCGCCCCGACATCCACTTTGCCGTGCAGGCCAGCGCGGTGGAAGCCCATCTTTTCGATGTGCAGCTGCATATCGCCCAGCCTGCGGCACAGCAGTTGCTGTCGCTGCCGGTGTGGATTCCGGGCAGCTACCTGGTGCGCGAGTTTTCCAAGAACCTACAGGGCTTGAAGGCCACGCAGAACGGTCAGTCAGTGGCCGTGCAACAGCTCAGCAAGAATCAATGGAAAATCGCCTGTAACGCCGATGCAGATTGCGTTATCAGCTATCAGGTTTGCGCTTATGACACCTCGGTGCGCACCGCCTGGCTGGATCGCCGGCGTGGCTTCTTCAACGGTACCAGCTTGTGCCTGCGCGTGCATGGTCAGGAAGAGCGCCCCCATGCACTGGAGCTGCTCGGCAGCCCCGCCACGCAGGACTGGCAGGTGGCCACCGGCCTGACGCCCGCGCAAATCGATGCCAACGGCTTCGGCCTCTACACGGCAGCCCATTACGACGAGCTGGTGGACTGCCCCGTGGAGATGGGCCGGTTCTGGCGCGGCAGCTTTGTAGCCGGAGGCGTGCCCCACGAGTTCGTGGTGGCCGGTGCCGCGCCCAGCTTTGATGGCGAGCGCCTGCTCGCCGATACGAAAAAGATCTGCGAGGCCGAGATCGCCTTCTGGCACGCCGACGGCAGCCAGCCGCCCATGGATCGCTATGTCTTCATGCTCAATGTGGTGGATGACAACTATGGCGGCCTCGAGCACCGCAACAGCACGGCACTGATCTGTGGCCGCCGCGATCTGCCGCGCAAGGGTGAGGCCAAGGCCGGCGAGGGCTATAACACCTTGCTGGGCCTGATCAGCCACGAGTACTTCCACACCTGGAACGTCAAGCGCCTGCGCCCGGCCGAACTGGCCCGCTACGACTACGAGCAGGAGAACTACACCGAGCTGCTGTGGTTCTTTGAAGGCTTCACCAGCTACTACGACGACCTGTTCCTGCGCCGTGCCGGACTGCTGGACAACAGCCAGTACCTCAAGCTCGTCACGCGCACCATCAACCAGGTGCTGCAGACGCCGGGCCGCCTGGTGCAGTCCGTGGCCGAGGCCAGCTTCGACGCCTGGGTCAAGTACTACCGCCAGGATGAGAACACCGCCAATCACACGGTCAGCTACTACACCAAGGGCTCGCTGGTCGCTCTGTGCCTCGATCTGGCCCTGCGCGCCAACGGCAAGAGCAACCTGGACGATGTGATGCGCGGCCTGTGGCGCAGCAGTGAAGGTGGCCCCATCAGCGAAGCCGATGTAGTGGCCGTGGTCAGCGAAGCGGGTAACCCTGAGATTGCCGGACAGCTGCAAGCCTGGGTTCATTCCACCGAGGACCTGCCGCTGCGCGAGCTGCTGGCTCGGCATGGCATCAAGAGCAGGGCCGAGCCCGCACAGCTGGCGCAGAAACTGGGTCTGCGCGTCCAGGAAAACCATAGCGTGCAGATCAAGACCGTGCTGCGCGGCGGCGCTGCCGAGCAGGCCGGCATGATGGCTGGAGACGAGTGGCTGGCCGTCGAGGCCGATGGTCAACGCTGGCGCATCAGCAAACTGGACGATGTGCAGCTGTACGCGGCCGGCTCCAATCAGCTCACGGCCTGGGTAGCACGCGACCAGCAGATCCTGCAGCTGACGCTGAACCCGGGCGGCCTGCTCGCCAAAGCCGCCAGCGAGGATGCAGATAGCGCCAGCCCCATCAGCAATCTGGGGCTGGAAATCAGCGACAAGGCCGCCGCAGAGCGCTGGCTGACGGGCATTGCGGCCTGAGCCCGGCCCCAAAGTGGCGCTGCAGCGCGACAGCTGGCAGCCAGACTCAGCGGTTATTCTTGACAGCAGCCATTCATTCTTTAGCAGGAGACAAACTTGGCCTACGAAACTATCGAAGTCCGCGTGGAAGCGGACAAAGTCGGCGTCATCACACTGAACCGTCCCAAGCAGCTCAATGCCCTGAACGACCAGCTCATGGACGAACTGGGCGATGCGCTCAGGAAGTTCGATGCCGACAAAAGCATTGGCTGCATGATCATTACCGGCAGCGAACGCGCCTTTGCCGCCGGTGCCGACATCGGTGCCATGGCCAAGTACAGCTTTGCCGACGCCTATGGCGGCGACTACATCACGCGCAACTGGGAAACCATTCGCAGCATCCGCAAGCCCGTGATTGCCGCCGTCAGCGGCTTTGCCCTGGGCGGCGGCTGCGAGTTGGCCATGATGTGCGACTTCATCATCGCTGCCGATAACGCCAAGTTCGGCCAGCCCGAGATCAAGCTGGGCGTGATTCCCGGTGCCGGCGGTACACAGCGCCTGCCGCGCGCCGTGGGCAAATCCAAGGCCATGGACATGGCTCTGACCGCCCGCATGATGGATGCCAGCGAGGCCGAGCGCGCCGGCCTGGTCAGCCGCGTCGTGCCTTTTGACAAGCTGATGGAAGAAGCTCTGGGTGCGGCCATCATCATCAGCGGCTTCTCCCAGCTGGCCGTGATGGCTGCCAAGGAATCCGTGAACCGTGCATTCGAGAGCGGCCTGTCCGATGGCGTGATGTTCGAGCGCCGCCTGTTCCATGCCCTGTTTGCCACCCAGGACCAGAAGGAAGGCATGGACGCGTTTGTGAACAAGCGCCCCGCGAACTTCACCCATCAGTAAGCACCAGATTTTTCGCAAGAAATTTCAGCAAACCACTTGAAGCAGCCATTTTTTGCATATAATCGCTGTCTTCGGTCGTATAGCTCAGTTGGTTAGAGCGCAGCATTCATAATGCTGATGTCGTAGGTTCAAGTCCCACTACGACCACCAAACAGAAAACCGCAGTGCTTGCAAAAGCACTGCGGTTTTTTCTTTCTCCCTGCGACCGCTGCAGGCTGCACACAAAAAATCCCAACTTGGCTGCCAAGGCAATTTCTTCCTATACAATTGCGGGCTGTCGGTCGTATAGCTCAGTTGGTTAGAGCGCAGCATTCATAATGCTGATGTCGCAGGTTCGAGTCCCGCTACGACCACCAAATCCAAGCCCCAGTTGCTCACGCAGCTGGGGCTTTTCGCTTTTTACAGAGGCGACATTGCGCCGCACTGCTCTTTCTGCCCTGCAGAAATCAACGCAGTCCGCGCCGCCATGCTCCAGCCGCTCAAACCTCCCCTTCAAGGACTTTTTCGTGCCCGTTGCACCTCAAGGATGCTGCACGCACGCTGCGTGCCCGCGCGCTGGTCTTGCGCCCAGCGAGGGCCTGCTTTTTTCTGCAAAAAAAGCCGGCCTGCAGGCACCCCAAGTCCGTCTTCGCTCAAGGACTCTCCCGTGACCACACAAACCACAGGCGCCGTGGCAGGCATAGCCGCGCCCGCCGCTCCAACAGAAGTCAACGGATACAGCTGGAAAGCACTCATGGGCTCGGCCGTCGGCTACGCCATGGACGGCTTTGATCTGCTGATTCTGGGCTTCATGCTCTCGGCCATCTCCAAGGAGCTGAACCTCACGCCCGGCCAGGCCGGCTCTCTCGTGACCTGGACCTTGATCGGTGCCGTCTTCGGCGGCATCGTCTTCGGCATGCTCAGCGACAGATATGGCCGCATCCGCGTGCTGACCTGGACGATCGTGCTGTTTGCCGTCTTTACCGGCCTGTGTGCTTTTGCACAAGGCTACTGGGACTTGCTGATCTACCGCACCATTGCCGGCATCGGCCTGGGCGGAGAGTTCGGCATCGGCATGGCCCTGGCCGCCGAGGCCTGGCCCGCACGCCATCGCGCACGCGTCTCGTCCTATGTGGCGCTGGGCTGGCAGCTGGGCGTGCTGGGCGCAGCCATGCTGACCCCGCTGCTGCTGCCCTCGATAGGCTGGCGCGGCATGTTTCTGGTCGGCGTGATTCCCGCTGTCGTGGCCTGGGTCATCCGCAACAAGCTGCATGAGCCCGAAGTGTTCGTGGCACGCAGCAAGAAGGAGCAGCCCTCGGCCATGCAATGCCTGAAGCTGCTGATGAAGGACAAGGCCACGCGCAAGATCAGCCTGGGCGTGATCGTGCTGACCTCGGTGCAGAACTTCGGCTACTACGGCATCATGATCTGGATGCCCAGCTTTCTGTCCAAGCAGATGGGCTTCAGCCTGACCAAGTCGTCGGTGTGGACGGCTGTCACCATCATCGGCATGTCGCTGGGTATCTGGGTCTTCGGCCAGCTGGCCGACCGCATCGGCCGCAAGCCCACTTTCCTGATCTTCCAGCTCGGCTCCGTGATCTCGGTGCTGGCCTATTCCCAGCTCACCGATGCCACGGCCATGCTGTGGGTGGGAGCCATCATGGGTCTGTGCGTCAACGGCATGATGGGCGGCTATGGCGCCGTCATCAGCGAAGCCTACCCCACCGAGGCCCGCGCCACGGCTCAGAACGTGCTGTTCAACATCGGCCGCGCCGTCGGCGGCCTGGGCCCGGTCGTCATCGGTGCGCTGGCCATGGCCTACTCCTTTCAGGTGGCCATTGCCCTGCTGGCCGCCATCTATGTGCTGGACATGCTGGCCACGGTCTTTCTGATTCCCGAGCTCAAGGGCAAGGAACTTCATTAAAGATAGCTGCCATCGCAGACCCATCAAGCGCCAGAGCCTTATAGCCTGGCGCTTTTTTATTGCCGCTGAGTCAGCCCAAGGCAACAAGCCTCCGCTTGGGCGCCCGACGCAGGGGCAGCTGCCACACGAAGCGGGTACGTGTGGGGACTTAGCCCCTTATCTGCGCTGCCCGAACACTTCGCTGACCAATTCCCGCAGCCACTGGTTCGCGGGCTCCTGCGCAAAGCGCCAGCTCCAGTGCAAAGAGACATCGAAAGCACTCTCTGGCAGATCGGCCTGCAGCACCACATATCCGCCCTGTGCTTCAAAGGTCTCGGCAATCTCGGCGGGCATGATGACGGCCAGATCCGTCTGATGCACGATGGAAGGCACGGCCATGAAGTGGGCCGCCGACAGCCGCACCTGATCCTGCAACTCGAGCTTGCGCAGAATGCGCAGCGTCTCGGAATGCGAGCGCACGGCCACATAGTCGAGCCCGCGCAAATGTTCAGCGCTCAGTCTCTCCGCCTTCAAACCCTTGAGCACCGGATGCCCCTGACGCAGCAACAGGGCGTAGTGGTCGGACAGCAGAACCTTCTGCTGCGTGCCCGTCACACCAGGCAGAAAGCCGATGGCGATATCCAGCGAGCCGCGATCCAGCGCATCGGCAATCTCGCCCATGGGCATGGGCAGGGTTTCGAGCTGCACATTCGGGGCCTTCTCACGCAAGGCCTGCATCAGCGGTGGCAGGAAGCGCGCCTCGCCGATATCGCTGAGGTGAATGCGAAAGCACTGATTCGCCTGCAAGGGATCAAAACTGTGCGCCTCTGCCAAGGCCACCTCCAGCGTTGCCAGTGCAGTTCTTACCGCCTGAGCCAGCCGCTCGGCACGCGGCGTGGGGCGCACACCCCCATGCATGCGTTCGAACAGCGGATCGCCCAGCAAATGGCGCAGCCGCGTCACCGCCTGACTGGCTGCGGGCTGGGAAAGACCCAGCTCCTGCGAAGCGCGGCTGACGCTGCCGTGGCGGAACACCGCATCGAAAACACGCAACAGATTGAGATCCAGACCTGATATATCCATTAAACGAATATCTCTTAGATGATTTATTCAATTGCTGGAAATTATCTCCAAAGGCAGGATTGATGCCAACAGTGCCAAGGCCCAGTGCCAGCCCGATCCAAGGAGAATTTTTTGCCTGCCAACACCACCCCCAATGCCCAGGCCGCCGAGGTCTTCACCGTACGCCACGCCGTCATCAACATGCTGCGCGAGCTGGGCATGACGCGCATCTTCGGCAACCCGGGCTCCACCGAGCTGCCCCTGTTTCGCGACTATCCCGAGGACTTCTCGTACATCCTCGGCCTGCAGGAAACCGTGGTCGTGGGCATGGCAGACGGCTATGCCCAGGCCACGCGCAATGCCAGCTTCGTGAACCTGCACTCGGCCGCCGGCGTGGGCCACGCCATGGCCAATATCTTCACGGCCTTCAAGAACCGCACGCCCATGGTCATCACGGCCGGCCAGCAGACCCGCTCGCTGCTGCAGTTCGACCCCTTCCTGCACTCCAACCAGGCCGCAGAGCTGCCCAAGCCCTATGTGAAGTGGAGCTGCGAACCCGCGCGTGCCGAGGACGTGCCCCAGGCCCTGGCGCGCGCCTACTACATTGCCATGCAGGAGCCGCGCGGCCCGGTCTTCGTCTCCATTCCCGCCGATGACTGGGATGTGCCCTGCGAGCCCATCACGCTGCGCAAAGTCGGCTTCGAGACCCGACCCGACCCACGCCTGCTGGACAGCATAGGCCAGGCGCTGGAGAGTGCGCGCACACCGGCCTTCGTGGTCGGAGCGGCCGTGGACCGCAGCCAGGCCTTCGAGGCCGTCCAGGCCCTGGCCGAACGCCACCAGGCGCGCGTCTATGTGGCACCCATGAGCGGGCGCTGCGGCTTCCCCGAGGACCATGCGCTGTTCGGCGGCTTCCTGCCGGCCATGCGCGAGCGCATCGTGGACAGGCTCTCGGGCCATGATGTGGTCTTCGTCATCGGCGCACCTGCCTTCACCTACCACGTCGAAGGCCACGGCCCCTTCATCGCCGAAGGCACGCAGCTTTTCCAGCTCATCGAGGACCCCGCCATCGCCGCCTGGGCGCCCGTGGGCGACGCGGCCGTGGGCAATATCCGCATGGGCGTGCAGGAGTTGCTGGCCCGCCCCCTGACACATCCACGCCCTGCGCTCCAGCCCCGGCCCGCCATACCCGCCCCGGCGGCACCCGAGCCGGGCGAGCTGATGACCGATGCCTTCCTCATGCACACACTGGCCCAGGTGCGATCGCGCGACAGCATCATCGTCGAGGAGGCACCTGGCTCGCGCTCCATCATCCAGGCCCATCTGCCCATCTACGCTGCCGAGACCTTCTTCACCATGTGCAGCGGCGGGCTGGGCCACAGCCTGCCTGCTTCCGTAGGCATCGCGCTGGCCAGGCCCGACAAGAAGGTCATAGGCGTCATCGGCGACGGCTCGGCCATGTACGCCATCCAGGCACTGTGGAGCGCAGCCCGTCTGAAGCTGCCGGTCACCTACATCATTGTCAAGAACCGCCGCTACGCTGCCCTGCAGGACTTCTCCAGGGTGTTCGGCTACCGTGAGGGCGAGAAGGTCGAAGGAACGGACCTTCCCGATATCGACTTCGTGGCCCTGGCCAAGGGCCAGGGCTGCGACGGCGTGCGCGTCACCGACGCAGCCCAGTTGCCCCAGGTTCTGCGGGACGCCCTGCGCAGCCCGCGCGCCACTCTGGTCGAGGTCGAGGTCGCCTGACCCGGCCCCACGCCCTCGGAGACAAGACATGCACAACACACAAGAGCCGCAAGCGGCCACTGTCGGCATCCTGGGAGCGGGGGCCATGGGCACCCTGTTCGGCACCCGGCTGGCCCGGGCCGGCATCCCCGTCACGCTGGTGGATGTCAACGCGCAGTTGCTCCAGGCCATACGCGAGCACGGCGTGCACTGCGAGACCGACCAGGGCCCGCTGCACGCCGACGTTCAGGCCCAGCAGGCCCACGAGCTGACGCAGCCGCCCGCGCGCTGGCTGATCTTCACCAAGGCCACCCACACCCAGGCCGCGCTGCAAAGCATTGCCCACCTGATAGGGCCCGGGACCCTGCTGCTCAGCCTGCAAAACGGCATAGGACATATCGAGACCCTGCACGGATTTGCCGATGCCCAGCAGATCGCCGTGGGTGTGACGACATGGCCGGCCCGGTTGCTGGCTCCCGGAAAGGTGAGTTCGCTGGGCAGCGGCAAGATCCGCTTCATGCCGCGCACCGGGCAGGTGGACGCCTGCTTCCAGGACTTCTGCGACGACCTCAACCGCGCCGGACTGCATTGCGAGATCGATCCCGAGGTCGAGACCGCCATCTGGGAGAAGCTGGCCTTCAATGCAGCCTTCAACGGTCTGTGCGGCATCACGCGCCAGACCGTGGACGGACTGGCCAGCCCCCTGGGCCGCAGCCTGATCCGCGAAGTCCTGGACGAGGTCGTTGCCGTAGCTGCGGCCAACGGCATCGCCGTGGACGCCCTGCGCATCCAGGCCACGGTGGAGGACGCCCTGAACCATCATGTGGGACACCAGCCATCGCTGCTGCAGGACCTGCTGGCGGGGCGCCCCACCGAGACCGACTCCATCCACGGCGCGGTGGTGCGCGCGGGCGAGCGGCATGGCATTGCCACGCCCATGACACGCACCCTGCACCAGCTCATCAGCATGACACAGCAGCGCACGCCATAGACCCCGGACTCGGCGAAAACGCATCGAAGGCTCGGAAAAGACAGCAAAACAAAGAGAAAGACAGCAGGCACCGGGCCCACGAATTCAACAACAAGGAGACAACATGCGCAGAACCTTTCTCAAAGCCGGCGCTGCTTGCGGTGTACAGCTCATGCTGGGTACGGCCCACGCCCAGCAGGCGTCCGCCAGGCCCATGGAATGGGTGGTCGGCTTTGCTGCAGGTGGCGGCTCAGATTCCGTTGCGCGCTCTGTGGCAGAAGCCTGGTCCAAGTCCCTCCATCGCAACATCGTAGTGATCAACAAGCCGGGCGCCGGCACCAACATCGCCGCAGAATATGCGGCGCGCTCGCGCGACTATGGCAACCTGGTCTTCACCGCCGACTTCGCCACCCTGGCCGCCAACCCGCATCTGTTCCCCAAGCTGGCCTACAACGCCGAGCAGGACTTCGTTCCCATCAGCCTGCTGGCGCGCTTTCCGCTGCTGCTGGTTGTCAACAACGAATTGCCGGTGCGCAGCTTTCAGGAATTCGCGGCCTGGGCCAAAGCCAACCCCGGCAAGCTCAGCTATGGATCTCCCGGGCTGGGCACCCCGCACCACCTGGCCACCGAACTGCTGGCCCAGAAGATGGACGTGAAGATGACCCACGCGCCCTACCGCGGCGCCGGCTTGGCCATGCTGGATGTGATCGGAGGCCAGATTCCCTTCATGCTGGTGGACAGTGCCGCAGGCCTGCCCCACATCAACACGGGCAAGGTCCGCACCATCGGCGTGGCCAGTGCGCAGCGACTCAAGACTCTGCCTCAGACGCCCACGCTCATCGAGCAGGGCGTGGCCGGCTTCGAGGCCTTCGCCTGGCAGGGCCTGGTCGCCCCCAAGGGCACGGATGACGCCACCATACAGCTGTGGTCCAGGACGCTACAGGAAGCCCTGAAGACGCCGGCCGTGCAGGCCCGCTTCGAATCACTGGCCCTGGAGCCCCTACCCAGCACTCCCGAGCAGATGCGCGAGTTCTGGCTCTCCGAGAAGAAGCGCTGGGGAGAGGTCATCAAGACCGCAGACATCAAGCTGGACTGATCGATATCAATGACAAACAGGAAAACACATATGGAGACTCCCATCACTCAACGCCCCTCTGCGCACAGGCCGCTGCGCGCCCTGATCGCCAAAGGCTGGGCCAGCCTGGGCATGGCGCTTTGCCTGGCACCGGCCGCCCAGGCACAGACATGGCCGGATCGCCCCATCCGCCTGATCGTGAACTTCGCTCCTGGCGGCGCCGCCGATGTGATGGGGCGCGCGATCTCTCCCACCATGAGCCAGGTGCTGGGCCAGTCCGTGGTGGTGGACAACAAGCCCGGAGCCAACGGCAATATCGGTATCAGCGAAACCGTGCGCTCTGCCAAGGACGGCTATACGCTGCTGCTGAGCAGCGGCGGTGGCATCAGCATCAATCCGCTGATCTACAGCAAGCTGCCGTTCAACCCTGAAAAGGACTTGATCCCCGTGGCGGCCGTGGCACGCGTGCATGTGTTTCTGGAAACCAACCCCAGCCTTCCCGTGAGCAATGTGCAGGACTTCATCAAGCACCTGCAGGCCAATCCGGGCAAGCTGTCCTACGGCTCGCCAGGCCCGGGCAGCTCGCCTCATCTGGCCGGTGAGATGTTCAAGCGCGCGGCCAAGGTCGATGCCAGCCATATTCCCTACAAGGGTGCCGGTCCGGCCTTGACCGATGTGCTCAGCGGTCAGTTGCAATACTGGTTCGATCCGGGCCCGGGCCTCAAGCAGGTCGAGGCCGGCAAGCTCAAGCTGCTGGCCATAGGCAGCCCGCACCGCTCGCCTCTGTACCCCAAGGTACCCACGCTGGCCGAAAGCGGCCTGCCGGGCTTCGATGCCGACACACTGTTCGGAGTCTACGCGCCAGCCGGCACGCCCGCACCCGTGGTGGATGCCGTGCGCGCCAGCGTGATCAAGGCACTGGAGCAAAAGAGCGTGGTCGATGTGATCCAGGGCCTGGGTGCCACGCCCGAGCCGCGCATGAGCCGCCAGGACTTCGTGGACCACCATGCCAAGGAGCGCGCCCGCTTTGCACCGCTGATCAAGGAAATCGGCTTGAAAGTGGACTAAGAAATTTCAGTTCAACGTGGGAGTCCGGTTGCCCGAAAACTCCCTTTTGACCGCCCGTCTGAAAGGACCGGCGGTCTTTTTTTGCTTACGCAAACAAGAATGCTCAGCAGGCATGCCTACCAACACAACGCCAAGCCAGATCCGAGTTTGCGCAAGTCGTGTTCAGTGGGAGGCCACCGCCACCACTACCGCAGACTCGGCCACCTCCAGCCAGACATTGTCATTGGCCACCAGCCCGCTCATGGCCGGCGCAAAGCCCACGATCTGAGCACCCCAGCCCAAACGACAGATGGCTTCGTCGGAAGCCAGGCTCTCTTCCGTCACCGTGGCTGCGCCATAGGTCGCGCGCTGCACCACGGCAGGCCAGATATTGATGGGCTGCGTGGACCCCGCAGGCCGCTCCTGCCCCAGCCAGACCTTGACGGCCGTGGCCTTGCACAACGCCAGCACCTGCACACCGGGTGCCAGACCCAGCAGCTCATAGCTTTCGGGCGTGATGCGCGCAGCAATCGTCCAGTCCGAGCCTGCATCGCTTGCGGCACGCAGCCAGACCCGAATCTGCCCGCCTATGGACTCGACCTTGAGCACGCTGCAAGGCCACTGATTGCGCATGCTGGTCATCAGGCCCAGATTGGGCTGCCCGCCACCTGGCGTGCCGGCCTGCATGCGCTGCAGCAACTCGCTGCGCAAGCGCATCATGGCCTCGGCAGCATGCAGCAATTCTTCGCCCGCCGGCGTGATCTGTGCGCCGCCGCCCCCGGCGCCGCCCACGCTGCGCTCGACCAGCGGCACGCCAGCCAGATTGGTCAGGGTATCGATGGCCTGCCAGGCCGCCTTGTAGCTCACGCCCACGTCACGTGCTGCCTGGGAGATGGAGCCGCTTTGCGCAATCCCGCGCAGGATGGCAATGCGACGGTCGGCCATGTCATAGCCAAGAGCCTGGGAAACCGAGTCGGACGATAGTGCGCCACCCGACACAGCCTCGTCGCCGGCCATATCCAATTGTTCTTGTTCGAAATTTTCTGTGTCTGACATAGACCGCCATCATGCCCTGACAGCCAATTTCCTCGCTCGACCTCAGTTGTTCATTCACGTTACACTCGCTATTCCATTAATGAATAGCGAAATTTCAATGACTCAGATCACTGCCCGCTCCACCGGTTTTTCCTTTCAACTGGCTCGCTCTGCAGCCGTGATCGGCACAGTCGTGCTGGGCCTGTGGTCTGCGCAGGCGCAGGCCGCTGAAGTGGCGGTCGCCGTGGCAGCCAACTTCACCGCTCCCATGAAGAAGATTGCGGCCGAGTTCGAGAAGGATACCGGCCACAAGGCCGAGCTGTCGTTTGGCGCCACCGGCAAGTTCTATGCCCAGATCAACAACGGCGCGCCCTTCGGCATTCTGCTGGCCGCCGACGACACCACACCCGAAAAATTGGCCAAGGAAGGCAAGGGCGTGACCGATTCGCGCTTTACATACGCCATCGGCACGCTGGTGCTGTGGAGCCCCAAGGCCGGCTATGTGGACGACAAGGGCGATGTGCTCAAGAGCGGCGACTACAAGCATATCGCGATCGCCAACCCCAAGCTGGCCCCTTACGGAACAGCTGCCATGGAAGTGCTGAACAAGCTCGGCCTGAGCGCACAGGTGCAGCCCAAGGTGGTGATGGGCGAGAACATCGCCCAGACCTACCAGTTCGCTGCCACCGGCAATGCGCAGCTGGGTTTTGTGGCGCTATCCCAGGTCATGGAGAACGGCAAGATCCGCGAGGGTTCGGCCTGGCAGGTGCCCGGCAACATGCACGAACCCATCCGCCAGGACGCCATTGTGCTCAATAGCGCCAAGGACAACGAAGCTGCCGCGGCTTTGATGAAGTACCTGCGCAGCCCCAAGGCGCACGACATCATCCGCTCCTATGGTTATAGCTTCTGACGCTTGACCGGCAAATCCTGGAGCTCAAACCAATCCGCTCTACCCTTGGCGCTGCTCGGCTAAGCTGGGCGCTCCAAGGGTCTTTTTTTACGACTTGCGCAAATTTGGATCGGACATGGTGCTTTGCCGATAGAAATGTCCGTTGTGCATGCTTGTTTGCGCAAGTCCTGTTTTTGATTCCATGCAACTGAATGCCGAAGACTACGCAGCCATCTGGCTCACGCTCAAGCTCGCGGGCGTGACTACCGTGCTGCTCATGCTGTTGTGCACACCGCTGGCCTGGTGGCTGGCCCATACCCATTCGCGCTGGCGTGGCCCGATCGGTGCCGTGGTGGCGCTGCCGCTGGTACTGCCGCCCACCGTCATCGGCTTTTATCTGCTGGTCACCATGGGCCCCAATGGACCCATAGGCAAGCTCACGCAGGCCATGGGCCTGGGCAATCTGCCGTTCACCTTTGCCGGCCTCGTGGTCGGCTCGCTGATCTACTCCATGCCATTCACCGTGCAGCCGCTGCAGCGTGCCTTCGAGGCATTGGGCCCGCGCCCCATGGAGGCGGCCGCCAGCCTGGGCGCCAGTCCGCTGGACCGCTTCCTGACCGTGGCCCTGCCGCTGGCGCGTCCCGGATTCATCACCGCCGCCGTGCTGACCTTTGCCCACACCGTGGGCGAATTCGGCGTGGTGCTGATGCTGGGCGGCAACATCCCCGGCGTCACGCGCGTCGTCTCGGTACAGATTTACGACCATGTGGAAGCCATGGAGTACGGCCACGCCCATATGCTGGCGGCCGGCATGGTGGTGTTCTCCTTCATCGTTCTGCTGGCTTTGAACTGGCTGCAACCCAAAGCGGAGCGCCGCGCATGACAGCCACCAATTTCATCACCGCACAGCTCAAGCTGAGCCGGCCGGACTTTGAACTCGATGTGGATCTGCAACTGCCCGGCCAGGGGGTCACGGCCCTGTTCGGGCCTTCGGGCTGCGGCAAGACCAGCTGTCTGCGCAGCCTCGCCGGGCTGGAGCGGGCGCAAGGTCGCGTCACCGTCAACCAGACCGTATGGCAGGACGACGCCAGCCGGCAATGGCTGCCAACGCACCAGCGCGCACTCGGTTATGTGTTCCAGGAGGCCAGCCTGTTTCCGCATCTGTCGGTGCAGCGCAATATCGATTACGGTCTCAAGCGCACGCCGCAGGAGCGCCGCAAGGTCTCCAAGGAGCGGGCCGTGGAGCTGCTGGGGATTGCCCATCTGATGGATCGCATGCCCGCCACGCTTTCGGGCGGCGAACGCCAGCGCGTGGCGATTGCACGGGCTCTGGCCACCAGCCCCGAAGTGCTGCTCATGGACGAACCACTGGCCGCGCTCGACGCCCAGCGCAAGGCCGAAGTCCTGCCCTATCTGGAGCAGCTGCAGCGGCATCTGCGGATTCCGGTGATCTATGTCAGCCACTCCATGGACGAGGTCGCGCGCCTGGCCCAGCACATGGTGTTGCTTGGTGCAGGCAAGGTGCTGGCGCAGGGCTCCGTCACCGAGCTGCTATCCAGCCTCGATCTGCCGCTGGCCCATGGCGACGTGGCCTCCAGCGTGGTCCACGCCGCGGTGCAGGCCCATGACGCGGCCGACCATCTGAGCACGCTGATCTTCGACGGAGGCCGGCTCCAACTCGTCATGGCCCGTCCGCGCGAATTGGGCAGCCCGGTGCCGCTGCGCGTGCAGGCGCGCGATGTCAGCCTGAGTCTGCTCAGACCCGAGGGCAGCAGCATTCTCAACATCCTGCCGGTGCAGGTGCTGGGCCTGCGCGAGGATGGGCCGGGGCAGGTCATGGTTTCGCTGCAGGCGGGCGGCACCCGGCTGCTGGCCAGAATCACCCAGCACTCGGCCAAGGCCTTGCAGTTGCAGGCCGGCATGCCGGTGTATGCACAGATCAAGGGAATGGCGCTGCTGGACTGAGCGCAGCGCATCCGCCCCTTGCCGGCAAGGGATGCGCCTGCTGACTATCATCAGCCCATGACCGAGTCCGCCTGCCCCATCCCTGCCCAGCCGATAGCACCGCTGCACACCCATGCCGTGAGCTTCTTCCACGCCGGGCAGCAGGAGCGGCAGGAGCGCGTGCTGGCGGCCGAGGTGCCGATCGCACTGGTCTTCAACGGCATCTCGCATGCGGTGATGATGGGATCGCCCACCGATGTGGAGGACTTTGCGCTGGGCTTTGCGCTGACCGAGGGCATCATCGACAGCGCTGAAGACTGCTACGGCATCGAAGCCCGCCCCGTGTCTGCCGCGGCAGCCGGCCTGCCCGAAGGCATGGACGGCATGGAAGTGCAGCTCGACATCGCCTCGCGCTGCTTTGCCCGGCTCAAGGACAGGCGCCGCAGCATGACCGGCCGCACGGGTTGCGGCGTCTGCGGAGTCGAGAGCTTTGCGGCGCTGGACCTGTCGTTTGACGCCCTGCCGCCCCAGGACTGGCTGGAGCGGGTAGACGCAGCCACCGTGCTCAAGGCGATTGACGCCCTGCCGCCACACCAGATTCTCAATGCCGAGGCCGGCGCGATTCATGCCGCAGGCTGGGCCACGCTGGCGGGCGACATCACGGATGTACTCGAAGACGTGGGCCGCCACAATGCGCTGGACAAGCTGGTCGGCCGGCTGGCGCACACGGGCCGCCTCGGCGAACCCGGCTTTGTAGTGCTGTCCAGTCGCGGCAGCCATGAACTGGTGCGCAAATGCGCCAAGGTCGGCATCGCGGCGCTGGCCACGATTTCCGCGCCCACCTCCATGGGCGTGCGCATGGCGGAGCTGACGGGCCTGCGCTTCTGGGGGCTGTGCCGCCCGCCCAAGGCCGTGCTCTATGCTGCGGGCGGCAAAGCCTGAGCAAGCCCTGCTGCCAAGCGCCAGCCTCTAGAATCACGGCATTGCGGCCATGACTAAAGCTCTGACCGCCCCACGATCAGCCCCTGGATATACACCATGAACCGCTGCACCACCACCCGCTTCAGCCGCCGCCTTTGGGGCTGCGCCTTGCTGGCTGCTGCCGCCAGCGCCAGCCTGCCGGCCCTGGCCCAGGGCCTGCCCTCGGACGACACGCGCAACTTTCCGCCCACAGCGCAGTTCGGCGAACTGACGGTCACCCATTTCCCCGAAGTGGCCATCAACGGCACGAGCATTCGCACCACGCCAGGCTTTCGCCTGTTCAGCCGCGAACGCAGCCTGGTCTTTGCCAGCAACTATGCAGGCCAGAAGCTGCTGGTGGGCTATGTGATCGAGCCACAGACGCAGGGTCTGCACACGGCCTGGATTCTGACCCCGGCCGAAATCGAGAAATACAAGCCGATCCAGCCGCGCACCCTGCTGCAGCGCGTGTTCGGCAGCTGAGTCCGGCCCGCGCCGACCGCTATTGATTGACGAGCTGCTTGCGCTTTTTCAGCAAGCTTTTCGAACTGTTTCCATATCTAAATCGAGTGATGGCAAGCGCCAGCCGCTATCACTTTGTGCTTGCAGACTCTGCAAGCCCACCTGACAAGAGCGCCCCATGAGCAAGAAAGTCTTTATCAAAACCTTTGGCTGCCAGATGAACGAGTACGACTCGGACAAGATGGCCGATGTGCTGGGCGCGGCCCAGGGTTACGAGCCCACGCAGAACGTGGACGAGGCCGATCTGATTCTGTTCAACACCTGCTCAGTGCGCGAGAAGGCCCAGGAAAAAGTATTCAGCGATCTGGGCCGCATCCGCCACCTCAAGGAAAAAGGCGTGCTGATCGGCGTGGGCGGCTGCGTGGCCAGCCAGGAGGGTGCCGAGATCATCAAGCGCGCGCCGTTTGTCGATGTGGTCTTCGGCCCCCAGACCCTGCACCGCCTGCCCGAGCTGCTCAATCAGCGTGCGGCCAAGGCCAAGCCCCAGGTCGATATCTCCTTCCCCGAAATCGAGAAGTTCGACCACCTGCCGCCAGCACGCGTGGAAGGCGCTTCGGCCTTTGTCTCCATCATGGAGGGCTGCTCCAAATATTGCAGCTACTGCGTCGTGCCCTATACGCGCGGCGAGGAAGTCAGCCGCCCGTTCGAGGACGTGCTGGTGGAGGTCGCGGGCCTGGCCGAGCAAGGCGTCAAGGAAATCACGCTGCTGGGCCAGAACGTCAACGCCTACCTGGGCAAGATGGGCGACAGCAGCGAGATGGCCGACTTCGCGCTGCTGCTGGAATATGTGGCCGAGATTCCCGGCATCGAGCGCATCCGCTACACCACCAGCCACCCCAATGAATTCACGCCGCGCCTGATCGAGGCCTACGCCAAGATTCCGCAACTGGTCAGCCACCTGCACCTGCCCGTGCAGCATGGCAGCGACAAGATTCTCATGGCCATGAAGCGCGGCTACACGGCCATGGAATACAAGAGCACCATCCGCAAGCTGCGTGCCATCCGCCCCGATCTGGCCATGAGCAGCGACTTCATCGTGGGCTTCCCCGGCGAGACCGAGGAGGACTTTCAGAAGATGATGAAGCTCATCCACGATGTGCGCTTCGACAACTCGTTCAGCTTCATCTTCAGCCCCCGCCCCGGCACGCCTGCTGCCAATCTGCACGACGACACGCCGCACGAAGTCAAGCTGCGCCGCCTGCAGGAGCTGCAAGCCGTGATCAACACCAACATCAAGGAGATCAGCGAAGAGCGTGTCGGCACGGTGCAACGCCTGCTGGTCGAAGGCGTGAGCAAGCGCGACGGCAGCGAGCTGATGGGCCGCACCTATTGCAACCGCGTGGTCAACTTCCCCGGCAACGAGCGTTTGATCGGACAGATGGTGGATGTGAAGATTACCGAAGCCAAGGCTTACACCTTGCGCGGCGAAGTCCTGGTCAAGGATTGACAACCCGACAGTCCCCGGCCTCATCCACACAAAGCCTGCCGGCAATGCCAAGGCAGGCTTTTTTCATGACTGGTTATAAATTCTGTAACAAATGGTGATGCCTTGCCGGATGGCACACACCTCTTCAATCCGCCGCTAGGATGGTGGCCTATTGGGGCCAAGCTGCCTCGGATTGAACTCTGGACACCATGAACCAAACTGCCGCACTGCAGGGCGATGCCATCTACGCCCTGCTGGACCAAGCCCATGAGCTACTGAACGACTACAACGACGACAAGCCCGGCAACATCAGCCGTCAGGACCGCATCGCCGCTGCGGTGGAATTGATGGGGCAGCAGAACTTTGCCCCAGCCACCGTGCAGGAGCTCGAGCGCGTTCACGACTTCTGGCTCTACCTCGATCAGCCCGAAGCGGCCAACAAGCTGCTGCAGCAGCATCGCGGCACTGCCCTGGCCGCTGTCGACGAACTGAGCCCCGCAGAAGCCGCGCTGCGCCTGAGCCTCAGCGACATCCAGAGCCGCATGGGCTTTGACCAGCCCTCCGCGCAAGCCTTGCTGGGTTCGACGGCACAGGCCATTGCCGGGCTGCCCGAGGATGTGGACAGCGACAACTACTGGCATGGCTGGCACTGGATGGCCTCTCAGCTCCAGGCATGGGAAGCTGCGGCCACGGGCCTTGAGCTGCAACGCGCCCAGGAGCGTCGCAACCCCGACCTGGCCGAAGATGCGGCCTATCTCGATGCCATCCTCTGCGTTCGCAAGGCGGAAATGGCCCACAAAGGCGGCCACACCAGCGAGTCAGCCAGCCTCGTGCAGAACGCCATCAATCTCCTGCGCGATGCCGCGCCCGATCAGCAGGTGGACTTTGACCGCTGGATGACGCTGGCCGACCATGTGCTGCCGCTGGCCCCGCAAAGCCTGCCAGCCCTGCTCATGGCCTGTGAGCAACAGCTCGCCCGTCTGGAGAACCCGCCACCATCGCAAGCCGTCAAGGCGCATCGCCAGGTCAAGATCGTGCGGCTGCAGGCCCAGGCCTGCGCTCAGGCCGGTCAGCTGGAGGCAGCTCTGCAGCTGGCTCCTCAGGGACACTTCGGACTGACGGATGACTCGGGCGATCCCTTCACCGCCTCCTGGCTGGGCTGGCTGGAGCAGGCCGGGCGCCTGAAGCAAGCCGCCGATCTGGCGCTTCAGAGCGTGCTCCACGCTCGTCCCGTCTCGGCCGTGGCCGCCTTCGAGCTCGCCAAGAAGCAGTTCAGCAACGACCCGGAAAACGCCATCACCTGGGCCCTGGTTCTGGCCATTGGCCAGACCGACGAGGACATGCGCCAGCTGCTCGCGCAAGAAGAGAGGCCGCTGCATCCGGCGGATTTCTATCTGAACATGGTGCGCGCAGCCCAGCCGGCGCATCCGGTGCTGGCTCTGCTCGACGGCCTGCGTCTGGCACGCAAGCGCCAGATGGAGCAGGCTCTGCCGCTGCTGGAAATTGGCGTGGGCCAGCACCCCGAGATGGCCGACAGCGACAAGCTGCCCGCGCTCTGGGCTGCCCGCTTTGCCGCGCTGCCGCTGGAAGAAGCGCTGGCTCGGCCTTTTCCCCAGGGCCATGGCGCGCACTGGTGCTACGCCGCCGGCGTGGTCCTTGACGATGCAGACGATCTGGCACCGCTGATGGGTGGCAAGAAGAAAGTGCCTGCGCAGGAGGTGCGCGAGCCTCTGGTCGTGCGCTACTACGAGGAGGGTCTCGCCCGCTTCGAGCATTTCTGGGCGACTGGCCAGGGCCGCTTCAAGGATGGCGACCTGCATGTGTACTCCATGCTCTGCAACAACCTGGCCATCAAGTACCGCTTCATGGACCGCTACGACGAGGCCGCCGAGCTGCACCACAAGGGACTGGGCAGCAGCCCGTTTGCCGAGCATCACAACGGCCTGCTGTGGTGTGCCGTGGGCAAGGATGACGACGCGCAGACCGTGGTCGAGGCCGAGCGCCTGTGGCATTTCGCCCAGGAGCATGGCTACAGCCGCCACGAACCCACGCGTTACTTCTCCACCGTCGCCCTGTCGCTCTACAAGCTCAACCGCGATGACGAGATCAGCATCTGGATGGAGCGCCTGGACCAATGGTTCCACGACCTGGATGAAGACGAGCAGCGCGACGTGCGCCGCAACTACCTGGCGTCCCTGATGTCCATGCTGGACTTTTTCTCCAGCACACGCCCCGAGCTGGTGCTACCGCGTCTGCGCGCGCATCAGCAAGAAGTCATCGCGCTGCAGGACTGCTATCCGCTGCGCCGCCTGGCCTGTGCGCTGGAAGCCTACCCCGAGCTGCTGGAGGAATCCGTGGCACTGCACAAGCAGGCCAACAGCTATCTGGACAAGGACGACGACGAGGACGAGCGGCGCATGTCGCAGTCCGGCATAGAGCGTGCCGAGCGCAAGCTGGCCGAGCGCGACGCCCAGGCCGGCGCTGCGGCATCGGGTCGCAAACCATGGTGGAAATTCTGGTGAATCAGGTCATCGAAAAAGCCGCTGCCGCCAGTGCCTACAAGGCGCGCGATGTCGTCAACGCGCCGGCCATCAAGCAGCGCATCAAGGAGCGCAGCGCAGAGCGCGGCGACGCAGCCGATGTCGCTGTCTGGCTGGGCAACCACTTCTACCGCCATGTGGTGGGCAATCTGCAGGCCGACGAGCCTGCCGTGCTGCGCATTGCCGACGTCCGGCAGTTGCAGGAGCTGGCCGGCCGTCAGCAGCCGCCTGCCTGGGCGCTGGAGCGGCTGGAGCGCAGGCAGGCCGGCTTCGAGCTGCCCGAGCTCTGGTGGGTGCAGCCCGACAGCGCGGCCCTGCTGGCGCTGGAGACACGGCTGGTGGAATTTCTCTCCACCCGCAAGGGCACCTCTCTCGAAGGCAAGCTGCAGCGCGTGAACTGCCCACAGGCGCTAGCGCGCTGGACACTGGAGCATCTGGCTTTCGAGAAAAAACAGAACAGCGGCCGGGTTGAACACAGCCAGAGCGCCGTGCACGGGCTGCTGCGTGGCCAGCACGGTACCTTTGTGGAGTTTGACGGCACAAGTGCGCAGATGCGCCAGGAAATGGCCTATGAAAGCCAGATGATGGGCCACTGCGTGGGCCAGTTTGCCAACCGCAAGTCCTTCAGCGGCGGCTATGGAGAACATTACGCCGAGGGTCTCGAGTCGGGGCGCATGCGGCTGTTCAGCTACCGCACGGGCACTGCACAGCCCCGCATCACCGTCAATGCCTATGTGCAAAAGGACGGCAAGCTTCAGATCGAGCAGATCAAGGGCAAGCAGAACCGACCGCCGATTGCGCGCTATATGCCCGATGTGGTGACTCTGCTCAACCATCTGCCGCTCAATGACGAGGTGCCCGAGGACGCGCTGTCCATGGGCATTGTGCGCCGCCCGCCCGAGCTGCTGAAGTCCCATCCAGGGCTGGCGCCCTGGTGCTCGGTGCAGGAGCTGCAGACCGACGACGAACAACTGTGGCTGATGCAGCAGCACCCCGCCCTGCTGCCCCGGCTCAATCTGCAGTCACCATTGATGCAGTGGATGGTGGCGGCACGCAAGGACTCGCTGGACAGCGAAGTCATTGAACGCATGCCCAAATCCGCCGCACTGAAACAGAGCTTGCTGATGGCCAGAAAGCGTCCCGGTCGCCCAGGAGTTCGCACATGAGCGGATGGACGATCTTTCTGCTCATCGTGGCCCTGATCTACTGGGTGCTGCGCGGCGGCTTCAAGCGCCTCAAGGAGGCCAAGCAACGCGGCGACATCATCAGCTACCAGGCGGGCAGCCAGGAGCGCAACTGGGCCCTGGCCCTGGCCCACCCCATGGCCTACCACGCCATGCAAGGCGGCTTTGCCAGCGATCTGCATGGCGCTGACGATGCGCTGGCCAGACAGCTGCGCCCCATGATCCTGCACCATCTTGGCCTGCGCACCGACCTCAGCGACGAACAGGTGCGCCAGCAACTGCCCGACGCACTGCGCCAGCGCTGGTTCATGCTGGATCTGCAGCGCCTGCAGCGCAGCGACGACGTGCGCGCCGCAATGGCGTTTGCCTGCGCGCGCGTGACCTTTTTTGTGCGCAGCGCCAGGCTGCTGGAATGGACGGACGAAGCCCTGCATTGGGATATCCTTCAGCTCAACGCCCAGCGCGCCCAGCAATGCTTCGACAGCTGGCTTGCTTTCGGCCAGGCCTATGCCCAGGGCCGCGCTCAATGGCTGGCACAAGGCCGCAGCGATGTGCTGGGCAAGGCTTTCACGACCGAAGAAGTGGCGCAATGGGTGACGCAGGAGCAGCACCCCTGGCATGCGATGAGCTGGAATCTGCCGCTGGCCGGCGATGAGGCAAAGCCCGCCCCCGAGCCTGCGGCATAAGTGCGGGCCCCCCGCAAAAACCGAGGGACTGCCAGGCAGTCCCTTTTTACATCCGCGGCGCAGGCGTTCAGGCAAAGATGCTTCGGGCTTCCGTGAATCGCTTGGCGAAGTACACATTGTCCATGCGTACCCGCTGCACCGTTCCGCCGCTGGACGGCGCGTGCACAAACTGTCCGTTGCCCACAAAAATTCCCATATGGGAATAGCGCCCGCCCAGAGTGTTGAAGAACACAAAGTCGCCGCGCATCAGATCGCGTCCGTCCACCGGGTTGCTGGCCTGCGCCCATTGCGATGTGGTGCGGGGCAGGCGCATTTCCGTGATGCCCCCCACGGCCCACTGAATCAGGCCGCTGCAGTCAAAACCGCCTTCAGGCGAGTTGCCGCCATAGGTGTATGGCGTGTTGACCACCAGCATGGTGCGCGCCAGCAGCGACTCGCGCAGCTCTGCATCCAGACTCAGGGCATTGGCCGGGCGCACGGAAGATCCGCCTTGCGCAGCAGGCCGGGGCTTGTCTTTGGTGGTTGAACACCCTGCCAGCACCGCAAGCAGCGAACCCGCCAGCATCAGCGCGCCGCGGCGCTCCAGACATTGAGGCAGAGGTTGCCGCTGGCCCGCCTCCATGAAAGTCCTGTCTTGTAGCTTCATGGAAAGGCATGTTCTCAGAAAGCCGCCCATACAGCCACCTTCTACCCACAATTACTGCGCTTCTTTACAAAAAAGTGAGCTGCTCTCGCTTGTCATTCCTTTGATTCAGATGCATTTCTCATCCAAACCCATGAACAACAAGCGCAAGCAGCTCACTTTATATAGATCGCTGATCTCAAACCAAGCACACCCCAACTCAGGGACAGCGAGCAAGAGCCTATGCCGGCCGCGCCGCCTCGCAGCGAGGCTGTCGTCCCCCTTGGGGGCGCCCGGCCAGGGGAAGCCGCGCAGCGGCTCAGGGGGATCAAATATCAGAACGGCAGCTTGGGCATGCCGCCGCCGCCCATCATGCCCTTCATGGCCTTCATGCCGCCCATCTTCTTCATCATCTTCATCAGACCGCCGCCCTTGAACTTCTTCATCATGGTCTGCATCTGCTCGAACTCCTTGAGCAGGCGGTTGACTTCCTGCACCTGCACGCCGGCGCCGTCGGCAATACGCTTTTTGCGCGTGGCCTTGATCAGGGCGGGGTTCTTGCGCTCCTTGAAGGTCATGGAGCAGATGATGCCTTCCTTGCGCTTGATCTCGCGCTCGGCCTTATCCATGTCGACCTGACCGGCCTTGCCGGCCAGCTCGGCGGGCAGCTTGTCCATCAGGGTCGAGAGACCGCCCATCTGCTTCATCTGCTGCAGCTGGGCCAGAAAGTCGTTGAGGTCGAAGCCGTCGCCGCTCTTGAGCTTCTCGGCCATCTTCTGCGCGGCTTCCATGTCCACGCCCTTGGTGACCTGCTCGACCAGGGCCACGATGTCGCCCATGCCCAGCACGCGCTGTGCGTGGCGGTCGGCATCGAAGACTTCCAGGCCGTCGATCTTTTCCGAGACACCGGCGAACTTGATGGGCGCGCCCGTGATCTGGCGCACCGACAGCGCAGCACCGCCGCGCGAATCGCCATCGAGCTTGGTCAGCACGATACCGGTCAGCGGCAGCGCTTCCTTGAAGGCCTTGGCCGTGTTGACCGCATCCTGGCCCTGCATGGCATCGACCACGAACAGGGTTTCGACGGGCTTGAGCGTGGCGTGCAAATCCTTGATTTCGGCCATCAGCAGCTCGTCGATGGCCAGACGGCCGGCCGTATCCACCAGCAGCACATCGAAGAAGTGCTTTTTGGCGTAGTCGATCGCGGCCACGGCGATATCGTGGGGCTTCTGGTCGGGCGTGGAGGGAAACCACTCGGCGCCAGCCTGGGCCGTCACGGTCTTGAGCTGCTCGATGGCTGCGGGGCGATACACGTCTCCCGAAACCGTGAGCACCTTTTTCTTGCGCTTTTCGATCAGATGCTTGGCCAGCTTGGCCGTGGTGGTGGTCTTGCCGGCGCCTTGCAGACCCGCCATCAGAATGACGGCAGGAGGCTGGGCGTTGAGGTTGATGTCGGCCACGCCTTCGCCCATGGTCGCCGCCAACTCCTTGTTGACGATGGACACCAGCACCTGGCCGGGCTGCAGCGAGCTGATGACTTCCTGGCCCAGCGCCTTTTCCTTGACGCGGGCGATGAAGTCGCGCACCACGGGCAGGGCCACGTCGGCCTCCAGCAAGGCCATGCGCACTTCGCGCAGCATGTCCTGCACATTGGACTCGGTGATGCGGGCCTGGCCGCGCATCTCTTTGACAAGGCGCGAGAGTTTATCGGTGAGTGCGGAGGCCATAAGCAAAAAGCATTCGAAAGTTATGGAAGGACGGGAGTCGTGCGCGAGCGCGCAGCACGACTCTCCGGGCAGCTTGCGGACCCAGCTCAGGCGAGGCGAAGCTGCATGAACAGGCATTTTACCCGCTGCCCTTGATTGACGATGCCCCGCAGGCTTGTCCGTGATCTGCCTCAGGCGTGCAAGGTCGCTGCGCCCTGCCCCACAGCTCCCTCGGAAAAGAGAGCAGGCCGGTCCTGAATGGACCTGAATCGAGCTCTCCTGCAAGTCCTGGCTCGTGGCGCAGGACTGGCCGGCTGGGCGGGAGGACTGGAGACATCGCCCGGCAGGAGAAAATCCTTGAAGAACGGTCTCGAAAGTCGACGATCTGCTCGCAAGCGCTCAAACCCACGCTCATGACCGGGTTCAGACAGTGCTTTATGCACAAAATTGCCGGACGGCAGCGGCCTGCAAAAGATGAGTGCGGGCCAGCGGCACTATCATAGAAAGCATGCTCTCCCAACCGCTCACCGCAGCTGGCCCCATTGGCTGGATCCTGGCCATGGCCGCAGCCATTGCCTACGCCATTCCTGCACTTGCCACCCAGCACCTGCAAGAAGCCGGTGCCCGTCGCTGCCTGCGCCTGGCCTGGGCACTGCATGCCCTGCTGCTGGGCTGGGGTCTGCTTGGCGAGCTGCCGCACTTCGGCTTTGCTCCTGCACTCTCTATCACTGCCTGGCTGGTGCTGACCGTCTATGTGGTGGAGCAGCAGCTCTATCCGCAGCTGCGCTCGCGCTGGCCTCTGTCCATGCTGGGCAGCGTGGCCGTGCTTCTGGCCGTGGTGTTCCCCGGCACACCGCTGCACGTCAACGCCTCGCCCTGGCTGCCGCTGCATCTGGCTCTGGGTATTGCTTCCTACGGCCTGTTTGCCGCAGCCGTCGTTCATGGCGCGCTGATGAGCCATGCCGAGCGGCAGATGCGCCAGGGCGGCGACCATGACAGCGGACTGCCGCTGCTGACGCTGGAGCGGCTGACCTTCCGTTTTGTCGGAGCAGGCTTTGTGCTGCTGACCGCCACACTGGCCGCAGGCTGGCTGTTTGGCGAGCAGCTCTACGGCAAGGCATGGGTGTGGAATCACAAATCCATTTTCTCCCTGCTGTCCTGGCTGGCATTTGCCGTGCTGCTGTTCGGCCGCAAGCGATTCGGCTGGCGCGGCCAGAGCGCCGTACGTGTTCTTTATATCGGCGCCATCTTTTTGCTGCTGGCCTATGCCGGCTCGCGGTTTGTGATTGAAGTCCTGCTGGAGCGCGCAGCATGAAGTATTTGCTGGTCCTGCTGGTCGTGGTGGTGGCTGTCGGAATCTGGCGCAGCAAACGCCGCGCTGAAGTGGCCGAGCAGACCAGGCCTGCCAGCCCCCCCAAGCAGGCACAGACCATGGTAGCTTGCGCTCACTGCGGCCTTCACCTGCCGCAAGCAGATGCCGTGAGCGACGCCTCGGGCAAGATCTTCTGCAGCGCGGAACACCGCCGCCTGGCCCAGCAAGACACTGCCCGCCACTGACCGCATGGTGAACTCCGCCTCGCCCTGGCAGCACACCGCCATCCCGCTCGATGAAGCCATCAGCCGGCGCGCGGACGCCAGTCTCAACGCCCCGTTCGTGCGCCTGTGGCAGGCCTTCCTCAGCGGCCGCGTGCTTCTGGCGCTGGCCCTGGTGCTGCTGCAGACGCTGAATCTGCAGCTGCAGAACATCAGCTCTCCCCTGGCCTGGCTGATCTGCTTCACCTATCTGACGCTGACCGTCGTGCTGCGCCTGGCTGCCGGACGTCATTTGCCGGCACCTCGCGCAGCCCTGCAATGGCTGCCCGTGATCGGCATCGACATTGCGGCGATCTTTCTGCTGCAGATCTTTCAGGTCGGCTCGCTCAACTACACCGCGCTGCTGGCCATTCCCGTCCTGATCTCCTCGGCGCTGGGCGGACTGATGCTGGCCTTTGGCACCACGGCCAGCATCACACTGCTGACGCTGGCCTACACCTTCTGGCAATACCATGGCGGGCTCAACGACGGCGCCCAGTCTTACTACCAGACGGCGTTTTCCTGCGCCGGCTATTTCTGCGTGGCCTATCTCACGCACGAGCTGGCCAAGCGTGTCCGGCGCGAGCGTTCCCAGGCCCTGTTCAACCGCTTGCGCACCCAGACCCAGGAGCAGGTCAACAGTCTGGTGATCAACCACTTCTCCGACGGCGTGCTGGTGGTCGACTCGAGCTTGCTGGTTCTGCAGGCCAACCCAGCTGCCTTGCAGCTGCTGGGCCTGCCCATAGATCACCCCCAGCCTTTTTCCCTGCAGGCCCACAGCTGGTGGGAGCCGCTGGCGCATTCAACACAAGCCAGCTTTGCCCATGCCCGCCCGCTGTCCGCCACGATTCACCTGCAGGCTCATGAACGACACGGCGCCACGGGCATGCATGTGCGCACACGCATCACCGAAGTTTCGGCGCCCTATCTGGACGAGGGTCCGCAGGCGCAAGCCAGCCACTCGCTTTGCGTCATGTTTCTTCACGACCTGCGCGAAATGGAAGCGCAGCTGCGCACCGAAAAGCTGGCTTCCATGGGCCGTATGTCGGCTGCCGTGGCCCACGAAATACGCAACCCGCTGGCCGCCATCACCCAGGCCAATGCGCTGCTGGCCGAAGACCTGGCGAGCCAGCCCGGCCCCCAACAGCTATGCCGGATCGTGGGGCAGAACGCCGACCGACTGGCCCGCATCGCCGAAGAAATCCTCAACCTGGCGCGCGTGCAACAGGGCGCAGAAACCCATCAGGGCCAGTCGTTGCCGCTGGACACCCTGCTGGCCCAGATCAGCCATGAATGGCGCACACAGGCCGCTCCGCCGCGCCAGCTTCTGCTGCGGCTCAATGCAACGGCCCGCCATATCCTGTTCGATGAAGAGCATCTGCGCCGCGTGCTGATCAACTTGCTGGACAATGCCCAGCGCCACCGCAGCCATGCCGGCAATGAGGCGGGCCTGCAGTTGATCAGCGGCCACGGGCCCTTGAACGGTCAGATCCAGGGTCTCGCACCGCAGGACGACACCTGCTGGTTCATGGTCTGGAGTGATGGAGCGCCGCTGGAGTCCAGCGTCGAGCGCCATCTGTTCGAGCCGTTCTTCTCCTCTCAAAGCCGCTCCAGCGGCCTCGGACTCTATATATGCCGCGAGCTGTGCCAGCGCTACGATGCCTCCATCAGCTATCAACGCCTGGCTCGCAGCACACCGCAAGGCGAGGTGAACGGCAATGCCTTTATCGTGACTCTGCGCAGCGGCCCTTCATCCCTCGCGAGCCACTCCCTGTTTGACTCGATCATGGTGTAAGCCCAGTGACATCATCGCCTCACTCATCCGCAGCGGCCAGCATTCTCGTGGTCGATGATGAACCGGATCTGCGCACGCTCTACGAGCTGACCTTGTTGCGGGAAGGCTACCGCGTGGAAACCGCGGGCTCGGTCCAGGAAGGCATGACTCAGTTGCAAGGCCGCAATTTCGATGTCTTGATTACCGATATGCGCCTGCCCGACGGGATCGGCATGGAGCTGCTGCTGCAGCTGCGCGATCAGTCGCGCAGCGAGCGCTGCATCGTCATGACGGCCTACGGCTCTGCCGAAAACGCCGTCGAGGCCCTGCGCGCGGGCGCGTTCGACTATCTGACCAAGCCCGTGGACCTGCGCCAGTTCCGTCAGGTCGTGGCTTCGGCCGTGCAAGGCATTGGCGCAGTGCCCAAGCCCGGCAACCCGCAGGCCAGCGACAGCTCGGCCGCCAGTGGTACTGGTGCGGGAACGCCAGCTGGCGCCCTGGAGGCTCTGGTTGGCAAATCTCAGGCCATGCAACTGGTCAAGCAGCGCATTGCCAAGGTCGCCAAAGGCATGGCTCCCGTGCTGATCCACGGTGAATCCGGCACGGGCAAGGAACTGGTGGCACGCGCCCTGCACGGCTGCAGCCAGCGGGCCGGCGGGCCCATGGTCGCAGTCAACTGCGGCGCCATTCCGGAAAGCCTGCTCGAAGCCGAGTTCTTCGGTGCCCGCAAGGGCTCCTACACCGGTGCCACGCAGGACAGGCCCGGCTACTTCCAGGCCGCGCAAGGCGGCACCTTGTTTCTCGATGAAATCGGCGACCTGCCCCTGGCCATGCAGGCCAAGCTGCTGCGCGCCATTCAGGAGCGCAAGATTCGTCCGCTGGGCAGCACCCAGGAAGAAGCCGTCGATGTGCGCATCGTCAGCGCCACCCACCGCGATCTGGTAGCGGAAGTGCAGGCAGGCAATTTCCGCCAGGACCTGTTCTACCGCCTCAATGTCATCGAAATCGAGCTGCCCGCGCTGCGCGAGCGCCGTGAAGACCTGGGCCAGCTATGCCAGGCTTTGCTGCAAAAGCTGGCCCGCGAGTCCGGACTGGCTACGCCGGAGCTGGACGACATCAGTCTGAGCCAGATAGCCCGGCTCCCGCTGCCTGGCAATGTGCGCGAGCTGGAGAACGTGCTGCACCGCGCCATTGCACTGGGCGAGGAAGGCCCGCTACGTCTGCCCGAATCCGGCGTGCCGGCCGAGTGCGCTGGTGTGGTGGCAGCGGCTTCCTCGGGCGCTTGGGCATCGAGCGCACCGCCGCCGCAAGCTCAGCACGCAGGCAGTCCGGCCACGCTGCCGGAGGATCTGCAAGGCTGGCTTGATGAGCAGGAGCGCAGCATCCTGGTCAGAGCCCTGCAGGACAACGGCTTCAACCGCACAGCCACGGCGGCCAGACTGGGCATCAGCCTGCGCCAGATTCGCTACCGCATCGACCGTCTGGGCATAGACCTTCCGGCCGAAGGCAGCAAACACCAGAGCGATAATGTCTGATTCCACGCCTCTTTCCTCCTCCCTGGCCCAGCCCTGGCAGGCCGGCTGGTATGGTGCGGCGCGTCAGCTGAGATCTCCCAATTTCGGCCCTCGCCCCGCGGATGCGCAGATCGATCTCGTCGTCATCCACTCCATCAGCCTGCCTCCGGGCCAGTACGGTACAGGCGCGGTGCAGCAACTGTTCACCAATCAGCTGGACTGGGACGCCCACCCCTATTACCAAGGCATTCGCGGCCTCGAAGTCTCGTCGCATTTCTTTATCACGCGCCAGGGCGAGATCTGGCAGTTCGTCAGTTGCGACGACCGCGCATGGCATGCCGGCGTGAGCCAGTGGCGCGGGCGCGAGCGCTGCAACGACGACTCCATCGGCATCGAACTCGAAGGCCTGGAAGGACTGAGCTTTGAAGCTCCGCAGTACCAGGCCCTGCAGCAGCTTTGCATGGCCATCGCGGCGCACTATCCGGTGCGCTACATTGCCGGGCACGAGCACATCGCACCCGGACGCAAGCAGGACCCCGGACCCGGTTTCGACTGGCAGCGGCTGCAGCAGCAGCTGGCCAGCGCAGACAGCACCCGAAGCTGGGAATTCCCTCCCAGTGCTGCAGCCTCAGGCGCGGCCTGAAATCTTCATAGCACCTACCGCCTTTCAGTACTCGATTTCATACATATTCGCAGCTGAAATCCTGTACCAGCAAGCGCCATGCGCTCCTCATTTTGAGAATCCCAAGCATCCATCGTTGCGGGGCTCGAAACGGCATGTCAATGGCGCGCGTGCAACAACTGTCGCCTGCATCAAACACGCAAATTTTTTACATATTTCCGGCCCGATCTGCCGCCGCGCGCAACCGCGCCGCAGGCCTTTATTCATGCGGGATGAAGTCATTTTTGCGGCTGTCAAGCGGCGCTCGAAATGCCAGATTCAGTAGTTTCATCAGGTCGCTCGGATTTAAGCGCGATACACTACCGGTAGTGTTTTGAAGAGCCTCAGACCCCATATCTAGTGTTTACAAGTTGTGCACACCCTGTGCAAACCATGTGTAAACCGAGGCGCCGAATCGTGTTTTTGATGGCCTGCCCACAGTGCAGGCCTTTGTCTGCCTATCCACATACTGACTCAGAGGAACTTATGCAAGAAGCGTTGAACTCACTGCCTTCTGCCGCACCTGCCGGTGCAGCCAATTCTTCCTCCCCCAATGACAGCTATCAGATCATCCGCCGCAGCGGCGATGTGGTGGCTTTCGCGCCCCAGAAGATTGCCGTGGCCCTGACCAAGGCTTTCCTGGCTGTGCGCGGCGCACAGGGCGCGGCATCTGCCAGCGTGCGCGACACCGTCAACGAACTGACCGAAGGCGTGGTGCGCGCACTGGTGCGCTCGCGCCCCGATGGCGGCACCTTCCATATCGAAGATGTGCAGGACCAGGTCGAGCTGGGCCTGATGCGCGCCGGTCACCAGGACGTGGCCCGTGCCTATGTGCTGTACCGCGAGCGCCGCAACCAGGAACGTGCCGAGCAGAAGAAGGCCGCCGAAGTGGCCGCCGCTGCCGCCGCCAAGCCCGTGCTGCATGTGACCGACAACGGCCAGCGCGTGCCCCTGGACCAGGAACGCCTGGAGGCTCTGATCGTCGCTTCCTGCCGCAATCTGAATGCCGACATCCAGTCCGCGCCCATCGTGGCCGAGACCCTGCGCAATCTGTACGACGGCGTGCCTCTGGCCGAGGTCTACAAGGCGTCCATCCTGGCCGCCCGTACGCTGATCGAAAAAGACCCCGACTACACCTACGTCACCGCCCGCCTGCTGCTGCACACCATCGTGCGCGAAGTCATGGGCCGCGACGTGCAGCCCGCAGAAATGCAGGCTGCCTATGCCGACTACTTCCCCGGCTTTGTGCAAAAGGGCGTGGACAACGAGCTGCTCAACCCCGAGCTGCTGAACTACGACCTGCCCCGTCTGGCCAAGGCTCTGAAGGCCGAGCGCGACGAGCAGTTCGACTACCTGGGTCTGCAGACCCTGTACGACCGCTACTTCCTGCACGTGCGCAAGACCCGCATCGAGCTGCCCCAGTCCTTCTTCATGCGCGTGGCCATGGGCCTGGCGCTGAATGAGCCCGACCGCAACGCCCGTGCCATCGAGTTCTACGAGCTGCTGTCGTCCTTCGACTTCATGTCGTCCACCCCGACGCTGTTCAACAGCGGCACGCTGCGCTCGCAGCTGTCGTCCTGCTACCTGACCACCGTGCCCGACGACCTGGACGGCATCTACGAATCCATCAAGGAAAACGCCCTGCTGTCCAAGTTTGCCGGCGGCCTGGGCAATGACTGGACCCGTGTGCGTGCCCTGGGCTCGCGCATCAAGGGCACCAACGGCGAATCGCAAGGCGTGGTTCCCTTCCTCAAGGTGGTCAACGACACGGCCGTGGCCGTGAACCAGGGCGGCAAGCGCAAGGGTGCGGTCTGCACCTATCTGGAATCCTGGCACCTGGACATCGAAGAGTTCCTGGAGCTGCGCAAGAACACCGGCGACGACCGCCGCCGCACCCACGACATGAACACGGCGAACTGGATTCCCGACCTGTTCATGAAGCGCGTGATGGAAAAAGGCCAGTGGACCCTGTTCTCGCCCGCCGACGCTCCCGATCTGCACGATCTGTACGGCGAAGCCTTCGAGAAGGCCTACACCGCCTATGAAGCCAAGACCGACAGCGGCGAGCTCAAGCTGTTCAAGCGCGTGCCTGCCGTGGATCTGTGGCGCAAGATGCTCTCGATGCTGTTCGAGACCGGCCATCCCTGGATCACCTTCAAGGACCCCTGCAACATCCGCTCGCCCCAGCAGCACGTGGGTGTGGTGCACTCGTCCAATCTGTGCACCGAGATCACGCTCAACACCAGCGACACCGAAACTGCGGTCTGCAACCTGGGTTCCGTGAACCTGGTCCAGCACATCAAGGACGGCAAGATCGACCACGACAAGCTGCGCAAGACCGTGAACACGGCCATGCGCATGCTGGACAACGTGATCGACATCAACTACTACGCCGTGCAAAAGGCCAAGGACTCCAATCTGCGCCATCGCCCCGTGGGCATGGGCCTGATGGGTTTCCAGGATGCGCTGTATGAAATGCGCACCGCCTACGCCAGCCAGGGCGCCGTCGAGTTCGCCGACGAGGCCATGGAAGCCATCTGCTACTACGCTTACTGGGCGTCGACCGAGCTGTCCAAGGAACGCGGCACCTACTCCACCTTCAAGGGCTCGCTGTGGGATCAGGGCATCCTGCCCCCCGACACCCTGAAGCTGCTGGAAAAGGCCCGCGGCGGCTATGTGGAAGTGGATCGCTCCGCCAAGCTGGACTGGGACGCCCTGCGCGCCAAGATCGCCAAGGACGGCATGCGCAACTCCAACTGCGTGGCCATTGCTCCCACCGCCACCATCTCCAACATCGTGGGCGTGGATGCCTCGATCGAGCCTTCGTTCGGCAACCTGTCCGTGAAGTCCAACCTGTCTGGCGAATTCACCGTCATCAACCAGTACCTGGTGCGCGACCTCAAGCGCCTGGGCCTGTGGGACGACGTGATGGTCATGGACCTCAAGCATTTCGACGGCTCGCTACGCGCCATCGACCGCGTGCCGCAAGAGATCAAGAATCTCTACGCCACCGCGTTCGAAGTCTCGCCCGAATGGCTGGTGGAAGCCGCCTCGCGCCGCCAGAAGTGGATCGACCAGGCCCAGAGCCTGAACATCTACATGGCCGGTGCATCGGGCAAGAAGCTGCACGACACCTACATGCTGGCCTGGCTGCGCGGTCTGAAGACCACTTACTATCTGCGCACCACCAGCGCGACCAATATCGAGAAGTCCACCGTGCAAAGCCGTGTGCTGAACGCCGTGTCCTCCGGTGCTCCTGCCGCTTCGGCGGCCCCTGCGGCCAAGCCTGCGGTGAGCGCACTGGAAGCCGCTGCCGCCGCTGCCCGTGCCCAGGCACCCGCCACGGACATCAAGTTCTGCGCGATCGACGACCCAGGCTGCGAGGCCTGCCAGTAACTGGCAGCACCCCCTGAGGCGCTTGGCCTAGGCGGCCCCCGCGCCTTCCCCCTCTCTGGCGCTGAGCGCCGGAGGGGGACGACACCCTCGGTGCGCGGCGGCGCTTCCTCGGTGTCTCTCGCTTTAGAGTGCGCCAGTATTTGAGTGGTGCCACTCCATCAATAAATGACTGAAAAGCTGGATGTCGATTGCATTGCACCCAGCCTTTTCCCCCCTCAAGGAATAAATATGCTGAGCTTTGACGACGACACCTTTGCCTCTTCCGCCACCAGCGCAGAAGCCGGCGCGTCCACCAGCACCCACAAGCGCGTGAATGCCGCCGACAAGCGCATCATCAACGCCAAGACCGATGTGAACCAGTTGGTCCCTTTCAAATACAAGTGGGCCTGGGAAAAGTATCTGGCCACCTGCGCCAACCACTGGATGCCGCAGGAAGTGAACATGACGCGCGACATCGCTCTGTGGAAGGACCCCAACGGTCTGACCGAAGACGAGCGTCGCATCGTCAAGCGCAATCTGGGCTTCTTTGTGACGGCCGATTCGCTGGCCGCCAACAACATCGTGCTGGGCACCTACCGCCACATCACGGCGCCCGAGTGCCGCCAGTTCCTGCTGCGTCAGGCCTTCGAGGAAGCCATCCACACTCACGCCTACCAGTACATCGTGGAATCGCTGGGCCTGGATGAATCGGAAATCTTCAACGCCTACAACGAAGTCCAATCCATCCGCGACAAGGACGAGTTCCTGATCCCCTTCATCGAAGCGATCATGGACCCCAACTTCAACACCGGCACGCCCGAGACCGACCAGACTCTGCTGAAGTCGCTGATCGTCTTTGCCTGCCTGATGGAAGGTCTGTTCTTCTACGTGGGCTTCACGCAGATCCTGGCCCTGGGCCGCCAGAACAAGATGACGGGCGCTGCCGAGCAGTACCAGTACATCCTGCGCGACGAGTCCATGCACTGCAACTTCGGCATCGATCTGATCAACCAGCTCAAGCTCGAGAATCCGCATCTGTGGACAGCCGAGTTCAAGCAGGAAATCACGGAGCTGTTCCAGAAGGCCGTGGAGCTCGAATATCGCTACGCCGAAGACACCATGCCACGCGGCGTGCTGGGCATGAATGCATCCATGTTCAAGGGCTATCTGCGCTACATCGCCAACCGTCGCGCCACGCAGATCGGTCTGGAGGAACTGTTCCCCGGTGAAGAAAATCCCTTCCCCTGGATGAGCGAAATGATCGATTTGAAGAAAGAACGTAACTTCTTTGAGACACGAGTGATCGAGTATCAGACCGGAGGCGCACTTTCTTGGGATTAATTGCTTCTAAGCAGGCACAATGCGAGTCATGACTTGCTTCACTTCATTGCTACAAAAAACTGAGATTTTTGGCGTGAAGCAAATTTGTGTTCCTAGCGATGCGTAACTCCACATCGCTTTGAATCGTCCGGCACCGCAAGGAACCGGACGTCTTATGCAAATCAACGAAGGAGAAAATGATGGCAACTGCGAAGAAGACGGCCGCCAAGGCCACAACCGAGAAAAAGACACCTGCCAAGAAGGCGGCCGCGCCCAAGGCTGAAGCTGTGAAGAAGGCAGCTGCAACCAAGACCGCAGCCCCCAAGGCCGCTGCTCCTGCAAAGGCTGCACCCAAGAAGGCTGCAACCGCTGCCAAGGCTGCTGCTCCTGCAAAGGCTGCACCCAAGAAGGCTGCAACCGCTGCCAAGGCTGCTGCTCCTGCAAAGGCTGCACCCAAGAAGGCGGCAACCGCTGCCAAGGCTGCTGCTCCTGCAAAGGCTGCAACTAAGAAGGCGGCAACCGCTGCCAAGGCTGCTGCTCCTGCAAAGGCTGCACCCAAGAAGACTGCAACCGCTGCCAAGGCTGCTGCTCCTGCAAAGGCTGCGCCCAAGAAGGCTGCAACCGCTGCCAAGGCTGCTGCTCCTGCAAAGGCTGCGCCCAAGAAGACTGCAACCGCTGCCAAGGCCGCTGCTCCTGCTAAGGCTGCACCCAAGAAGGCTGCAACCGCTGCCAAGGCTGCTGCTCCTGCAAAGGCTGCTCCCAAGAAGACTGCAGCCGCTGCCAAGGCCGCTGCTCCCGCAAAGGCTGCACCCAAGAAGGCTGCAACTGCTGCCAAGGCCGCTGCCCCAGCGAAGGCTGCCTCCAAGAAGGCTGCAACCGCTGCCAAGGCCGCTGCTCCAGCGAAGGCTGCCTCCAAGAAGGCTGCAACTGCTGCCAAGGCCGCTGCTCCCGCAAAGGCTGCCCCCAAGAAGGCTGCAACTGCTGCCAAGGCCGCTGCTCCCAAGAAGGCTGCAACTGCTGCCAAGGCCGCTGCTCCCAAGAAGGCTGCAACTGCTGCCAAGGCCGCTGCTCCCGCAAAGGCTGCCCCCAAGAAGGCTGCAACCGCTGCCAAGGCCGCTGCTCCCGCAAAGGCTGCCCCCAAGAAGGCTGCAACTGCTGCCAAGGCCGCTGCTCCAGCGAAGGCTGCCCCCAAGAAGGCTGCAGCAGCACCCGCTCCTGCCGCAGTAACCGAAACCGCTGCACCCGTGGCACAGACCCGCCTGGCACCTCAAGCCGCCTGGCCCTTCCCCACAGGTAACAAGCCCTGATCGGTTCGCTGACCTGCACGCCATAAAAAAGCCCGACCTCTCTTGCGAGAGTCGGGCTTTTTTACATGCCTGATATCAGTGCCCTCAGGGCACGGACACCCAATCAGGGCTGGAAGTCCAGCTGATAGTTCTGCGGGCCGCGATGCGCAACCTTGAGCGCCCCCATGCGATTTCCCAGTTCGGCGCAACGCACCAGGTCCCAACCACGCTCCAGACCAAACAGGAAGGCACCGCGCCAGGCATCGCCGCAACCCGTGGGATCGACCACGGCAGCGGGCTTCACCGGAGCAACCAATGTCTTTTCACCCTGCTGCCAGACTTCGCAGCCTTCGGCGCCCAGGGTCACGACCAGGCCGCGCACCTTGTGCGAGATCTCGTCAAAGTTCAGGCCCGTGCGCTCGCTGAGCATCTTGCCTTCATAGTCGTTCACTGCCACCCAGTCGGCCTGCTCGATAAAAGCCTTGAGCTCGTCGCCATTGAACATGGGCAGGCCCTGGCCGGGATCGAACACAAAGGGAATGCCTGCAGCTTTGAACTGGGCGGCGTGCTCGATCATGGCTTGACGGCCATCGGGAGCAATAATGCCGATCTTGATATCGGCAGCCATGTCGGCAGTGATGCGATTCTCGTGCGCCTGCATCATGGCGCCTGGGTGGAAAGCCGTGATCTGGTTGTTGTCATGGTCGGTCATGATCATGCACTGCGCCGTATGCGTGCTCTGCAGCTGACCCACATGACGGGTCTCAATGCCCAGTTCCTTGAAGCGCTGCACATAATCCGCACCGTCGCTGCCCACCATGGCCATGGGGTGCGCATCGCCGCCAAGCAGCTTCAGGCTATAGGCAATATTGCCGGCACAGCCACCAAAGTCGCGGCGCAGCGTGGGCACCAGAAACGATACATTCAGTATGTGCAGCTGGTCGGGAAGAATCTGGTCTACGAAACGACCTTCAAAGGTCATGATGTTGTCGAATGCCAGCGACCCGCAGATCAAAGCGGCCATGGTGCGTTCTCTTTCAGAAATGAATTAGGGATAAAAAACCAGCGCCCGGTAACCCGCCACTGCAGCGCCGAGATCCTGCACCTGCACAGGAACGTTCACGCTCCACTCCTGACGGGCATGCAGCTGCTCCGGGGCACCCAGCAGCCTCAGGTCGATCACACGGCGCAGCAAAGGCCTGTCCTGTGCATCGGTCAAGGTCAGCTCGGCCATGGGCATGGCCACTGGCACATCGGAGCGGTTCTCCAATGTCAGGCTCCACTGGTACTGATGGTCATCGGCAAGTTGCTTGAAGCCCGAGCCACTGATCACCACATCGGCAATCGCGCGGCGGGCCTGCAGCTCGCAACCCGCCAGACTGCAGGCCTTGGTCAGCACAGGGGCCAGTGCCGGATATTGCGCAGCCAGCACATCGCGTTGCAGCCAAGCATATTGCCCCACGACACCGGCTACGGCTACCAGCGAGCCCAGCACCAGCGCCACACGCATGCCTGCCGAGTGCCAGAACGCCTGCCGGCGGGCCTGACGCACAAAGCCAGGTTCATTGCCGGCAATGGCTGCGGCCTCATCCTGATCCGCCTCCGTGACAGCCTGCGCCCGGTCCCTGGCGGGTTGTATGGCGCCGATATCGGCATGCAGCAGCGCCTCCTTCGAGACAGCTTCGGCCTGGGCCTCATCCTTGAGGTCCTGCGCAGCCTCGGCCATCAGGACCTCGCTCGGCGGCGGCGGCACAAGCAGCTCCGGCTCGGTGGGAGCGGGAATATCACCAGACTCCAGCCCAGCCTCCGGCTCGCTCGCATCCGGATGAGGATCATGCTGAGCAGCCGCTGCATCCTCTTCAGTCAGAGGGCGCGCCTGATCGACAAACGAGGGCTGTGCATCCGCCATCCCGGGCATGGACCCGGACAGCTCGGATTCGGAAACCACATCGGCAGACTCTGCTGCCGGTGCGACTTCTGCGACCTGGGCAGCAGCCGGTGCCGCGTCCACCGAGTCCGATGCCAGCTCCTGCAAGGCCTCAGCCTTCTGCGTATCGGGGGCGGGAGCATCCGCGGCATCCTGCTGAGGCCAAACCGGCGTCCGCTGCTCTCCGGCTTCCGTCGGCTGCACCTCCTGCACGGCAGGCCTCTGCGGCGCATCAGCAGCTTCCGGCTGCAGCAGCTCGTCGGGCACGGACTGCAACTCCTGCGAGGCATCAAAGACGCTTTGGCACATCCCGCAGCGCACCCAGCCCTGCGAGATGCGCAGTTGGTCGGCGACCACTTTGAAGCGGGTTCCACAGGAGGGGCAACGGGTGACTTGGCTCATCAGGGTTCAATTGTAGGCAGCAACAACCCGCACACCTGCTGGCTGCGGGTTTGCGTCGCAATCAGGCTGCTCGCTGTGCAGTCATGAGAATCCAGCCGTCTTCGCTGTCGGCCACCTCCAGCTTGAGATAAGGCGCATAGGCCTCCTTCAGCTCGTCGGCCTGGCGTTCCAGAATGCCCGCCAACACCAGATTGCCGCCAGCTTGCACACGACCGCACAGCAGCGGTGCCAGCACCTTGAGCGGCGTAGCCAGAATATTGGCCAGCACGGTCTGGTACTCGCCGCCAGCCGCATCTGGCAGGCCGGCCCTGACTTCCACATGGTTGGCACTGGTGTTGTAGTTGGTCGATTCCACGGCCGCGGGATCGATGTCCACCGCATCCACATCGGTCGCGTCGAACTTGGCTGCACCAATGGCCAAAATGCCCGAGCCACAGCCATAGTCCAGCGTGCGTCCCAGGGTACCCTTGGGCTGGCGTGCAATCCAGCGCAGACACATGCGAGTAGTGGGGTGGGTGCCGGTACCGAAAGCCAGACCAGGGTCCAGACGGATGCTGACCTTGGCCTGCTCGGGCAGTTCATGCCAGGTGGGCACGATCCAAAACTCGGGCGTGATATCCACGGGCTCGAACTGCGACTGCGTCAGGCGCACCCAGTCCTGCTCGGGAACGGGCTTGAGGGCCAGAATCTTGCAGCCTTCAAAAAAGTCCTGAGGCAGCAGCAGATCACGCGCCTCGGTGGCCGCGGCTTCGTCGGGATAGAGGGCGATCACGCGGCTGCGATTCCAGCCCTCCTTCGGTGCGGGCATGCCAGGCTCGCCGAACAGTGCCTGCTCGGCTTCGGTCTGCGCATCGGCATCTTCTACGGACACGCTCAATGCATCGAGTGCATCCAGCGCTTCGCTAATGGTTTCGACCCGATCTTCGGGGCACAGCAGGCTCAGCTCGAACATGGCCATCCTTTCTAGCAACTGCGTCTCCATGCCAGGTCAGCCCTGACGGAGAGAACGCACTTGTACTTTCCTGAAAAACGAAAATGCTGGCCTCCGTTGCCAGAGGCCAGCATGGGAACTCAGAGCAGCAAGGCTCCTGATCTCATCGCTTGTTGGGCGTGCGATGCGTCAGCCACTCTTCCAGATAGTGGATGTTGGTGCCGCCTTCCATGAACTTGGAGTCGACCATCAGATCCTGGTGCAGCGGAATATTGGTTTTGATGCCTTCCACCACGGTCTCCAGCAAGGCCGTGCGCATGCGGGCCATGGCCTGCTCGCGAGTATCGCCATAGGCAATGATCTTGCCGATCATGGAGTCGTAGTTGGGCGGCACGAAGTAATTGTTGTACACATGGGTGTCAACACGTACACCAGGACCGCCGGGAGCATGCCACATGGAGATGCGGCCGGGCGAAGGGATGAACTTGTACGGATCTTCGGCGTTCACACGGCACTCGATGGCGTGCCCCTTGAACTCGACCTGGCGCTGGGTGAAAGGCAGCTTCTCGCCGGCAGCGATCATGATCTGGGTGCGCACGATGTCGATGCCCGTGATCAGCTCGGTGATGGGGTGCTCCACCTGCACGCGGGTGTTCATCTCGATGAAGTAGAACTCGCCGTTCTCGTACAGGAACTCGAAAGTACCCGCACCGCGATAGCCGATCTTCTTGCAGGCCGCAGCGCAGCGCTCGCCGATCTTCTCGATCAGACGACGGGGAATGCCGGGAGCCGGAGCCTCCTCGATCACCTTCTGGTGGCGACGCTGCATGGAGCAATCGCGCTCGCCCAGATACACGGCGCTCTTGTGCGTATCGGCCAGCACCTGGATCTCCACGTGCCGCGGATTCTGCAGGTACTTTTCCATGTAGACGGCAGGATTGCCGAAAGCAGCGCCGGCTTCGGCCTTGGTCATCTGCACGGCATTGATCAGCGCAGCTTCGGTGTGCACCACACGCATGCCGCGACCGCCGCCGCCGCCCGAGGCCTTGATGATCACGGGATAGCCGATGGTCTTTGCAATGCGCTTGATGAGTGCGGGATCATCGGGCAGTTCGCCGTCCGAGCCGGGCACGCAAGGCACACCGGCCTTGATCATGGCTTGCTTGGCCGAAACCTTGTCACCCATGGTGCGGATGTTCTCGGGGGTCGGGCCGATAAAGGTGAAGCCGCTCTTTTCCACTCGCTCGGCAAAGTCGGCGTTCTCGGACAGGAAACCGTAACCGGGATGGATGGCTTCTGCATCGGTCACCTCGGCAGCCGAGATGATGGCCGGCATATTGAGGTAGGACAGCGGAGAAGGAGCCGGGCCGATACAGACGGCCTCATCGGCCAGCTTGACGTACTTGGCATCACGATCGGCTTCGGAGTACACCATCACCGCCTTGATACCCAGCTCACGGCAAGCGCGCTGGATGCGCAGGGCGATCTCGCCCCGATTGGCAACCAAAATTTTCTTAAACATGAAGTTCCTCGCAGCTTGGTGCCTGTGCCGCGGCACAGACTACTGCCAATGACTCAGTCGCGCAGCCAGTGGCTAGCGCACCTCGGCGCTGCCATGCGAACTGCACGCAACGCCTCATGATCTATCACTCGATCACGAACAGAGGCTGGCCGTATTCCACAGCCTGGCCGTTTTCACCCAGAACGCGAACAATGGTGCCGGTCTTGTCGGCTTCGATTTCGTTGAGGATCTTCATGGCTTCAACGATGCAGATGGTTTCGCCTTCCTTGACCTGGCTTCCCACATCCACAAAGGGCTTGGCGCCGGGGCTGGAGGCACGGTAGAAGGTACCGACCATGGGCGACTTGACCACATGGCCTTCAGCAGCAGCAGGTGCTGCGGCCGCCACGGGAGCAGCGGCAACGGGAGCTGCCGCCAAGGGGGCAGCCATCACAGGAGCGGCTTGCACGGGGGCAGCAACGTATTGGTGAACCACACCTTCGCTCTTGACGATACGGACCTTGCCCTCTGCTTCGGTGATCTCCAGTTCCGACACATTCGATTCGGACACCAGATCAATAAGGGTCTTGAGTTTTCGCAAATCCATGGGAGCTCCAGCGACGTATTTCTAAACAGGGCGCGAATTTACCTCAAATTCGGCCTTCTGCGTGCATTGGCAGATATTTTTCACTAACGTCGCCATGGAATTTAGTTACCTACACTTTTCTGACGACAAGAGCAATGTTCATTCGCTCTATTTGCTCCAATCTGTCAGATCTTCGCTGGAAAGCTCGCCTATTTTACGTTGCCGCACTTGCCCCTTGGCATCAAACAGAACCGTGAATGGCAGGCCTCCCTGCAAGTTACCCAGACTTCTGCTCAGTCCCAATCCCCCTTGCATGGCGATGGCTACGGGAAATTGCACAGGCTGACGCTGCAAAAAACGCAGCACGGCTTCGGATTTGTCGACCGCGAGACCAACGACCTGAATACCTTTTGCCCCCTGCTGCGCCGCAAATTCGCTGAGCATCGGCAGCTCCTTGACACAGGGCGGGCACCAAGTGGCCCAGAAGTTGACCAGCAAGGGCCGCCCCTGGAAGCCTGCCATGACAAAAGGCTTGCCATCGGGCGTTTCAAAGGTCTGACCCCACAGTTGCGCCTCGATGCCAGGGCCCATGGCCTGAGGCTGGCTGCGCCACCAGGCCACGCCGGCGCCGCCCCCGGCCGCCACTGCGGCCACTGCGCCGGTCAGCCACAGACGGCGCGAGCCATTGGTCGACTTGTTCTCAGAGGTGTTTTCACTCATCGCAGCTCTCCTGCAGCAGCTTGCGCAAGGCCTTGGCATCACCACGCGGGCTGCGGCCATGACTGTCGGGCTTCATGGCACCGCGCATATCATCATGGTCGTAGACCAGCAGATGCACGCCCACGGTTTCATTGATCGGCTTGCACAGTGCATGAATGGAAAGTGCCTCGACCGGCTTGCCCTGAAAGCCTGTGACCGTGCTCGGCTCGTATTGCACATGGTTGTTGATGAGCGCTATTTCGGCAGACTTGGGATCATCGCAGAACAGTTGCAGATAGATATCCGACAGCCGCGTGGCCGTGCCGCGCCAGACTGCTCCGGCCAGATGCGGGCGAAATTCCTGCAGCCTGTCCATCCAGACCAGGGCCAGCTCGCGCAGTGCCTGCAACTCCTGCGGCTGGGTGTCGCCGCAGAACAGCTCTATATATTCACGCACCGCTTCTTCAAGCTGGTCGTTGTCGGGCAGCGCCGTGCGGCCGGGCAGGCCGAGCTGACGCACGGCCCGTTGCTTGGCCGGACCCCATTCGAGGCCTTCCTCCACCACCAGGCGGGCCGCTGTCTGAGCGATTTCAGCAGTCACGTTATCCAAACTCATAGCGCTATTTCATCACGCCCGCCGCAGTAGACGCGGCAGGTCATGTCGCATTGTGACCCAGATGAATGACCGCACTTTGACCTGGCCCGTACAGACCAAGGTTTTGATAGCTGCTAGCGACCGCTTTGTATCGAACCGAAAGTAAAAACACATTTAAATCCATATGGGCCATGCGCAACCAGCTATCAATTTGGTAAGAAAGGTTACCGTCAGCGCTCAGGCAGGCCATGGCTTGCCTCCAGGTCATGCAGGCAAACGTAGAATCCCCGGCCATGCACATACATATTCTGGGCATTTGCGGCACCTTCATGGGGGGCCTGGCCGCCTTGGCACGAGAAGCCGGTCACAGGGTGACGGGCTGCGATTCCGGTGTTTACCCGCCGATGAGCGATCAGCTGCGCCAGTTGGGCATCGAGCTGATCGAGGGCTATGGCGCCGACCAGATTGCGCTCAAGCCCGATATGTATGTGGTCGGCAACGTCGTCAGCCGCAAACGTCTGCCCGACGGGTCGCCCAAATTCCCGCTGATGGAAGCGATTCTGGACACCGGCGCCGCCTATACCAGCGGCCCGCAATGGCTGGCCGAGCATGTGCTGCGCGGTCGCCATGTGCTGGCCGTGGCCGGCACCCACGGCAAGACCACCACCACCTCCATGCTGACCTGGGTGCTTGAGTGCGCAGGTCTGCAACCCGGTTTCCTGGTCGGCGGCGTACCACTGGACTTTGGCGTCTCCGCCCGCCTCGGTGCGGCCCAGCGCCCCGCCGCTGGTCCTGGCCCCGTCGGTGACGAACCCGTGTTTGTGATCGAGGCCGATGAGTACGACACCGCCTTCTTCGACAAGCGCAGCAAGTTTGTGCACTACCGCCCGCGCACGGCCGTGCTCAACAACCTGGAATTCGATCACGCCGACATCTTTGACGATCTGGCAGCCATCGAGCGCCAGTTCCACCACCTGATACGCACCGTACCGTCGACCGGTCGTGTGGTGAGCAACGGCCTGGAAGAGAGCCTGACCCGCGTGCTGGCCCAGGGCTGCTGGAGCGAAGTGCGGAGCTTCGGCTCGGCGGTCAGTGATTTCAGCGCCGATGGCGATCCCAGCGACTTTGCCGTGCTGCACCGCGGCAAAAAGGTGGCGCAACTGCGCTGGAGCCTGACCGGCGTGCACAACCAGCTCAATGCACTGGCCGCCATCGCTGCCGCCGACCATCTGGGCGTTAGTGCCGAGGTGGCTTGCGAATCCCTGTCGCGCTTTCAGAACGTCAAGCGTCGCATGGAACTGCGCGGCACGGTCAACGGCATCGAGGTCTATGACGACTTCGCCCACCACCCTACAGCCATCCGCACCACCCTGGACGGCCTGCGCCGCAAGCTCGGGGCAGAGGCCCGCATCCTGGCAGTGTTCGAGCCTCGCAGCAACACCATGAAGCTGGGCACCATGAAGAGCCAGTTGCCCTGGTCGCTGGAAAGCGCCGATCTGGTCTTCTGCCACACTGCAGGTCTGGACTGGGATGCCGCCGAAGCCCTGGAATCCATGGGCGTAGGCCCCGGCCAGCGCGCTCAGGTAGCAGGTGATATCGAGACCCTGATAGCGCAGATCAGCGCCGTCGTCCGCCCCGGCGACCATATCGTCTGCATGAGCAACGGCGGCTTTGGCGGCATCCACGCCAAGCTGTTGCAAGCGCTGAAATAAGCCCCGATAAAAGCAAATGCCCGCTCTACGCGTGCATTTTCATCAGCAACCTTCAAAACTGGCATGCCTTGACACGGAGACAGCAAGCAAGAGCCGTCTCGCAGCGAGGCTGTCGCCCCCTCCGCGAAGCAGAGAGAGGGAAGCCGCAAAGCGGCTCAGGGGTATCAATAACTTATCGACATCGCAGGCACATCCACCCGGATCAAGGGCTTGGACAACACTGCATGCGCTGCCAGGGCATAGCTGTTGCGCCAGTCTTCGTTGTCAAACAGCTCGGGGCGATTGCGCGCCTCACGCGCCACCACCACCAGCTTGTCAGCCAGCAACACCTTGCCAGTAGCCCGCAAAGGCTCGCACTCGAGCGAGACAAACTGCTGATCCAGCCAGCGTCGGCCTTCGTCCGAACTGATAGGGGACAGCGACTGGGTATCGACCCGGTATTCACGGTCGCCATCCAAAACCACGATTACTTCACTACGCATAAATCTCCTCTGACCTGGTGACTCTTGCACCATTCGTTGTCGTGGCCACAGCTTAATAGTGACCGCGGTGCTGAAGACGCTGCAAGCTGACGGCTTGCAAACAGCTGCGGCAACCAATGCATGGCCTGAAAGACTTGCATCAAGCATCACAGTGGTTACAGGAACATGGCATGCAAAGCAATGAAAAATCTTTAAATTTCATAGCATTGCTCGCTTGCTTGGCAAGAATATAAGGGCAAAACTGTCTTTTTCAAGTGTCATTACGGACTCGTAACCCGCCAGTTATCTCCATCCAGGCTCCTGCCTTGAAAATGTGATGAGAGGACTTACATACTGCATAAATCTTTGACGAATACCAGTTTGCAGGCCTTGCAACGCCTTCAGGAACCATCACCATGACCGCTGAGAACATCCACCAAGAAATACGCGAGCATCTGCTGCAGCTGGAAGCCGAACTTCAAGTCCAGAAACTCTGGTCTGCCGTTGCTCCAGACCCCAAGGCACTGGAATCCACCACGCCTTTCATGTACGACACGCTCAAGCTGCACGAGTGGCTGCAATGGGTGTTCATCCCGCGCCTGCGCGCCGTGATCGATGCCAAGGGCAGCCTCCCCCACCAAAGCCATGTCTATCCGCTGGCCGACCACGAGTGGCAGCAGCGCACCGACTTTGACAAGCAACAGCTGCTGCGCCTGCTCAACCGCATCGATGCCACCCTCAATGGATGCGAAATGACTCCGGCATCAACGCCGGACACCAAACACTGATCGAGCAGGCAAGCAGCCCCATTCCCATATAGAAAAACAAACAGGCCACAGGAAATACTCCCTGTGGCCTGTTTCGTTCACGCCCGCTTTATCGATCAGGCGAGCACTTCTGCTTCCTGCTTGCTGGCGAGCGCAGCAGCGCGGCGCTGGCTCACGGCCTGCGACAGCTCTTGCAGCGTTGCCAGCGAATCATCCCAGCCCAGGCAGGCATCGGTAATGCTCTGGCCGTAGGTCAGATCGCAGACTTCGTCCTTGCCGGGCGTGAACTTCTGCGCACCGCCGACCAGATGGCCTTCGATCATCACGCCGAACACGCTGCTGGAGCCTCCGGCGATCTGAGCCGCGATATCACGGGCCACATCCTTCTGGCGCTCATGCTGCTTGTTGCTGTTGGCGTGGCTGCAGTCCACCATCAGCGAAGGTGTGAGGCCCGCTGTCTCCAGATCCCTGCAGGCGGCCGCCACATGCTCGGCATCGTAGTTGGGCGTCTTGCCACCGCGCAGAATCACGTGACAGTCCTGATTGCCGCCCGTATGCACGATGGCGACCTGGCCGTTCTTGTGCACCGACAGGAAATGGTGGCCGCGGCTGGCCGACTGAATCGCGTCGGTGGCAATACGGATATTGCCGTCCGTGCCGTTCTTGAAGCCAATCGGCGCCGAGATGCCCGAAGCCAGTTCGCGATGCACCTGGCTTTCCGTGGTGCGGGCACCGATGGCGCCCCAGCTGATCAGATCGCCGATGTACTGGGGCGAGATCACGTCCAGAAACTCGCTGGCCGCTGGCACACCCAGGCGGTTGATGTCGATCAGGAGCTGGCGCGCAATGCGCAGGCCTTCGTCGATGCGATAGCTCTGATCCAGGTAGGGATCGTTGATCAGCCCCTTCCAGCCCACGGTGGTGCGGGGTTTTTCGAAATAGACGCGCATCACCACTTCCAGCGTGTCCTTGTACTGCTCACGCACCACGGCCAGACGGCGGGCGTAGTCCAGGGCAGCAGCCGGATCGTGAATGGAGCAAGGGCCGACGATGACCAGGAGACGGTCGTCCTGCGCACGCATGATGTTGTGGATGCTGCGGCGGGTGTCGCTGATCAGCGTCTCCACGGCAGTGCCGCGAATGGGGAAGAAGCGAATGAGGTGCTCTGGAGGGGGTAACACTGTGATTTCCTTGATACGTGCGTCGTCGGTCTGGCCTGTCTTGGGAGAGCCGGCGCGATACCAGGAATCGGTGGCGGAAGTGTTCAGAGCAGTCATGGCAATCTTTCGTGAGGTGTTTGATCGTTGAAAACCGGGGGTGCTGAAACGTAGGGGTGAAAAAAAACCGCCGGGCTTTGCAGCTTCGGCGGTTCTTTGGGAGGTGTTTGCAGGATGCGCGCGTTTACCTCTCAGCCGCCGGGGGCGAGAACCAAAAGTAAAAGAAATAGGCGCGTTGCGTTTGCATGTCTTTCAATGTAGCACAGCTCTTTTGCATTGCAACATCGGCAGCTCGCACCGCTGTTCTGTCAAAAACAGGTTTTCCCTCTGAAATGGCGCATTTTCAAAATTTATTCATTCGCAATATTTTTGCGTTTTTTCTTATTTTCTAGAATTTTATTGATAAAAAATTCTACCAAACCAGAATCAGTGCAATTTTCCAGCGAATCGGCAATATTCATGGCAAGGCCTCGAAACGCCATGAAAAAACCCTGCTGCCAGGCGATATACAGCGGTTTGCCACAAGCTGTTTTGCCGTAAACGGCCTGTGGCGAACGGTCTGCAACACACTGAAATGAAAAACCCCCGCTCTGCCATGCAAAGCGGGGATTGGTGCTCGCGACGGGCAAAGCCGTCATGAAACCTCTATCAGGCCGTGCCGCCGACTGTCAGGCCGTCAATGCGCAGCGTAGGCTGGCCCACGCCCACAGGCACGCTCTGGCCTTCCTTGCCGCAGGTGCCCACACCCGAGTCCAGGCGCATGTCGTTACCTATCATGCTGATGTGCTTGAGCGACTCCGGGCCGCTGCCGATGATGGTCGCTCCCTTGACGGGGTACTGGATCTTGCCGTTTTCCACCCAGTAGGCTTCGCTGGCAGAGAACACGAACTTGCCGCTGGTGATGTCCACCTGACCGCCACCGAAGTTGGTGGCGTACAGGCCCTTCTTGATGGAGCCAATGATCTCCTGCGGATCCTTGTCGCCACCCAGCATATAGGTGTTGGTCATGCGCGGCATGGGGATGTGGGCGTAGCTTTCGCGACGGCCATTGCCCGTGGGCTTGACGCCCATCAGGCGTGCATTCATCGAGTCCTGGATATAGCCCTTGAGAATGCCGTCCTCGATCAGCACATTGCTCTGGCTGACATGGCCCTCGTCGTCCACGTTCAGAGAGCCACGGCGATCGGCAATCGTGCCGTCGTCCAGCACGGTCACGCCCTTGGCGGCCACGCGCTGACCGATGCGGCCGCTGAAGGCGCTGGAGCCCTTGCGGTTGAAGTCGCCTTCCAGGCCGTGGCCCACGGCCTCGTGGAACAGCACGCCGGGCCAGCCCGAGCCGAGCACCACCGTCATCACACCGGCCGGTGCGGGACGCGATTCGAGGTTGACCAGGGCCGCATGCACGGCCTCGTCCACATACTGGCTGATCTGCTCGTCGCTGAAATAGGCCAGACCGAAGCGACCGCCACCACCGGAGGAGCCCACCTCGCGACGGCCCTTTTGCTCGGCGATCACCGTCACCGACAGGCGCACCAGCGGGCGCACGTCAGCGGCCAGCGTGCCGTCCGCACGCGCCACCAGAACCACATCGTATTCACTGGCAAGACCGGCCATGACCTGCACCACGCGCGGGTCCTTGGCGCGGGCCAGCTTTTCCACCTTGCCCAGCAACTCGACCTTGGCCGTGCTGTCCAGCGTGCTGATGGGGTCCAGCTCAGGATAAAGCGAGCGGCTTTGCGCAATCTTCTGCGCACCCGCCTTGACGCGGCGCGTCTGGGTTGCGCTGGAGATGGAGCGCACGGTACGTGCGGCATCCAGCAGCGAGGCTTCGGAAATGTCGTCGGAATAGGCAAAAGCCGTCTTCTCGCCGCTGACCGCCCGAACGCCTACTCCCTGATCGATGGAGAAGGAGCCGGTCTTGACGATGCCTTCCTCCAGACTCCAGCCTTCCGCGCGGGTGTACTGGAAGTAGAGATCGGCGTCATCCACCTGGTGCGAGCGAATTTCGGCAAGCGCACGCGCAAGATGGGTTTCGTCCAGGCCGAAGGGCTCAAGCAGCAACTGACGGGCCGTGGCCAAGCGTTCGATGGTGGGTTCGCGGGAAATCATGAGAGCATTGTAGAGATAGCTGCAAGCCCTGACTTGTCTCGGGCTGCGCATAAAAAAGAGCGGAATGCTGCCCCACCAGGCTGAACAACATTCCGCTCCATTCACTTAGCTTCGCACTTGCCGGGTTCCGCCCTGCCCGCTTTGCATTGCAGAACCCCACCTGGGTCTTTGCCGCTCCCGCTTGATCGGTCTTCTGACCCCCCAGAACCGTTTGTAAACGCTGTTTACAGTCGAAGCAAGACCCTGGACGGAACTACTGACATTTTTCAACGATCTAAGCCCGCCGCCCCAGCACGCAATTTCACACAAAACCATTACTCAAGGCTTGAAAAACATAGGATGGAAGCTCTCCTTTCAAGAGCATCCAATCCCTATCACGGGTCTTCACGCATGGGGAATATGCCCATCACCGCCGGGTAGTTGCCGCTGCGCCCGCGACACCGACATCAGCACGCCCAGCGCCAGGCCCAGCGTGACCATGGCCGTGCCGCCATAGCTGATGAAAGGCAGGGGCACGCCCACCACCGGCAAAATGCCGCTGACCATGCCCATGTTCACGAACGCATAGGTGAAAAAGATCATGGCCACGGCAGCTGCCATCAGCCGGCCGAACAGCGAGTTGGCATTCATGGAAATGGCCAGCCCGCGCCAGACCAGCAGCAGAAAGCCGACGATGATGAAGAGATTGCCTATGAGGCCGAATTCTTCGGAATAGGCGGCAAAGATGAAGTCGGTGGTGCGCTCTGGAATGAATTCCAGGTGGGTCTGCGTGCCAGCCATGAAACCCTTGCCCCAGACACCGCCCGAACCGATGGCAATCATGCCCTGAATGATGTGAAAGCCTTTGCCCAGCGGGTCGCGCGTGGGGTCCAGCAAGGTACAGACGCGTGTCCGCTGATAGTCATGCAGAAAATACCAGCTCACGCCATCGGCGCAGAGCTGGGGTTCAAACCAGACGATGAGGAAAATGCCGACCAGGGCCAGCAGCACGGGCGGCACGATGAGTTTCCAGGGCAGGCCGGCAAAAAAGATCACGGACAGGCCGGCAGCCATCACCAGCAGCGAGGTGCCCAGGTCTGGCTGCTTCATGATCAGGCCCACGGGCACCATCAGCAACACAAAGGCGATGACAAAGTCCGATGCACGCAGATTGCCCTCGCGGCGCTGGAACCACCAGGCCAGCATCAGCGGCGTGGCGATCTTCAAAAGCTCGGAGGGCTGAATCACCACTCCCACATTCACCCAGCGCGTGGCCCCCTTCTTGGTGATGCCGAACAGCGCCACCGCCACCAGCAACACCACGCCCAGGGTGTAGAGCGGCACGGCCACCTTCATCAATTGCTGGGGGGATATCTGGGCCAGCACGAACAGCAGACCCGCCGCAATCAGCATATTGCGACCGTGGTCCACAAAGCGCGTGCCGTGATCGAAACCCGCCGAGTACATGGCCAGCAGCCCCGCACCCGCCAACATGGCGATAAAGAGGAGCAGCAGGAAATCAAAGCCGCGAAACAGCGGAACAATGCGTTGCAGCAGCGAGGGCTTATCGAATTCGATGGCGGACATGGGCCGCAATTATCGTGGGAGCCGACTGCCGTGCAGCTTGCAGGGTTGAGCTTTGCTGACGACTCAAGTCGGCCCACGCTCATTCCTCCCGCCATAGGCCTTCTCCCCTGATAGTCTTGGGGCAGACAGTCCACAATGACCGAGACAGAAGTGTTTTTACCAGAGGAGATTGCCGCTATGACGACCACCCACCTGCTGTATCTGCATGGCTTTCGCTCCTCCCCCCAGTCCAACAAGGCACGCATCATGGCGGACTATGTGGGCGCCAGGCATTCCAAGGTACGCTGGTGGTGCACTCAGCTGCCGCCCTCGCCGCGCGAAGCGGCGGCCGTGATAGCAGAGGGCATCGCCAACTGGCCACGCCAGAACATGGCCGTCATGGGCTCGTCGCTGGGCGGCTATTACGCCAGCTGGGTGGCCCAGTTGGCGCGCTGCAAGAGCGTGATGATCAACCCCGCCGTCAACCCGGCCCGCGACCTGGAAAAATACATCGGCGAGCAGTCCAGCTGGCATGACCCCGAGGAAACCTTCTTCTTTCGCCCCGAATACATTGAGGAATTGCGCCAGCTCGACACCCGCACCATGACGCCGGCAGCACCCGAGATGGTGTTGATCGCCCAGGGCGACGAGGTGCTGGACTGGAACGAGATGAGCGAGCGCTACCCTCACGCACTTCAATTGGTGCAAGAAGGCGGCGACCACGCCCTGAGCAACTTTGCCGAGTATCTGGACCGGATCGACGAATTTCTGGCCTTGGCCTGATGCCCTCGGCGACTCCAGGCGCCACCCCAGGAAACGGCTGTATTGCTGCAACGCGCCCCCCTGTGCACGGCCCTGACCGCGCGGGGGCCGCGTCTGATATTGACCGACCTCAAGCATGAACTGAATCACTTCTGAGCGCCGAATGTTCGGCTCGTGGGAAAATGCGCGGTTATGCACGCACTGTTTGAAGAAGCCGGCAAATTTCTGGCCGGGCGCATCCTCTCCGAAGCCGAATCCTCTGCCCAAGTCGAGCTGGACTCGGGCAAGCGGGTCAAGGTCAAGGCCGCCAATATCCTGCTCAAGTTCGAGAAGCCGGCTCCTGCCGAGTTGGTCGCCCAGGGCCAGGCCCAGGCCGCCGAGATCGACCTGGATCTGGCCTGGGAATTTGCGCCCGAGGAAGAGTTCGGCTTTGCCGACCTGGCGCGTGACTATTTTTCCGAATCCGCGACGCTGGCCCAGCAGGCCGGTGCGCTGTTCTGCCTGTACGACGCACCGCATTATTTCCGTCGTGCGGGCAAGGGCCGCTTCAAGAAGGCTCCTGCAGAAATCCTGCAGCAAGCCCTTGCCGCCATCGAGAAGAAAAAGCAGATTCAGGCACAGATCGACGCCTGGGCCGAGGAACTGGGCCGCGGCGAGTGCCCGCAGGCAATCCGCGAACAGCTCTACAAGATTCTGTTCAAGCCCGACAAGAACGCAGCCGAATACAAGGCCGTGGTCGATGCCAGCCGCGCCACCAAGCTGGCCCCGCTGGAGCTGCTGCACCGCGCCGGCGCCATCGACTCTTCCTACCAGTTTCACTGGAAGCGCTTCCTGTTCGACAACTTTCCCAAGGGCACGGGCTTCCCCTCCGTGCAGGCCCCCCAGCCACCGGCCGACCTGCCCGTGGCCGATGTAAAGGCTTTTTCCATCGACGACTCGGCCACCACCGAAATCGACGATGCACTGTCCGTCACGGGCCTGGGCACGGGCACCGTCACCGTGGGCATCCACATTGCCGCCCCCGGTCTGGCCATCACGCCCGGCGGCGAGCTGGACAAGCTGGGCCGCGCCCGCCTGTCCACCGTCTACATGCCCGGCTACAAGATCACCATGCTGCCCGACGACGTGGTGCATATCTACACGCTGGACGAAGGCCGCTCCAACCCCGCGGTCTCGCTGTATGTGCAGATCAACGAAGAGACGCTGGAGACCATCTCCAGTGAAACCCGTCTCGAGCGCGTGCCCGTGGAAGTCAACTTCCGCTACGACAAGCTAGATCACATCGTCACCGAGGAATGGCTGACCGACTCCTCAATCGAGGTTGAAAATACGCCTGATTCGTTGCTGGGAAAGCGCAAGGAGCTCACCTTTTTGCAGCGCTGGTCCAAGTTCCTCAAGGCCAATCGCGAAGTGGTGCGCGGCAAGCCCGAGAACTTCAACCGCCCGGACTACAACTTCCGTCTCGTCGGCAACGACGGCGCCGAGCCCAATGGCAGCGAGCAGGTGCAGATCACCGTGCGCAAGCGCGGCGCGCCGCTGGACCTGATCGTGGCCGAGGCCGCCATCGTGGCCAACAGCACCTGGGGCCTGATGCTGGCCGAGCACGGTGTGCCCGGCATCTACCGCAGCCAGGCCAGCCTGGCACCCGGCGTCAAGGTACGCATGAGCACCAAGGCCTTGCCCCATGCCGGCATAGGCGTGAAAGCCTACTCCTGGGCCACCTCCCCGCTGCGCCGCTATGTGGATCTGGTCAATCAGTGGCAGATCATTGCCTGCGCCCGCCATGGCAAGACGGCTGCCCTGGCCGCGCCCTTCAAGCCCAAGGATGCCGAGCTGTTCGGCATCATCAGCAGCTTTGACGGCGCCTACAGCGCCTACAACGGCTATCAGGCCGGCATGGAGCGCTTCTGGACGCTCAAGTATCTGGAGCAGAACGGCATCAGCGAACTGACGGCCAGCGTGTTCAAGGAAGGGCCCAACGGCTCCTTCCTGGTGCGCGCCGACAATCTGCCGCTGGTACTGCCCGTACTGGGTGCGCAGAACCTGCCTCGCGGCGCCCATGTGCGTGTCAAGCTCGGCGAGATCGACGAGATCTCGCTGGACATCTCGGGCACGCTGATCGAGCACCTGGATGCAGGCGCCGAAGCCGAGAGGGAAGGTGAGGACAGCGGCGAGGACGATGACGACGCCGTGGCCGGCCCCATTTCCATTGCGGTGGACATGAACGACGCCGATCCCGCTGCAGACCAGCCCAAGTCCTGACCTCCACATCTCATCGCCCTGACGCTGCCGTGAAACTGCCCACCTCTCTTCGACGACTGAGTACGCTGCAGCTGGCGCTGGGCGTTTCCATCGCCGTCCATGCCGTGTTGCTGACCGTCCGCTTCGTGGACCCGGAACGCTTTGAGCGCGTGTTTCAGGACACGCCGCTGGAAGTGATTCTGGTCAATGCCCGCGCCAACGAGACGCCGGACAAGGCCCAGGCCATTGCCCAGACCTCGCTGGCCGGCGGCGGCGATGCCGACCAGGGCCGTTCCACCAGTCCCATGCCCTACTCGGCCCTGACGACGGTGGGCGATGATTTCGAGGAAAAACAGCGCCAGCTCGATGCCATGCAGGAGCAGCAGAATCAGTTGCTGACCCAACTGCGCCAGCAGGTGGCCGCGCTGCCCCCGATAGACCCGCGCCTGAGCGCCGACAACAAGGCCCTGGAGGCCCAGGAAGAAAAGCGCTTGCAGCTCATCAAGCTGCTGGCCGAGATTGAAAAGCGTATCAACGCAGAAAACGCCCGCCCCAAGAAGCGCTATATCAGCCCCGCCACCAAGGAGGCCGTGTACGCCGTCTACTACGATGCGCTGCGCCGCAAGGTGGAAGACAAGGGCACGGAAAACTTCCCCGAGAACAAGGGCAAGAAGCTGTATGGCGAGCTGGTCATGATCCTGACCGTGAATCATGACGGCCGCGTGCTTTCCACCGAGGTTGTGCAGGGCTCGGGTAACCGCATGCTCGATACCCGTGCCGAGGCCATTGCCCGCGCCGCAGCCCCTTACGGCCACTTCGGCCCGGCCATGCGCACCAAGGCCGATCAGATCGCCGTCGTCTCGCGCTTCAAGTTCACACGCGAGCAGACATTGGAAACAGACATAAGGTGACCCCCTGTGCCGCCTTCGGCGCCTTCCCCCGCTCTCGCATCGCTTCGCTTGCAGGCGGGGAACGCAGCCAGCGCGGCGGGACGGCCCTTGTGCGGCTGCCTTGGCTTAGGCTGCGCCGATCTCGCCGGCCACTGCCCCAACGCGTACCCAACTCTGCTCAGCGATTTCCTTCAGCCTTTTTATGACAAATACGCTTGATGCCTACTGCGTCATGGGCAACCCCGTTGCCCATAGCCGCTCTCCCTGGATTCATGCCCGCTTCGCCGAGCTGACCGGCCAGCCCGTCAGCTATGACCGCGCCCTGGTGCCGCTGGATGGCTTTGCCGACTTTGTGCGCGACTTTGCCGCGCGCGGCGGCAAGGGCTGCAATGTGACCGTGCCCTTCAAGCTGCAGGCGGCCGAGCTGGCCACCAGCACCAGCGAGCGCGTGCGGCTGGCTGGTGCTGCCAATACGCTGGTATTCGGCGCCAACGGCATTCATGCCGACAACACCGATGGCCTGGGCATCGTGGCCGACATCACCCGCAATGCCGGTGTGCCCATCGCCGGGCGTGATGTGCTGCTGCTTGGCGCGGGCGGCGCCGCCGCTGGAGCCCTGGGCTCTTTGCTGGAGCAAAAGCCCTGCCGCCTAGTCGTGGTCAACCGCACTCATGCCAGGGCTCAAACGCTGGTCCAGCAGCATGCGGCCATTGCCACACTACATAACGTAGAGCTGGTAGCACTTGAAAGGCAAGTGCTTGAGACTGATCTGACCCAAAATTTCGACATCATCATCAATGCCACAGCCAGCAGCCTGGCTGGGGCTGATGTGCCCGCGCCCGCCAGCGTGCTGCACGCACGCAGTCTGGCCTACGACATGATGTACGGCCCCGCCGCTCAGAATTTTCTGAATTGGGCCAGCAGCCACGGCGCGCTGGCGCGTGATGGTCTGGGCATGCTGGTGGAGCAGGCCGCCGAGTCCTTTGCGCTATGGCGCGGCGTGCGTCCGCCCTCTGCACAAGTCTTGGCCGAACTGCGCGCTCTGCTGCACGCTGAAGCCGCTCACTAAAACCTCGCCCCACCATGAAAGCTCTTGGCCGACTGCTGTTGCTGGTGCTTTGTGCCACCCTGCTGCTGCAATTGTTTTTTGTAGCACGCATCGCAGTCATGGCATGGCTGGATCCAGAGTCCACCAGCTATCAGCGCTCCGAAGCCTGGCAGCTTGCCCACAGCAGCGAGGGCCTGCGCTGGCGCCAGCAATGGGTGGACTACGGCCAGATCTCCAGCAACCTCAAGCGCGCGGTGATTGCCTCCGAAGATGCCGGCTTCATGGACCATCACGGCGTGGAATGGGATGCCGTTCAGAGGGCCTGGCAGCGCAACGCAAAAGCCGAGGCCAGGGCCATGCAGGCAGAAAAAGCCGGAAACAACAGCAAGCCCGCCAAGGTCTATGGCGGCTCCACCATCACCCAGCAGCTGGCCAAGAACCTGCTGCTGTCGGGCGAACGCAATTTTCTGCGCAAGGGCCAGGAGCTGGTGCTGGCGCAATTGCTGGAGCTGATGCTGAGCAAGCAGCGCATTCTGGAGATCTATCTCAACAATGTGGAATGGGGCCAGGGCGTGTTCGGCGCCGAGGCCGCCGCCCGGCATTACTTCCGCAAGAGTGCCGCCCAGCTCAATGCGGCCGAGGCAGCACGACTTGCCGCCATGCTTCCGGCACCCAAGCGCTTCGAGAAAATGCCGCAATCGCGCTATCTGGCGCAGCGCAGTCGCACGATTGCGCGCTATATACCGATGGTGACGCCCCCCTGAGGCGCTTCGCCTGGGCGGCCCCGCGCCTTCCCCGAGGAGGACGGCAGCATCGCCGCAAAGCGGCTCTTGCTTGCTGTCACCCGCATGGAGCGTGAAGGTTTTGTACGTGGATAATCGACAGCCATGCGAATTCTAGGAATCGACCCTGGCCTGCAGACCACGGGCTTTGGCGTCATCGACATGGAAGGCCAGCGCCTGTCCTATGTGGCCAGCGGCACCATACGCACCAACAAGATGGAACTCGGCGACCTGCCGGGCCGTCTCAAGGTGCTGTTCGACGGCATCTCCGAAGTTGCCTCACGCTATCAGCCCGAGGTGGCTGCCGTGGAAATCGTCTTCGTCAACGTCAACCCCCAGTCCACGCTGCTGCTGGGCCAGGCCCGTGGTGCGGCGCTGACGGCCCTGGTCAACGCCAATCTCGCGGTTTCCGAATACACCGCCCTGCAGATGAAGAAAGCCGTGGTCGGCCATGGTCGCGCAGCCAAGAGCCAGATCCAGGAAATGGTCAAACGGCTGCTGCAACTGCCCGGCCTGCCCGGCACCGATGCCGCCGACGCGCTGGGGCTGGCGATCACCCATGCCCATGCGGCTGCCGCCATGGGGCTGATGGCCAAGTCCACCGATCTGCGCCGCAAGCAACATGCCATGTACCGGGGCGGACGGGTCTATTGAGCTCGCCCTTAGCCGCTTCGCGGCTTCCCCTTCTCTCTTCGAAAGGGATCGCAGGATGGCTTTTCCTCGCAGCCCCCGAGCTGGAGCACACACTGCTTCAAAGCTCTGCCCGATACAAAAAAAGCCGTGACATGCCACGGCTTTTTTGATGGTGTGATTTGCTTAATAGGCGCTCAACACCATGGAGGCGATCACGCCTGTGGCAATGGCAACCAGCAGATAGTCGCCGCCGTTCTGAATCCAGTGATAGCCACGCGGCGGCGCCGACAGATGGTGGCCGCGCCAGTCATTCACCACATAGTGCTGGCTGCGGTATTGCGGCGGCACGCGACTGCCCTTGTACCAGTTATGGTCGGGACCACCGCCACGGCGACCATTGTCGTGATGATCGGCACGTCGGTCGTCGCGCCTGTCATAGCGCTGCTCATGCCGACCACGATCATCATGGCGACCGCCATGGCGCATGTCCTGCGCTCCATGTCCATTGCCGCGGCCGGGCGGCGGGCCGGGCTGCGCCTGGACGGCCAGACTGCCCAGACCCAGGCAGGCGGCAATGGAGGCAGAAAGAATGCGGGTAGTCAAACGGGACATGGGTACTCCTTTGTCGAATTGTTTCGGTCAACAAGGTGTGCGGCCGGTCATGGCGACCGCAGCAGATCCATCTTTACCCAATTTCGGCGCTGCAAGAAGTGAGCAACTGCCGATTTACCACTTTTTGCGTGCTGTTTACAGAACAGAAACCTATGAAGCGCCGAGCCGGATTTGGCAAGCCGCTATCAATATTCATTAGTTCTCAGATGATGCGTCCGACAAACATCACGGCAAAAAAGGCCAGACCGGCAATCACCGTCCACTTGAACAGCAAAAAGCCCAGGCGCTTGTAATGCGCCTTGCCGGTTCCCAGATAGAAGGCAAAGCTCAATGCCGAAGCCAGAATCAGCAAGGTGGCCAGCCAGCGAAAGATCAGCATGGAGGTCTCGCTCACCAGGCCTGAGCGGGCATGGCAAAGCCCTGGGGAGCCTGGCGCTCGCTCTCGAAGGTCACGAGCTCCCAGGTCTCGGGCTGCTCGATCATTGCGCGCAGCAGCTTGTTGTTGAGGCCGTGACCCGAGCGAAAGGCGCTGTAGGCACCGAGAATGGGCTTGCCGATCAGATACAGATCGCCGATCGCGTCAAGGATCTTGTGCTTGGCAAACTCGTCGTCATAGCGCAGACCGTCGCTGTTCAGGACCTTGTAGTCATCCATGACGATGGCGTTGTCCAGCCCCCCGCCCAGTGCCAGGCCGTTGTTGCGCAGCATTTCCACATCCTTGGTGAAGCCGAAGGTGCGGGCGCGGGCGATGTCGCGTGTGTAATTGTCCAGACCCATGTCGAACTCCACGCACTGCCCCGTGGAGTCCACGGCTGGGTGAGCGAAGTCGATCTCGAAGCGCAGCTTGAAGCCGTGGTAGGGATCGAAACGCGCCCACTTGAGGTTCTGGCCTTCGCCTTCACGCACCTCGATCGGGCTCTTGATGCGGATGAAGCGCTTGGGCGCTTTCTGCAACTCGATTCCGGCGCTTTGCAGCAGAAACACGAACGATGACGAGGAGCCATCGAGAATCGGCACTTCTTCGGCAGTGATGTCCACGTAGAGGTTGTCGATTCCCAGACCGGCGATGGCCGACATCAGGTGCTCTACCGTATGCACCTTGGCGCCGCCGCTGCCGATGGTGGAAGCCATGCGCGTATCGGTCACTGCCTCGGCGGAAATGGGGATATCCACAGGCTCAGGCAAGTCCACGCGACGGAACACGATGCCGGTATCAGGCTGGGCAGGGCGCAGCGTCAACTCGACACGCTGGCCGCTGTGCAGGCCCACGCCTACGGCACGGGAAATGGTCTTGATGGTACGTTGCTGAAGCATGCTGGTATTTTAAATGGGACAACCCCGAGCCGGCTTACGCCGACCCAGGGTTGTCTTAATCGCTGCGATACAGCGAACTGATGGGCCATCAGTCCTTAACGAACCAAAGGCCTTTGCGGCTGACTCTCAAGCGCTGGCGCACTCGGAGGCAGAGACACCGAGGAAGGGCCTGGGCGGCCCCGCCGCCCCGCACCGAGGGTGTCGTCCCCCTCCGGCGCAAAGCGCCAGAGAGGGGGAAGCGGCAAAGCCGCTCAGGGGGAGCTTAATCAGCCTGCTTGCGCAGAAACGCCGGGATCTCCACATCGTCCATGCCGCCAGACGCCAGCGCGCTCACGCGCTCCGAAGCCTGGGTACGGTTGGTGCGCCAGACGCTGGGCACATTGGTGTTGGCCGTGCCGTAGTCCATGCCGCCCAGGGGAGGCAGACCCACTGCCACGTTGTCGGTACCGGTACGCAGACCGCCCTGCACCACCTGGATGTTCTGGCGACGCACATTGGGACGCGACAGGCCGGTGGCCACCACGGTCACGCGGATTTCGTCGCCCAGCGAGTCATCGTAGGCAGCGCCGTAGATCACGTGAGCATCGGGAGACGCATAGGCATTGATGGTGGACATGGCCAGACGCGACTCGGACAGCTTGAGGCTCCCCTTGGCTGCAGTCACCAGCACCAGCACGCCCTTGGCGCCGGACAGATCAATGCCTTCCAGCAGCGGGCAGGCCACGGCCTGCTCGGCAGCGATACGGGCACGATCGGGACCGGCGGCCTTGGCCGTGCCCATCATGGCCTTGCCGGGCTCGCCCATCACGGTGCGCACGTCTTCGAAGTCGACGTTCACATGGCCGTACTCGTTGATGATTTCGGCAATGCCGCCCACGGCGTTCTTCAGAACGTCGTTGGCATGGGCAAAAGCCTCGTCCTGGGAGATATCGTCGCCCAGCACATCGAGCAGCTTTTCGTTGAGCACAACGATCAGCGAGTCCACATTCGCCTCCAGCTCGGCCAGGCCGGCGTCAGCGTTCTGCATGCGGCGGCCGCCTTCCCACTCGAAAGGCTTGGTCACCACACCCACCGTCAGAATGCCCATTTCCTTGGCCACTCGTGCGATCACAGGCGATGCACCGGTACCCGTACCACCACCCATGCCTGCCGTAATGAAGAGCATGTGCGCGCCTTCGATGGCAGCGCGAATATCTTCCACAGCAGCTTCCGCAGCGTCGCGGCCCTTGTCGGGCTTGCTGCCGGCACCCAGGCCGCTGCCACCCAGATGGATGGTGCGGTGAGCGCGGCTGCGCAACAGAGCTTGAGCATCGGTATTGGCCGTAATGAATTCGACGCCTTGAACGCTGCGTTCAATCATGTGGTCGACGGCGTTGCCGCCGCCGCCGCCGACGCCGATCACCTTGATCTGCGTGCCTTGGTTGAATTCTTCGGTTTCAATCATGTCGATAGGCATGGTGGTGCTCCTGTTCTCTAGTGGTGGTTTGTCGCTGCTGTGGAAAAGAAATTTCGAACTCTTGAGGTCTTCGCGGTCTTCGTCGTCGATACCGCGAAAAATCCATCTGTGGTGGTCCGGTGATGAACATGCGATAAGTGCTCATATCAGAAGTTCCCCACGATGAAGTCTTTGAACCGGCCGAAAGCGGTCTTCATGGAACCGCTCTTCTGGGCCACCTTGTAGCCACGCAGACGTGCCAGACGTGCTTCATCGAGCAGGCCCATCACCGTGGCGGCACGGGGCTGGGCGACCATGTCGGCCAGCGCACCGGAATATTTGGGAAGCCCGCGGCGCACGGGCTTGAGAAAGATGTCTTCGCCCAGCTCGATCATCCCGGGCATGACGGCGCTGCCGCCCGTGAGCACGATGCCCGAGGACAGCACTTCTTCGTAGCCCGATTCGCGGATGACCTGCTGCACCAGCGAGAAGATCTCTTCCACGCGGGGCTCGATCACGCCGGCCAAGGCCTGCTTGCTGATCATGCGCGGGCTGCGGTCGCCCAGGCCCGGCACTTCGACCTGGGCATCGGGATCGGCCAGCAACTGCTTGGCATAGCCACTCTCGACCTTGATGTCCTCGGCATCCTTGGTGGGGGTACGCAGGGCCATGGCGATGTCGCTGGTGATCAGGTCACCGGCAATCGGGATCACGGCCGTGTGGCGAATCGCACCGCCGGTGAAGATGGCCACATCGGTCGCTCCCGCGCCGATATCCACCACGGCCACGCCCAGCTCGCGCTCGTCATCGGTCAGCACGGCCTGGGCCGACGCCAGCGGGTTGAGCAGCAGCTGCTCGACTTCCAGGCCGCAGCGGCGCACGCATTTGATGATGTTCTCGGCCGCGCTCTGGGCGCCGGTCACGATATGGATCTTGGCCTCAAGGCGAATGCCGCTCATGCCGATGGGCTCACGCACCTCGTGGCCGTCGATGACGAACTCCTGCGCCTCGACCAGCAGCAGGCGCTGGTCGGACGAGATATTGATGGCCTTGGCGGTTTCCATCACGCGGGCCATATCGGTGGACGAGACTTCCTTGTCCTTGATGGCCACCATGCCGCTGGAATTCAGACCGCGGATATGGCTACCCGTAATGCCGGTGCACACTCGCTGGATCTTGCAATCCGCCATCAGTTCGGCCTCTTTGAGCGCCTGCTGGATGCTTTGCACGGTCGCATCGATATTCACGACCACGCCGCGCTTCAAGCCGTTGCTGGGGGCTACGCCCAGGCCCGCCAGCTTGAGCTCGCCATTGGACATGACCTCGGCCACCACCGCCATGACCTTGGCCGTGCCGATATCCAGCCCAACAATCACATCCTTGTATTCTCTTGCCATATCAGCTTCCGCCCCCGGTAGGTTCTGTCTTGTCTTTGTGTGCGCCTTGCATGTCTGTTCCCCTGCTCCCGCTTATCGTCTGGCCCTGGCAGCAGTTGCCGGCGCGGAGGTTCCAGTGGTCACGCCCTTGAGTCGCAAGGCATAGCCGTCTTCGTAACGCAGGTCTGCAGACTCCAGTGCCGCAGCCGAGCGCTTGTATTGAGAGGTGATCTGAGGCAGCGTGCGCACAAAGCGCTGCACGCGCTGCAAGATGTCTTCGGTCGTGCCGCCGCCCAGTTCCAGCAGCGCATCGTTGTCCAGCACCAGCGTCCAACTGCCACGCGCATCCAGAGTCAGGCTGTCCAGCGCCACATCGAGCGGCTTCAAGGCCGGCTCCAGCGCTCGATACATCTGCAGAACACGCGGTGCCGAGCCCTCGGGGCCTTGCAGACGCGGCAGACCTTCGCGGTCCAGTTCGCCCAGATTGGCTTCAAACACTTCGCCGGCCTTGTTGACCAGACCGGTACCGGTCTCAGCCCCCCAGAAGGCTTCGGCCACATGCTCCTTGAGCGCAACGCGCAAGCCGTTCGGATATTCGCGGCGCACCTGCGCCTCCTGCACCCAGGGCACTTGCTCGAATGCATGCTGGGCCGCCTTCAGGTCCACTGTGAAGAAGTTGCCTTTGAGCACTGGCGCCACATTGGCGCGCAGCGTCACGGCGTTGTTATGCACCAGCTCGCCTTCCACCACGATGCGACCGATATTGAAGGCCGGAGTTCGCATCAACCACCACCCCACGGCCATCACGCACGCCGTCAAGCAGCCCATGAACATCACCGTGGCAGTGATGTTCATGAGCTTGACGTCGAACGGAACGACGGCTGTGGGCTGGTTGCGGTTCATGGCTGCTCCGCTTCTCCATCCAGCGTGCTCATGGCCAGAATGCCAAGGCACAGGTTTTCGTAGCTCACGCCGGAAGCGCGCGCAGCCATGGGGACGAGAGAATGCCCCGTCATGCCGGGAGAGGTATTGATCTCCAGCAAGAAAGGCTTGCGGTCGCTGGCGCGAATCATGATGTCGGCACGCGCCCAGCCACGGCAGCCCAGCGTGCGGAAGGCTTTTTCCACAATGCGCTGGATCTCGGCCTCCTCGGCAGCCGGCAGGCCGCTAGGGCAGTGGTACTGCGTGGTATCCGTGAAGTACTTGTTCTGGTAGTCGTAGTTGCCTTCGGGCGCAACGATTCGGATCACCGGCAGCGCAGCGGCCTTGGCTCCCGTGCCCAGCACGGGGCAGGTGGTCTCGTCACCGGCAATGAACTGCTCGCACAGCACTTCTGCGTCGTACTGGGCCGCCAGCTCGTAGGCCTTGGCGCATTCGTCGGCGTTCATCACCTTGGTCAGGCCGATGCTGGAGCCGTCGCGTGCGGGCTTGACGATCATGGGAGCGCCCAGGGCTTCCAGTGCGGCACGGGTTTCAGCGGCCGAGGCGACCATGCGCCAGTCCGGCGTGGGCAGGCCTTCAAAGCGCCAGATGCGCTTGGTCATGATCTTGTCCATGGCGATGCTGGAAGCCATCACGCCCGAACCCGTATAGGGAATGTCCAGCAACTCCAGTGCACCCTGCACCGTGCCGTCCTCACCGTAGCGACCATGCAGCGCGATGAAGCAGCGGTCAAAGCCTTGCACCTTGAGCTGTTCCAGCCCCTGTTCGGCAGGGTCGAACTTGTGGGCATCGACACCCTTGGACTGCAGTGCGGCCAGCACACCAGCGCCAGACATCAGCGAGACCTCGCGCTCGGACGAGCGACCGCCCATAAGCACGGCGACCTTGCCCAGTGCCTTCACGTCGATATTTGTTCCAAACATGCTCATTGCGCGCTCCCTGCGGGCGCGGCCAGCTCTTGTTTCTGAAGCATTTCAACCAATTTTCCAGGCACGGCGCCAATCGATCCGGCCCCCATGCACAGCAATACATCGCCCGCTTGCGCATTGGCAGCGATGGCTGCCGGCATATCGGCAATGTTTTCCACAAATACAGGCTCGACCTTGCCGGCCACACGCAAGGCGCGAGCCAAGGATCGACCGTCGGCAGCCACGATGGGTGCCTCGCCCGCGGCATAGACCTCGGCCAGCAGCACCGAGTCGGCGCTGCCTATGACTTTCACGAAGTCCTCGAAACAGTCGCGTGTGCGGCTGTAGCGGTGTGGCTGGAAGGCCAGCACCAGGCGCTGTCCCGGGAAGGCACCGCGTGCCGCAGCCAGCGTGGCTGCCATTTCCACGGGGTGATGACCGTAGTCGTCAATGACGGTGAACGTGCCGCCATTGGCAGCCGGCAGTTCGCCATAGCGCTGGAAACGCCGTCCCACGCCCTTGAAGCCTTCCAAGGCGCGCAGCAGCGCCTCGTCGGAAATCTCGAGCTCCATGGCCACCGCCACGGCAGACAGGGCGTTGAGCACGTTGTGCTCGCCGGGCAGGCTCAGCACAACCTCCAGATCGGGGTAGCTCTGGCCGTTCTGGCGGCGCACGGTAAAGCGCATGCGACCGGCTTCGGCACGCACGTTCACGGCGCGCACCTGGGCATCTTCGGCAAAGCCGTAGGTCGTGACCGGACGCGCCAGCTTGGGCAGGATCTCGCGCACGGCAGGGCTGTCGACGCAAAGAATGGCGCGCCCGTAAAACGGCATGCGATGCAGGAAATCGACAAAGGCCTGCTTGAGGCGGCCGAAGTCATGGCCGTAGGTTTCCATGTGATCGGCGTCGATATTGGTGACGACGGCCATCACAGGCAGCAGATTCAGGAAGGAGGCATCGGACTCGTCGGCCTCGACCACGATGTAGTCGCCCTGGCCCAGCTTGGCATTCGCACCGGCGCTGTTGAGCTTGCCGCCGATCACGAAGGTGGGGTCCAAACCGGCTTCAGCCAGCACACTGGTCACCAGGCTGGTGGTGGTGGTCTTGCCATGCGCGCCGGCAATGGCGATGCCCTGCTTGAAACGCATCAGCTCGGCGAGCATCAGCGCACGAGGAACCACAGGAATCTTTTTCTCGCGCGCAGCCAGGACCTCGGGGTTGTCGCCCTGCACGGCCGTGGATGTCACCACGGCATCGCTGCCGTCAACGTTCTCGGCCGCATGACCGACAAAGGTCTTGATGCCCAGGCCGGCCAGGCGGCGCAGCGTGGCGCTGTCGGCCAGGTCGGAGCCTGAAATGGCGTAACCCAGGTTGTGCAGAACCTCTGCAATACCGCTCATGCCGGCGCCGCCAATACCGACAAAGTGAATGTGATGAATGGCGTGTTTCATGCTGCCAACTCCTCACAAGCGGCGACCACCTTCGCGGTGGCATCAGTCTTTTGCATTTTCTTCGCGAGTTCAGCGCGCTCCAACAGCGTCGCACGCTGCATATTTTGTAGCATTTCCGCCAACCCTTGGGCGCTCAAAGTACTTTGCGGCTGTAACCAACCGCCACCAGCATCCACGAGGAAGCGGGCATTGCTGGTCTGGTGGTCATCCACCGCAGCAGGGAAGGGCACATAGACCGCTGCCGCCCCTACAGCGGCGATCTCGGTCACGGTGCTGGCACCGGCACGGCAGACGACGAGATCGGCATCCGCAAAAGCCTTGGCCGTGTCATCGATGAAGGGAGTCAGCTCAGCCTGTACGCCTGCAGCCTGATAGTTGGCACGCAACGCATCGATCTGGGCCGTACCGCTCTGGTGCAACACCACGGGGCGCTGATCGGCAGGCATCAGGGCCAGAGCCTGGGGCACGATCTCATTGAGCGCCCTGGCTCCCAGACTGCCGCCCACCACCAGCAGCTTGAGCGGGCCGCTGCGACCGGCAAAGCGCTGGGCGGGCTCGGCCTGCTCCAGAAACGCTTGACGCAGCGGATTGCCCACCCATTCGCCCTTGGCAAATACCTTGGGGAAAGCCGTGAACACTCGCTTGGCAACCTTGGCCACGACCTTGTTGGCCATGCCGGCCACGGAGTTCTGTTCGTGCAGCACCACGGGCACGCCCGAAGCCGCAGCCATCAGGCCACCGGGCACGGTGAGGTACCCGCCCAGGCCGATGACCACATCGGGCTGCACGCGCTTCATCACGGCACGCGCCTGCGAGAAGGCCTTCGCCAGCCTGAACGGCAGTTGCACCAGGGTCTTGAGCCCCTTGCCGCGCACGCCGCCAAATTCGATCAGCTCCAGTGCAAAGCCCTGGGGCGGCACGATGCGCGACTCCATGGAGCCGGGCGCTCCCAGCCAGTGCACATTCCAGCCGCGCGCACGCAACTCCTGTGCCACGGCCAGACCGGGGAAGATATGACCTCCGGTACCACCGGCCATCACCAGTGCCGTGCGTGGCTTGTTTGGCTTGATGAGCAGACTCATGCGTGGCCCCCCTTCATCAGCAGCTTGTTTTCGTAATCGACTCTGAGCACCACAGCTATCGCAATCAAATTCATCAAAATGGCCGAACCGCCAAAACTCATTAACGGCAGAGTCAGGCCTTTGGTTGGCAGGGCGCCCAAATTCACACCCATGTTGATAAAGGCCTGGAAGCCCATCCAGATCGCCACGCCCTCGGCCACCAGCCCGGCAAAGACACGGTCCAGCGCGATGGCCTGACGGCCGATCAGCATGATGCGGCGGGTCAGCCAGAAGAAGACGGCAGCAATCAGCAGCAGGCCGACCAGACCAAATTCTTCGCCGATCACAGCCAGCAGGAAGTCGGTATGCGCTTCGGGCAGCCAGTGCAGCTTTTCCACGCTGCGGCCCAGGCCCACGCCAAAGATCTCGCCCCGCCCGATGGCAATCAGCGCATGCGAGAGCTGGTAGCCCTTGCCCAGCGCATGCTTCTCATCCCAGGGATCGAGGTAGGCAAAAATACGTTCGCGGCGCCACTCCGAGGTGGCGATGATCATGCCGAAGGCCAGCACCACCAGCAGTGCGATGATGAAGAACATGCGCGCATTCACGCCGCCCAGGAACAGAATGCCCATGGAGATCACGACGATCACCATGAAGGCCCCCATGTCTGGCTCGGCCAGCAGCAGCACGCCCACCACGACCACAGCCAAGCCCATGGGCAGCACGGCGCGGAAGAAGCGCTCCTTGACCTCCATCTTGCGCACCATGTAATCGGCCGCGTAGATCAGGATGGAGAACTTGGCCAGCTCGGAAGGCTGGAAGTTCATGATGCCCAGCGACAGCCAGCGCCGCGCGCCGTTGACCACCGTGCCCACATGCGGGATCAGCACCGCCACCAGCAACACAATGGAGATCAGAAACAGCTTGCGCGCCACCTTCTCCCAGACATTCATGGGCACCTGGAAGGCCAGCAGCGCGGCCACAAAGGCCATGCCTATCGACATGGTGTGGCGCAGCAGAAAGTGATAGGGCTCGATCTTGCCGAAGCGCGGGTTGTCCGGCATCGCAATCGATGCCGAATACACCATGACCAGACTCCAGGACAGCAAGGCGATGACGACCCAGATCAATGCCTGATCCAGCCCCAGTACGCTTGCCGGAGTACGGGTGGGACGGTCGTACAGCGGCCCGCCTACGCGCACAGGCAGCACGTCGATGGGCCTTTCCTCTGCGCTGCGGAACCACGAGCGCATGCGGCCGGAGAGGCTGGTCAGGAAGGCGGCTGTCATGCGCCGTCCTCCAGTTGCTGGCCGGCTTCAAGCGCCAGCTCACGCACCGCTTCCACAAACTGGTGGGCGCGGTCCGCATAGTCCTTGAACATGTCCATGCTCGCGCAGGCCGGCGAGAGCAGCACCGCATCATTGGCATGGGCCAGACGCGCGGCCTGCTGCACGGCATCCTGCATGGTTGCAGCATCGAGCAGAGTCACGCCGGTGTCGCCAAGCGCCTCGCGAATCAACGGCGCATCCTGGCCGATCAGCACGGCCGCGCGCACATAGCGCGAGACGGGAGCGGCCAGCGGCGTGAAGTCCTGGCCCTTGCCCAGACCGCCCAGAATCACCACGATGCGGTGGTCCGGCCCCAGGCCCATGAGGGCCGCCACGGTGGCGCCCACATTCGTGCCCTTGCTGTCGTCAAAGTATTCGACATCGCCCACCCGGCCCACGGGCTGCACACGGTGCGGCTCGCCCCGGTATTCGCGCAGGCCGTAGAGCAGCGGTGCCAGCGTGCATCCCGCACCGGTCGCCAGCGCCAGGGCCGACAGTGCATTGATGGCGTTGTGGCGGCCGCGGATGCGCAGCGCATCGGCGGGCATCAGGCGCACGATGTGCAGATCGTCGGCGTTCTTGCCCTTGCTGGTTTCGTCGGCCTCATGGGCGCGCACCAGCCAGGTCATGCCGTTGACCACCTCCAGACCGAAGTCTCCGGGGCGGCGCGGCATGTCGCCGCCAAAGCTGACATGGGCACGCTGGAAAGTCTTGCCGCGCTTGCCGGGCACCGCCACGGGCGCTGGCAGCATGGCCATGACGACGGGGTCTTCGCGATTGAGGACCATCAGAGCCTGCTCGCCAAAGACATGGGCCTTGGCATCGGCATAGGCCTGCATGCCACCATGCCAGTCCAGATGGTCCTGGGTGATATTGAGCACCGTGGCCGCCGTGGGCTCGAATCCGCGGCAGTCGTCGAGCTGAAAGCTGGACAACTCCAGCACCCAGGCCTGAGGCAGAGTCTCGGCATCGATGCGAGCGGACAGGGTGTCGAGCAGCGAAGGACCGATATTGCCGGCCACGCCCACGCTCAATCCGCCATGCTCCAGCAACTGACCGGTCAGCGAGGTGACCGTGGTCTTGCCGTTGGTGCCGGTGATGCCCAGCACCTTGGGCGCATAGCCATGGGCCTCGCGCAGGCCCTTGAGCGCAAAGGCAAACAGATCCAGTTCGCCGCCCGTGGGCAGGCCGATGCTGCGCGCGGCATCGAAGACCGAGGCAACGCTGGCCGGGCTCAGGCCCGGCGAACGGTAGACGGAACTCAGGCTCTGGCCATCGACCAGAGCAGCCGTGAATGCGCCGGCAACAAAGCGCACGCCGGGCAGTTCGGCCTGCAGCGCAGGCAGATAGGGGGGGGCTTCGCGCGTGTCGGCCACCGTGACCTCGGCACCGGCACGCACGCACCAGCGTGCCATGGCGATACCCGAGATGCCCAGACCCAGAATCAACACGCGCTGGCCCTGCAGGTGCTGGGCCGCGCCTTGCGGCCAGTGCACGGGGACAGGTGGCAGCTCCACCACTGCTTCCAGCTCGGCTTCGGGCTGCGACTCGACCTCGGTCACTTCGGCATCGGCCGCATCGGAGATGCTGGGGTCGGCAAAAATCTGTGCAACGAAGGCGGCCGCATCCCTGGCTGCCGTCAAGGTGGAGATATCGGGCACCGGCTCGGCGTCCAGCGTCTTGGCGATGATGGCAGGCGCTTGCATTTCAGGAGCTTCTGGCGCTTGCTCCTGAATCATTTCAGACATATTTCCATCTGAAATGCTTTGCATATCAGCGATAGGTGCTTGCGTTTGCATAGCATCCACAACCGCATCCGGCTGCAGAACCTGATCATCGAGCTTGAGGTCTTCGTCTTGCATGGCGACTACCTCAGCTTCAGGGTGGACAGGCCCAGCAGGCACAGCAGCATGGTGATGATCCAGAAGCGGATCACGACCTGGGTCTCCTTCCAGCCACTCTTCTCGAAGTGATGGTGCAGCGGTGCCATCTTCAGCAGACGGCGGCCCTCGCCATAGCGCTTTTTGGTGTACTTGAAGTAAGTCACCTGCAGCATCACCGAGATGGCTTCCGCCACAAAGATGCCGCCCATCACGGCCAGCACGATTTCCTGGCGCACGATCACGGCAATCGTTCCCAGAGCAGCGCCCAGCGCCAGCGCGCCCACGTCGCCCATGAAGACCTGAGCGGGATGTGCGTTGAACCAGAGAAAGGCCAGACCAGCACCCGCCATGGCGCCGCAGAACACCATCAGCTCGCCCGTACCGGGGATGCTGGGGAACAGCAGGTAGCGCGCATAGGTGGCGTTGCCGGTCACATAGGCGAAGATGCCCAGGGCCGTGCCGACCATGATGACGGGCATGATGGCCAGGCCATCGAGGCCGTCGGTCAAGTTCACGGCATTGCTGGCGCCCACGATGACCAGATAGGTCATGACGATGAAGCCCAGCACGCCCAGCGGATAGCTGACTTCCTTGAAGAAGGGCACCATCAGGCCGGCCTTGGGCGGCAGGTCCATGGAAAAGCCCGACTGTACCCAGGAGACGAACAGCGCGAAGACCTCGGCATTGCTGTTCTCGGAGATGCAGAACACCAGATACAGGGCGGCCAGCAGACCGATGACGGACTGCCAGAAATACTTCTCGCCCGAGCGCATGCCCTCGGGGTCCTTGTTGACGACCTTGCGCCAGTCGTCCACCCAGCCAATCGCGCCAAAGCCCAGCGTGACCAGCAGCACGATCCAGACAAAGCGGTTGGACAGGTCAAACCACAGCAAGGTGGATACGGCAATCGAGAACAGAATCAGCACGCCGCCCATGGTCGGCGTACCGCTCTTGACCAGATGGGTCTCCATGGCATAGCCGCGCACGGGCTGGCCGATCTTGAGCGCGGTCAGCATGCGGATGGCCTTGGGACCTATCCACAGGCCGATCAGCAAGGCGGTGACGGCGGCCAGCACGGCGCGCAGCGTCAGGTACTGGAAGACGCGCAGAAAGCCGAACTCCGGCGAGATACCCTGCAGCCATTGAGCCAGCATCAGCAGCATGCGGCCTCCTCGCAGTTGCCCTGCTTCTTGTCTGCGCAGGCCTCAATGCTCTGCACCACTTGCTCCATCTTCATGAACCGCGAACCCTTGACCAACACGCTACCTACCTTGGGTAAAACTGCGCACACCGCCTGCTCAAGGGCGGACATGCTATCAAAATGCCTAGCTCCGCTGCCAAAGGCAGAGGCAGCAAACGCGCTCTGGTCACCCAGAGCAAAGAAATGGGCAATACCTGCCTGCTGCGCCAGCGCGCCGGCCTCGGCATGGAACTGCGGGCCGTCATCGCCCACCTCCCCCATGTCGCCCAGCACCAGCAACTGCGGTGCGGGCAGCTCGGCCAGCACCGCAATGGCGGCGGCAACCGAGTCGGGGTTGGCGTTATAGGTGTCGTCGACCACCGTGACGCCTTGACCCTTGATCTGCACGGCCAGCGCGCGCGAGCGGCCCGTCACAGGCTCGAAGCCGGAGAGTCCCTGTGCAATGGCAGGCAAAGGCACACCGGCAGCATGGGCGCAGGCAGCCGCGGCCAGTGCGTTGCGCACGTTGTGGCGGCCGGCAATATGCAGCTGCACGGCTGCCACGCCTTGCGGGGTGTTCAGTGCAAAGCTCCAGGCTCCATTGGCCCAGACCGCATCGCTGGCAAAAACCTGAGCCCCATCAACAGCCTCGCCAAACATCAGGCTGGGGCGGCCAGCGCTCAGTTCGGTCCACAGCGGCGTGTACTCATCTCCGGCGGGGAAGATGGCCACTCCGTCCTTGGGCAGAAAGCGCAGCACCGAACCGTTTTCACGCGCCACCGCCTCCACCGTGCCCATGAACTCCTGGTGTTCACGTTGTGCGTTGTTGACCAGGGCCACCGTGGGCTGGCCGATGGCAGCCAGCTCGGCAATCTCGCCGGGGTGGTTCATGCCCATCTCCAGCACCGCAATGCGATGCGCGTCCGTCATGCGCAGCAGGTTCAGCGGCATGCCTATGGAGTTGTTGAAATTGCCGCGCGTGGCCAGTGCTGCCTCGCCCTGCCCGCCCACATGCGCGCGCAGAATGGACGCGATCATCTGCGTGACCGTGGTCTTGCCATTGCTGCCGGTCACGGCAATCAAGGGCAGATCGAACTGCGCACGCCAGGCCCGCGCCAACGCGCCCAGTGCCAGCAGCGTATCCGGCACTTCGATGCCGGCCATGCCTGCAGCCTCCAGCCCATGGCTGGCAATGGCCGCCACAGCACCGGCGGCCTGCGCCTGAGGCAGAAAATCATGGGCGTCAAAACGCTCGCCCTTCAGGGCCACGAACAAGTCCCCGTTCTGCAACGTGCGCGTATCGGTGTGCACGCGTGTCAACTCCAGCTGGCCGTTGCCGACCAGACGGGCTTGGGGGATATGCGTCTGGATCAGCTCCAGCGCTTTTGCCAGGGTCATCATGACCGAATCTTTCCTTCGCGGGCTGCGAGCGCCTTCTGCGCCTCAGCCATGTCGGAGAACGGATGGCGCACGCCCTTCGTCTCCTGATAGTCCTCATGTCCCTTGCCGGCAATCAGCACCACGTCGCGCGCTTCGGCACGGGCAATGGCTTGGGCAATGGCCGCCGCGCGGTCGGCCTGAACATGCAATGCCTGGCCCGCCTGCATGCCGGCCAGGATCTGGTCGATGATGCTTTCGGGCACTTCACTGCGCGGGTTGTCGCTGGTGACGAAAACGCCGTCGGCATGCGCCTGGGCGGCCTGCCCCATCAGCGGACGCTTGCTGTTGTCCCGGTCGCCGCCGCAGCCGAACACGCACCACAGCTTGCCCTGGCGCTGCCGCGCGGCAGGCTGCAGCGCGCGCAAGGCTTTTTCCAGCGCATCGGGCGTATGGGCATAGTCCACGGCCACCAGAGGCTGACCGGGCTTGACGATCTGCTGCATGCGACCGGGCACGGGCTCCAGATCGGCGCAAGCCTGTACGGCCTGCTCCAGCGTCAGGCCCAGGCAGCGCAGGGTGGCCAGCACCCCGAGCAGATTGGAGACGTTGTACTGACCGACCAGACGCGTATTCATGCGCAGGCTGTGACCGGCTTCCAGCACGGTAAAGCTCAGACCCTCGTCGCCCAGACCGATGTCCTTGGCCTGCAGGCGAGCCGGTCCCTGGATGGAGACGCTCCACACATCCATGGCGCGGCCTTGCAGCCTGGCCCAGAGCCTGGCGCCATGCGCATCGTCGATATTGACCACGGCGGCCGGCAGGCCGGGCCAGTCGAACAGCTGGGCCTTGGCCTGCCAGTAGGCATCCATGCTGCCGTGGTAGTCCAGGTGGTCCTGCGTGAAATTGGTGAACAACGCCACGCGAATCTTGCTGCCGTCCAGACGGTGCTCGACGATGCCGATGGACGATGCCTCGATGGCACAGGCGGCAAGACCCTGGTCGGCGTAGCTGCGGAACGCGCGCTGCAGCAACACTGGGTCCGGCGTGGTCATGCCTGTCGACTCCAATGCAGGCGGCACGCCCACACCCAGGGTGCCCACCAGCGCACAGCCGGTGCGTGTGTTCAGCGTCACTTTCGAGAGCGCATGCGCCAGCCACCAGGCTGTGGTGGTCTTGCCGTTGGTGCCGGTCACGGCCAGCACGTCGAGCTCGCCACTGGGATGTGCAAACCATTGGTCGGCAATCAGTCCCGTCGCGGCCTTCAGGCCCTTGAGAGCTGCAATGCTGTCGCCGCTCAGATCGAAGGCCTGCAGACCGTCGGCCTCCACCAGCACGGCGGCGGCGCCCTGCTCCAGAGCCTTGCCCACATAGGCTCGGCCATCAGTGGCAGCACCGGGCCAGGCGACAAAGGCATCGCCGGCCTTGACCTTGCGGCTATCGGTCTGCAGGTCACCCTGCACGCGGCTGCGCAGCCAGGCAACGGCCTCGGCTGCATTGTTCAGGATTTGAATGGGGGTGCTCATAGCACAGGCTCCTCAGCGGGTGCAGCCACGATCTGAGGCTTGACTTCCTTGTCGGGCTGAACGCCCATGAAACGCAATGTCTGCTGGACCACGTCCGCAAACACCGGGCCGGCCACCGTGCCGCCGTAGTAGGAACCTGCTGTCGGCTCGTCCACCATCACGGCCACGATGATGCGCGGCTTGTCGATGGGAGCAATGCCCGTGAACCAGGCCCGGTACTTGCCAGCGGCATAGCTCTTGCCCACCTGCTTGCGGGCAGTGCCCGACTTGCCGCCGATGGTGTAGCCCTCGGCCTGGGCCTTCTGGCCGGTACCGCCTGGGCCTGCAGCAAGACGCAGCATGTGCAGCACCGCCTCGGCGTTTTCCTTGGAGATCACACGCACGCCCACAGGAGGCTCGCTTGTTTTCAGAATCGTCGAGGGAATGACGTTGCCGTCGTTGGAGAACACGGTGTAGGAACGTGCCATCTGGAACAGCGAGGCCGACAGGCCATAGCCATAGGACATGGTGGCCTGCTCGATAGGCTTCCAGGTCTTCCAGGCACGCAGACGACCCGAGACCGCGCCCGGGAATTGAATCTGCGGCTTCTGGCCGAAGCCCAGCGCACTGAAGTACTCCCACATTTCCTGGGGTGAGAGCTTTTGCGCCACCTTGGTCGCGCCCACGTTGCTGGACTTCTGGATCACGCCCTCCACCGTCAGCGCGCCGTAGTTGTGCGTATCGGTGATGGTGGAGCCCGTCACCGTGTAGCGGCCGGGCGCGGTATCGATGATGGTGCTTGGCTTGACACGCTTGAGCTCCAGGGCTGCGGCCACTGTGATGGGTTTCATGGTCGAACCCGGCTCGAAGGTATCGGTCAGCGCGCGGTTGCGCAGCTGCTCGCCCGTCAGATTCTTGCGATGCCCCGGGTCGTAGCTCGGATAGTTCGCCAGGGCCAGCAGCTCGCCGGTGTGCGCATCCATGACCACCACGCTGCCTGCCTTGGCCTTGAAGGTCTCGACCTGCTGCTTGAGTTTCTGGTAGGCGTAGTACTGGACCTTGCTGTCGATGGACAACTGAATATCTTGCCCATCCTGCGGCGGCACTTCATCGCCCACGCCCTCCACCACGCGGCCCAGACGATCCTTGATCACACGACGCGAGCCAGCCTTGCCGGCTAGTTCCTTGTCGAACGCCAGCTCCATGCCTTCCTGACCATGGTCTTCCACATTGGTGAAGCCCACGATATGCGCCGCAGACTCCCCTTCGGGATACTGGCGCTTGTATTCCTTGCGGTTGTAGATGCCCTTGATATTGAGCGCCACGATCTTCTGGCCCACATCCCAGTCCAGCTGACGCTTTACCCAGACAAAGGTCTTGTCCTCGACATCCAGCTTCTCCATCAGGGAGCGCAGCGGCATGTCCATGAGGCGCGCCACTTCCTTGAGCTTTTGCTGGACCTCAGGGTCCTTCAGATCCACGTCCTCGGGAATGGCCCAGATACTGGCCGCCGGCACGCTGGACGCAAGAATCAGGCCATTGCGATCCAGCAAACGGCCACGATTGGCCGGCAGCTCCAGAGTACGCGCAAAGCGCACCAGACCCTGACGCTTGAAGAAGTCATTGCCGAAGACCTGTACATAGGCTGCACGCGCACCCAGGCCCACAAAACCCAGCGCCAGCGCAGCCACGATGAACTTGCTGCGCCACAGCGGCGTTTTCGAAGCCAGCAAAGGGCTGGTGGTATAGAGCACGCTGCGTGTCATTGCGCAGTTCCTGCAGCCGTTTCATGCACGTACTGCGTAATGGCCTGAGAAGCCTGCTTCATCTGCAGCTTTTCGCGCGCCAAGGTCTCGATGCGCTGAGGCGCGGCCTGGGCACGCTTTTCCACCTGCAGGCGCAGTTGATCCGTCGCCAGCCGACGTGCCTCTGCCTCGGCGCGGTCCAGCTCGGTGAACAGGCGACGCGACTCATACTGGGTATGCACCAGAAAGATGGCGCTGGTCATGACCGCCAGCAGCAGCAGCAGGTTTATGCGCAGCATGGCAGCCCTCCCGCAGCCATGCTCGGAGCGGCATGGCGATGCATCATGCAGGCACCTCGGTGCGCTCGGCGACGCGCATTACGGCAGAACGCGAACGGGGATTGGCATCCACCTCGGCAGCACTGGGCTTGATGCGCTCCAGCGCCTTCAGACGCATAGGCGTGGGAGGCGCAAACGGTGCACGGCGGTCGTAGACCTCCTTGGAGTGCTTGGCAATGAACTGCTTGACGATGCGATCTTCCAGCGAATGGAAGCTGATCACGGCCAGACGGCCGCCGGGAGCCAGCACGCGCAGACTGGCTTCTAGCGCTTGCTCAAGCTCCTGAAGTTCGGCATTGATGAAAATCCGAAGAGCCTGGAAGGTCCGTGTTGCCGGGTTTTGCCCAGCCTCGCGGGTCTTGACCGCGCCAGCCACGAGTTGGGCCAGCTCGGCAGTGGTGCGTAATGGGCCCTGGCTTTCGCGCCGAGCAACAATCGCCTTTGCAATGGGGCCAGCAAACCGTTCTTCGCCGTAGTCACGTATCACCTCCGCAATCTGCTGCACTTCCGCATCTTCGAGCCACTCGGCCACGCTCTGACCACGCGTGGTGTCCATGCGCATGTCGAGGGGGCCGTCAAAGCGGAAGCTGAAGCCCCGGTCCGGGTTGTCGATCTGGGGCGAGCTCACCCCCAGGTCCATCAACACACCCTGCACACTGCCTTCGGGCAGTTCGCCAAGATGGCGAAATCCTTCATGCCGAATCGAAAAACGCGCATCGGTGATGCGCGCCGCCTCAGCAATTGCGTCCGGGTCTTTGTCGAACGCGATCAAGCGCCCGTCCGGCCCCAGCCTTTGCAAAATGAGCCGGGAATGACCGCCTCGACCGAACGTCGCATCGACCCACTGGCCGGCAGGCGGCTTGGCGGCACCACCCAGCAGGGCGTCCACGGCCTCGTCCAGCAAGACGGTGATATGTTGCAACGGCTGATTCACAAGCACTTCCTACAAAACAAAATCCTGGAAAGCCGCCGGCATCGGTTGCTGGCGCGCTTCCGCTTCGCGCATTTCATAAGTGGCCTTGTCCCAGACCTCGAAATGCGCCCCCATGCCCAGCATCAAGACCTCTTTGGTCAGACCTGTGGCCTCACGCAACTCGGGCGAAATCAGCAGCCGACCGGTTGCATCCATCTCCGCATCCATGGCATTGCCCAGAAAAATCCGTTTCCACCACTGAGCCGTGATCGGCAGTTGCGCGACGCGTTCGCGAAACTGCAGCCACTCGGGGCGCGGAAACAGCAACAGACAGCCATCGGGATGCTTGGTGAAAGTGACCTGCCCCTCCGCCAAGGACAAAAGGGCGTCACGATGCCGGGTCGGCACTGAGAGCCGACCCTTTCCATCGAGATTCAGCGAAGACGCCCCTTGAAACACGGCAAGTTACTCCGGTCATCTGGAGCCGCTCGTTCCCCAAAAATGGGCACGAGGGCAGCTTTCACCACTTAATTGCACTTTTTTGCACTGTATCAGCAATTTAAGGTGAATCCAAACCCGAAGGAACAATTATTTGCAATGAAATCAAGCACTTAGAGAGAAAAAGAAAAGCCTTATTCTGAAAATACCTTTCCTTTACAAGCACTTAGCAAAGTCAATGCAAGTGGACTCTCATTAGGAGACGTCAATTGCAACCATTCAATTCAATGGAAAGAACTGATTTAAGTCTCGACCTTCTCCTACAAACGCAAACTGCCCGCACAGGCGGGCAGCTCGCTTCAAGCGCTCGGTTCTTCAAAGAATGAAGCGCGACAGATCCTCATCCTTGCTCAGCACCTGCAGGCGCTGATCCACATAGGCTGCATCGATCACCACGGTCTGCCCCGAAAGCTTGGCCGCATCGAAGCTGACTTCGTCAAGCAGACGCTCCATCACTGTGGACAGACGCCGTGCACCGATGTTTTCGGTACTCTCGTTGACGTCAAAAGCAATCGTTGCCAGACGCGTGATGCCCTCGGGCTTGAACTCCAGAGTCACGCCTTCGGTCGCCAGCAGCGCCTGATATTGCTTGACCAGGGAGGCGTGAGTCTGCATCAGAATCGCCTCGAAGTCCTGTACCGACAGAGATTCCAGTTCCACGCGAATGGGAAAGCGCCCCTGCAGCTCGGGAATCAGATCGCTGGGCTTGGACAGGTGAAAAGCACCCGAAGCGATGAACAGAATGTGGTCTGTCTTGACCACACCGTACTTGGTCGAGACGCTGGTACCTTCGACCAAGGGCAGCAGGTCGCGCTGCACACCCTGACGCGATACATCGGAGCCACTGGTTTCTTGGCGCGTCGCCACCTTGTCGATTTCGTCGATGAAGACAATGCCGTTTTGCTCGGCATTGGCAATGGCGCGGGTCTTGACGTCTTCCTCATTGACCATCTTTGCTGCTTCCTCATCGGTCAGCAGCTTCAGGGCCTCGGCGATCTTGAGCTTGCGCGTCTTGCGCTTTTCCTGGCCCATATGGCTGAACATGCCGCGCAGCTGCTCGGCCATCTCTTCCATGCCCTGGGGGCCCATGATCTGCACCTGAGGCATCTGCTCGGCGATATCGATCTCGATTTCCTTGTCGTCAAGCTGGCCTTCGCGCAACTTCTTGCGGAAAACCTGACGCGCCGTGTTGTCCGCGGGTACTTCGCCGGTGCGGGCCTGCGGGATCAGCACATCGAGAATGCGCTCCTCGGCAGCATCTTCGGCGCGCGCACGCATCTTCTTCATGTCCGACTCGCGCGTCTGCTTGACGGCAACTTCGGCCAGATCGCGGATGATGGCGTCCACATCCTTGCCCACATAGCCCACTTCGGTGAACTTGGTCGCCTCGACCTTGATGAAGGGAGCATCGGCGAGTTTTGCCAGGCGGCGGGCGATCTCCGTCTTGCCCACGCCCGTGGGGCCGATCATCAGAATGTTCTTGGGCGTGATTTCCTGGCGCAGGCCCTCGGGCACTTGCTGACGGCGCCAGCGATTGCGCAAGGCAATCGACACCGCGCGCTTGGCACCATGCTGGCCGACGATGTGCTTGTCCAGCTCGGAGACGATCTCCTGGGGAGTCATGGCAGAAGACATGTGAATTCTCAGTCAAATATGCCTCCGGCGCCCATCCATAAAGCGCCGACAGCTATCAATTCGGATAGTCGAGGTGCTTACAGCGTCTCGATCGTGTGATTCATATTGGTGTAGATGCACAGCTCGCCGGCAATCGCCAGGGATTTGCGCACCACATCTTCGGCCGACAGCTCGGTGTTGTTGAGCAAGGCCTTGGCTGCGGAATGCGCATAGGCACCGCCGGAGCCGATGGCCACAATGCCCTGCTCGGGCTCCAGAACATCGCCATTGCCGGTGATGATGAGCGAGGTCGTCGCATCGGCCACGGCCAGCATGGCTTCGAGCTTGCGCAGCACGCGGTCGGTACGCCACTCCTTGGTCAGCTCGATCGCGGCACGAGTCAGGTTGCCCTGGTGTTTTTCCAGCTTGGCCTCGAAGCGCTCGAACAGCGTGAAGGCATCTGCGGTGGCCCCCGCAAAGCCCGCCAGCACCTTGCCGTGATAGAGCTTGCGCACCTTGCGCGCCGTGCCCTTGATGACGATATTGCCCAATGTGACCTGACCATCACCGCCGATGGCGACTTGCACGCCCTCGGGAGTCTGGCGGCGCACGCTCAAAATGGTGGTGCCGTGAAACTGTTCCATCTGGAGCAGATGGGGACAGACAAGATCGACCTCAAGAGGCCCTGAAAAATTAAATTTGCAGCGCTTGCTGTGGATAAGGCCTCAAACGGCCCGACTCCAGCCGGAGACGCCGCCTCTTGGGGGGAGGCGGCATAGCCACCCAGGGAGCTAGTCCCTCCTTGGGATCACCTGTGCATGCTCCTGAATGCCAACAACATTGAAGAACACCGCCAGCAACTGGTGCAACTGACCGAACTGCAACACATGACCCAGCTCCTGCATCTGCGCAGCCCAGTTCAGCACCGAGCCTGCGGCAGCAAAGTCCATGCGCACCAGGCGCGCGCAGTCAATGGCAATGGCTTCGCCAAGCTTGGCCTTTTCCTGAACCTCGGCCAGCCAGGGCAATGCATCGCCGTCGATCACGCCTTGCAGCGCAAAACGCGGCTGATGCTCCTTCCAGAGCATGCCGGGCTGAATCGTCTCCGGCCCCAAGAGCCGGCTATCCTGGGCACGCAGGTTCTGCGCCTGCCCTTCGTTCGAATACGCACAGACCGGATCGTCCCACGAGGGTGGCGACAGCTCGTAGGTCACGCAATAGTCCAGCGCCGTCAGCTCAAATTCGTCCTGCAGATGCATCAGGCGCTGCATGGCCAGACGCAAATACCACCAGTCCTGATCGACGGCTCGATCACCGGAAGGGGTGTGCTTGCTGAGCACGGCCTGCAATCTTTCATGGCCGGCAAAAACCAGTGATCCCTTTTCGTCGGCCCATCGCTGTGCCGCATCCAGCAGCGGCTTCTTCACGCCGGGGTCGAGGCTCTCCAGAACGCTCCAGTCCATGACCGAGCTGCCGACGCTGCGCGCCTTGCTGGCCAGCAGCGCCTTGAAGCCAGGCTCATCCAAATGCACAGGAGCCTGCCAGCGAAAGCCGGTCTGCACTGCTGCGACATCCGGCGCGGTTTCGCTAAGCCTGCCCGCCTGCTGCGGCATCACAAACCATTGCGGGGCCGAACGACCGAAGCGCGCCACAAAGTCCATGGCAGCGTCTTCAAACTCAGCCTGCATGCCTGCTGCGCGGTACATGTCCAGCAGTGCCAGCCAGACCTGCAACTGTGCCGGCGTATCCTGAGCACGCTCGGCAATCAAGGCCTTGAGACTGGTCTCGGCTGCTACGCTGTCACCGCTGGCAAAGACAATCGCAGCATCCTCCAGCGCGACATCATGCTCGAAGCGCGCAAAGGACGGCGGAACCATGTTGATATCGGTTGGAGCGGAGACCTCGGTCGTTGCAAACGCCGGCGAAAAGTCCGTCTCGCCACGCAGGCCCGGCAAAGCAACAGGATTGCCCTGCCGCCCCGATTGCGGCAGCTCCAGATCGCCTGGCAACACATCCTGAAGCAGCGGCAACGTGCTGATCGAAAGCGGCTGGCTTTTAAATACCGAAGGCATGCTGCCTCCGACCTCGGGCAGTTGCAGCGGCATGGTGGCGGCATCAGCGGCCAGCTTGCCGCGCCACCATTGCTGGGCCATCTGCGCTTCGATCTCGTCGATCTTCTTGATGGTTTCTGCGCGCTCGCCCGGCACGGAGCTTTGGGCAGTCTGCAAAAAAGAGGAAGGTGCCAGTGGGGTCGGCGTCTCGAGCGGAGCCCTGGCAGTCACCGCCGTCTTGGACAGCTGAGCCTGACGCAGCTTGCGCAGCTGGTCAAACTCGCGCTTTCGCACAAAGTCGTTCTGGCGCTTGCGCTCCAGCATCTCCTTTAACGCCTGCTTGCTGTACTGGCTTTCTTCGCTTTCCTGGTTGAGATTTTCCAAATCGGACCAATTCACGGTCGGGTGGCGCACGAAACGCACCACCTTGGACAGCAACCCTCCCGACTTGTTTTCTTCTTTCACCATGGTCCTCTACTTTGCTGCCTGCAGCCCCGCCAACGCCTGACGCAGATCAATCGCCGTACATCTTCTGCTTGAGTTCACGGCGCTGCTGGGCTTCCAGCGACAGTGTAGCCGTGGGGCGGGCCAGCAGCCGTCCCACTCCGATTGGCTCGCCGGTTTCGTCGCAGTAGCCGTAGTCGCCGGCATCGATGCGGGCAATGGACTGGTCGATCTTCTTGAGCAGCTTGCGCTCGCGGTCACGGGTGCGCAGCTCGAGAGCGTGCTCTTCCTCGATGGTGGCACGATCGGCAGGATCGGGCACCACGACGGTGTCTTCACGCAGGTTTTCCGCAGTCTCGCCCGCATTCACATGCATATCGTTCTTGAGCGCGACCAGCTTGCGACGGAAGTAGGCCAGCTGGGCGTCGTTCATGTAATCGTCATCAGACATGGCCAGCACTTCAGCATCGGTCAGCTCCTCTACCGACTTGGTCTTCCAGGCGTTGGCCAGCTTGGGATCTTTCTTGGGCACAGCTTGCTTTGTGTTGGTCATTGCTTTCGTATCTCTCATGGTTGCCGCAGCCTTGACTGCCGAAGCTGCCAGGGGCGGAACATCTGTTTCAGGCTGCCGCGCTGGAGGCGATGCAGAACGCTTGGATCTGGACGATTTGGAAGATTCTCCCGCTGCTGCAGGTACCAGCACCGGGTTGTCCAACGCGGCGTCCACCAAAGAGGTCTCGACGCTGCGGGGGTGCACAGCCGCTGCCGCAGCTTTGGCTGCAGCCTTGGGCAGATTACTTTTCACAGCGGTCACGTCCTGTCTCCTTACAGTACAGAGCCCTTGCAGGGCCGGATTGCTCCAACACCCTCTTTAGGGCCGGCATTGTAGCCACGCCAGTCCCCCCATCCCGGCTCCGTTGCACATACCCCACAATTTGCAACAAAGCCTGCGCCTGTTTCGGTCAGTTTGCGAGAAATAACAGACAAACAAAACGGCCTGCTTGGCAGGCCGTCAGTCATTGTCAGCAAACCGTTAGCTTTCGCCGAAACAGCCCCCAAATCCAGGGTTTACACCAGACATTGATCCAGTCCCTGGCGAAGAATGTCCTGCGGCAGGTCGATGCCGATGAAGACCATTTTGCTGACTCGCTTTTCATCGGCTTCCCACTCGGGGCCCAGATCGCTGCCCATGAGCTGGTGCACGCCCTGGAAGATGACCTTGCGGCTGGTGCCCTTCATGTCGAGCACGCCCTTGTAGCGCAGCATCTTGGGGCCGTAGATATTGACGATGGCGCCCAGGAAGTCTTCCAGCTTGGCCGGGTCGAACGCGCGATCGGCGCGGTAGACAAAGCTCTTCACGTCATCGTCGTGATGATGGTGATGTGGGTGATTGCAGTGCTCGCCATGCTCGTGGTCATGGTGGTCGTGGCCGCAATGCTCGTCGTGCTGGTGTTCATGATCGTGTTCGCATTGGCCATGGTCATGGTCGCAAGCGCTGTGGTCGTGATGATCGTGGTCGTGATCATCTTCCTTGAGGAAATCAGGGTCGATGTCCAGCTTGGCGTTCAGGTTGAAGCCACGCAGGTCGAACACTTCGCTCAGGGGCACATCGCCAAAATGAACGGCACGGATGGGCGCGCGCGGGTTCATGTGCTTGAGGCGATGGATCAGCGCCTCCTTTTCCGCATCCGTCACCAGATCGGTCTTGGACAGGAACATCTGGTCGGCAAAGCCCACCTGACGGCGCGCTTCCTGGCGATCGTCGAGTTGCTGGTTGGCATGCTTGGCATCCACCAGAGTGATGATGGAGTCGATCAGATAGGTCTCGGCGATCTCGTCATCCATGAAGAAGGTCTGGGCCACGGGACCGGGATCGGCCAGGCCGGTGGTCTCGATCACGATGCGGTCGAAGTCCACCTGCCCCTTGCGGCGCTTGGCGGCCAGCAACTGCAAAGCCTCGCGCAGGTCTTCGCGGATGGTGCAGCAGATGCAGCCGTTGCTCATCTGCAGAATCTGTTCTTTGGATTCGGTCTTGAGAATGTCGGTGTCGATGTTCTCCTCGCCGAACTCGTTCTCGATCACGGCAATCTTCATGCCGTGGGATTCGTGCAGCACGCGCTTGAGCAGCGTGGTCTTGCCCGAGCCCAGAAAGCCCGTGAGGATGGTGACAGGAATGAGAGCCATGCGTTGAAACCTCTTGCTGCGGCCAGCCGCCACATGCGGCTGTCCAAAAAACACGGGCGGCGCATCCCTATGCGCGCTCCGGTGATAACAGCTGGGGAGTGTAGCGGTGCTTTCAAGCGCGCATGGGCAGCAGGGATGGCAGAAATTTCAGCAAAAAATCACCTCCATCACATACTCAACAATCACTTCAAGCTATCAAATCAGGACTCTTCAGTTTTGCTCTTCGTCGTCCGGCATGCGCAATGGAGCGGGCGTCTCTCCGACGCTGCTGCGCTGCGCACGCGGGTGGGCTTTTTCATAAGCCTGGGCCAGATGCTGGAAATCCAGCCGCGTATATATCTGCGTGGTGGCAATGCTGGAATGCCCGAGCAGCTCCTGCACGGCACGCAGATCGCCACTGGACTGCAGCATATGACTGGCAAAGGAGTGACGCAGCACATGCGGGTGCACGCCAGTCGCAAGCCCCGCCTGCTGGCCTCGCTGCTTGAGACGTGACCAGACCGACTGGGCGCTGAGCCGCTCGCCCCGGCGGCCGACGAACAAGGCCGCTTCATCCTGTGCCTTGAGCTGTGCAGTGCCGACCAGCGCGCTGCTGCGCAGCGCCAGCCAGCGCTGCAAGGCCAGGATCGCCATGCGCCCCACGGGCACGATGCGGCGCTTGCTGCCCTTGCCCTGAACATGGGCGTCACCCGCCTCCAGGTCGATCCAGCCTCTGCCTTCATGCCGGCTCTGCTGGTCGGGCCGCAAATCCAGCCCCACCAGTTCGGCCACACGCAAGCCGCAGCTATAGAGCAGCTCGGTCATAGCGACGTCACGCGCCTCCATCCACGGATCGGCCTCGGGGTTCTGAAAGCTGGCCAGTTGCACGGCATCATCCACAGCCAGTGCCTTGGGAAGAGGCTTGGCGGCTTTGGGGCCGCGCACGCCCTCCACGGGGTTGAAAGGTACCAGCTCCCGCTGGGCCGCCCAGCGGAAAAAGCTGCGCCAGCCCGAAAGAATCAGTGCGATACCGCGTGCACTGCGGCCGGCGCCATGCATTTGCGCAGCAAAGCGGCGGATATGCGAGGGTTGCAGCGTCAAAAGCTCCTGAGCTGCCGCCTGCGCAAAGCTCTGCAGCTTGATCAGGTCCAGCGCATACAGCGTATGCGTGCGCTCGGCCAGGCGCTTTTGCACACGCACATGCTCCAGATAGCTGTGGACAACTTCCGGAAGCTGCGCGTACTGCTCCTCAAAAGAGGGCTGCTCGCGCTCTTGCATCGGTATCTACCCCCTTTTGCAGCCTCAGCCGTGCGCCAGCGTCAGCGCAGGAGCGCGCATGCGCGAGAGCGAGGCACTGGCCAGCTCGGAGATGCGGGAGAGGAATTCAAGACCCATGGTGGCATCGAAGCGCAGCGGGTCGGGCGAGCCCAGCACCAGCATGCCAAAGGCATTGGAAGTGCTGTCCATGGCACCGTCATGCAGAGTCAGCAGCGCGACCGACTGCACCGCATTGGGGTTGGGCAGCCAGGTCACGGGCTCGAAACCCATATTGGGGCCGCAGAACGGCATGGTCAGAGACGAAGCAAAGGCCTTGGCATCATCGCTGACTCCCATGGTGTAGACGGTGCCGCTGTGCGCGCCCGCCACATTCCACAGACGCAGTGCGACCTGGGGGACATCAAACGTGTGCTGCAGGCTGGCGGTGAGCGCATGGGGCAGCTCGCGCAGGTCCTGCACCTTGACCAGGGCATGGGTCCACTGATGAATCTTGTTGGCGATGGAAGCGTTCTCGCTGCCATGGCGCACCATGTCCATGATGCGATGCTCCAGACCCTTGATCTTTTCGCGCAGCATCTCGGCCTGACGTTCCTGCAGGCTGACGGCACGTGGGCCATGGCCGCTGATCAAACGCACGCCTGTCAGCATCTCGGCATGGCGCTCGAAGAAATCGGGGTTTTCCTGGAGGTAATCGGCAATCGACTCTTCGGTCATGGCGGTATCGGTCAAGCTGTTCATAAGGTATCAGGTATGTCGATCTGGCCTTCAAAAACAAATTCGGCAGGGCCGGTCATGCGCACGCGATCGTGCGCACCGCCAGTCCATTCAATGGTCAGCAGACCGCCGCGGGTATGCACATCGACTCGCTGATCGAGCAGGCCCCAGCCAATGCCGGCCACCACGGCGGCACAAGCCCCCGTACCGCAGGCCAGGGTCTCGCCGGCACCACGTTCATAGACACGCAAGCGGACCTCACCGCGGTTGAGGATCTGCATGAAGCCGGCGTTCACACGCTGAGGAAAACGGGCATGGTTCTCTATCAACGGGCCGTGCAACCCCACCAAAGCAGCATCCACATCGTCCACCAACTGCACCGCATGCGGATTGCCCATGGAAACGGCTGCTATCCAGACTGTAGCCGGCTGCAAAGGAGTATCAAGCGTCAGAGGCCATTTTTGCGTCGAACCCAGAGTCTCGGCCTGCAGACCGTCGGTCGTGAATGGCACCTTGGCCGGATCCAGCTGAGGCGCCCCCATATCGACCGTGACGCGGCCATTGCCATGAATTTCGGGGGCGATGACGCCCGAGAGGGTCTGTACGCGGATCACGCTCTTGTCGGTCAGACCCTTGTCATGCACATAGCGCGCAAAACAGCGTGCGCCGTTTCCGCACTGCTCGACCTCGCCACCGTCGGCGTTGTGGATCACATATTCAAAGTCCACGCCCTCTGCGGGTGCCGGGCGCACCGTCAGAATCTGGTCGGCGCCCACGCCAAAGTGACGATTGGCCAGGTAGCGGTACTGGGCGGTGCTCAAGCCCAGGCGAGCCTGGGTTTCGTCAAGCACGACAAAGTCGTTGCCCGCACCTTGCATCTTGGTAAAGCGAATCTGCATGATGCCGCACATTATCGCGCCGGGCGCAGGATCTGCGCCATGCCATGGGATCAGCGATACAGCTTTTGCAACAACTCCATGAGTTGCACCTGCTCGGCAGCACTCAGGTGCGCGATGGCACGGGTCTCGCTGCTCTTGAGCTCGGGCTCGGCCGTATCCACCAGTTCGCGCCCTGCCGCGGTCAGGTACAGACCCGTGGCGCGGCCGTCTCGCGGGTGCGGACGCCGTTCCAGAAAGCCGCGTTTGCCCAACGCATCGATCATGCCCACCATATTCGGCGGCAGCACGGCCAGTTGCTGACAGAGCTGACGCGAGGTGATACCCGGATTGCTGCCCACCAGAGACAGCACGGAGAACTCGACGATCTTGAGGTCAAAACGCTCCATGCAGCGCATGAAAACTCCCACCAGAGCCAGCGAGGCGCGCCTGGCGTTGTAGCCCAGCAGCGACTCCAGAAAGCTGGCATCGACCTGATCGACGGCAAAAACCTCGGCACTGTCCCTGGGCTCCTGCCCCGAGCCCGGGAGGTCCGAACCCACCTCTCTGGAGCGCGTGCCGCGCAAGGAGCGTGCAGGTTTGGAGTCTGGTTCAGCAGTCTTGTGAGCGAGCATTGGCGATGTCAACTTCGAAGGCAAAAGAGCAATCCAGGAGCGCGATGAAAAGACCGCAATTGTGCCGGTATTGCTCGCATCTTGCAGCCATTTTGATCAATGCGCGGAGGTGAACAGCTGGTTGCCGTGCACGACGGAAGCCTGCGCCCACTGCGCCTTCATCAGAGTCAGACGCCAGTCCATTTCGGGCAATATGCGTTGCTGCACCTGCTTGCAGGGGCCTCGCCAGCGCTCACTATCGCCCCCTGCTGTAGCCGCAATACGTGCCCACGCCCAGCCCAGCAGCACCACGGCCACGCAGCGCAGGTAGTCGTCGGCCACGCGCCAGGCCAGGGTGTCATCTTCCTTGCAGGCCTGCGCCAGCACCGTGGTGAAGTAGCGCAGCTGGGCCAGGCAGCGCAGCACTTCTGCATCCAGCGCCCGACCTGCATCCAGGCTGTTGCGCAAAGTCAGCAGCCATTGCCCCATGGCCTGACCACCGTCCGGCAGCACCTTGCGCACCAGCAGATCGATGGCCTGAATTTCATTCGTGCCTTCGTAAATCATGGCCACGCGCGAATCACGCACGATCTGCTCTATGCCCCACTCGCGGATGTAGCCATGGCCGCCGAACACCTGCAGGCAGGCGCTGGCACCCTCGAATGCCTGCTGGGTCCAGGCGGCCTTGAGCACGGGCGTGATCAGACTGCACCACTGCTGGGCCTGCTCGCGCTCGCGGGCGCTTTCGGCATGTCGCGCCACATCGAGATAAATACCGGTCTGGTAGGCAAGCACACGCCCGCCATCCACCCAGGCACGCTGCAGATCGAGCGTGCGGCGAATGGCCGGATGCTCGATGATCAGATCTGCTGCATCGCCTGTGCCACGCGAGGCCGGAACTACCCCTGGCGCGCGCATCTGACGGCGCTCCAGCGCATAGGCATGGGCCTTCTGCCATGCTGCGTCCAGCAGGCCTATGCCCTGCAGCGCCACATGCAGACGCGCGGCATTCATCATGACGAAAATGGCGTTCAGGCCCGCTCCGGGCTGGCCTATCAACCAGCCTGCAGCCCCATCAAAGCGCATCACGCAGGTGGGGCTGCCATGCAGGCCCATTTTTTCCTCGATGCGCTCACAGACCACGCGGTTGCGCTCGCCGCCTGGCAGCAGCTTGGGCACGAGAAACAGCGACAGGCCCTTGGGCCCTGCCGGAGCCCCGGGCAGACGCGCCAGTACCAGATGCACGATGTTATCGGTCAGATCATGCTCGCCGCCCGAAATGAAAATCTTGCTGCCGCTGATCTCGAAGCGCTCGCCCTGCTCGGATTCGCCAACCGGAACGGCTTGCGTGCGTACCTGCCCCAGGTCGCTGCCCGCATGGGCCTCCGTCAGACACATGGTTGCCAGCCATTCACCGCTGGCCACCTTGGGCAGATAGGCGGCCTTGAGCGCATCGCTGCCATGGTGCTTGAGGCACTCATAAGCACCATGCAGCAGGCCCGGCGCCATGGTCCAGCCATGGTTGGCGGCACTCAGCCATTCGTACAGCACGCCTTCCAGCACCCAGGGCAGCCCCTGGCCGCCGTCCTCCTCGGCACAGGCCAGTGCAGGCCAGCCCGCCTGCCAGAAGTCCTGATAGGCCTGGGCAAATCCAGGCGGCGTGGTGACCTTGCCCGCTGCAAACTGCACGCCGACCTCATCACCTTCGCGCGACAGCGGCGCCACCACTTCACCCACCCATTTGCCGGCCTCTTCCAGCACCTGCTGCATCAGCGCCTGATCCGTTGCAGCATGCGCCGGCAGGCGCTGCAACTGCTCATCGGCCTTGAGCACATCAAATAGAAGAAACGCGTTATCGGCACTGGCAGGCAAATAAGACATACATAACCGGCTGCAACGCAGCAAATGAAAATCTCTAAATAACGACTCCATACGCGCCGAGCGCGGCCCATGCCAGAGATGCCAAGCAAGGGCCGTCCCGCCGCGAAGGCATCGTCCCCTCCCGCGCAGCGAGAGAGGGGGAAGCCGCGAAGCGGCTCAGGGGGTGTATCAGGTATCCGCAGTAAAGCCGATCTGCTTGACCAGCGGTCCCCAGCGCTCGAACTCGGCCTGCTGCGAACGGGCCATTTCCTCGGGCGTGGAGCTGGTGGCAATCAGGCCGACCACACCCACACTTTCCTTGAGCGCGTCGCTCTTGAGCGCCGCCGTGATGGCCGCATGGGCGCGTGCACGCACATCGGAAGGCGTCTTGGCATTGGCATAAAAGCCAAACCACTCTTCGGCCGTCAAATCGGCAAAGCCCTGCTCGGCAAAGGTAGGGACATTGGGCAGATAGGGGTTGCGCTGCGGGCCGCTGGTGGCCAGCACGCGCAGCTTGCCGGCCTTGTAGTAGCTCAGGAAGTCGCCGCTGGGGCCCATCACGGCTGCAATCTGACCACCAGCCAGGTCGGACACCGCAGGCGCCGTGCCGCGGTAAGGCACATGGCTGAGCTTGATGCCCGAACGCAGGCTGAGCAGGGAGCCGATCAGATGCGGCTGGGTACCGGCACCGGGGCTGCCGAAGCTGGCCTTGTCGGGGTTGTTCTTGCACCAGGCCAGAAAATCCTTGAGGGTCTTGACCTCGGCCGGCACGGCAGGGCCGACAGCCAGTCCATGGTGCATGATGGCTCCGATGGAAATCGGCTCGAAGTCCTTGGCCTGATAGCTCAGCTTGCTATAGATATGCGGATAGATGGAGAAGGCCGAGACCTGCGACAGCACGATGACCGAGCCGTCGCCCACGGAGTTGCGCAGATTCTCCAGCGCGATGCGGCCGCCGGCACCGGGCTTGTTCTCCACCACGCCCATATTCTTGGAGTAGCTGGTGCCGCCGATCTTTTCCGCCACACGGCGCGCCACCGAGTCACCGGCACTGCCTGCGGGAAAGCCGTAGAGAATGCGCACCTGCTCCAGTGGCCCGCTGCCCTGGGCATAGGCGCTGCGGCCGGCGATGCCACCGAATGCGGCCAGCGCTGCACCAGCGCCCAGGCCTTTGACGAAATTGCGACGATCTTGCATGGCTTGTCTCCTCTATTGTTCGATCGCTATATGCAGGCTTGAGCCTGTCTGAAAAATCCCGACCCGAATGCTATTCGATACCGAGGGGTCATCAGGAATCGCCCGTAAAACCGATCTGCTTGACCAGCGGACCCCAGCGCTCGAACTCGGCCTGCTGCGAACGGGCCATCTCCTCGGGCGTGGAGCTGGTGGCAATCAGGCCCACCACACCCAGGCTTTCCTTGAGCGCGTCGCTCTTGAGCGCTGCCGTGATGGCCGCATGGGCGCGTGCACGCACGTCGGCGGGTGTCCTGGCATTGGCGTAAAAGCCAAACCACTCCTCCGCCGTCAAATCGGCAAAGCCCTGCTCGGCAAAGGTGGGCACATTGGGCAGATAGGGGTTGCGCTGCGGGCCGCTGGTGGCCAGCACGCGCAGCTTGCCGGCCTTGTAATAGCTCAGGTAGTCGCCGCACGTACCCATGATGGCGGCGATCTGACCGCCCACGACGTCCGAGACGCCGGGTGCCATGCCGCGATATGGCGCATGGCTGAGCCTGACGCCGGAGCGCAGACTCAGCAGCGCCCCCAGCAGATGCGGCTGACTGCCGGCACCGGGGCTGCCGAAGCTGGCCTTGTCGGGGTTGTTCTTGCACCAGGCCAGAAAATCCTTGAGCGTCTTCACCTCGGCCGGCACGGCGGGGCCGACAGCCAGCCCATGGTGCATGATGGCTCCAATCGAAATTGGCTCGAAATCCTTGGCCTGATAGCTCAGCTTGCTATAGATATGCGGGTAGATGGAGAAGGCCGAGACCTGGGACAGCGCAATCACCGAGCCGTCCCCGACGGCATTGCGCAAATTCTCCAGCGCGATGCGGCCACCTGCTCCGGGCTTGTTTTCCACCACGCCCATATTTCTGGTGTAGCTGCTGCCGCCCATTTTTTCGGCCACGCGGCGGGCCACCGAGTCACCAGCGCTGCCTGCCGGAAAGCCGTACAGAATGCGCACCTGCTCCAGCGGGCCACCGCCCTGGGCATAGGCACTGCGGCTGGCGATGCCGCCGAATGCAGCCAGCGCGGCACCAGCGCCCAGGCCTTTGACGAAATTGCGACGACCTTGCATGACTTGTCTCCTGCTTGAAATACGGACTCTTCGGTCCTGTGGAATCAATACACGTCTCAATCTTTGGCACTGAGCTGGCTCTGGCACTCTCCAACCCAGAGACATCGAGCAAGGGCAGCCCCGCAGCGATGGTGTCGTCCCCCTTGGGGGAAGGCGCAAAGTGCCTCAGGGGGTAACACTTACCGCGGAGCCATGCGCAGCGCACCATCCAGACGAATCACCTCGCCATTGAGATGATCGTTGTGCACGATATGCACGGCCAGATCGGCAAACTCCGAAGGCTTGCCCAGGCGCGAAGGAAAGGGAATGGATGCCGCCAGCGACTGCTGCACGGGCTCGGGCAGCTCCTTCATCAACGGCGTGGCGAACAGGCCTGGCGCCACGGTGCAGACACGAATGCCGTGCTGGGCCAGATCACGCGCCATGGGCAGCGTCATGCCGACCAGGCCGCCCTTGGATGCGCTGTAAGCCTGCTGTCCCACCTGGCCATCGAAGGCAGCCACCGAGGCGGTGTAGAGAATCACGCCGCGCGCGCCATCCTCCAGCGCCGCCAGCTTGGCGCAGCGTGCGGCAAACAGCCGCGTCATGTTGTAGCTGCCGACAAGGTTGACGCGGATCACGCGTTCAAAGTCCTCCAGCGGTGCGGGCTCACCATCGCGGCCGATCACGCGCTTGGCCGTGCCGATGCCGGCCACATTCATGAGAATACGTGCATCCGAGCCCCATTGCTCGCGAACGGCATCCAGCGCCGCAGTGACGCTGGCCGCATCGCAGATATCGCTCTCCAGCGCCAGTCCGCCGATCTCGGCAGCCACCACCTTGGCCTTGTCGAGCTGACGATCCAGCACCGCAACTCTGGCGCCTGCGGCAGCCAGCGCACGCGCCGTGGCTTCGCCAAGGCCCGAGGCTCCTCCGGTGACGATGGCAATCTGATCCTGAACTTGCATATCACTATCCTTTTAAAAGCTGCTTGCGCTTTCTGTCATTGGGCTCAAGCCTGTCCTGGCTCAGAGATTGGGCTTCAGGATCAGGGCCAGCGTTTCGTCGTACAGGCCTGCCACCACATCGGCGCGATGCTGGAGCACGGCACGCTGGTTGATGGAGCCCTTGTCCGTAACCTCGCCCAGGTCCAGCGAGGGCGGCCTGATCGCCGCCACTGCCCGCGCAATGCGGGTGGCACTACCGGTTGCCGTCTGCGCCAGCTGGTTCAGAACCGTCTGCAAATGCTGCTGCACGGGCTCGCTGTGCATGATCTGCTCCAGCGTCGCTCCCGCTGCCAGGCCGCTCAAGGCTGCACAGGCCGGGGTCCCGAAAACGATGGCACCGACCTCCTTGCGATCCAGACCAGTCAGCACCACATCCTGGATATAGGGCGCGCCGGCATGGATGATCCTGGCCCGCAGCGGCCCCACGTTGACGAATGTGCCCGTGGCCAGCTTGAAGTCTTCGGCAATGCGGCCGTCAAAGCGCAGACCCTGGTTTCGATCCTGCGGGTCGCGCCACTGCACGGCGTCGCCGGTGCGGAAGAATCCGTCCTCGTCAAACGCCTCTGCCGTGGCTTCGGGCGCGCGCCAGTAGCCGGGCGTGACGTTCGGCCCGCGGTAGCGCACCTCCAGCTTGCCATCCACAGGCGCCAGTTTGAGCTCCAGACCCGGCACCGGTACGCCCAGGTCTCCCGAGCGCACATCGGGACGGTTGATGAACAGGGCCGAGGGCGAGGACTCGGTCATGCCCAGGCCCGTGCCCATCACGATGCGCTCGCCGCACTCGGCCTCCTGCGTGCGGTGCAGGCTATCCCAGACGGGCTGTGCCAGAGAGGCTCCTGCGTAGAAGAACATCTTGACGCGCTTGAGCAGGCTGCTGCGCAACTGCGCATCGCTCTCCATGGCACGGGCGATGTATTCGAAGCCAGTTGGTACGTTGAAGTAAACGGTGGGAGAGATCTCGCGCAGATTGCGCAGCGTCTCGGCAATGCCCGCCGCCGTAGGCTTGCCCTCGTCGATATAGACAGTGCCGCCGTGATAGAGCGCGAGGCCGATGTTCTTGTTGCCTCCGAAAGTGTGATTCCAGGGCAGCCAGTCCACCAGCACGGGCGGGCCTTTGACCATATCGGGCATGGTCTGGGCAATCTGCTGCTGGTTGGCGCACCACATTCCGTGGGTGTTGATGACGGCCTTGGGCAGCTTGGTCGATCCCGAGGTGAACAGGAACTTGGTGATGGTGTCGGGCCCGGTGGCCTGCATGGCGGCATCCGCCGCAGCTGTGGGCTCGGTCGCCAGCAGGTCGGCAAACAAGGTGCAGGTCCGGGCATCGACGGCCGGCTTGCGGTACACCACCTCACAGCCCTCGGACAGCACGGCGCGTACCGCCTTGTCATAGCGCGCCGCATCGGCGGCAAAGATCAGGCCTGGCGTGAGCGTATCGACCACATGGCGCAGCTTGGCGTAATCGGTGCTGACCAGCGAATAGGCCGTGGAGACCGAGCAATAGGGCACGCCTGCATACAGGCAACCCATGGCCAGCATGGCATGGTCGAGATCGTTCTCGCTGAGGATGATGACGGGACGCTCTGCCGAGAGCTTTCTGTCCAGCAAGGACTGCGCAATGCTGCGCGCCGCTGCCAGCGTCTGGGCATAGTCGATGCGCTGCCAATCACCGGTGCTGCCGTCGGCCAGTCGTTGCCGCTGGGCGATGAAGGTCTGCTGCGGCGTGGTCTGCGCCCAGTGCAGCAGCCTGTCAGTCATGCGTGCTGCGTGCTCTGCCAGCTCCCGGTCGGAGCGCACGTAGAAAGTGCCGTCGCCTGCCTCCCTGACCTGGATGCTGCGCACGCCGAACTCCAGTTCGCGGTACCGGGGCCTGCCCCCCTCTACCACCTGGCCGAGGGCCTGCATGGCTGTGTTTGTCTCCTGCATTGTCTTTGTCTCCACAGCGTTGTTTTTTGAGAGTGCTTTCAGTCCTTGCTGACCTTGGCGGCCCGCCCTGACAGAAATTCCTGCAAACGGAACTTGGCTTCTGGCGCGCTCTGCGCCACGGCAGCCATCAGAGCTTCTGTCATCAGCCCCTGATCGGCGGGCTGATCGGCAATCCTGGGCAATGCGTGCATCAGGGCGTAATTGGTCATGGGGGCGTTTTCGGCAATGCGCAGCGCCAGTTCCACGGCCTTGTCCAACGCATGTCCTTCGGGCACCAGATATTGCGACAGACCAATGCGCTCACCCTCTTCGGCCTTGTACACACGGCCTGTGAACATCATGTCGGCCATGCGTGCGGCTCCGATCAGGCGTGGGATGCGCACCGAGCCGCCGCCGCCGACGAAAATGCCGCGCGAACCTTCGGGCAAGGCATAGAAAGTACTGCTGTCGGCCACACGGATATGGCAGGCACTGGCCAGCTCCAGGCCGCCCCCCACCACGGCACCATGCAGGGCGGCGACCACGGGCACCGCGCCGAACTGCACCTGGCGCAGCGCCTCATGCCACATGCGTGAGTGCAGAACGCCCTGGGCCGCATCGCGTTCGCTGAGTTCGCTCAGATCCAGGCCGGCGCAGAAATGCGGTCCATCTCCATCCACCACTGCAGCGCGCACGCTGGCGGGCATATTCATGAATACATCGCGCAGACCCAGCACCAGCCCATCGGACAAGGCGTTGCGTTTGGCGGCACGCATCAGGCGAATGACGGCGACCTGTTCGGCTTCGCCGCGGAACTCAACTGCAATTTCTTTATGAGTCATAACCATTCCTTTTGCATCATTATTGTTATTTAAAATAACTAAATGCAAGACATCCTTGGCCGTTTGCTCTCAGTGCTTTCCCCGATTCGCGCAGCAGGAGTGCACAACTAGTCCAGGTGTGACATTCACGAACGCGGCGACTTCGCATAATGTGACCTCATGACATCACCCAGCCAGCCCCGCCCCAGCCAGTTGCTTCAGCCCCAGCGCACGCCAGTTCCCGCGCGCGATGCTTCCACGCTTTTGTTGCTGCGCGACTGCGCCGACGGCAAGGGTTTTGAAGTGCTGATGACAAGGCGTGCAGATCAAGGCATCTTTGCCAATGCCTATGTTTTCCCCGGCGGCGGCCAGGAAGATGAAGATGCAGCCCCAGCCAGTCATGCGTTGGCGCGCGTGCGCCCCAGCATGATCGCCGAGGCGGGAGATGAACGCATCACCCAGGCTCTGGCAGGCATTCGCGAGACTTTTGAGGAGCTGGGCATCCTGCTGGCCTATGACCAGGCCGGCCAACCCGTTCCACCGGCCCAAGTTCAGCAACTGGACCGCAAGGCATCGCTGTATGAGCAATGCCGCGCGCGCGGCTGGACGCTGGCCGTGGACCAGCTCTGGTATCTGGCCCACTGGACCGCACCACTGGACCTGCCCAAGCGCTTTAACGTGCCGTTCTTTGTGGCCCGCATGCCCGAGGGTCAGACGGCGGTGGCCGACGAAACCGAGCAGTTCGAGCCCACCTGGATTTCTCCGCAGGATGCGATTGCGCGCTTTGAAGAGAAAAAGCTGTTTATCCTCTTTCCCACCCAGCGTACATTGCAGCGCATCGCTCACCAGCCCGATACCCAGGCCGTGATCCACGCCCTGCTCAGCGAGAAGCCGCTGTGGCAGGCCTGCCCCCGTGGCGGCCACCTGAAAGGCAAAGACACACGCCATACCGAAACCGATATGGCCTATGGCGAACTGGAAATGGTGCTGCCCGACGGCCACGGCATTCACCATCTGGACTGGCAGCCTGAAAAAGCCGTGCCGCTGCGCAAGAACCTGCTGCGTCTGACGGCCCCCAACCCCGGCATGATGACCGGCCCCGGCACCAACAGCTATCTGGTCGGCGATGCGCATACCGGCTATATCGCCATCGACCCCGGACCGAACGATGCCGAGCATCTGCAGCGACTGCACGATGCCGCCGGCGGCGATATCCGCTACATCGTCTGCACCCATTCCCACCCCGATCACTCGCCGGGTGCCGCGCCGCTGCAGGCCATGGTCCTGCTCTCCGGCCATGCCAGGCCGCCCATCATGGGCCGGCCTTCGGCGCCCACCGCGCGCACCAACAGTCGCTTCAAACCCGAGGTGACGCTACAGGACGGAGAACGCATCACGCTTAGCGGACAAGGGGCAGAAGGCGAAATCACGCATACGCTGCAAGCCATCTTCACGCCCGGCCATGCGGCCAACCACCTGTGCTTTCTGCTGGAGGAGGACGCACTGCTATTCAGTGGCGATCACATCCTCAATGGCAGCACCACCGTCATCAGCCCGCCGGACGGCAACATGATCGACTACCTCGATTCGCTGGACCGGCTGCACTCCCTGTGTCTGGAGTACGACATTCGCTACATCCTTCCCGCCCACGGCTATGTGCTGGGCTTTGCGCGACATCAGATCACACGTCTCAAGGCCCACCGCCTGGCGCGCGAGGCCAAGGTGCATCAGGCCATGCGCACCAAGCCGGACGGCAGCATTCAGGACTGGGTGGCGATTGCCTACGCCGACACGCCGCAAGCCCTGTGGCCCGTGGCCCAGCAATCGCTGCTGGCGCATGTGGAGCGCATCCAGAAGCTCTGCCTTGGCAGATAGCGCGCCGCGACCGCCGCGCTAGACCTGTGGACAACTAGGACATGGCCGGAGCATTAAGCTCTCGCCATGTCTGAATCCCTGCCTGAACAAGAAAGCATCCGCCTGGCCAAGCGCGTGGCGGAGCAAGAACAATGCTCGCGCCGCGAAGCCGAGCTCCATATCGTCGCGGGCAATGTCCAGGTGGACGGCAAAGTGGTGCAAGTGCCCGAAACCCGCGTGCGCCCCGATCAGGTAGTGATCCTGCGCAAGGATGCCAAGCCTGAAGCCATTCCGCCCGTCACCATCCTGATGAACAAGCCTTCGGGCATGACCCAGGGCCCGGCCTATGGCCGGGTGCGCAGCGCGCATTCGCTGCTGAGAGAAGACACCAAAGCCAAGCTGGATACGCCCATGCCCCAGCTGGTGCTGGATCATCACTTCAGGAATCTGGAGTCGTTTCTGACGATTCCCCTGCCTGCCAGCGGCCTCATCGTCTACACCCAGGACAAGCGCGTGGCACGCAAGCTGGCCGAAGAAGGCATGTGGCTGGAGCAGGAAATCATCGTCGGCGTAGAGGGCCAGATCATTGAAGATGGCCTGGACATTCTGTACGAAGGCTTGCCTATCCCTGGCGGCAACGGCCATCGTCGCATGCCTCCCTGCCATGTGAGCTGGCAGAGCGAAAACCACCTGCGTTTCGCTCTCAAGGGCATTGCGCCCGAAGAGATCGAGAAGATGTGCGCCGCCATCGGCCTGACGGTGGTCAGCATGCGCCGGCTGCGCCTTGGCCGCGTCTCTCTGGCCAAGGTGCCCGAGGGCCAGTGGCGCTATCTGATGCCCTGGGAAAGGTTCTGAGCGGAACGGCCTTCGCGCGCCGCCAACCGGACTCGGCCGCGGCACGCGCCGGTCCGCTCAATCCGCCTTGAAGCCCGTCGCTGCCACCGCCTTGCCCCATTTGACGGTATCGGCAGCAATGATGTCGGCAAACTGCTGCGCGCTGGTGCCCGTGACTCTGAAGCCCGCCTCCTGCAGCCGCGCCCTGCCGTCGCCCGATTGCAGGACCTTGAGCAGATCGGTATTGAGCTTGCTCACCACCTCCGCAGGTGTCCTGGCGGGCGCCACGATGCCGAACCAGGAGCTGAACTCCAGGTTGCCAAAGCCCTGCTCCTTCATGGTCGGCAGCTCGGGCAGTTGCTCCACGCGCGCGCTGCCCGTGCTTCCCAGGGCCACCAGCTTGCCGGCACGCACCTGCGGGATCGCCATGCCGGAGGAAGCGAACACCCCCTGCACATCGCCGCTGAAAAGGCCGCTCAAGGCATCCGAAGTGCTCTTGTAGTGCACCACCTCGGGTTTGGACTGCACGGCATCGCCAAACATATAAGCCCCGAAATGCCCCGGCGTTCCCGCTCCGAAGGTGGCCATGAACAAGCCGTTTTGCTGCCGGGTCCAGGCCACAAAGTCCCTGACGTTACGCGCCTTGACCTTTTCGGGGTTGACCAGCAGCACGAAGTCGGAACTCACCACCTGGCTGACGGGGGCGAAATCCTTGCGCGGTTGGTAGGCAAGCCGTTGGTAGGTATTGGGAGCGATGCTGAGCTGTCCCGTCTCGGCCAGCATGATGGTGTAGCCGTCGGCCGATGCACGCGCCGCCTCGCTGGCTGCGATCAGGCCGGCGGCACCGGGCTTGTTGTCCACCACTACGCCCACGCCTCCCCATGCTTCGGAAAGCTTCTGTGCCAGCAGCCGGGCCACTACATCGGGTCCCGTGCCCGCCGGAAAGCCCACGATCATGCGCACCGTCTTGCTCGGATAAGCCGTCTGGGCCTGAGCGACGCCCAGGGCTGCACTGCCGCCGGCCAGCAGTGCCAGGGCCAGCCGCCGACGTCGCCAGGCCCGTGCTGAAGTGAGTCCGGGCAGGTTCTGCATTTGCAGTACTTTCATGTTTTGTCTCCTTGTTGCGATGCTGTTTCACAGCACTTCGAAAAACCGCATGACGACCTGCTCCGGAAAGCGCGCTCCCGCACCCACGAATAGGCGCTGCCCCAGCCAGGCAAAGCGCTTGGAGGCTGTTTCAAAGCGGGGCGCACAACGAAAGTAGATCGCCGAGGGATCAACGCTCTCGCCGCGGCGCAGACGCTGCATCAGCTCGGCCGGCCCGGTGCGCAAGGCATGGTTGCTCACATAGATCAGATCGCCGCCGTCGGTTTCGATGACATAGCGTGCGTCCAGCTCGGCCACTTCATCGCTGACCAGCAGCTGGAAGTCGGCCCCGCCCGACAGCACACGCGCCGACCAGTCCTCTCCCTGTACCTGGCCGCCGACGATGGGGATCACACGCCGCAAGCCGCGTGTCGTTTCGCCCACCTCCTGCGCCGGCCCCACCTGCACGCGAAATTCGGCAAAGTGGCGCAGCCCTGGAGCGGCAATCTGGAAATCATGGTTTGGCGACAGCATTGCTCTCCTTGCGATGTCCAAGCACAGGAACATGAGCGTAAGCACTGTTGAAGATTTCGCTGTCCCCCAAGAAGATGACAACCCACGCCAAGACACACCGATGAGAACCTGGAAGCTACCTTCGACGACTGACTCCATGCCGGCCAGTGGCATGGCCCAGGCCAGCGCCTTGCTGGCTGGTCTGGTGGAGCATCTGGGACAGGGCTGTTTTGCCCAGGCCGCGCTCGCGCAGCTGAGCGCCATTGCGCCCACGGCCTCGCTGTCGGTGTATCGCATCGGCAGCTGCCGGCCGCGGCTGTTTCTCTCGGCCTCCCAGGGCGTCCTGGACACCACGCGCCAGTGCTGGAGCGCCTATCTATCGGGACCCCAGCACGAGGACAGAAGCTGGGGCCAGGAATGGCCCGGACATATGCGCACGCCAGGCGCCCGCAATCTGGTCCATGTGCAGGCCAACGAGGTCACGCCCTTGCATCGCCAGTGCGTGTATGACGCGCATGGCGTGGCAGAGCGCATCTCGATTGCCGAGCCCGGTGCCGATGGCTCGGTGTTCGCCGTCAACCTCTATCGCCATGCGCACCAGAAACCCTTTGCCGACCGGCATCTGAGCGACTTCGCGGACCTGTCCAGCGCCCTGATGGCTCTGACGCACAAGCACATAGCGCTGACGGCGGACATGGCTGCCGGCGATGAGAAATGGTCGGCTCGCCTGCGAGAGCTGGCACCGGGTCTGACAGTGCGCGAACTCGAGGTCTGCCTGCGCCTGCTGCGCGGCATGACCCAGGACGGCATTGCGGCCGATCTCGGACTGAGCGCAGCCACCGTGAAGACCTATCGCAACCGCGCCTTTGCGCGGCTCGATATCCACCACCGCCATCAGCTGTTCGCGCTGATGGTGGAGTGAATGCAGTGGATTCGCCGGGCTGTGCCCGATCGAGGAAGAAAGTGTGAAGTGCGCCGATAAGCCGGATTCTGTGCACAACGGTTGCCCGCCATGTGACCGCCATTAATCTTGGCCATCAGTCGCCTGATGGCTCGGTGCTACCTACCCGCACACTCCGGGGGCCCCGTCAACGTGTGCCTACTTGGTATTGCTGCGCGTAGAGATTGCCCGTTTCACCCTGGTTGGTCTGCCTTGCGGCACTCCTGCCAGACTCGTCTCTGTTGCTCTGATCCTCACCTCACGGTGGACAGCTGTTAGCTGCTACGCCGCCCTATGCAGTCCGGACGTTCCTCCAGTACGGCCTTTCGGCACTTGTACCAGCGGCGGTCTGGCGCACTTCACGGCGCGCATTATCCCGCGTTCAGAAAGAACTTGCACAGAACTCGCGCCTGAACTGCTCGGGAGGCAGGCCAGACTCGCGCTGGAACATGGCAATAAAGGCCGAGGGCGTGCTGTAGCCCAGATCGTAGGCGATCTGCTGCACGGTGTGGCCGGCCTCCAGCGCGTCGATGGCCTGCAGATAACGCATGCGCTGGCGCCATTCGCCCAGACTCATGCCCAGCTCGCGCTGGCAGTGGCGTGCCAGCGTGCGCTCCGTCATGTGCACGGTCTCGGCCCATTCGGCCAGGCTGCGGTGGTCGTCGGGGCGCGACTGCATGGCGTCCAGCACCTGCACCAGCGCGGGATGCCGGGCCATGGGCAGAAAGCTCAGCTCCAGCGGCGTGGCTCGTAACTGGTCATGCACCACCCGGGCCAGACGCAGATCTGCGTCCGTCACCGGGATCTGCACGCCCCTGGCGCCGAAGTCCGCGAGCACGGCCTTGACGATGGGTCCCAGGCGCATGCAGCCCGCCGTCTGCGGCAGGTCCGCACACAGATCAGGGGCCAGATAGACGGAGCGGTACTGCACCGCATGCTGCAAATAGCAGCTGTGCACCACGCCCGGCGGAATCCATACCCCGTGCTGCGGCGGACACAGGATATGGCCGCTGGGCACATCCATGTTCAGGCTGCCGTGGGCCGCATAGTTCAGATGCCCCCAGCGGTGGCTGTGCGGCGGAGCCTCGCTGTGTTCGCCGAACTCGTCATACCGAAAGTAGTAGCTGCCAGGCACTGTGTCGGTGTCCAGTATCTGTACGGCGTACCGCTTGGCGGCCGGGCCGGGAGTCTGGGCAGAGGCAGGCATGGGTTCGTCCGGCTTGAGTTATGAAATGTCTGAAATCAGCAATGCGCTTCAAATACGTCAAGCGCATCATAAGCACCTCAAGGAGTTTCATATGGGTGCATACCTATTACCACTGGGCGCGGTGCTGATCTGGTCGGTCAACACCGTGGTCAGCAAGCTGGCCGCAGACAGCATCAGCGCGGCCGAGATCGGGTTCTTTCGCTGGCTGGTGGCCGCCGTGCTGTTCACGCCCTTCGTCCTGCCCTCGATCTGGCGCCAGCGCGCCGACATCAAGCCTCTGCTGCCACGGATCTTCGTGCTGGGCGTGCTGGGCATGGTCATCTACCAAAGCCTGGCCTATTACGCCGCCCACTTCACCACGGCCACGCATATGGGCATCATCGGCTCGCTCACGCCCATGCTGGTACTGGCCCTGGCCGTGTTCATGCTGGGCCAGCCGCTGACGCATGGCGGCATCTGGGGCTCATTGCTGGCGATCCTGGGAGTCGCGCTTGTGGTTTCATCGGGCCGGCTCAGCCATCTGGCTTCCGAGGGCCTGAATCTGGGCGACGCCATGATGTTCCTGGCCATGCTGGCCTATGCGGTCTACAACATCCTGCTCAAGCGCTGGCCCATGCCGCGCCTGGCCACGGTGCAGCTGCTGTATCTGCAGGTGCTGGTTGCCGTGATCGTGCAGTTCCCGCTCTATCTCTTCTCGCCCAAGACCGGGCTTGACGCCAGCAACCTGCCGCTGGTGGGCTATGCCGGCATCATGGCCTCCATCGCCGCGCCGCTGCTGTGGATGAAGGCGGTGCAGACGCTGGGGCCCGGGCGATCGAGCATGTTCTTCAATCTGATCCCCGTATTCACCGCCCTGATCGCGGCATTCGCCCTGAACGAGCCCCTGGCGGCCTACCATGCCGTGGGCGGCATCATGACGATTGCCGGTCTGCTGCTGGCCGAGCTGTGGAAGGCCCCGCTGCGCGCGCGTCCCGCCTTGGCCTGCGGTGCTAAAGCAGCAGATTGAGAATCGCGTAGCTCATCAGCGACAGCAGACTCACCACGAACACCAGCATGACCCAGGGGCCCCAGCGCTGCTCGCGCCAGGAAAAACCGACCAGCAGGCCTACGCAACAGACCCCCAGCAGCACCAGAATTGTGTTGAACGTGAGCAAGAGCAGTCCTCCCTCAAACAGACTTTGCCCCATTGTTCCCGATTGCAGGCCCAAGGGGAAACACCATCTCCCCAAGGCTTGATGTGAATCAATCACCAATCCCTGACACCAGGCACAGACCGGGGTTTTGAGCGGCCCGGCAGTGCGATCGGGCGCGCATGACGCCTAGGGTTTTCCCGCGCTTTATCGGTGCACGCCTGCCTCGTGCCGGTGCACAGCCCGCACCACCTCTGCTCATAAGAATTTGCATTCAGGGCTGCTCAGAATTTCTTGTTGGACAGCCCCTCGCTGCCTTTCGATACTGCCGCCACAGGAACACCGGCCCGCGCCGCATCCCAATGTTCCAAGACACACAGGAGCGCCAGCAAAAGCGCCCCATGTGCCCGCTGCACTTTCGCATACAGGAGACTCCCCATGAGCAGCCCGGCTTCCGCCACCCACCCTCTTGCCGGCCATGCCGGTGCGCACGCGCACCCCGACATGGACGCCACCTACCGCAAGATCACCTGGCGCCTGATCCCCTTTCTGGTCTTTCTGTTTGTCCTGGCCTGGATAGACCGCGTCAACGTCGGCTTCGCTAAGCTGCAGATGCTGCAGGACCTGCAGTTCAGCGAGGCCGTCTACGGCCTGGGCGCCGGCATCTTCTTCATCGGCTACTTCCTGTTCGAAGTGCCCAGCAACCTGCTGCTGGAGAAGATCGGCGCACGCAAGACGCTGGCGCGCATCACCATCCTCTGGGGTGCTGCCTCCATGGCCATGGCCTATGTGACCACGCCCACCATGTTCTATGTGCTGCGCTTCATCCTGGGCGTGGTCGAGGCGGGCTTCTTCCCCGGCGTGGTGCTGTATCTGACCTACTGGTTCCCGGCCCGCCACCGCGCGCGCATCAACGGCTTGTTCATGACCTCGTTCGCCATCGCCGGCGCCGTGGGCGGCCCGATCGCGGGCGCCATCATGAACGGCATGCAGGACGTGGGCCATCTGGCCAACTGGCAATGGCTGTTCATCCTTGAAGGCATTCCCTCGGTGATCGCCGGCTTCTTCGTGCTGGCCTGGCTGCCCGAGAAACCCGAGAACGCCAAGTGGCTGAGCGTCGCCGAACAGCGCGCCGTCAGCGCCGCCGTGGCCGAGGAAAGCCAGCAAGGCCACAAGCAGCATTCCTTCGCCGATGCCTGCCGCAACTACCGCGTCTGGCTGTGCGCTGCCGTGTACTTCTGCATCGTCAGTGGCAACGCCACGATCGCCTTCTGGTCGCCGTCCATCATCAAGGAGATCGGCATCCAGAACAATCTGCAGATCGGTCTGATCTCGGCCATTCCCTTTCTCGCCGGCACGCTGGCCATGGTCTGGAACGGCATGCATTCGGACAAGACCGGCGAGCGCCGCATGCACAGCGCCATCGCCGCCTTGATCGCCGCAGCAGGCCTGATCCTGACCGGCATGTTCCTGCACGACGCCGTGCTGGCCCTGTGCGCGCTGACGCTGGCCTCCGTCGGCATCCTCGCCGCCTTCCCCGTGTTCTGGTCCATTCCCTCGGCCTTTCTGGCCGGCACGGCGGCCGCAGGCGGCATCGCCCTCATCAACTCCATCGGCAACCTGGCCGGCTTTGTGGCGCCCTACATGATCGGCGCGCTCAAGACCAGCACCGGCTCGCTGTCCTCGGGGCTGTACTTCGTGGCCGCGCTGGAGTTCCTCGCCGCCTTCCTGGTCGTGCTCTTCGTCAAGAAGCAGTGACCGCCTGACGCTGCCTGCGCAGCGCCGCTGTGCGGGGCCCACGGCCCCGCCTCCCCCTTTTGAGCTTTTCGCCATGCAACTGCAATTCACCACCCCCGAAGGCCAGACCCTGGCCCCCATCTTCGACACCCTGATCGTCGCCGGCTGGGCCGGACGCGACCATGCGGCCATCGAGCACCATATCGAGGAACTGGCCGCGCTCGGCATTCCGCGCCCCAGCGCCGTGCCGCTGTACTACCGCATCGCCAGCAACCAGCTGAGCCAGAGCAGCACGCTGCAGGTGCTGGGCCCGGACTCCTCGGGCGAGGCCGAGGTCTTCGTCTTCAGCCACGGCGGCGAGATGTTCGTGAGCCTGGCCTCGGACCACACCGACCGCAAGCTCGAGGCCTATAGCGTGGCCTTCTCCAAGCAGGCCTGCATCAAGCCCGTGGCCACCCAGGCCTGGCGCTTTGCCGATGTGGCCGGCCACTGGGACGAGCTGATCCTGCGCTCGTGGATCGTGGAGGACGGCTGCGAAGTGCTGTACCAGGAAGGCACGCTGGCCAGCCTGCGCACGCCCCAGGACCTGATCGCGGGCTACACCGGCGGCCAGAGCCAGCTGCCCGAAGGCAGCGGCATGACCTGCGGCACCATGGCGGCCATCGGCGGCATACGCCCTGCCACGCAGTTCGCCATGGAGCTGTACGACCCGCGCAGCCAGCGCAGCATCCGCCACCGCTACCTCAGCGAGCTGCTGGACATCGTCGCCTGAACACGGAGCTACCCATGACTTCAGTCTCTCCCCGCCTGGACCAGGTCTCCGAGCGCCTGGCCCAAGGCCAGACCAGCGCTGTGCAACTGGCTGAGCAGGCCCTGGAGCGCGCCACGCAAGGCGAAGGCCCGCGCGTGTTCACCCGCGTGCTGCGCGAGCAGGCTCTGGCCGAAGCCCGCGCCAGCGATGCGCTGCGCGCGGCCGGCCTGGCGCGCTCGCCCCTGGAAGGCCTGCCCATCTCGGTCAAGGATCTGTTCGACATCGCGGGCCACCCCACGCTGGGCGGCTCCAGACTGCTGGCCGATGCCGCACCCGCCACGCAAACGGCCGAAGTCGTGCAGCGCCTGCGCCGCGCGGGCGCGGTCATCGTGGGCACGACGAATATGACCGAGTTCGCCTACTCGGGCCTGGGGCTGAATCCGCACTACGGCACGCCGCGCAATCCCTGGCAGCGTGAAATCGACGGCGGCCGCATTCCCGGCGGATCGTCCTCGGGCGCGGCCATCTCGGTGAGCGACGGCATGGCACTGGCCGCCATCGGCTCGGACACCGGCGGCTCGGTGCGCATTCCCTCGGCGCTGTGCGGCCTGACCGGCTTCAAGCCCACGGCGCGCCGCGTGCCCATGCAGGGCGTGCTGCCGCTGTCGGCCAATCTGGACTCCATCGGACCGCTGGCGCCCAGCGTGCGCTGCTGCGCCGCGCTGGACACGGTGCTGTCGGGCCAATCGCATGGCGAACTGCGCGCGGCCTCGCTGCAGGGCCTGCGCCTGCTGGCGCCCACGAATGTGGTGCTGGACGGCATGGACAGCGCCGTGGCCGCAGCCTGGCAGCGTGCGCTGTCGCTGCTGTACGCGGCCGGCGTGCAGATCACCGAGGCCGTGGTGCCGCCCTTCTCCGAGCTTGCGCAGATCAATGCCAAGGGCGGCTTCACGGCCGCCGAGGCCTGGGCCTGGCACCGCAGCCATATCGACGGCGCCGGCCGCCTGGCCGAATACGATCCGCGCGTGGGCACGCGCATTCTGCGCGGCAAGGACATCAGCGCGGCCGACTATATCGAGCTGCTGGCGCGCCGCCAGCAGTGGATTGCCCGAGTCCAGGCGCAGATGGCCGATCACGACCTGATGCTCATGCCCACGGTGCCCGTGGTCGCGCCCAAGATTGCCGAGCTTGAGGCCAGCGACGAAGCCTATTTCGCGGCCAACGGGCTGATGCTGCGCAATCCCACGCTGATCAACTTCCTCGACGGCTGCGCGGTGTCCCTGCCCTGCCACCGCGCGGGCGAAGCGCCCGTGGGCCTGAGCCTGGCCGGCACGGCCGGTCAGGACCAACGCCTGCTGTCGGTGGCACTGGCCGTCGAGGCTTTGCTCGCCCAAGCCTGATTGCTGAGAAAAAAACAGGAGCTGCTAGCGCTTGACTGCAATCGATTTTAGACAAGAAACACTCTGAAATAGATAGGTATCAGGCGCTGGCAGCTCCTTTTTTATTCAGTACTGAGGCACACCCCAATGCACGGCAGGCATTGGCGCCTGCTCCTGCGCTTTATGCATCCCCCGCCAGACGGGGGCCGGGCAGCCGCGCCACGGCCTGGCCGTGGTTCAGCGCAAAGGCCGTGGCCACCTCTTCGGCGGCGCGCACCACGGTTTCGGCCAGCGGGTTCTGGTGATCGTTGCGCCAGCAGGCCACCAGCGGCAGCGAAGGAAACTCGCGATCCACGCGCAGCAGGCGCAGGCGCTGCTCGGCCAGCTCGCGCTGGATGATGGCCGGCGGCACGGCCGCCACGCCCAGGCCGTCGCAGACCACGCGGATCATGGTCGCCACCGAGGCAATGCAGTTCATGTGCGGCGAGGCGCTGCCTTCGGCGCTGAACAGTTGCTCGATCACCGCATACGGCTCCGAGCCGCGCGCAAAGCTCATGATGGGAAAAGCCGCCAGCTCGGCCAGGCTCAGGGTCTCGTCGCCTATGCCCAGCTTGGGGCTGCCCACCCAGGCCATGGCGAACTCGCCCAGCGACAGATTGGCGATGGCGCCGCCGGAGACGGGCTTGGCTTGCAGCGAGACATCGAGCTGGCCCTTGAGCAGCTGCTCCGACATATGGATGGTGGTGTCGCAGGCGATCTCCACCTGCAGGCGCGGATAGCGCTGCTGCAGCAGCGCGAGAAAGTCGGGGAACCAGCTGTGCACGATGGATTCGATGGCGCCGATGCGGATCACGCCCGCATAGGCCTGCTTGTCCAGCATGTCCTCGCGCATCTCGCGCATCAGCCTGAGCATGCGCTCGGCATGCACCAGGGCCTTGGCGCCGTCGGCCGTGAGCGTGACCTCGCGCACGCCGCGATCGAACAGGCGCACGCCGAACTCCTGCTCCAGCGTGGCAATGCGGCTGGAGACGGCAGCCTGTGTGGTGAACAGCCGCTCGGCCGTCATGCGGAAGTTGCGCAGCTCGGCCAGCAGCACAAAGGTTTCCAGAAACCGTAGATTCATGGGTCGATGTTAATCATCGCCCGCGGCCTTGCCCACTTTTCGGGTCATATCGATATAGCCCATTCGCAGAACGCTTGCGTGCACAATGCTCTGTGTCTGCGCAGACAACCTGCGCTGCGATCCACTGTCCCACCATCCCTTATTCGCGGAGGTCCGATGAGAGCTGACAACATTCTGCAAACGATTGGCGACACGCCCGTCATTCACATCAACCGTCTGTTCGGCAGCAATACCAACGTCTGGATCAAGTCCGAGCGCAGCAACCCGGGCGGCTCCATCAAGGATCGTATTGCCCTGTCCATGGTGGAGGACGCCGAGAAATCCGGCGCGCTCAAACCCGGTGGCGTCATCATCGAGCCCACCAGCGGCAACACCGGCGTGGGCCTGGCCCTAGTCGCGGCCGTCAAGGGCTACAAGCTGATCCTGGTCATGCCCGAGAGCATGAGCATCGAACGCCGCCGCTTGATGCTGGCCTATGGCGCATCGTTCGATCTGACGCCCAAGGAAAAAGGCATGAAGGGCGCCATCGCCCGCGCCCAGGAACTGGCCGCCCAGACGCCCGGCGCCTGGATTCCCCAGCAGTTCGAGAACCCCGCCAACGTGGCCGTGCATGAGGCCACCACGGCCCAGGAAATTCTGCGCGACTTCCCCGACGGCATCGACGCCTTCATCACCGGCGTGGGCACGGGTGGTCACCTGTCCGGCGTGGCCAAGGTGCTCAAGGCCAAGTTCCCCAACCTCAAGGTCTATGCGGTGGAGCCCGCGGCATCGCCCGTGATCTCCGGCGGTCAGCCCGCGCCCCACCCGATCCAGGGTATCGGCGCCGGCTTTGTGCCCAAGAATCTTGACGTCAGCCTGCTCGACGGCGTGATTCAGGTGGAGGCCGAGCCCGCACGCGAATACGCGCGCCGCGCCGCTCGCGAGGAAGGCCTGCTGGTCGGCATCTCCTCGGGCGCCACACTGGCCGCCATTGCCCAGAAGCTGCCCGAGCTGCCACCCAGCGCCAGGGTGCTGGGCTTTGCCTACGACACGGGCGAGCGCTATCTGTCGGTGGAAGGCTTTCTGCCCAACGCCTGATCGCGCCGCGCGCTTTGCTGCCACGCCGCACAAGATGCGGCGTTTTTTTTCGCCGCGCAAGCCGCCGCAACAGCCCGCTATATAGCCCGCTACAACTCGCTATAGCCCGAGCGCGCCATGCATTCATCAGGCCCGCACCAATGGCCCATGGGACAAGCGGTCATCCCGTACGCTTGACACCAATCCAGGGCACTCCCCTACCATGGAGACAAGATATGCCACAAGCATGAACCGGGAGAATTTCCATCTTGTTCCGATTTTTTGAAAAACAGGTTCCACCTTATCCAGCACAGGAGCCCAAGGTTCCGCCCAAAGGTTTTTTTGCCTTTGTCTGGGCCTGTACCCAGGGCATGCGCGGCTGGATTGGTCTGATGACCCTCACCTCGGCACTGCTGGCCGCCTACGAAGCAGTGCTGTTCGCCATCATGGGCCGCGTGGTGGATTGGCTTGGCACGGTCTCGCCCGCCAACTTCTGGGCCGAGCAGCAAGCCACGGTACTGGGCATCGCCGCCATCCTGCTTGGCAGCGTGGTGCTGCTGGCCCTGCACACCACCGTCATGCACCAGGTGCTGGCCATCAACTTTCCCATGCGGCTGCGCTGGGTGTTCCACAAGCTGATGCTGGGCCAGAGCATGTCTTTCTATGCGGACGAATTTGCCGGCCGCATCACCACCAAGATCATGCAGACCGCGCTGTCGGTGCGAGAAGTGGTGTTCATGGTGGTGGATGTGTTTGTGGGCGTGGGCGTCTACATGATCGGCATTCTGATTCTGGCCGCCAGCTTCGAGTGGCGGCTGATGATTCCGTTTGCACTGTGGTTCGTCGCCTATGCCGGCGCCTGCTTCTACTTTGTGCCGCGCCTGGGCCAGATCGGCAAGGAGCAGGCCGATGCGCGCTCCATGATGACGGGCCGCGTCACCGATGCCTATACCAATATCGCCACCGTCAAGCTGTTCGCCCACACGCGCCGCGAAGCCGAATATGCGCGCAATGCCATGGAAGCCTTCAAGGCCACGGGCTATGCGCAGATGCGTCTGGTCAGCCTGTTCGAGATCACCAACCACCTGATGATTGCCCTGCTGCTGCTGGCCAGCGGCGGCACGGCGCTGTATCTGTGGACGCAGGCTCAGGCATCTGCGGGCGTGGTGGCTGCCGTGATTGCCATGGCGCTGCGGCTGATGGGTTACTCGCACTGGGTGATGTGGCAGATGACGGGCCTGTTCGAGAACGTGGGCACCATCCAGGACGGCATCACCACGCTGACCAAGCCGCGCACCATCGTCGATGCACCCGACGCCAAGCCGCTGCAGGTCACGCGAGGAGCGATTGCCTTCGAGGATGTGAGCTTTGGCTACAAGGCTGGCGGCAAAAAGGTGCTGGACCACCTGAACCTGCACATCCGTCCCGGCGAGCGCATCGGCCTGATCGGACGCTCGGGCGCGGGCAAGTCCACGCTGGTCAACCTGCTGCTGCGCTTTCATGAGCCCCAAGGCGGGCGCATCACCATCGACGGCCAGGACATCCGCAGCGTGACGCAGGACAGCCTGCGTAGCGCCATCGGCATGGTGACGCAGGACACCTCGCTGCTGCACCGCTCCATGCGCGACAACATCCTCTATGGCCGCCCCGACGCCAGCGAAGCCGAGATGCAGGCCGCGGCCGACAAGGCCGAGGCCTCGGACTTCATCGCCACACTGACCGACCTCAAGGGCCGCAGCGGCTATGACGCCCAGGTGGGCGAGCGCGGCATCAAGCTCTCGGGCGGCCAGCGCCAGCGCGTGGCGATTGCGCGCGTAATGCTCAAGGACGCTCCGATTTTGCTGCTCGACGAAGCCACCAGCGCGCTGGACAGCGAGGTGGAGGCCGCCATCCAGGAAAGCCTGGACTCGCTGATGGACGGCAAGACCGTGATCGCCATTGCCCACCGCCTGTCCACCATCGCCGCCATGGATCGCCTGATCGTCATGAACGAAGGCCATATCGTGGAAGAAGGCACGCACCAGCAACTGCTGCAGCGCGGCGGCATCTACGCCAAGCTCTGGGCGCACCAGAGCGGCGGCTTCCTGGCCGACCAGGACGAAGCCGTGCAATAGGCCGCCCCAGCCGGCATGACTTGCAGCGCTGGATATGCGGCTCATCAGGCTCTTTCTTGAGGGCACCAGCAATTCGAAGGGGGAGCTTGGCTCCCCTTTTTTGGCTGCGCTGCAGCAGCCATGCAATGCCCGGCACGGCGCCATGCACTCGAGCCATATCCATCGCTGTAGACGCTGCTGCGGATAGCCGCCCAGCAGCGGCCAGCCGAACGGCCGGGCGTCTTGTCGGCGGAATGTCTAATCCTGATCAATAGATTGCGCTGTTACACCGAAGGTCGCAGCGCTACAATCGATCGCATGTCGCGTGCCATCCAGAGACTTTCTCTTCGGAGCGCATTGCTGCTGCTGATCATGGCGGCGCAACTGCTGATACCGCTGCTGCACGGCCACTTCGGGACTCCGAATCAATCTGGCCTGCATGTGCACGCGACACCTTCCAGAATTGCTGATTCTCATTTCCATCTGTTCACTGGACACGACTCTCTCAGTGACCACGATGTCCATCAAGCTCAATCCGAGCCTTTTGAAGTTGACGTGCAGAACGCACTGCAACCACTAGATCTGCTCCCTGTCCCGTTGCTGGCCGTTATTGGCCTCACTCTGCTGACTTGGGGTCTGCGTGCCTCGCTCATGCGTTGCACTGCTGCAAGGCCCACACCGCCCCCCGAGCCGGCGCACAGGCTTTCACGCTGGCAAGGTCGCGTCATACGACCATCCCCGGCCCAAGCTCCGCCTCAGTTTTCCTGACCCCCCAAGCCTTTCACAGGCTTGCCAGCATCCATGCATACGCATGGATGCATGTCTTTTCTTTTTCCGGAGTCAGGAATGTTCTTCCACCAATGGCTGTTGGCCGGCGCACTTGCGCTGCCAGTCGCAGGCATGGCCGCCGAGGCCGTGTCTCTATCCCCTGAGCAGGCGCGTACCTTGGGCGTGCGCTTTCAGTCCATCCAGAGTTCTGACGAGCTCAATATTTCGGCTCATGCGCGTGTGGTTCTGAGACCCGATGCTCAGGCCGTTGTGGCTGCGCCTTATGCGGGGGCGCTGCCACGTGTGCTGGTCGCTGTAGGCCAGTCCGTGCGAGCGGGCCAGCCCGTGGTGACTTTCACCAGCCCTCAGCTCTATGAAGCGCGTCGCGCAGTGGCGGAAGCCGAGTCACAGTCGCGGCTGGCACAGCAATCCCTGACGCGAGACCGATTGCTCCATGAAGACGGCATCATCGCAGCCAGTCGATGGCAGTCAACACAGGCACGCGCCACAGAGGCTGCGGCCATGGCCCAAGCCCGACGCGCCGAGCTGGCTGCCAGTGGTGTGAAGCTGGCTGGGAATGAGGCGCTGTTGCTGGCAACGCGTGCAGGCATTGTGACTGAAGTAATGGTCCAACCTGGCGCGCGTGTTGATGCATCGGCGCCCTTGGTGAGAGTGGCTGATCCCAAGGCGTTGGAGCTTGATTTGCTACTGGGTCGAGAGGTCCCACTGCCCGCCGTAGGTGACTGTGTGCAGGTCATCACTCGCGGCGCCGCAGGCCGTGTCGAGGGTATTGCACCAGTTGGCGACGGTAGCGCGGGGATGCGTGTGCGTGTTGCGCTGGCCAAGAGCGGGGATCTGCGCTTGGGAGAAAGTGTTACAGCCATATTGACGTTGAAAGATTCAGACACGGAAAAGGCGCAGTCGAAAGCAGGAAACCGTCTGCGCATCTCAGCCTCAGCACTGGTGTACTGGCAAGGCCAGACCGGTGTGTTCATTCGCACGGGCAAGAGCGTGCGCTTCGTCCCCTTGTCGGTGGACACCAGAGACGAAGCTACAGCCGTGGTGCGCGGAGTGCTTCCAGCAAATGCGGAGATTGCGATCGCAGGTATCGCTGCGCTCAAGAACCTGCTGTCCGGAGGTCAGTGATGCTGGCTAGGCTGATCGATTTTTCGCTACGTCAGCGGGCTCTGGTGCTACTCGCGGCCCTGGCCCTGGCACTGGCCGGCGCCTGGGCCTATGTGCATCTACCCATAGATGCGTTCCCCGACATCTCACCAACCCAGGTCAAAGTGATCCTGAAGGTGGCCGGCATGACGCCTGAAGAAGTGGAGCAGCGCGTCTCCACACCGGTAGAGCAGGAGCTACTGGGTCTGCCGCACAAGACCATCGTGCGTTCCGTTTCCAAGTACGGCATCAGCGACGTGACCGTGGACTTCTCGGAAGGCACGGACGTTTACTGGGCTCGCCAGCAGGTTTCCGAAAGGCTGACCGGCATACAGCGCGACCTGCCTGCTACCGCAGAAGGTGGGCTGGCCCCCATCACCACGCCGTTGGGCGAGATGTTCATGTTTACGGTTGATGGCGAGAGCTACTCTCTGGCCGAACGCCGACGTGTGCTGGACTGGGTGATACGGCCAGCCTTGCGCACTGTCGCCGGCGTTGCCGACGTGAATGCCCTGGGTGGCGTGGTACGGGGCTACGAGGTGATTCCCGATCCTGCGAGGCTGCGCGCGCGTGGCGTGACCTTGGATCAGTTGCGTCAGGCACTCGATGCCAACAATCGCAACGATGGAGCAGGCCGGCTGGACCGAGGTGAGGAGCATTGGGTGGTGCGCGTGGAAGGTGGCGTGCGCGGGCTCGACGATTTGCGGGCCGTCGTGATCGTTCCGGCCAGAAACGGACAGGCCGCAGCCACGGTAGGTGATGTGGCCACGGTACGCCTGGGCGAGGCCACTCGCAACGGCGCCGTGAGTCGTGATGGCCAGGGCGAGGCCGTCCAGGGACTGGTGCTGGGACTGCGCGGCGTGGATGCTCGTAGTCTGGTCGATGCAGTGCAGGCCAGACTCGACGAACTGGAACCGCGCCTGCCCAAAGGGATGAGCATCCAGGTGTTCTATAACCGGGGCGAACTGGTTTCGCGTGCCGCCGGCACCGTAGTGCGCGCATTGGTCGAAGCCAGTGTGCTTGTAGTCGTCATCCTTTATTTGTTCCTTGGCGGCGTGCGCGCTGCATTGGTAGTGGCGGCCACACTCCCTCTGTCCATGCTGGCCACATTCCTGCTCATGCGCTACGTGGGCTTGACGGCCAATCTGATGAGCCTGGGTGGTCTGGCCATCGCTTTGGGCATGTTGGTGGATGCCTCGGTGGTGGTGGTGGAGAACATCGAGACAGCACTGGCGCACAGTCAAGAAGATGCGTCTTCGGCAAAGTCCGTGGACCGTTTCGGCCTGATCCGGGATGCCGTATCGGCAGTGTCTGCTCCCATGCTGGCAGGCGTGTCCATCATCGCCATTGTGTTCCTGCCGCTGCTGACGCTGCAAGGCCTGGAAGGCAAGCTGTTTGCGCCGGTTGCGTTGACCATCGTACTGGCCCTAAGTGCTTCTGTACTCATTGCATTTACTGTTGTTCCGGCGCTGGCTTCACTGCTGCTGCGCTCGCACGCCAGCGATACGCCCTGGCTGATGCGAAAGTTGTCCGGCGGCTTTGCCTGGCTACAGGCCTGGAGCCTGGCGCACCGGCGCACGGTGTTTGGCATCGCACTGGCGACGCTGGCCGGCGCGGCAGCCCTGTATCTGTCAGTGGGAAAGACCTTTATGCCAACCATGGACGAGGGCGATCTCATCGTGCAGCTGCAAAAAGCTCCGTCAATTTCACTGACCGCATCGCTGGATATGGATCAGCACGTGCAACAAGCCCTGCTCGAAGGCGTCCCGGAAATCCGCTCCATCGTGGCGCGCACGGGCTCGGACGATCTGGGGCTGGATCCCATGGGCCTCAACGAGACCGACACTTTTCTTGTGCTCAAGCCACGTGCTGAGTGGCGCGGCAGCAAGGAAGATATTGCAGATGCCATCCGCCGCGTGATGGAAGGCTTTCCGGGCCTGATCTACGGCTTTACGCAGCCCATCGAGATGCGCGTGTCCGAGATGCTGACCGGCTCGCGAGGCGACGTGGCCATCAAGATCTTCGGTACCGACCTGACCAAGATCGATGCCGCGGCCCAGGCGATTGCTGCACGCATGCGCACCGTCTCCGGCGCCTCCGAAGTCATTGCCCCCAGCAACAGCGGCGTGCAATATCTGCAAGTCGTTCTCAATCGTGCTGCACTTGGCCAATCCGGCTTTTCCGGTGATGCCTTGCAGGCCCAGTTACGCGCATTGATTGAGGGCGATCGTATAGGCATCGTGCCCGAAGGCATGGTGCGTACGCCGCTACTGCTTCGTGGCGGAACGACACTGCGGCAATCACCCGAAGGCCTGGCAAGCCTTCTTGTGACCGCCCCCGACGGGACGACTTGGCCACTCACTTCGCTAGCGACACTTTCCCCTCAGGACGGACCGGTACGTATCGACCATGAGGACGGAGCGCGCTTCGCCGTGGTTCAGGTCAATGTCGAAGGACGCGATCTCGCAAGCTTCGTTAGCGAGGCCCGGGCATCTTTGACTGCCGACCCCGCACTCAAGGATCTGCGCATTGTCTGGGGCGGCCAGTTCGAAAACCAGCAGCGCGCGGCTGCCCGCCTTGCGTTGGTCGTTCCTGTGGCGCTCTCGGCGATCTTCGTGTTGCTGGTTCTCACCTTCCGTTCAATGCGCCAGGCCTTGCTGGTCATTGCCAACATTCCGTTCGCACTAGTGGGAGGCATGGCCGCATTGCGCATAAGCGGCGAATACCTGTCGGTGCCCGCCTCTGTGGGCTTTATTGCACTGCTGGGCATTGCCGTGCTCAACGGCGTGGTGCTGGTTTCGCACTTCAACGCACTGCTGGTGTCGGGCATGGAGCTGACCCAGGCTGTACGTCAAGGCGTGCGCGACCGTCTGAGGCCTGTGCTTATGACGGCCTGCATCACGGCTCTGGGCATGGTGCCGCTGCTGCTGGCTACTGGCCCTGGCTCGGAAATTCAGCGTCCGTTGGCCGTTGTCGTGGCAGGGGGATTGATCAGTTCCACGGCTCTGACCTTGCTGTTGTTACCACTGCTGTTTGAGCGCTTTGGCGTAGCACGCAGTGCTAGGGAAGTACAAAAATGAAAGCTGCAAACGCTTTTTGCAATAGAGCACACGGTAGCTCCAAATCGTATTTTCTGAGTTTGCCTATGAAAAATCGTCTGCTTCATGCCTGTGCCGCAGTTCTACTTTTTACGAGTGCAGCCCAGGCTCAGAGCTACCTGCCTTCGGAGACGGCGGTGCGCATGGCGGTAGAACAGTCGCCTACTGTGCAAGCGGCCGACGCAGCACGAAGGGGTGCTCAGGCTCGAGCCGACGGTCTGCGCGTGGGCCCTCATGAAACGGTGGTCCGAGCTAGTGGTCAGCGCCGTTGGACCCATGATGGCTCCGGCCAGCGATTCACCGAAGGCCAGATTGCCATCGAGCGACCGCTACGACTCTGGGGCAAGGCAGCCGTCGACGCCGAGCTGGCCGAGACAACCCGGGCCACCGGCCTGCTGGCAGCGCAAGACGCCCGGCACGAGACTGCACGCCAATTGCTGGCCTTGTGGTTTTCGGTTCAGCGCTCTGCTCAAGCCCGGCAGGCGGCGCAGGGCAATGCCGATGCCGCCGCAGAGCTTGCAAGCATCACCGAGCGCCGTCTGCGCGCGGGCGATGCGGCCAGGCTTGAAGCCGAGCTGGCGGCCGCCGAACAGGCCCGCATGCAGGCTGCGCTGGCCGCAGCAGAGGCCGCACAGGCCTCGGCGCAGGCCGAGCTCTGCTCACGCTTTCCCGACCTCTGCCCTCTGGCCGGCATTTCAATCGACGCAAGCGCGCTGCCCGCACTCCCGAACGGATCGGAGGCTCAGCTGCGCTCGCGCTACATAGAGCACAGCCATGAGTATTTGCTGGCCCTGTCCGAGGAGACTCTTGCGCTGCACCAGGCCCGCCGCACGGATCTTGAGCGCCGCCCAGACCTCACGATCGGTGTGTTTGCCAGCAGCGAGCGTGGTGGTGCCGAGCGCATTGCAGGCCTCAGCATCAGTCTGCCACTGGGCTCCGCCCACCGGGCTTCCCAGGCTGCGGCCGCGCTGGCCGATGCCGATGTGGCGCTGTCGCGTCGCCTGGCGGTAGCCAGACGCCTGGGGGCGGACTTCGATGTGCTCTGGAGTCAGCTGAATGGCAGGCGTGCTGCAGCCGCGGCGCAGGTCCGAGCGGCGACGCTTCAGCGCAGTGCGACCGACCGCACAATGCGCGCCTATCGTGCCGGCGAGTCCGGCTTGGCCGAGCTCCTGGCTGCGCGCCGTGTGCTTGCCGACGCAGTGCTGGCCGAGCGCATGGCACGTATGGACACGCTGGAGAGCGATAGTCGTCTGCGCCTGGACCTGCATGAGCTCTGGGACTTTGACGATTGATGTCTCGCCAAGCAGTGCGATGCCTCCGTGTGCCGGCACCTGCGGCTGCCGGTGCTGATCGGGCCAGGACCGAGAGTGTCGGCCCTGCCAATTCCTGCCGGCTCGTCCTGGCCAGCGCCGGAGCCAGGGACACTAATGACACCATGGATGAAGTCTTGCAAATCGAAGCCGAACAATCAGGCGCAGATAATGCGAGACAGCAAGAGGTCAACGCAATGAGCCCCACCTACGGCAAACTGAAACCCATGGATTACGCACAAGCCTCAATGACTTTTGCTCTCAAAGATGGCTCGATCTCCGGAGTTCAGAGCCCAGAGACAGCAGAGCTGATCAGTGCGGAGCGCTTCAGCGAATTCATCAATCACCTCTACGATGCGGCTTCTTTGCCGGAGGCCTGGGTTCCCTGCCTGGAGGTGATTCGCACGCATATGCGCAGCAATTTTGCAGTGCTGATCATCCGCCAGACCGAGGGAGACAATATCGGTTTGACGATCACCGCATCCGGAGGGCTTGAGGGCTTGCTTACGCACGACGTCTACAGCGAGCACAGTCCTTTCCTTGGCATGCCCAAGGAACAATTCAAGACCATTCCCGACCTGATGTCCGAAAGCGAATGGCGCAGCAGCGTCTATTACAAGGACTGGTGCCGTGTGCACAATATCTTCCATGTGATGGCTGCCGATATCGTGACCACCGATGGCAGTGTCTACGGCCTGCGGATCACGCGCCCCGAGTCGGAACCGGCCTTCAGCCAGCGGGATCTGGATCTGGGGCGCATGATCATGCCGCACATCCGCCGTGCACTGAATATGCATCTGGCACTGCACCATGATCGCCAGGTCATGTCGCTGTACAGCACCGTCACGGCTCGCTTGATGGTGGGTGTCGTCATCCTGGACCAGAATGGCCAAGTGCTGGAAAGCAATCCAGCGGCCAAAGGCATTCTCGATGCTCAGGATGGACTCAGGATCTCCGGTGGCATGCTGGAGGCTGAATATGCCAGCGACAACCGAAAGCTCCAGCGACTGGTCAAGGATGCCTTGCTGTCCTCCCTGGCATCCGCGTCCGTCATGACCGAAGGCATCTCGATTGCCCGTCCTTCGGGTCAGCTCAACTGGGGGCTTGTGGTCCAAAGCATTTCCTCGGGTGACAACGCAGAGGCCAAGAGCCGTCCCTGCGTCGCGGTGTTCATGCGCAACACCGATGACAAGGCCGATCCGTCAGCGCACCTGGCGCAGCAGCTGTTTCAGCTCACGTCGGCGGAGACCGCGCTGGTGATCCAGCTGACCCACGGCCTGACGCTGGAGGAAGCAGCCAAAGCGCTGGGCATTCGCCTCAATACCGCAAGAGCTCACCTGCGCTCCATCTTCTCCAAGACCGGCGCCCGCCGTCAAAGCGAGCTGGTACGCTTTTTTCTCAATAGCGCTGCCTGGCTGGGAAGCAAGAGCGGCTCCTGATCCTCGCGCGGCAACCGAGTTCCAGGCCTTGAGCGACCTGTACTCATCGCCCTGAAGCAGCAGGGCAGGCAGGACTCCTCAGCGGTCTGAGGGCCGCCAGGGAGCCGCCGCGAAAGCCTCCGTCACCCATTGCTTGAACGCCTTCATGGCGCCCGTGTTGTACTGCCCCGAAGGTCGTAGCAGGTAGATGCCGCCGGCTTCCCCCAATGTCCATTGCGGCAGTATGCGGACCAGCTCTCCAGCATGGATGGAGGGCATGAGGTGCCAGTCACTGCCGGCGATGATGCCCACCCCTTTGATTGCCGCATGAAGCAAGGCTTCGTTGTCGTTGCTGAGGATGGAGCCGCTGACGCGCACTGATTCGGCAACACTGGCGACCTTCTTTCCTGCCGACTGAACCAGTCGCCATTGCGGAAAGTCCAGGAGGCCGGTGTAGCCCAGGCAGTTGTGACGGACGAGATCTGCAGGCCTGTCTGGCGCTTCATGGCGCTCAAGATAGCTGGATGATGCACACAGAAGGCGGTACTGATCGCATAGCCGCGTGGCAACCAGCCGGCTGTCCGCCAGATTGCCGATACGTATGGCGGCGTCAAAACGCTCTCCCACAATGTCCACGATGCGCTCGCTGTACTCCACTTCGAGCGCCACTTCCGGGTAGGCCAGGGAAAAATCCGCCAGCATGGGGCTGATCCACCGCCGCCCCATCGTCGCGGGCATGGACAAGCGCAGGCGCCCCCGTATTTCCTGCGCTCCCTGAGCTGCTTCCTGCTCTGCATCCCGAATCAGATGGGCAGCCTGGCGCAGCTTTTCGACAAGTCGCCAGCCTTCGTTGGTGAAATGCAGCTGGCGCGTGGTGCGCTCCACCAGGCGCACGCCCAGTCTTCGCTCGAGAGCCTGCATGCGCTTGGAGAGCACCGAAGGGTGACGCGCCAGCAATCGTCCCGCAGCGGCAAACGAACCCTGGTCTGCCAGTGCGACCAGCGTGGCGAGCTCATCCGTGTGCTGGCTGTCGAATGTCTCCATGGTGTCTGTAGCGATTCAGGGGGTGAGGATGATCGAGCCTTGCGAGCGTCCTTGCTCCAAGTCTGCATGCGCCAGGGCTGCGTCCTTGAGCGCGTAGCTTTTCCATATGCGAGGCGTGAGTATGCCGCCTGCGATGGCGTCAAGCACGTCCTGCGCACGGCTCTGATACTCCTCTATCGTTGCCGTATGCGCGGCCAGAGACGGACGGGTCAGAAACAGCGAGCCCTTGGCATTGAGCACGCCGACCTCAATGGCAGGCGGCAGGCCCGATGTGGCACCAAACGACACCATCAGCCCTCTGGGTCGCAGGCAGTCCAGCGAAGCCAGGAAAGTGTCTTTTCCGATGGAGTCGTAGACCACGTCCACCTTTCGTCCCTGCGTGGCCTGCATCACCTGGGATGCCAGTGTCTGCGCATCAAAGACAAACACCTGATCGCAGCCTGCCGCCTTGGCTCGTTCCACACTGGCGGGCCTGGAGACGACGCCCAGAACCTGGGCGCCCAGATGCTTGGCCCACGCGCACATCAGCTGTCCGAGAGCCCCGGCAGCGCCATAAATCAGGACTCGGCTGTCTTGACTCACCTGGCCGGTGGTCTTGAGCAGGTACTGAGCCGTGATGCCCTTGAACAGGACCGACGCGGCGGCATCATCCGCGAGACTGTCCGGAAGCCGGATCAGACGATCAGCGGGGAACAAGCGCGCACTGGCATACGCGCCCTGCGGCCCGGTTGCGTAGCCGACACGGTCCCCCGACTTCAGGCCCGACACTCCCGAGCCCACGGCTGCCACTGTTCCCGCGCCCTCCAGACCCAGTCCCGAAGGCAATGCAATCGGGACCAGCCCTTTGCGCTGATTGACATCCAGAGGATTGACACCGATGGCGGTCTGCTCGAGCAGAACTTCGCCCGGCCCCGGTGACGGCAGATCCAGCTCTTCGAGCTGCATCACTTCGGGCGCACCTGAGCTGTAGATTCGAATGGCGACAGCCATGGCTTTTCCTTGGGAATGATGAAGAAGACATCGTATTCATGCCATCTGCGTGCATCAACATGAGCTCATGCACATAATAAGTGCATGTGGTGCAGCAATCACCGCATGACGCTCCGTGCTTGGCCGAAGCCATGAAGCGGACTGCCACTGTCACACCGCCAGTTGCGAGACAAGGTAGTTAGTCAGCTGAAGAAGAATCCGACGCTTGAAGCGAAAGAAAATTTACAAGAAAGCTTGATCAATGAGCATAGAACTCCCCAAACACGCGCAGCAGCAGGCCATTGCCTCCATAGAACGCTATTTCCGCGAAAACATGGACGAACCCATAGGCAATATGCAATCCGGTGCCCTGCTGAATTTCTTTCTCGCGGAAATAGGCCCCAGCATCTACAACCGTGCCGTGGCCGATGTGCAGGAAAACCTGCAGGCCAGGCTGCAGGAGCTGGACTATGAAGTCGGCAAGGAAGAATTCAGCTACTGGACGGCCAAGCGCACAGGCAAGCGCTGAAATGACTCCAGCCAGACGCCTGCAGGCAGCTCTGCGGCCAGACCAGCCGGCACCGACTGCGGCGGCGTTGGAGAAACTGGCTCATTCCCTCAGGGATGAAGGCATGAGCCAGGCCGCGCTCTACCGCCTGTTCCAGGCCGAGCATTCGCGCTCGGACCTCGATGAACCGCGTCTGGAAGCGCTGGCCGGGATCATGGACCTGATCTGGGGTGGCGGCTGGGCCAAAGGCCATGCCTTGTTCGAGCAGGAGCTGTCGCAAGCACGGCTGGACAGCGAGTAAGACGGGGGCCAGCTGGCATACCATCGCCGCATGCGTCTTCTCCATACCTCCGACTGGCATCTGGGCCAGCACTTCATGGGCCGCAGCCGTCAGGCCGAGCATCAGGCCCTGATCGACTGGTTGCTCACCAAGGTGCAGGCCCATGCCGTGGATGCCGTGCTGATCGTCGGCGACATCTTCGACACCGGAGCCCCGCCCAGCTATGCGCGCGAGCTGTACAACCAGCTCATCGTGCGCCTACACGACGCAGGCGCGGCCTTGCTGATCCTGGCGGGCAATCATGACTCGGTCAGCGTGCTCGATGAAAGCCGCGAGCTGCTGACCTACCTGGGCGCCCAGGTGGTCAGCTCGACCGGTGATGAGGCCCGGCATGTCGTCACGCTGCCTCGACGTGGCACAGCGCGGGAGCCTGGCTGCATCGTCTGCGCACTGCCCTTCATCCGCCCGCGTGATGTGCAGCAAAGCCAGGCCGGACAAAGCGCACAGGACAAGCAACAGGCACTGCAAGCCGCGATTGCATCCACCTACCAGCGCGTGTATGCCGCAGCCCTTCAAACGCAGAATGAGATACAGGCCAGCCAGGGCGAACTGCTGCCCATCATTGCCACCGGCCATCTGACCATGGTGGGTGCCAGCAGCAATGAATCGGTGCGTGAAATCTATGTAGGCGCACTGGAGGCTTTTCCGACCAATGCTTTCCCGCCAGCCTGCTATATCGCCCTTGGCCATATCCACAAGCCGCAGCTTGTCGGCGGACTCGATCACATTCGCTACAGCGGCTCTCCCATCGCGCTGGGATTTGACGAAGCCAGGCAGACCAAGCAGGTACTGCTGGTGGATCTGAATGCCGACGGACTGCAGACCGTCACCCCCCTGCCCGTGCCGGTGTTCCAGCCCATGGCCTCCATCATCGGCAGCCTGGCGCAGATGCCAGCCTTGCTGGAATCTGCCTCGGCCCAGGCACAAGCCGATCGACCGGTCTGGCTGGAGGTGACGGTACAGGAAGACGACTATCTCTCCGACCTCACGGCGCGCGTGCAAACCATGGCCGAGTCACTGCCCGTGGAGATTCTGCGCATCAAGCGCCAGCGCGGCCAGGCTGCGGCACAGCTGTCCGGCGAAGCCCGCGAGTCGCTGGATGAACTCACCCCGCTCGATGTGTTTGCACGCCGACTGGCCCTGGAGAGCCTGGAGCCCCCACTGCAATCGGCGCTGACCGAGCGCTATCAACAGGTGCTGCACGGCCTCCACGACGAGCAAGGAGCAGCGGCATGAGAATTCTCAAACTGCGGCTGAAGAACCTGAACTCGCTCAAGGGCGAGTGGAACATCGACTTCACCGCTGCCCCCTTTGCCGACAACGGCCTGTTTGCCATCACCGGATCCACGGGCGCTGGCAAGTCCACGCTGCTCGATGCCATCTGCCTTGCGCTCTATCACCAGACGCCGCGCCTCGACAGCATCAGCGGCAGCAACGACATCATGACGCGCCACACCGGCGAGTGCGAAGCCGAGGTGGAGTTCGAAGTCAAGGGCGTGGCCTACCGCGCCTTCTGGAGCCAGCGCCGCGCGCGCGGCAAGCCGGATGCCGCCCTTCAAGCTCCCAGGGTGGAGCTGGCACTGGTGGCGGACGGCAGCATACTCACCACCCATATCAAGGACAAAACCCGGCGCATCGCCGAAATCACCGGACTGGACTTTGCGCGCTTTACCAAGTCCATGCTGCTGGCCCAGGGAGGCTTTGCCGCCTTCTTGCAGGCCACGGCCAATGAGCGCGCCGAGCTGCTCGAAGAACTGACCGGCACCGATATCTACGGTCGCATCTCGCAGTCCGTTTTCGAAAGAGCGCGCGACGCCCGCCAGGCCCTGGAAAAGCAACAGGCCCAGGCACAGGGCATGCAACTGCTGGATGCAGGCACACGCGAGCAGCTGCAGTCCCAGACGGCACTGCTGCAGACCGGCTTGATGGATCTGCAGGCACGCCACCAGCAACTGCAAACCGTACAACGCTGGCAGGCACAGACCATGCAGGCCATGGAGGAGGTGGAGCAGGCGCGCAATGCACAAGCGAACGCCCAGCAAGCGCTGAGTGACGCAGCACAAGATTTGCTGCGCCTGCAGGCCCACGGACCTGCGCAGGCAATCCAGCCCATGCACCATCGCTGGCAGCTGGCACAAGACCAGCAAAGCGAACAGGCCGTGCAATTGCAGCAACTGCATACCCTGCGGCTGCAAGCCCAAAGCGCGCAATGGCATCAACACCAACAGGCCCAGCAACTGGCTGACGATCAGCTGCAGCAGTCAAGGCTGCAGCTGCAGTCTGCACAGGCCCGGCAGGCCGACTTGACGGCATGGCAGCAAGCCCATGCCAGCCGCGCCCTGCTGGGTGAAAACCTCAGCGGCTGGCGCGAGCAGCTGCAGCAAGGCCAGCAACTGCAACGGCAAACCGTCCAGACAGAAGGCCAGATGACGCAGCTGCAGAAGCTCGCCCGGCAACTGCAGCAGCAAGCAGACGCACAGACGCAGCAATCCACGCAGTCGACACGGCAAGTCTCCCAGACGCGGCAACAGCAGCAGGCCGCAGAGCAAGCCCTGCAGCAGCAGCTGACCACGCACGGCAGCCTGTCTCAGCTGCGCAGCCACTGGCAAAACGCAGAGCGCCAGCTGCATCACTGGCAGCAGTTGCAGGAACATGCCGCACTGCGCCAGCCCCTGGACGTGCAGCAGCAGCGCAATTCGCAGGCGCTGAGCTCCGTTGATTCCCGCATTCAGGAGCAGCTGGCGCAACGCGATGACTTGCGTGCGCAGTACAAGGCTCTCAAGGAAAAGGTGGCCGACAAGCAAGCCCTGCTTGACCAGGAGCGCCTCATCCAAAGCCTGCAAGAGCACCGCGCCGCGCTGCAGCCCGGAGATGCCTGCCCGCTGTGCGGGTCTCTGGATCACCCAGCCATCACCGAATACGCGGCGCTGGATGTATCAGCCACAGCCGCTGCGCTGCAGCAGGCACAGAGCGAACTCGAGTCGCTGCAGCGCCAGGGCGAACAGCTGAACACCGCGCTGGCCACTGCCCAGGGCCAGCGGCAGCTGCAGCAGGAGCAGCACCAGGCCATTGCCCAGCAGATTGAAAAATGGCTGTCACGCTGGGCTGACTTGCGCGCGCAGAGCGCAGTGCCGCTGGATGAGGCGGCATGGCAGCAGCCCGAAGCACTGCACACCGCTTGCGCTGAAGCCGGGCAGCAGATTGCGCAGCTGCAGCAGAACCTGGCCGATGCCGAAACTGCCGAACGCCAGCTGCAACAGTCCAAGGACGCCTGCCAGGCGGCTCTGCAACACCAGCAGCAGATCGAGCATGCACAGGCCAGCACCCGGCAGGCTCTGCAGAACAATCTGACGCAGCAGGAGCAGACCGCTCAGGCACTGCAAGCCTTGATGCAGCAGGCCGGCGACCTGCAAACTCGCTTGCAGCTTGCTCTGCAGACGGCAGGCTACGCATTGCCCGACAGCGCAGACACCGCAGACTGGCTGGATGCGCGTCAGCAGGAATGGCAGCAATGGCAGCGCCAGCAACAGGCAATGCAAGAGCTTACCCAGCAGATCGACCTTCTGCAACGCCAGGTCGAGCAAGCCGCAGAGGATGCCGAGCACTGGCTGCAACGCAGCCAGGCCCTGCCTGACATGTCCGCCGACGCCACCGCCTATACAGTGCCAGCCGCCGCCACGCTGCAGGACTGCAGAGTTCTGCTCGAACAAACAGCGCAGCAACTGGCCAGGCTGCAAGGTCAGGCAAGCCAGGCACAAGCCACGCTTGAGCAGCTGCAGCAATCGACGCGGCAGGCCCAGGCCGAATGGCAGCAGGCGCTGCAGGCCAGCCCGTTCTCCGACGAAGCGCAGTACACCGCAGCCCTGCTGTCCGATGCCGAACAGCAAGGTCTGCGGGCACTGAGCAACCAGCTTCAGGGCGCGGCACAACGCGCAGCCGCCTTGCAGGCAGACGCCAGCCAGCGCCTGACCGCACTGCAGACACAGGCGCTCAGCGACGAAGCACCCGAAACCATTACCGAGCAAATTACCCAGCTGGAGACCGAACGCGCCCAGCAAGCCGAGCAACTGGGCGCCCACCGCGCCCGCCTCAAAGATGACGATGACCGCCGCGCGGGCCAGCAAGCCTTGCTGGCCCGGATTGCCGAGCAGGAACAGGACAGCGATCTCTGGCAACACCTGGACAGCCTGATAGGCTCCGCCAGAGGCGACAAGTTCCGCAAGTTCGCACAGGGGCTGACGCTGGATCATCTGCTGCATCTGGCCAACCGACACCTGGAGCGCCTGCACGGTCGCTATCTGCTGCGGCGCAAGCCCACTGGCGAGCTGGAGCTGGACATCGTGGACGGCTGGCAGGGCGATGTGGCGCGCGACACGCGCACGCTCTCGGGCGGCGAGGCCTTTCTCGTCAGCCTGGCACTGGCACTGGCACTGTCCGATCTGGTCAGCAGCAAGACCTCGATCGATTCGCTATTCCTCGACGAAGGTTTCGGCACGCTGGACGGCGATACGCTGGAGATGGCCCTCGCCGCGCTCGATGCACTCAACGCCAGCGGCAAGATGATTGGCGTCATCAGCCATGTGGAAGCACTCAAGGAGCGCATTCCGGCGCAGATCCGCGTGGAAAAAGCAGCCGGAATCGGCTACTCCAGACTGGTGATCTGAAGCCTGGTTCAGGTGCCGGGCGGAGGTGGCGGCATCATGCCCGGGCGCGGCGGCCGCCGCCCCGGGCCTCCTGGCCCGCCTGGCGGCATGGAGCCCTTGACCTGGCAGAGCTTGTCGGCACTATCGCTGCGCACCACCACGGTCTTCGATGCCAGCATCACCCCTCCCAGGTTCTGCACATCGAAGACATAAGGCGTCTTGTCCGGCTCCTGCCCGACCACGTTGTCCACATCCAGGCGGGTATCGGGCTGGCCCTTGTCCCTGTAAAGCGGCGCCTGCGCAAAGATCTCGCTGTTGAGCGCATCGCTGAACAACAACTGGCTGGTCAGCCACGATGCAGCGCTGTCCGCCGGGTCGTAGCTGCCTTGCAGAATGCGAAAGTGCACATGCACGGCGCGGCCGCGATACCAGCCGGGGTAGCAGCTGTCGAAGCGCACCACGCCATTGCCGTCGGTGCGTTGATAGCCGCGAAAGAACTGCTTGTTCCCATCGGTCGCATCGTTGTTGCACATGCGGTGAATCTGGCCCGAGTAACCGCCCGTGTGATTGGTATGCCAGATCTCCACAATCGTGCCCGGCACCGGCTCGCAGCGCTCGTTGACCACGCGGATCTGCATATGCAGCGGCAGGCCATCCCAGCCATCGCTGACATCCATGCGCTCGGGAGACAGCGTATGGCAGGGGCCGATGGTGGCCTCGCAGGTCAGGCGGCAACTGCCCGCCAGCCCGGCACCGGCAAACGGGTTGATGCCGCGCACGGCGGCGGTGATGGCCTTGGTGCCACCGCTCAACCATGGAGCAGCCGCTTTCCCCACGCTCCTCACCGACTCCGCAGCGGGAGCTGCGCAGCCGAGCAAGGGAATGACGGGCAGCACCCCCAGCACAGCACCGGAATGCTGCAGCCAATGTCTGCGGGTAAGCGGTAGAAAAGAGTCGGAGGATGAATGAGACATGCAGCTTTGGCGTCAAGTCAGACTGACTGCATGCTAGTGCACGGCAAGTCATTCAGGCGCTTGCCTTGCGAGCTTTACCGCAACGATACATCCACGCAGTGCCCCCCAAATTACCCTTAACCGGCAAATCTCCAGCACTGCCAAACACTCACCAATCCATAGCAAACACCACTTTAATTTCGGGCGTAATAGATTGATTTCAATAAGAAAATATCAAGAATTCAAGCCGCCATCCACTCATCAAGTCTGGTGTTAACCCTCTGCGCCGGCCTGTCACTCGCTTCAAAGATGCATGCACTGGCGGAAGGCCAGGATAACCACCCAGAGGAGATGAAGTAGATGACACAGGAGACCCAGAAAACCGGCCGCCGCAACCTACTCAAAGGTGCCGCGGTGGCTGCTTCCGCCATGTCCGTGCCCATGATAAGCACGGCCCAGACCACGTCCTGGCGCTTTCAGAGTACCTGGCCGGCCAAGGATATTTTTCACGAGTTTGCCCAGGACTTCGCGAAGAAAGTCAATGACATGACTGGCAACCGCCTCAAGATCGAGGTGCTGCCTGCCGGCTCCGTGGTGCCTGCATTCCAGTTGCTGGATGCCGTATCCAAAGGCACGCTGGATGGCGGGCACGGCGTGATTGCATACTGGTATGGCAAAAGCCAGGCCGTAGCGCTGTGGGGGTCCGGACCGGCCTTTGGCATGGATGCCAATATGGTGCTGGCCTGGCACAACTATGGCGGAGGCAAGGAGCTGCTGGACGAGATCTACGGCGGCCTGAAAATGGACGTGGTCTCCAAACTCTATGGCCCCATGCCGACCCAGCCGCTGGGCTGGTTCAAGAAACCCGTGGCCAAGGTGGAAGACCTGAAGGGACTGAAATTCCGCACCGTCGGCCTTGCCGTGGATGTGTTTACGGAAATGGGTCTGGCTGTGAACCCACTGCCTGCCGGTGAGATCGTTCCAGCCCTGGATCGCGGCCTGCTGGATGCCGCCGAGTTCAACAATGCATCCAGCGACCGCGTGCTGGGCTTTCCGGATGTGACCAAGAACTGCATGCTGCAAAGCTTTCACCAGTCGAGTGAGCAGTTCGAGGTGCTGTTCAACAAGACCAAGTTCAACGCCCTGCCGGCCGAGATCAAGTCCATCATCGAGTACGCCACCCAGGCCGCCAGCGCCGACATGAGCTGGAAGGCCACCGACCGCTATGCCAAGGACTATGCAGAGATGCAGTCCAAGCAAGGCGTGAAGTTCTACAAGACACCCGACGCCATCCTGCGCGCCCAACTGGCTGCCTGGGACAAGGTGACATCCAAGAAGGCCGCCGAGAACCCCATGTTCAAGCGGGTGATGGACTCCATGCGCACGTTTGCCCAGCGCAGCGGACGCTGGCAAAACGATACCGACCTCGACTTCAAGATGGCCTGGAACCACTACTTCGCGCAAAAGCGCAGTTGATTCCGACGCAGCGCAGCCCAGCAGGGGCTGCGCCTGTCTGCCTCCCGCAGTCCCGCCCCGGCAGGCGGGCATCTCATCTTCTTCGCACCTCGCTGCATCACGCAGCGGAGACTGCCATGCAAAAAATTCTGCTTGCTGTCGATGCGTTCTCGACCTTTATCGGCAAGGTGGCGGCCTGGGCCGTGGTGCTGCTGACAATGCTGATCAGCTGGGAGGTGTTCTCCCGCTATGCACTGAACAAACCTCACGCCTGGGTGCTGGATGCACAGATCATGCTCTACGGCACCATGTTCATGCTGGCCGGCGCCTACACCCTGTCCAAGAACGGCCATGTGCGCGGCGATGTGCTCTATGGCTTCTTCAGCCCGCGTGCGCAGGCTGCCGTGGATCTGTGCCTGTACATCCTGTTCTTCCTGCCTGGCGTACTGGCGCTGACCTGGGCCGGCTGGACCTATGCCCACGAATCGCTGGATATTCGCGAGCAGACCTTCTCTGCCCATCCGTTGCCGCTGTATCCATTCAAATTCATGATTCCGCTGGCTGGTGGCGTGCTGCTGCTTCAGGGCCTGGCTGAAATCGCCCGCTGCATGCTGTGCCTGCGCGACGGCCAATGGCCCCGTCGCGGCGCAGACGTGGAAGAAGTGGATGTGGAAAAGCTCAAGGAAATGGTGCAGGAGGGCAAAGCATGAAGATGCGCAAGGAACTCTGGTTCGGCTTTTCCATCATGGCCCTGGTCGTGCTCTCGGCCATCGTGCTGCTGCTGGGCGTAGAAAACATCACCAACGGCCATCTGGGCCTGCTGATGCTGTCGCTGGTAGTGGTCGCCATCATGCTGGGCTTTCCCACTGCCTTCACGCTGATGGGCATGGGCATGATCTTCACCTGGCTGGCCTATGAGCGCGATACCACACGCACACTGGATTTGATGGTGCAGTCAGCCTACAAGAGCATGACCAATGACGTGCTCATCGCCATCCCCCTTTTCGTCTTCATGGGCTATCTGGTCGAGCGCGCCAACCTGATCGAAAAGCTGTTCAAAAGCATGCACCTGGCCATGGCCCGCGTGCCGGGCTCGCTTGCTGTGGCCACGCTGGTGACCTGCACCGTGTTTGCCACCGCCACCGGCATTGTGGGCGCCGTGGTCACGCTCATGGGCCTGCTGGCACTGCCCACCATGCTGCGTGCCGGCTACAGCACGTCCATGGCGGCAGGGGCCATCACGGCGGGTGGCTGCCTGGGTATCTTGATACCGCCTTCGGTGCTGCTGATTCTCTATGGCGCGACAGCAGGCGTTTCCGTCGTCCAGCTGTATGCCGGCGCTTTCTTCCCTGGCCTGATGCTTGCCGGCCTGTACGTGGGCTATGTGGTTATCATGGCCAAGATCAAGCCGGCCTGGGCACCACCGCTGTCAGCCGCCGAGCGCCAGGTAGCTCTACCGTCCCTGACTCGCGAGCTGCCCGCCACCGCTCAGCAATACGCCCCCATGCGCCTGCTGGCCGCACTCAAAGGCCAGCGCAATGCACAGGTTCCCACGGGCTATCTGCTGCGCCAGCTGGCCGTGGTGGTTCTGCCCGGAATGCTGTTCCTGCTGCTGGCTGCCAGCAGCTGGCAGGCAGTGACGACGCCTGCGGTGCAGGAACAGTTCGAGATCCAGCCCATAGGCATGGAAAGCAGCAGCTCCTCCAGCTCCAGCTCCAGCTCCAGCTCCAGCTCCAGCTCCGGCACTGGCCTTGCCGAGCCGCCCATAGAAGGTGGCTTGCAGGAACCACCCACAGAAGGAGGGCTACAGGAGCCGCCCGACTCAGAGTCCTCCGCCCCGGTGGCAGCAACGGCGCCGGCAGAGCCTGAAACAGGCAGCAACGCACCGGGCGTGCCTGCTGCCAGCCAGGCTGAAACCCAGCCAGCCCCCACCTGGTGGTGGATTGGCTTTGCAGTGCTGGGGACCTGCACCGCACTGTTTTATCTGTTTCTGAGTTTTGCGCGGCTGGAAATCTTCAAGATGCTGCTGGGCTCGTTCTTTCCGCTGGTGGTGCTGATCCTGACCGTACTCGGCTCCATTGTCTTTGGCCTGGCCACGCCGACCGAAGCGGCTGCCATGGGTGCCTTGGGCGGCTTTGTGCTTGCCGCTGCCTACAAGCGCCTGAGTATCGATGTCGTCAAGGAGTCCGTGTACCTGACCGCCAAGACCTCGGCCATGGTCTGCTGGCTGTTTGTGGGCTCGGCCATTTTCTCCGCCGCCTTTGCATTGCTGGGCGGGCAGGAGCTGATAGAGCGCTGGGTGCTGTCCATGAACCTCAGCAAGATAGAGTTCATGATCCTCTCCCAGGTCGTGATCTTTCTGCTGGGCTGGCCGCTGGAATGGACGGAGATCATCGTCATCTTCATGCCCATCTTCATCCCTCTGCTCAACCACTTTGGCGTTGACCCGCTGTTCTTCGGCCTGCTGGTGGCGCTGAATCTGCAGACGGCCTTCCTCTCTCCACCCGTGGCCATGTCTGCCTTCTACCTCAAGGGGGTGGCACCGCCTTCGGTGACGCTCAACCAGATATTCGTGGGCATGATGCCCTTCATGGGCATACAAATCCTGGCCATCGTGCTGCTCTACATCTGGCCGCAGATCGGTCTGTGGCTGCCGCAACTGCTCTACAAATAACAAAAGGCCACCAGCACATCACTATCAAATGCATAGCTGGCCGCGCTTGTTACATAGCAACTTCGTGTTCAAAGAGATGAGAACATGAGCTGTATCAAGCGCGAACCGCTATCTTCTTAGAAGCGATAAGCACAACAAAAGCCGAGGTCACCATGGCCTTGTCGCGCAGTCATCAGGTCTTTGCCGTACCATCCAGACCCTTGCTTGATAGGTACAAGCCATGATCCGGATCGCAGAACTCAAACTCCCTCTCTCGGCGGTTGAATACCACCCCGAGAACCACACCGAATACCAGCCCACGGACAAGCTCACGCAGCTTGCTGCCGAGCGCCTGGGAATTGCGGCCGCCGCCATTGCCAAGCTGCATGTGCACAAGCGCAGCTTCGATGCGCGCAAGGCGGAACTGCTGGCCGTCTACATTGTCGACATCACGCTGGCCGACGAGGGCCAGGAGGCCGCGCTGCTGACGCAGTTTGCCGACCATCCCCATGTCAACCCGACGCCAGACATGAGCTGGAAACCCGTGGGCCAGGCCCCGGCGGATCTGGATGAGCGCCCCGTGGTCGTGGGCTTTGGCCCCTGCGGCATGTTTGCCGGGCTGGTTCTGGCCCAGATGGGCTTCAAGCCCATCGTGCTGGAGCGCGGCAAGACCGTGCGCGAGCGCACCAAGGACACATGGCGGTTGTGGCGCAAGCGCGAGCTGACGCCCGAGTCCAATGTGCAGTACGGCGAAGGCGGCGCCGGCACCTTCTCCGACGGCAAGCTCTACAGCCAGATCAAGGACCCGCGCCATCTGGGCCGCAAGGTGCTGACCGAGTTCGTGACCTATGGCGCGCCGCCCGAAATTCTCTATGCGGCTCACCCCCATATCGGAACTTTCAAGCTGGTCAAGCTGGTCGAAGGCATTCGCGAGGAAATCGTGCGCCTGGGCGGCGAAATCCGCTTCGAGCAGCGCGTGACCGATGTACAGATCGAAGAAGTCGACGGCCAGCGCCAACTGGTCGGCCTGCAGGTGCTCGACCAGGCCACAGGCCAAAGCTATGCGCTGCCCACCCATCATGCCGTGATGGCTCTGGGCCACAGCTCGCGCGACACTTTTGCCATGTTCTACGAGCGCGGCGTGGCCATGGAGGCCAAACCCTTCTCCGTGGGCTTTCGCATCGAGCATCCGCAAAGCGTGATCGACCGCGCCCGCTGGGGCAAGGATGCCGGCCACCCGCTGCTGGGCGCTGCCGACTACAAGCTGGTGCACCATGCCAAAAATGGCCGCGCCGTCTACAGCTTCTGCATGTGCCCGGGCGGCACCGTGGTGGCTGCGACCAGCGAACCCGGGCGCGTCGTCACCAACGGCATGAGCCAGTATTCGCGCGCCGAGCGCAATGCCAATGCCGGCATGGTCTGCGCCATCAGCCCCGAGGACTACCCGCAAGACACCGAGAGCTTTGCCTGGGCCTTTGACGGCAAGACCTTTGGTGTTGAAAAGCAGCAAAAAGGCGAGCATCACCCGCTTTCCGGCATTGTGCTACAGCGCCAGCTGGAGTCCAGGGCCTATGTGCTCGGCGGCCAGAACTACAGTGCGCCCGGCCAGCTCGTGGGCGACTTTGTGTCTGGCAAGCCATCCACCGAATTTGGCGAGGTGCAACCCTCGTACAAGCCCGGCATCAGCCTCGGCGATCTGCACCAGGCCCTGCCCGCCTATGCGATCGAGGCCATGCGCGAGGCCTTGCCCGCCTTTGGCAAGAAGATTCGCGGCTACGACATGAAGGATGCGGTGCTGACCGGTGTGGAAACCCGCACCTCGTCCCCGGTCAAGATCGGCCGCGGCGCCGACTTCCAGAGCGATAACACGCGTGGTCTGTACCCGGCCGGTGAAGGTGCGAGTTACGCAGGCGGCATTCTGTCGGCCGGTGTGGATGGCATCAAGGTCGGCGAGGCCGTGGCTGCGGCGATTCTCGGCGTAGAGGTGCCCTCCTCGGGCGCGCGCGGCTCGGGCGGCGCGCTGTAAGCAACGCGGCAGCGGCCTCTTTGTGTGTCCCAGGCATGGCTGCCCCGCGGCTGGCTGCCTTTGAGGGGCACGAGCACACCGGCGGTCATGGCTTTTACAAGTTTTGGGACGCTGACTGACATGGTCCAGGGCCTGGCATCGCTACGCTGGGGACTTCATCGCATGCCAGCGTCACCATGAAATCTCTGCGACTCGCCCCTGCCTGTGCCACCCTGGGACTGGCCTGCTGGCTGGCTGCCGCCAGTGCCGGCGCACAAACCAGTGATCCCGCTGCCGCGGCGGACAAGAGCGCCGACAAGCCCTCGGCGCTCTCGGGCTGGATGTTCGGCTACGCCCCTCTGGACTGGCATTTCTCCGATGCCAAGAAGGAAAACGATTTCGAGCCCGACGAACAAAAGCACGCCTATGTCTGGCTGATCCAGGCCGAGAAGGAGCTGGGCGAACGCCATATCGCAGGCTTTGCCTATTTCAGGAATTCATTCGGTCAGCCCAGCCAGTACGCCTATTACGGCTGGCGCTTCAGGCCGTTTGACAGCGTGCCAGGCCTTTTCTTCAAGGTCACGGGCGGCATCATTCACGGCTACAAGTTTCCGTACAACAAGAAGATCCCGTTCAACAACCGGCATGGCTGGGGCATCACGGCCATTCCGGCCGTGGGCTACGACTTCAACAGCAACTGGGGCGCCCAGATCAACGTCCTTGGCAACGCCGGCGTGATGTTCCAGCTCAACTACACGGTTCGCTAGGCCGTCGGGAACGACCTGTCAGGCTCCGCGCAGCCTGGCAAAGTCGGGCGCACGCTTTTCCAGAAAGGCCGCAATGCCTTCGCGGGACTCCTCGCTGCCCTGGGCCTCGACCATATGGTCGGCCTCCAGCGCCAGCTGCTGCTCCAGGCTGTGGCTGTGGGCCACCCGACACAGCGCCTTGATTCGCGCAGTCGCCACTTCCGGCCCCTGGGCCAGTTGCCGCGCCAGCTCCAGCGCTTGGGCCAGGGCCTGGCCCGGCTCCGTCAAACGGTTGATGCAGCCATGCGCGTGCATGCGCTCGCCGCTGATGCGCTCGCCCGTCAGGCAGAGCTCGGTCAGCAATTGGCGGGACATGAATTCGGCCAGAAACGAAGTCGCGCCACCGTCGGGTGTGAGGCCGACCTTCACATAGGCCACCGAGAAAACCGCCGACCTTGCAGCCACCAGCATGTCGCAAGCCATGGCCAGAGACAGGCCTGCACCCGCGGCAGCGCCCTCCACCGCCGCGATCACGGGTTTGGGGCAGTCGCGTATGGCACGAATCAGATGGTTGAGGTCCTCAAGCTTTAGGCGGCGTTCGGCCAGCGGCATCTCGCGCCTCGTTGCCAGCTGGTTCAGATCGCCGCCAGCGCAGAAATGACCGCCCTCGCCTGTCAGAATCACGGCGGCCACCGAGGCATCGGTGCCGGCCGCACGCAGCGCTTCCATGACCGCGTGGTAATACTCGGGCGACAGCGCATTGCGCGCTGCCTGGTTGTTGTTGGAGAGGATGAGAACAGCGCCTTCGCGGCGGGTGACAAGAGCAGGATTCACGGCAAACCTCCTGCATCCGACTCTAGCGATACAGGCACGGCCCGCCTAGCGGGCGGATGCCCTCTCTTGTCACCTAGCGGACGCCCTCAGCGGCGCGGTCCCCAATGGCCGCCGCCGTGATGCCAGCCGCCAGGACCATGATTCCACCCACCCTCATGCCAGCCATAGCCGGGACGTGGCGGCATGGCCCAGCGGCCGGGACGCCAGTTGTAGCGCCCGCCGCCCCAGCCCCAGGAGCCGCCGATCCAGACATAGGCCGGCGAGGGAGCCACCGGGATCACCTCGTTGATCAGGGGAGGCGGGGCCATGGGTGCATAGACGTCGCCCGCAACCACCTCGGTTCCATAAGCCGGATAGGCCGGGGCCACCACGCAGCCCGTAAGCAGGGCAGCGGAGCCGCCCAGCAGCAAGACCGACAGCAGTCGGCGGGTCATGGTTTGAGAGATGAAGGACATCACAACTCCTGAAAGTCCGGGGACATGTATATGCTCCTACAACGCAAAAGCCCCTGCCGGTTGTTGACAGGGGCTTGTGAAGCAGCGGTAAAGACCGGCTACTGCCGTTTACACATGCGTACGCTTAGCGGGCGTTCTGCAGTGCAGCAATGCGCTGCTCGATGGGCGGGTGGGTAGAGAACAGCTGGCCGATGCCACCGGCAATGCCCATGGCCGCCACGCTCTTGGGCAGCTCGCCCGGATGCATTCCGCCCAGACGGGCCAGCGCATTCATCATGGGCTGCTTGCGCCCCATGAGCTGGGCAGCACCCGCGTCGGCACGGAACTCGCGCTGGCGCGAGAACCAGGCCACGATCATGGCGGCGACAAAGCCCAGCAGGATATCCAGCACCACGGTGGTGATCATGTAGCCGATGCCAGGGCCGGAGCTTTGCTCGTCGTTGCGGCGCAGGAAGGAGTCGACCGCATAGCCGATCACGCGCGAGAGGAAGACCACAAAGGTGTTCATCACGCCCTGGATCAGCGTCATGGTCACCATGTCGCCATTGGCGATGTGGGCCACTTCGTGACCGATCACGGCCTCGACCTCTTCACGGGTCATGCCTTCGAGCAGACCTGTAGACACGGCCACCAGGGCCGAGTTCTTGAAAGCGCCGGTCGCAAAGGCGTTGGGCTCGCCCTCATAGATGCCGACCTCGGGCATGCCGATGCCAGCCTTTTCGGCAAAGCCGCGCACGGTGTTGACGATCCAGGCCTCATCGGCGTTGCGCGGCTCGTTGATGACCTGCACACCCGATGTCCACTTGGCCATGGGCTTGGAGATCAGCAGCGAGATGATGGCGCCGCCAAAGCCCATGATGAAGGCAAAACCCAGCAGGGCGCCCAGATTGAGGCCGTTGGCAGTGAGGTAGCGGTTGACGCCCAGCAAGCTGGCGACGATGCCCAATACCGCCACCACGGCGATATTGGTCAGTAGAAATAAGGCAATACGTTTCATCGAGGGTGTACTCCACACAGGGGACAAAATGACCAGAACCCCTGAGGCACCGCCTGTGCAGGACGAATGCTCATCAAGCCAGTTCTCTTTCTGGCAGTACCCGTTGTTGTGTTGTTTGTGCGGTACGTGGGGCTCGGAAAACTAGAGAGTCATCATAGAAGGAAAAGTTCTGGTTTTGCAGGCACCAGTCCGGGATTCCCAATATGGGAATTGGTAGATAGGGCTTGCTGGCCAGATTGCAAGACTGGGTCCGCAACTGATGGTCCAGCCAGCCGTCTGCCTCGGCCAGCGATGCCAGGCGCGGCGCCTGCTCCAGCGGCACGCAGATCACATGCGCGGTGATGGCCTTGCGCGGCTGAACCAGCTTTTCCAGCAGGGCATGGCCTATGGGCAGGAAGCGCGCCTGCTCCCACAGCGCACGCCGGGCCACAAACAGCTCCTGCCAGCGCTTGTCGCGCAGCGCATCGCACAGTGCCTGCGGCGCCAGCAGCAAGCCGCCGTTCTCGTCCAGCACCGTGATCGAATCGCGCAGGCGCCCGCGCTGCGCTCCCACACCCTGGCGCGCGATCTCGACCGCCTGCAGCGCGTTGAGCCGCTGCTTGAGCAACGGCCAGTGCAGCCAGATCAGGCCGTTGAAGAAGTCATGCAGATTGTCGCGCGTGGGAATGCTGCGCCGGCTGTGGATGAATGCCTCATAGGCCTGGCCGGCAGGCAGCTGCAGCTGATCGACGAACTGCCAGCCCGGCAGCAGTCCTTGGGCGGCAGCCACCTCCTGCAAGGCCCGGGCCACGCCGGCACCGCCCAGCACCCGGTCATGAACCTGACGTCCAAGCGCTTGCAGCGGTGCCAGCCAGGGCGCCTGCCAGTCAATGGCCCAATCCACTGACTGCATTGCGGCTGGCTGCATCAAGGCAGCACCTCGTCCTGATGCCCACGCAGATCGCGCACCGCCACGCGGGCCGTGCCCTCGTCACGCAACTCGAACACCTGGGTCGCGGCCATGAGCTTGGTCAGCGAGGCATAGCCATAGTTGCGCGCATCGAAGGACAACTTGTTGCCGATATGCGTGCCCACCGCAGCCACACGTGCCCAGCCGGCTTCGTCCTGCGTCGCCTTGACGGCATCGCGCAGCATGCCAATGAGCTGCCTGTCTTCCTTGAGCATGTGCGAAGGCACGCGCAACGTGGTGCATGCCGGGGCCGCAGCGCCCGTGCCACCGGCCACCTTGCCATTGCTGACAGGGAGGGTCTGCTCGGATGGCTGGCTTGCCGCAGGCACTGCACGTGGAACTGCCTCGGCCTCCAGTGCTTCGCGGCGTTCACTGCGGCTGACAATGCCGTCGCCGAGTTCCTTGAGCGCATCGAAATACAGAAAGCGCGAGCAGGCATTGACGAAAGCCCTGGGCGTCTGCTCCGCACCGAATCCATAGACCGCAGCGCCCTTGGCGCGCAAATGCATGACCAGCGGCGTGAAGTCGGCGTCCGAGGAAACGATGCCGAAGGCATCGGGCTTTTCGGTATAGAGCAGCTCCATGGCATCCACCGTCATGGCCATATCGGTCGCGTTCTTGCCCTTGGAGTAATCGAACTGCTGCATGGGCCGCACGGCGTACTCCAGCAGCTTGCTCTGCCAGCCATGCAGACCGGCCTTGGTCCAGTTGCCATAGGCACGGCGAATATTGATCAGGCCGAAGGTGGATAGCTCGGTCAATATCTCGTCAATCATCTCCGCGGGCGCGTTGTCCGCATCGATCAGCAAGGCAATCCTGGGCTGGACATCGTTGGGCATGCAATCTCCTGAGCGCTGTTTGGCCAAGCCTAACCGAGGCCTTGCCTAAAGCCAAATTAAAAAAGGAGCAGCTTGCGCAACTCCTTTCTTGATTTCAGACCGAAAACACCTTTGATTCAAGTGAACACAGGCGCTTGCAGCTACTGTTTTTAATCCAGCATCTTCCAGGGCAAGGCTTCGCCAAAGCGCAGCGGCTTGAGCTGCGCCCCTTCGCCGTATGCAAAGCTCACGGGAGGTGTCCAGCTTTCCTTGACCAGGGTGATGGTGTCGGTGTTGCGGGGCAGGCCGTAGAAATCAGCGCCGTTGAAGGAGGCAAAGGCTTCCAGCTTGTCCAGGGCGCCAACGCCGTCGAACACCTCCGCATACATCTCGATGGCGGCGTGGGCGCTGTAGCAGCCGGCGCAGCCGGTCGCGGCTTCCTTCAGGTGCGCGGCATGGGGAGCGCTGTCCGTGCCCAGGAAGAACTTGCTGCTGCCGCTGGTGGCGGCCTGCACCAGCGCCAGGCGATGGGTTTCGCGCTTGAGGACCGGCAGGCAATAGAAATGCGGGCGCACGCCGCCCAGGAAGATGGCGTTGCGGTTGAACAGCAGATGCTGGGGCGTGATGGTCGCAGCCAGGAAATCATCGGCCTCAGCCACGTACTCGGCGGCTTCCTTGGTCGTCACATGCTCCATGACGATCTTGAGCTCGGGGAAATCCTTGCGCAGAGGCTTGAGCTGCTGCTCGATGAACACGGCTTCACGGTCGAACAGGTCGATGCTCTGATCGGTGACTTCACCATGCACCAGCAGCACCAGGCCTTCGCGCTGCATGGCTTGCAGCGTGGGATAGATCTTGCGCAGATCGGTCACGCCATGGTCGGAATTGGTCGTGGCACCTGCGGGGTAAAGCTTGCAGGCCACCACGCCGGCCGCCTTGGCGCGCACGATTTCCTGAGGGCCCAGGTTGTCCGTCAGATACAGCGTCATCAGCGGCTGGAACTGGCTGCCTTCAGGCACGGCCGACAGAATGCGGGCGCGGTAGTCCGCAGCCATCTCCGCCGTGGTGACCGGGGGCTTGAGGTTGGGCATGATGATGGCACGGCCCATCTGGCGGGCAGTGTGCGGCACCACACAGCGCATGGCATCGCCATCGCGCACATGCAAGTGCCAATCATCGGGACGGGTAATCGTGATGGTCTGAGTCATGGCCGATATTGTCCCATCTTCGCTGGCGGCAAGGCCGCACCCGACCCCGCAAGAGCAGTGCACCCACGGCGACCGCAGGCTCTTCTCTCTGGCATTTGGCGCAAAAATCCTCAAAAATGAAGCCAAGGAGGAGGTCTTATGTCTGTTCCTCAAGCTCTGGCCGGCACACCATTGCGCACCGACTTTCTCAGCGCCAGCGACGCAGCCCGGCTGGTCGCGCGCGTCGGCATCACCCAGGTGCTGCGCCTGATCAGCCAAGCCCTGGAGGCCGACTTCGGCCGCTGGCAGGACTTCGACAAAAGCGCGCGCACCGCCGCCCATTCAGCCAGCGGCGTGATCGAGCTGATGCCGGTGGCCGATGCGCGGGACTACGCCTTCAAATACGTCAACGGCCACCCGCACAATCCGCGCCTGGGCCTGCCCACCGTGATGGCTTTCGGCGCGCTGGCCGATGTCGCCACCGGCATGCCGCGCTTTGTCAGCGAGCTGACGCTGACCACAGCCTTGCGCACCGCCGCCACATCCGCCATGGCTGCGCGCCATCTGGCGCGCGCCGGCAACCGCAGCATGGCGCTGATCGGCAATGGCTCGCAAAGCGAATTCCAGGCTCTGGCCTTCATGGAGCTGCTGGGCGTGCGCGAGCTGCGCCTGTTCGACATCGACCCTGCGGCATCGCAAAAGCTGCTGCGCAACCTGCAGCCGTTCCTGCCCGGCTTTTGCGCCACGGCCATCGTCTGCACCAGCGTGCGGGACGCCGTGGCCGGCACGGACATCGTGACCACCGCCACCGCCGACAAGACCCGCGCCACCATCATCCCCGGACATTTGCTGGAGCCCGGCATGCATATCAATGCCGTGGGCGGTGATTGCCCCGGCAAGACCGAGTTCGATGCCAGCGCCCTGCAGCGTGCGCAGGTCTTTGTCGAGTACGAGCCGCAGACGCGCATCGAGGGCGAGCTGCAGCAAATGCCCGCCGACTTTGCCGTGACCGAGCTCTGGCGCGTGCTGCAGAAGCTGGCGCCGGGCCGGACATCGGATGCCCAGATCACCCTGTTCGACTCCGTGGGCTTCGCGCTGGAGGACTACTCGGCGCTGCGCACCATGCACAGCCTGGCACGAGGCGCGGGCCTGCTGTCACAGATCGAGCTGGTGCCGGAGCTCGCCGACCCCAAGGATCTGTTTGCCATGGTGAGACAGGCAGCCAGTCCCCAGATCATCAATCTTGCGGCCCGTAAGACGGCCTGAAGCGGAGCGGCTCATGGCATACACATCGTCCACACTGATCGGTCTGCCCACCGATATCGGTGCCTCGCGCCTTGGCGCGGCCATGGGGCCCGATGCCCTGCGTGTGGCCCAGCTCGGTCCGGCGCTGCAACGGCTGGGTGTGCAGGTCAGCGATCTGGGCAATCTGAGCGGCCCCGCCAACCCGCGTGGCGCGCGCGATGCCCAGGGTCTGCGCAATCTGGCCGAATGCCTGAGCTGGAACCGGATCGCCCATGACGCTGTGCTGCAGGTGCTGCAGCAACACCGGCTGCCCATACTGCTGGGTGGCGACCATACGCTGGCCACAGGCTCCATCAGCGCCGTGGCCCGCCATTGCCGCGCCACGGGCAAGCAGCTGCGCGTGCTCTGGCTGGATGCCCACTCGGATTGCAACACCCCCGAAAGTTCGCCCACGGGCAATCTGCACGGCATGCCGGTTTCAAGCCTCTGCGGACTGGGACCGGCGGAACTGGCCTCGCTGTCGGGCACGACTCCCGCCCTGCCTGCCTCATCGTTCTGCCAGATCGGCCTGCGCAGCGTGGACGAGAGCGAAAAGCACATGATCCGAGAGCTGGGGCTGGAGGTCTACGACATGCGGGCCATTGACGAGCTGGGCATGCGTGAAGTGATGCGCCGCGCCCTGGTCAGCCTGCTGGGACGCAACGACAGAGACATCCATCTGCATCTGAGCTTTGACGTGGACTTTCTCGATCCTGACATTGCTCCCGGCACCGGCACGCCGGTACGCGGCGGCCCCACCTACCGCGAGGCCCAGCTGTGCATGGAAATGATTGCCGACTCCGGCCGTCTTGCCTCGCTGGACATTGTGGAGCTCAACCCGGCGCTGGACCTGCGCAACCAGACGGCGGAGCTGGTGGTGGATCTGGTGCAAAGCCTGTTCGGGCAGAGCACGCTGATGCGCGAGCCTCGCGGCGTGCTGCAATGCTGAGCGGCCGGTCTGGGTCTGGCACGAGGCCATGAAAAAAGGCGCTCTTGCGAGCGCCTTTTTGCGGCTTGCCTGCAGCATCAATGCTGCAGGATCTTGTTGAGGAATTCCTTGGTACGCGGCTGGCGGTTTTCGGGATGGCCGAAGAACTCTTCCTTGCTGCAGTCCTCCAGAATCTTGCCGCCCACGTCCATGAAGATCACACGGCTTGCCACCTTGCGCGCAAATCCCATTTCATGGGTCACGCACATCATGGTCATGCCTTCGTTGGCCAGGCCCATCATCACGTCCAGCACTTCGCCCACCATTTCGGGATCCAGTGCCGAAGTGGGTTCGTCGAACAGCATCACGATGGGATCCATCGACAGAGCGCGCGCAATGGCCACGCGCTGCTGCTGACCGCCGGAGAGCTGGCCGGGAAACTTGTCCTTGTGAGCGGTCAGGCCCACACGGTCCAGCATCTTGAGGCCACGGGTCTTGGCGTCGGCAGCACTGCGGCCCAGCACCTTCATCTGTGCGATGGTCAGGTTCTCCGTCACCGACAGGTGAGGGAACAGCTCAAAGTGCTGGAACACCATGCCCACGCGGCTGCGCAGCTTGGGCAGATTGGTCTTGGGATCGTGCACTGCCGTGCCGTCCACAAAGATCTCGCCCTTCTGGAAAGGCTCCAGCGCATTGATGGTCTTGATCAGCGTGGACTTGCCGGAGCCCGAAGGGCCGCACACCACCACCACCTCGCCCTTGTTGATATTGGTGGAGCAATCGGACAGCACCTGAAAGCTGCCGTACCACTTGGAAACGTTCTTGAGTTCAATCATTTTTCACTCCGACTTTTGTCAGTGATCCATCGCAGCGCCTGCAACGGGCTCGGTCAGGCCAGGGACGGCCAGCAAGGGCCGCCCCGCAGCCGAGGCCGTCGTCCCCCTTGAGGGGGAGGGCGCGAAGCGACTCAGGGGGTGTTTCATCGAATAATGGCAATCTTCTTGTGCAGACGCTTGACGAACCAAGACAGTGCAAAGCAGATCACAAAATAGGTCACGGCAGCCGCCAGATAGGATTCGATGGGTCGGCCGAAGTTCTTGCCGGCGATTTCGAAGCCCTTGAGCATGTCGTAGGCACCGATCGCATAGACCAGCGAGGTATCCTGAAACAGGATGATGGTCTGGGTCAGCAGCACGGGCAGCATGTTGCGGAAGGCCTGAGGCAGCACCACCAGACGCATGTTCTGACCATAGGTCATGCCCAGCGCCTGTCCGGCAAACACCTGTCCACGTGGAATGGACTGGATGCCGGCACGCATGATCTCAGAGAAATATGCTGCTTCGAACGCCACAAAGGTGATGATGGCCGAAGTCTCCGCACCGATGGGCTTGCCGATCAGCATGGGCATCAGCAGGAAGAACCACAGAATCACCATCACCAGCGGGATGGAGCGCATGCCGTTGACATAGATGGTGGCAGGCAGGTCCAGCCACTTCTTGCCCGACAGGCGCATCAGCGCCAGCAAGGTGCCGAAAAAGATGCCGCCCAGCGTGGCGATCACGGTCAGGGACACGCTGAAATACAGCCCCTTCAGCACAAAGTTGCTGAACAGGTCCCACGAGAAAAACGACCAGTCGAGGTTGAGATTCATATCAGTGGCCTCCACCGCTGGCTGCAATCAGGCCGGGCACGCGAGAACGCTTCTCGATGAAGGCCATGATGCGGTTGATGATGAAGGCAGAAATCACATACAGACCTGTCACAGCCATATAAATTTCGACGCCACGAGCCGTCTCTTCCTGGGCCTGCATGGCGAACATGGTCAGTTCGGCCACGGACACGGCAAACGCCACGGACGAGTTCTTGAACACGTTCATGGCCTCGCTGGTCAGCGGCGGAATGATGATGCGAAACGCCATCGGCAGCAGCACATAGCGGTAGGTCTGGAAGGTTGTGAAACCTACTGCCATGCCGGCGTAGCGCTGGCCCCGTGGCAAAGCCTGAATACCGGAGCGCACCTGCTCGGCAATACGGGCAGAGGTGAAGAAACCGATCGCAAACACCACCAGCACAAAGCCCGGCAGGGACTTCATTGCGGGGAAGATGGCCGGAACCACGTGGTACCAGATGAACACCTGGACCAGCAAGGGAATATTGCGGAACAACTCCACCCAGGCATTGCCCAGGCGCACTATCCACGGACGATCGGGCAAGGTACGCAAGGTACCGATGACTGCGCCCAGCACCAGAGCGATGACCAGCGACAGCAATGCCACCGACACGGTCCAGCCCCAGGCCGACATCATCCAATCCAGATAGGTGATGTCACCGTTCTTGCCAAAACAACTCTGCCCGACCTCTTGGGTAATGGTGTCCTGACAGAACACCTGCCAATCCCAACTCATACGAGCACCTCTTTCATTCTTGGTTTATGAGGGCAAACGCTCACACCGGCCCTCGCAACAAAAAAGCCCCTTCTAACCGCTTGGCAGAAGGGGCGGTACACCTATAGGCGGGATTACTTGACTTCGTAAGCTTCCATGGGCTTGTCGTTGGGGTGAGCCCACGCATCCTTGGTCGCTGCCGACAGTGGCAGACCCACCTTCACGTTGTTGGGAGGAATGGGCTGCAGGAACCACTTGTCGTACAGCTTGGTCAGAGAACCATCCTTGATCTGACGCACGATGGATTCGTCCACAGCCTTCTTGAAGGCGGGATCGTCCTTGCGCATCATGCAGGCGATGGGCTCCACCGACAGCACTTCACCCACGATCTTGTAATCGTTGGGAGCCTTGGACTTGGAAATATTGGCGGCCAGGATGGAGCCGTCCATGATGAAGGCATCGGCGCGGCCGGTTTCCAGCATCAGGAAACTGTCGGCGTGGTCCTTGCCCATGACCTCCTTGAAGGTCAGGCCGTCGGCGCGCTTGTTCTTGCGCAGGGTCTGCACGGAAGTCGTACCCGTCGTGGTCACGATGGTCTTGCCGTTCAGGTCCTTGATGCCGGTGATGCCGGAGTTGGCACGGGTGGCAATGCGCACTTCTTCCACATAGGTGGTGAAGGCAAAGGCTGCATCCTTCTGACGAGCCGTGTTGTTGGTGGTGGAGCCGCACTCGATGTCCACGGTGCCGTTCTGCACCAGAGGAATACGGTTTTGCGAGGTCACGGGCTGGTACTTCACTTCCAGCGCTGTCAGGCCCAGTTGCTTCTGGATGTCCTTGAGAATGCGCTCACCCATTTCGGTATGGAAGCCTACATATTTGCCATTGCCCAGCGTATAGCCCAGGCCGGACGATTCACGCACGCCCAGAGTGACGCTGCCGGTGGACTTGATCTTGGCCAAGGTGTCATTGGCCTGTGCAAACACGGTGCCAGTTGCCAGTGCGGTTACGGCGATGGCCAACAAATGCTTCTTCATACGGATCTCCTATTGGTAAGGACCAAAAACGCTTGCCACTCCTTAACGCATCGCCCTTTGTGAGGGTGGACAGGTTGCGTTAACAAATGTACTGCACACATTGTGCAGTCATGAAGATGGCTGAAATGCAATCATTTCTAAGACTTTTCCCGTAGGCAATTCAGGAAGGCAACCACCTACTTACCGCCTCAATCTTGTGTTGCAAAGCAGCACCTCTTTTTGTGCAAGCTGCGAACTCTAATGCTTTCGTGATTTCACAAGCCAATGCCGATGGCAAAAATCCTTATGCGCAACTTGCATATTCAGTATTAACCCGATGCATAACATTAGGGTTTTCACCAGTAAAACACCTGAAATCACGGCAAGCTGGTCACACAAGCAAAAAAAGGGCCAACTGGCCCTTTTGGAAGAAAAGCAACACTCGATCGGGTTACACAGCCTTGACCTCGCCACCCGCAATCTCGCCCTGCTCCTTGAGGAAGTTCCATAGCGCAGCCGCTCCTCCCTGAGGGGCATCGCCCGTGGGTTTTTCCCGATAGGCCCGCACTTCCATGTCCATCTGAAAACCGGTCACACCTTCCGGCACTGCACGCACCAGTCGACCGGACTCCAGCTCGCCGCGCACCGCGCTATAGGGCAAAAAGGCCACGCCATGACCTTCCAGCGCCATGGCCTTGAGGCCTTCGGCCATATCGGTTTCATAGACGCGCTCGAGGTGCACGGCCTCGGCCGCCTCCTTGAGGATCAGCTCCGTCACCCGCCCCAGATAAGCGCCAGCGGCATAGCCCAGGTATGGCAAGGGCTGGCCCTGGCGGCCGGGCAGGGCAAAGATGGGGTTGCCGTTCTCGTCCGGCTTGGAGTAGGGAGCCAGCACCTCATGCCCCAGGCTCACCATCTCATAGCGCGAAGGGTCCAGCTGAAAGGGCTGAGAAGAGTGGTAGTAAGCAATCAGCAGATCGCAGCCACCTTCCACGAGACGCATCACCGCGTCATGCACATTGAGTGCGAACAGACGGCTGCGGAAGGGGCCGAACTTCTCGTGCACGGCCGAAACCCAGTTCGGGAAGAACGTGAACGCCAAGGTATGCGGCACGGCAAAGCCCACCATGCCCTTGCCCGCACTGACGTGGGCACGCAACATGGTGCGGGTGCTCTGCAAGGACTGCAGTATCTCCAGCGCCTGCTCGTACATGGTCTTGCCTGCTGGCGTCAGTCGCGTCGGGTACGAGCTTCTGTCGACCAGATCGGTTCCCGCCCAGGCCTCCAGCGCCTGGATGCGGCGCGAGAACGCAGGCTGCGTAACGTGGCGCAGCTGGGCCGAGCGGCTGAAACTGCGGGTTTCAGCAAGGCTGACAAAATCTTCAAGCCATTTGGTTTCCATAGACTCTCATTATCCGCTGCCCTGCACCAAAGCTGTGCAACGGAGGTAATCCTTGTTGGCTAGTAAATGGGACAAAACACAGACTCGACGATGAGCCATGCCTTGGTCGCCAGACCCTAGGGTAATGCCTGCCGCCAGACGTAAGCCCTGCGACATAGATACCTTGATAATATTTGCTCACATCTATCCGGTGTGTCTACTCGCTCCAAGCCATCCCGGCGCACAACGCCGTGAAGGTCAAGGAACAACATAAGGACTTACGCAAACAAGAATGCAACGACGGCCTGCCTCCTGAGGCAATCGTCTTGCCGGAACCCGTTTTGCGTAAGTCGTGAACATAAGGGCATTCTCATCGAGTGCGCGCGGATCACGCCATTCAGGCGAGCTGCCCTGACTCCTGTGTGTTTTTCTGACTTTCCGCGTTCATGTCCTCCACTCCTCCCGAGACCGATGGTGCAGCCGATGCCGGCGCGCGCCCGGACGAGCCTCGTTCCCTGCGCATTGAAGACTGGCTGACCGTGATCATCATGGCCGCTCTGGCCCTGATCACCTTTGCCAATGTGCTGGTGCGCTATTTCACCAACTCATCCTTCGCCTGGACCGAGGAAATCTCGGTCTTTCTGATGATCTTGCTGGCCCTGGTCGCAGGCTCTGCCGCCGTGGCCCGCAATCAGCATATCCGCATCGAGTTTTTCTCGGACAGCGGCTCCGTCCAGCGCCGCAAGGCACTGGCCCGGTTCGGCTCTCTGATGGTGGCATTGCTGTTTGCCATCATTGCCGTGCTCAGCGTGCGCGTGGTCTGGGACGACTTCCGTTTCGAGGAGACCTCGCCCGGCATCGGCCTGCCCCAATGGTGGTATTCGATCTGGCTGCCCGTGGTCTCGGCACTGATCACTGCACGCGCCATCGGCCTGTTCATCCGCCAGGGCAAGCCCGGCGCCTTCCCCGACGAGCCCGTGGAAAAAGACCACAGCAAGGAGATCGCATGATCGCCACCTTGCTGTTCGTGGCCTTTCTGGGCCTGATGTTCATCGGCGTACCCATAGGCGCCGCCCTCGGTCTGGCCGGTGCGGCGGCGATTGCCCTGGCCAATGCCGATACACAGTGGTTCGGTCTGCTGGCCGTGCCGCAGAATTTTTATGCCGGGCTGGGCAAATATCCGCTGCTGGCGATTCCCATGTTCGTGCTGGTGGGCTCCATCTTCGATCGCTCGGGCGTTGCCCTGAGGCTGGTGAACTTTGCCGTGGCCATCGTGGGCCGCGGCCCCGGCATGCTGCCGCTGGTGGCGATTGCCGTGGCCATGTTCCTGGGCGGCATCTCCGGCTCCGGGCCGGCCAATGCGGCGGCCGTGGGCGGCGTGATGATCGCCGCCATGAGCCGCGCGGGCTATCCCAAGAGCTTCTCGGCCAGCGTGGTCGGAGCGGCCGCAGCGACGGACATTCTGATTCCGCCTTCGGTGGCCTTCATCATCTACTCGGTGCTGGTGCCCGGCGCTTCGGTGCCGGCCCTGTTCGCGGCCGGCATGATTCCCGGCGTGCTGGCGGGTATCGCGCTCATCATTCCCGCCGTGTGGATGTCGCGCAAGCACAAGATGGGTGCGCTCGAAGCCTCCATGCCCCGCCCGCCGTTCTGGAAAAGCCTGCGCGAGGCCTCCTGGGGCCTGGCCGCTCCGGTGCTGATCCTGGGCGGCATGCGCATGGGCTGGTTCACCCCCACCGAAGCCGCCGTGGTTGCCGTGTTCTACGGGCTGTTCGTCGGCATGGTGATTCACCGCACCATCGGCCTGCGCGACCTGTTTCCGATTCTGCGCGAAGCGGGCGAGCTGTCGGCCGTGATCCTGCTGGTGGTGTCGCTGGCCGGCATTTTTGCCTTCTCGCTGTCCACCCTGGGCGTGATCGATCCAGTGGCCAATGCCATCGTGAATTCCGGTCTCGGCGAATACGGCGTGCTGGGTCTGCTGATCCTGCTGCTGATCACCGTAGGCATGTTCCTCGACGGCATCTCGATCTTCCTGATCTTTGTGCCCCTGCTGCTGCCCATCATGAATCACTACCACTGGGATCCCGTCTGGTTTGGCGTGATCCTCACGCTCAAGGTGGCACTGGGCCAGTTCACGCCGCCGCTGGCCGTGAACCTGATGGTCAGCTGCCGCATTGCAGGCGTGCGCATGGAGTCCACCGTGCGCTGGGTGGGCTGGATGCTGCTGTCCATGTTCGTCGTGATGATTCTGGTCATTGCCTTCCCCCAGCTCGCGCTGTGGCTGCCCGCAAGACTTGGCTATTGACCCCCTGAGCGGCTATGTCTAGGCGGCCCCACCACTTCCCCCCTCTCTCTCGCTTCTCGGGAGGGGGACGACACCAGTGCTGCGGGGCGGCGCGGCCAGCTTCGGCCCTTGCGCGGTGTCCGCTGAGATGGGCCGTGCTGATTCCATGTGCAATGCCTCCAACAAGCAAAGCATTTTTTCGTTTCTAAAAGGGAGACAAACCAAATGAAACTTCGTACCTTCCTCGCATCCGCCGTGGCCACGGCCGCCGCTTTGGCCTTTGCATCGCCCATGGCCATGGCCCAGACCAAGTACAAGAGCGAATACCGCATGTCCCTGGTGCTGGGCACGGCCTTTCCCTGGGGCAAGGGTGGCGAGCTGTGGGCCGACAAGGTGCGCGAGCGCACCCAGGGCCGCATCAACATCAAGCTCTACCCCGGCACCTCGCTGGTGCAGGGCGACCAGACGCGCGAGTTCTCCGCGCTGCGCCAGGGCGTGATCGACATGGCCGTGGGCTCGACCATCAACTGGTCGCCCCAGGTCAAGTCGCTGAACCTGTTCTCCATGCCCTTCCTCTTCCCCAACTTCAAGGCCGTGGATGCCGTGACCCAGGGCGAAGTGGGCCAGGAAATCTTCAAGACCCTGGAAAAAGGCGGCGTCGTGCCTCTGGCCTGGGGTGAGAACGGCTACCGCGAAATCTCCAACTCCAAGCACGCCATCAAGACGCCCGCCGACCTCAAGGGCATGAAGATCCGCGTCGTGGGCTCGCCCCTGTTCCTGGACACCTTCACGGCCCTGGGCGCCAATCCCACGCAGATGAGCTGGGCCGATGCCCAGCCCGCCATGGCCAGCGGCGCCGTGGACGGCCAGGAGAACCCCATCGGCGTTTACATGGCGGCCAAGCTGCAGTCCGTGGGACAGAAGCATCTGACCATGTGGGGCTATATGAACGACCCGCTGATCTTCGTCGTCAACAAGGACGTGTGGGCCAGCTGGACGCCTGCCGACCAGGCCATCGTCAAGCAGGCCGCGCTGGATGCCGCCAAGGAAGAAATCGCCATTGCACGCAAGGGCCTGGTCGAGGCCGATAAGCCTCTGCTCAAGGACCTGGCAGGCCTGGGCGTGACGGTGACCACGCCTAACGCTGCCGAGCGCGAAGCCTTTGTCAAGGCCACCCGCCCCGTCTACGACAAGTGGAAGAGCCAGATCGGCGCACCGCTGGTCGACAAGGCCGAAAAGGCCATTGCAGCCAGCCAGAAATAAGCTCCCCCTGAGCTGCTACGCCTAGGCGGCCCCGCGGCTTCCCCCTCTCTCTTCGGGAGGGGGACGACACCCTCGCTGCGGGGCGGCCCTTGCTTGGTGTCACTGGTTTGGTCCGCGCCAGCTTCATGGCGCCGCAGATAGTAAAAATCCCCGCACGGCTTGCCGTGGCGGGGATTTTTTTGCTATGAATATCAAAGCTGTAAGCGCCCGATATAATTGAATTTCAACATCAAATCAAATTGAAATACAACCATATCAATCGCAAGCAGCTTTCAATTCAATAGCACTCAAATGGGCGAAACCAAGGGCTTGCCATCCAGATGGCAGCGCATATTGGCGATGAAGCGGTCCACCGAGTTCTGCACGGCCTCGGGCGACCAGCCGCCCACATGGGGCGTCAGCACCACGGCGTCCAGATCGATGAGTTCCCGCGGCGGCAGCGGCTCGCTTTCGTAGACATCCAGTCCGGCTCCGGCCAGGCGACCTGCACGCACGGCGTCGGCCAGCGCTGCGGTATCGACCACCGAGCCGCGCGCGATATTCACCAGCACGCCTTTCTCGCCCAGCGCATCGAGCACCTCGGCATTGATCAGATGGCGCGTGCCAGCGCCGCCCGGCGTGGCCACCAGCAGCACATCGGCCCAGGCAGCCAGCGCCAGCAGATCGTCAAAGTAGCGGTAGTCGGCGCCCTCGCGCGGCTTGCGGTTGTGATAGCCGACGGGCATATCGAAGGCGGCCGCGCGCCTGGCGATCTTGGCGCCGATCTGGCCCAGCCCCACGATGCCCAGACGCTTGCCCGAGACATTGGCCGGAAGCGGCAGGGCCGAGCGCCAGATGCCGGCACGCGTGGCCTTGTCCAGCTTGACGATGCCGCGCACCGCAGCGATCAGCAGACCCATGGCGTGGTCGGCCACGCAGTCGTCGTTGGTCCCCACGCCGTTGCCGACGGCAATCCCGTGCGCCTTGGCATAGGCCACGTCGATGTTCTCGTAACCCGCGCCCATGGCGCAGACCAGAGCAAGCCCGGGCATGCGCTGCATCTGCGCGGCCGACAGGCCCGTTGCGCCAATCGTGCACACGCATTGCACGCGAGCTCCGTGGGCGGCGATTGCGGCCTCGGCCTGATCGGCCTCGGGCGCATAGATCACATCAAAGTCGGCAAAGGTCTGCTCCATCTGCTGCAGATGGGCGGGGACCTGGAGATTCAGGACTAGCAGGGCAGGCTTCATGGCGGGAACGCGGCGCTTTCATGGAAAACACCTATTTTGAGCAGGCTGCGCCAGCCCTGCCCGTGCATGGTCAAAACCTGCCCGATCCGTTCATCACAGATCCAGCACCAGACGGCCGGACCTGGCGCGCGAGCAGCAGGGCAGGAACTGGTCGTTGGCAGCCTGCTCGTCTTCGGTCAGATACATATCGCGGTGATCGGGCTGACCAGAGATGACGCGCGTCAGGCAGGTGCCGCAGACGCCCTGTTCGCACGAGGTCTGAACGCAGACTCCGATGGACTCCAGCGCCTGCACCACGGTCTGCGCCGGCGTGACGCGCACCACCTGGCCGCTGCTGGCGACCTCCACCTCGAAGCTTTCGTCGTCGGCGCGGTGCTCCACTTCAGCGGCAAAGAACTCATAGTGCAGCTGCTCGGCAGGCCAGCCCGCCGCTCGTGCCGTATCGAGCACGGCGTCCATAAAGCCCTTGGGTCCACACACATACAGATGCTGCCCCTGCTCTCTTTGCTGCAGCAATTCGCTCAATCCCAGCGAAGACTTTCCATTCACGTCATCCACATGGATCTGCGCCTTGTCAGCCCATTGCGCAGCCTCTATGGTCTGGGAAAACGCCATGCGCTCGCGCGAGCGACCGCAGTAGTGCAGTGCGAAATCCGCACCGTCGCGCGCCAGCTTGCGCGCCATGGCCAGAATCGGCGTGATGCCTATGCCGCCTGCCAGCAGCAGATGCTTGCGGGCCGGCGCATGCAGCTCGAAATGGTTGCGCGGCAGGCTGATGGTGATTTGCTGGCCGGCCTGCAGCTGCTCATGCACGGCCGCCGAGCCACCGCGCGAGGCGGGCTCGCGCAGCACGGCAATCACATAGCGGTCCAGCTCGGCGGGATCGTTGCTCAGCGAATACTGGCGCACCAGCCCACCAGGCAGGTGCACATCGATATGCGCACCCGCACTGAACGGCGCCAGGCTGGCGCCTTCCAGAGCCCGCAATTCCAGGCTGCAGATACCAGCTGCCTGCTCCTGCTTGTGCGCAATGCGCACCTCGAACGTGGTTTCAGTCTTCATCTCGGGTACTTCTCTTTTGCTTGTGCGTCCCTAGGCCAGCGCCTGCGAGGCTTGCGCGCCGGCCTGGCGCAAGCGCTCGATCACGCGCCGCGCACGGTTGGGCCCCACATCCACGTGGATATCCACCACGGCGCGTGAACCAAACCGCTGCTGGTTGCGGAACTGGGCTTCGATGACCACCTTGTCTTCTTCGAAAGTGGCAGCCGTCTGATCGATCACCAGCTGTGTGGTGTCCTGCATCTGCGGATGCGGATTGGTCGCAATCGTCCAGAAGTAATGCGCGCTGGTCTCCGTCTCCGGCGTCACGCCGTGAAAGCCGCGCATATGGAATCCTTCGCGCGCCGGGTTGTCCAGTCTGTCCTGGCCCGCATCCATGGCACCGGTCCAGATACGCACATGCGAGGGGTGGAACTCCACTTCCTGCCAGCGGTCGATGCGGCCCTGAAAAGGCCAGGCCTGTGCATAAGTAGGTGGAGGGTCCGAATCCGGCATCCAGCGCACCACCTTCACGCTGTCCCCGTCCTGGCTGACCTTGAGATCCGCGTTCATATGCAAGCGGGCATTGCCGCCTATGGTCTTGAGGTGCACATAGCCCAGATGGCTCAGGTCCAGCAGATTGTCGTGAATCAGCTGATACGGAGCGTCGTAGTGGTAGACGCCGCCGCCAAAACGATATTGCGGGTCGCTGTGCACGGCATAGGCCGGCGGCTCCGTGCCCGGCGCGGAATCCGGTGTCGCGCCCATCCAGATCCAGAGAATCTGGTCGCGCTCGCGCAGCTCGAAGGACTTCACGCAGGCCTTGGCCGGAATCCGTTCCTGGCCCGGTATTTCGAGGCAGCGCCCCTCATGGCTGAAGAGCAGACCATGGTAGCCGCAGCGCAGACCCGCAGCTTCCACCGTGCCGCAGGACAGCGGCAGCTCGCGGTGGCAGCAGCGATCCTCAAGCGCCGCGACCCGGCCATCTTCCGTGCGGAACAAGACCACGGGCTGGCCCAGCAAGGTGCGCGCCACCGGCTGGTCCTTGAGCTCCCAGGCAAAGCCTGCCACATACCATTGATCCAGCGGAAAGGCCGTCAGGGCCGCGCTCATGGGTTGAGAAATCTGGTTCATCGAAGTCTCCCTGGTCAATGAGCGGCAGCCACTGTCTCGGACGCAGCGCGCCTGTCCGCAGCCTGCGGGCCTGCAATACGATGCATGGACACGATGACGGCAGCCAGGACAAACGCCAGGCCATAACCCAAGTACAGCTGATCGGGCGACCAGGCCGCATCCAGCAGGCCACCGGCCACCAGAGGCGACACAATCGCCCCGATGCGGCCGATGCCTATGCCCCAGCCCACGCCCGTGGCGCGCACATCGCTGCCGTAGACCACAGGCGCAATCGCATAGAGGCCGGCCACACAGGCATTCACAAACACACCAATCAGAAAGGCCAGCGTGTACGACATCCACAGCGCGCCGGAGCTACCCACCAGAAAGCACAGCAGCACTGCCGTCACCAGCATGAAGACCGCCAGCGCACGGTGAATCGCGAAACGCGCCGCCAGCAGGCCCAGCAAGGTCGCGCCCAGAATGCCGCCCAGACTCAGCAGCACGCCCGTGGTCACGCCCTGCTCGGGCGTCAGGCCCGAGGCAGCCAGCAGCTTGGGCGTCCAGCTCATCACGAAATAGAAACCGAACATCACCGAGAAGAAGGACAGCCAGACCAGCACCGTGGGGCGCAGCAGCTTGGGAGACAGCAGCTGCAAAGGGCCTATGCGCTTGCCTTCACCGCTGCCTGCCGCCACGGCCTGAGGCAGGGAACCCAGTGCGGGCAGGCCCATCTTGCGAATCAGTCCATTGAGACGCTGCAGCGCATTGGCGGGTCGCTTGACCAGCAGAAAGTCCAGAGACTCGGGCAAGGCAAACCAGGCCAGAGCCAGCACCGCCAGCGTGGAGCAACCGCCAAACAGGAAGACGGAACGCCAGCCATGGTGCGCGAGCAGCCAGACCGCAATACTGCCGCCAATGGTCGCGCCCAGCGCATAGCCGGTCGATTGCAGCGTGACTGCCAGACTGCGCCAGCGCAGCGAGGCATATTCGCTGGCAATCACATTGCTGCAAGCCAGAATGCCGCCCACGCCCAGGCCCGTGATCACGCGCAGCACCGCAAGCTGCGTGGGCGTCTGGCTCCAGGCCGAAGCCAGCAAGCCCAGCCCGGAAACGGCCAGGCACAGCAGAATCAGGGGACGGCGCCCCAGCTTGTCGGCCATGGGCGCCAGCAGCAGCGAACCTGCGGCCATGCCGAAGAGGCCGGCACTGAGCAAAAAGCCCAACTCCGAGCCGCTGAGCTTCCAGTGCGCCGACACCGCCGAAGCCGTGAAGGCCATCACCAGCACGTCAAAACCATCAATCATGTTCAGGGCCATGCATACCGCGATGACCGACCATTGGAAGGTCGTCATGGGCCGCTGGTCCAGATGCGCGCGCAAATCTTGTTCCATCGTTGTCTCCTTGCTTTTTATCATTCATTCAGCATACTGAATCACATTCAGTTTACTGAATGAACTCTTGATCCAGCACAAGTGAATTCCCTAGTCGTGCCGGTTTACCGCCGGCGCTGGCCGGTGTGATCGTGGTGAAGCCGCCGCGCCAGAACGGGCTGCTAGCCGTTGATCGCCGCTTGCTCGCCGGCTTCAGTGCTGTCGTGCAACTGCACGAACTTGCGCAGCAGACGCTTGAACTCCGCCTGCTCCTCGGGCTCCAGCGCGGAAAGCATGCGCTGCTGCAGCTCGTAGACATTGGGCACGAACGCGGCCAGCATGGCTTCGCCCTCGGTGGTCAGACTCAAACGGCGCTGACGCCTGGGCAGCAGCTCCCGATGAATCCAGCCCTTGCTTTCCAGACGCGCAGCGATATCGGCCGTGGTCGAGTTGTCCAATGCGACAAGACGCGCCAGCGTCACCTGGTCGATGCCGGGAGACTCCTGCAGCATGCGCAGGATGGCGTATTGAACCGGCGTCACATCGGGGCCCAGCACTTCTCGAAACAGCAGCGCAGCAATCTGCTGGGCTCGTCGAATCAGATGACCTGGCTGGTCGTAGAGATCCAGGGAAAGCGGGTTGGGTGTGGTGGGCGATTCCATGCAGCAGCGTAGCAAGGGCAGCGCTGCCTATGGGCATCGCTGACTCCGATTCGAGGAGCTGCAAGATTACTCCATCTACAGACATGATCTACCCCGCCTGCGGCCGTTCAGGCCAGCGCCGCAACGCGCGACTCGCTTTTCTCTTCGTCGATCAGGCGCTCGATGATCTTGCGCGACTGCACGCCGCCGGCATCGATATTGAGCTTGAGCAGTTGACGCTGCGGATAGTCCTCAAGGTTGCGCTGCTGCAGCTCCAGCATTTCCAGGTCTTCGCTGAAGATCTTGTGCTGGCCTTGCTTGATGGCCGCCGTCACCGATGCATCGCCGGGATTGAACTTGCGCGCCATGCCCCAGAAGTACCACATGCTGCCATCGGTCTCCGGAGTGATGAAGTCCACCACCATGCTGTAGACCTTGTGCTCGTCAGCGGCGTCATAGCCGCCCTTGCCGGCATGCGCCACACCGACCTCAATCAGCACATGGCTGGGAGGAGTGAAGCGGCAGACCTGCCAGCGGTCCACAGGCACGTCATCGGCCAGACCATTGCTGCGCAATGCCATCTTCCAGAACGGAGGTGCCTCGATGTTCTCCATGAAGCGGCTGGTGACCACCTCGCTGTCGCCCATGACCTCGGTCTTGCAGGGCGTCTCGTCGATCTCGGCCTGACCGATGCTGCTGGCATGCACATAGGTTTCATGGGTCAGGTCCATGAGGTTGTCTATCATCAGGCGATAGTCGGCCTTGATGTGGAACAGCCCGCCGTCATAGGCCCACTCGGGGTTGTCATGCCATTGCAGATCCGGGATCAGCGCTGCATCGGCCGCATCCTTGTCACCCGGCCAGACCCAGACAAAGCCGTAACGCTCTTCCACCGGATAGCTTTTGATGGCAGGAAAGCCGCGCACGCGCTGGCCGGGCATGGCAACCGTCTTGCCGTCGCAGCCCATCTCCAGCCCGTGATAGCCGCAGACCAGCTTGCCTTCGCAGACGCGGCCCAGCGACAGCGGTGCGCCGCGATGCGGGCAGAAGTCCTCGACGGCGGCCATCTTGCCTTCCAGGGCGCGGTAGAAAACCATGCGCTCACCACAGATCTGGCGCCCCAGCGGCTTGTCCGTGACTTCGGCCGCAGTGGCAGCAACATACCAGGTGTTGCGAGGATAGGTGGGCTGTGCTTGCTTGCTCATCGTGGGTGTCTCCTTGTATTTATCGGTCGGGGTCTGGTCCGGGCACCGCCTGCTGCGCCACGGACCGGGTATCAGCGGCTGGCGCGAATCAGTTGCGCACCGGGTACGCGCGTGGTCTCGGGCGAGCGCATGGCTTCGCGCAGGTTGCGCCGCGCAATGCGTGAGTGCTCTTTCATCAGCGCCTCGGCACGCGCGCCTTCGCGGTGCTCGATGGCGTCAATCACTTCACGGTGCTGCTCCTGCGCCAGAATCAGGCTGCGCAGCGCGCGCGGCGACTCGGAGTCGGCCACCACAAAGCCCGAGGGGGAGGCAAAGGGCAGGCGCTTGACCCGCTCCAGCTCGCGCTGCATGAAACTGCTGCCCGACATCTCCAGCAGGATGTCGTGAAATTCGGAGTTCAAGGCCACATAGGCGGAAAACGCTTCGTCGCCCCAGTTCAGGGCATCCAGCACACGGTCGATGGCATCCAGACAGCGCGCGGCTCTCGCCAGCAGGGCTTCATCGACCCCGCGCTCGGCCGCCATGCGCGCCGCCAGACCTTCCAGCGTGCCGCGCAGCTCGATGGCGTCCGAGACATCGGCTTCGGACAGCACGCGCACCTTGTAGCCGCGCCCGCCGGACGTGGCCTCCAGCATGCCCTCCTGCTCAAGCCGCATCAGCGCTGCACGTATGGGAGTGCGGGAGATACCCAGACGCTCGGCCAGCACCAGCTCGGAGATGCGCTCTCCGGCCGCCATCTCGCCGGCAAGAATCATTTCGCGCAGCTGCAGCTGCGCCTTCACGACCTGGGAATGGTTTTCTTCCGCTGCAGCAGCGGGGGCAATGGAGGGTGGCATGTCTCGCGGGGTATTTAGTTCTTGTCAGACGGAAGAAATGTATACATAAAAATCAAAAAACAGTGATTTAATTGCTAATCCAAGGGTAAATACCTAACAACATGTATACATATAAGCAAAGCAGTCAAAAAGAAAGCCACCCGAAGGTGGCTTATCAAACGTCTGGCGAGAGGCCGCCGCACTCAGGCGGGAATCTCCGATGACTCCTGCTGATTGAGCTGCATATTCCACATGCTGGAGTAACGCCCTCCGGCGGCCAGCAGCTCCTCGTGCGTGCCGCGCTCGATGATGCGGCCGCTGTCCATGACCAGGATTTCATGCGCTTCGACCACGGTGGACAGGCGGTGGGCAATGACCAGCGATGTCTTGCCCTGCGCCGCGCTGCGCAGCTCGTTCTGGATGGCACGCTCGTTGGCGCTGTCCAGTGCCGAAGTCGCTTCGTCGAAGATCAGGATCGGCGGATTCTTGAGCAGGGTGCGTGCGATGGCCACACGCTGCTTTTCACCGCCCGAGAGCTTGAGGCCGCGCTCACCCACACGCGTGGCATAGCCCTGGGGCGTGCGCTCGATGAAGTCATGGATGCGCGCAGCCTTGGCCGCTGCAACCACCTGCTCCTGCGTGGCGCCCGGCTGGCCATAGGCGATGTTGTAGGCCACCGTGTCGTTGAACAGCACCGTGTCCTGCGGAACAATGCCCACGCAGTGGCGCACGCTGCTCTGGGTCACCGTGCGGATGTCCTGCCCGGCAATGCGCACATGGCCGCCCTGCACGTCATAGAAGCGAAACAGCAGACGCGCCAGCGTGCTCTTGCCCGAACCCGAGGGACCGACCACGGCCACGGTCTTGCCCGCAGGAATGGTGAAGCTCACATCATGCAGTATGGGCCGCGCGCTATCGTAGGCGAACTGCACGTTTTCAAAGCGCACTTCGGGCGGCGGATTGTCGATCTGCAAGGACTGGGCACCGGGCGCATCGGCCACCTCTCGCTCCTTGTCCATGAGCGTGAACATGCGGTTCAGGTCGGTCAGGCTCTGCTTGATCTCGCGGTAGATCACGCCCAGGAAATTCAGCGGGATATAGAGCTGAATCATGAAGGCATTGATCATGACCAGATCGCCCAGCGTCAGCCTGCCGTCGACCACGCCCTGCGTGGCACGCCACAGAATGGCCACCAGCGCCGCACCGATGATGAGCTGCTGGCCGCAGTTGAGCATGGACAGCGTGGTCTGGCTCTTGAGCCGCACGCGGCGCAGGTTCTCTAGGTTCTCGTCGTAGCGCGCTGACTCGAACTGTTCGTTGTTGAAATACTTGACGGTCTCGTAATTGAGCAAGGAATCGATGGCCTTGGTATGGGCCGCCGACTCCTGGGCATTGGCCTCTTTTCTGAAGCGTGTGCGCCACTCCGTCACTGTGACCGTGAAGCCGATATAGAACACCAGCGCTGCCAGCGTGATGACGGCAAACCAGATGTCGAAACGCACGGCCAGAATGCCCAGCACCAGCGCCATTTCAATTAGTGTGGGCAAGATGGAGTAGAGCGAATACGAGATCAGCGACTCGGTGCTGCGCACACCGCGCTCGATGTCGCGCGTCATGCCTCCGGTCTGGCGCTCCAGATGAAAGCGCAGGCTCAGCGCATGCAGATGCTCGAAGGTCGACAGCGCAATCGAGCGCGATGCCCCTTGCGTGGCCTTGGAAAAGACCAGATCGCGCAGCTCGGTGAACATCGTTGAGGAAAACCGCAGCAATCCATAGGCCGCCAGCAGACCCACGGGGACCACCAGCACGGCCTGGGCCTGCCCGGGCTTGATATCCAGCGCATCGACCAGATGCTTGAGCAAGATGGGCACGCCCACATTGGCCAGCTTGGCGCAGATCATGAACGCCAGCGCCGCCAGCGCATGCCATTTGTAGCGCCAGATATAGGGAAAGAGGCGACGCAGCGTGGCGCCGTCTGACTGGTTTGCCGCTACTGCGGCTTCTTCTGGGGTTGCAGGTAACTGTGAACGCATTGTGGGGCTGTGTCGCCCTGCTGGCAGTCGGAGCCGCGGTAGAGGGCGTCTATTTCTATGACGGGAATCGGGGTACCCGCGAATTCTGCCTGTCCCGTCACTTTTGCGCTCACCCAGACCAGGGTGAAGGGCTGCAGCAACTGCCTGTCATACGGGCCAGCACCGCAGGCCTTGAAAAAGCTCGCCTCGCGTGGCCAGGACAGAAAGCCCTGTTCGCTGAACTCGGCATGCAACAGAACCATGCAATCGCGCTGCTCGCCGACCGCCGCTATGGTGCGCAGCCCGCCAGCCCAGCAGACACGCGCATTCAGCGCACCGGCCTGCAAGGCCTGCCTGGGATTCATTGCAGTGAAAGGTCCGGCCAGCGCTGCCGCGCCGGTCAGGGGTTCCGGATGGCAGGAGGGCTGCACGGCCTGCACAGGCGGCTTGAGCGACCTTGCCGATGTCACATCGTCTCTGCCCGATATTGGGGCTTTTACCGGATGGCTGCTGCAAGCCGCCAGCACGACACTCAGGCATCCACAGATCCACCACAAACACCGTCCCATAGTTACCCCCTACTTACTTGCCCGAACCGTCGCTAGTGGCTTTCTCTCGCCAACATGGTAGAAACCCGATGTTGAGGGACAATTCAATCTTTCCATTCGTGTCACAGATTTCCATGCCTCCCCGTTCGCCCGACCTTCCCAGCGTTGCCCTGCCCGCCGACAAGGAACTGGTCCTCAAAGTCGTGCCCATGCCTGCCGATGTCAATGCCAATGGCGACATCTTCGGTGGCTGGGTCATGGCGCAGGTGGACCTGGCCGGCTCGGTGCTGCCTCAGCGCATCAGCCACACCCGCATGGTGACTGTGGCCGTCAACGAGTTCATCTTCAAGCAGCCCGTGCGCGTGGGCGACATTCTGTCCTTTTACGCGGGCGTGCAGCATGTGGGTCGCACCTCGGTCGCTGTGGATGTGGAAGTCTTTGCCGAGCGCTTTTCCGACCAGGGCAAATATGTGAAGGTGACCGAGGCCCGCCTGACCTATGTGGCCATTGATGCCACCGGCAAGCCCCAGTCTCTGCCTGATACCGAGCAGACACGTGCCTGGCGCGAGAAACTCCAGGCTCAGGCGGCCGCCAAGAGCTGATCCATGCATCGAGCATGAAAAAAGCGACCTCTAGCGGTCGCTTTTTTCATGGGCTGTGCGCAGAGATTCAGGCGACAGCAGCGCTACCCGTGGTTTCACTGCTGCTGGCTGCAGCTGTCGCCGTGCTGCTGCCGGCACTGCTCTTGCTCCAGGCGGAAGCGGAGGCATTGCTGGAACTGCTGGTGCCGGAACGGGTTCCCGCTTCGATCTGCCCCGTCAACTCGCCACCCTCTTCGATCACCACCTTGCCATAGCGGATCGTGCCGCTGACCTTGCCGGAGCCATAGATCACCAGCTTTTCGCGCACCGTGAGAGTACCGTCGAACTTGCCGTGGATTTCTGCAATATCGATCTCGGCCGTACCGTGAAACGCCCCCTGCTCGGCAATCTTGATGACGCGGGAGTTCATGGTCGCCTCAACCGTTCCCTCCACGACCAAGGTATCGCAGTCCGTGATTTCCACGCCCTTGAGCTTGATGTTCGGACCGACGGTCAGCTTGCTGCCACCGTTTTCCTCCGCAACAGGCGCGGTGGGAGCAGCAGTCGCAGCCGCACGCATGGGGCTGGATGGTGCCGTGCCAAGGCCCGCGTTACTCAGGGAGCTGGCGCCAGATGTCGCAGCGGTATTCGCTGTCGAAAGCCCGGTGACGGAACTGCGTGAAGGAAAGTTATCGTTATCGCGTTTGCCGAAGAACGGGTTTTGCACAGCCATGGCGGGAATCTCCTAGTCAGAAAGTGCCATCCTATGCAGCATAAGTAGCAACATTTACCGTCATCTCGCAATAACGGTAAGCAAAGCTTTCACAAGTTTCAGTTACTTGCATGCATTGCCTGATCTCACACAATGAAAGATTTGGCAGCATCCGGGCAAGCGTTCACTTGCCTGTCTTTGAGGCACTTTTTGCTGCCAGCCCATATTTCGCCGGCGCTTTACGCTCTCGTTTCAGAGATCGTCAAGAGACGATATAGGCCGCCGTGCCGGTAGAGAGCAACTCACCATCCACCGACAGAAACTCCATCTGAGTATTCGCCACCCGCGAGCCCAGGCGCAGCACTCTGGCCGTGAGCAGAAATTCCTTGCCGATGCCGGGGCGCATGTAGTCCACACGCAGATCGATTGTGCCCAGCCGGGAAAAACGATGCAGTCTTTGCGCGGGCGTATCGTCCATATGCTTGGCCGCAATGGCCGCCATCACAGCCAGCCCGCCCATGGAGTCCAGGCCGGCGCTGATCACGCCGCCATGAATGCGCTGGTAGGCCGAATGCCCGATCAGATCAGGTCGCATGGCGATATGCCCCTGCACCAGCGTGGGCGTGATCTCGCCGATCTTCAGACCGATAGTCTGGTTGAAGGCCACGCGCGTTTCAAAGATCTCTCGCAAGCCGGAGATGAACTCAGGCTCGAACTGCACGGGCTCGGCGATTTCCTGCGCTGAATGACGGGACGATACGGACCTGGATGTCATAGGCAACCCTGAAAAGAGGTCAAAGAAAAATCGCCCGGCAAGGGGCGATTCTCAGATCGGCACTGGTACAAGCTGGCGAAGCTGGCCCGGATTCGACACATGCCGAAATCCGGATAGCGCTTTGGGTAACACCGCCACCCATCGCTGCGCTCGTCTTGCTGCCGCAATGTCTGACTTCAGCACTGGCTGAAGTCAGGGTGGCGTTTTTGGCGAAATCGCCCCCCATCGCTGCGCTCGTCTTGCTGCCGCAATGTCTAACTTCAGCACTGGCTGAAGTCAGGGTGGCGTTTTTCCATGAAGGCCGTCAGTGCTTCCTTGGCCGCGGGCTCGCGCAGCATGCGGGCGAAGACCGCGCCCTCTTCCACGATACGCTCGCCCACTGCCTTGGCCTGGCCGCCCTTCATCAGGCGCTTGGTCTCGATCAGCGAGGACAGGGGTTTGCGCGCCAGCTTCCTGGCCTGGGCCTGTGCCAGGGCATTGCATTCGCTGGGCGGTACCACGCGGTTGATCAGGCCCACTTCCAGCGCGGCTTCTGCCATGAAGGGCTCGCCCAGCAGCAGGGCTTCGGCGGCACGGTGATAACCCAGCATCTGGGGCAGAAGCAGGCTGGATGCCGCTTCGGGGCATACGCCCAGGTTGATGAAGGGCAGCGAGAATGCGGCGTTATCGCCGGCATAGACCAGATCGCAGTGCAGCAGCAGCGTCGTGCCAATGCCCACGGCCGGACCACAGACGGCAGCAATCAGAGGCTTGGGGAAGGCCGAGACTTCCTGCAGAAAACGCCACACGGGCGCATCGGCCCCCATTGCACCGGGGGTTGAGGCCTGCTTCAGGAAGTCCGCAATATCGTTGCCTGCGCTGAAGATGGCGATGTCGCCCTGAAACACCACCACGCGCACGCCTGCGTCGACCTTGGCGGCGGCCAATGCATCCGCCATCTGGGTATACATGGCCTCGGTGAAGGAGTTCTTCTTCGCCGCACGGTTGAAGGTGATGGTGCACACGCCCTCTTCGGTGTGCACCAGGATGTCCTGGCTATCCTGGGTATTGCTCATGGTCTTGCCTTGTGAATGATGTGAACAGCTTGCTGGTTTCGGCGCGCTATTCCTTGTAGTAAACAATCTGGTGGCTGGTCGCCAGCATCTGACCGGACTGGCTCCACAGCTGGGCCGTCTGGTCAAAAAAGCCGTTGCGGAACTCCTGCCCTCGCGCCTGCGCCAGCAGCAATCCGTCACCTGCTGCAGCCAGTTCCTCGCGTCCGGCATGGAAATAGACCGTGATGGACACCGTACCCGCCGGCACGCGCTTGGCGCGGCGCAACCACGCCCGTGGAAAGAACACATCGGAGACCGCGGCCAGCGACGCGAAATCCAGCGGACGCGGCGGATTGTCTCTCACCCACAGCCGCGTCAAACTGTCGCGCTCGGCTCCGTCCTCCTCACGCGGCAGGATGCCGTCGACAAATCTCATCTCATAACGGGTCAGCCACTCGGAGGCCTTGAACAGCGGCGGCACGCGCTCCACCTCGGCAGCAGCCCGGACCTCGGGCATGGGCATATCGCTGACGCTCCAGGTCTGACGGCGTACCGCCGTCACGGCTGTGGCCGTGGTCACGACCTGCGGCTGGCCCTGGGCATCGGGCTGGGTGATGGTCAGCAGCCAGTGCTGGGTAGAGCGGTTGGTACGCACCGGGTTGGCGTCGATCTCAAACGTACCCGGCCCCACGGCTGCCGCATAGTTGACGGTGATGGACAGCGGATCGCCCAGACACTGAGGGTGTTGCTGAATGGCCTGCACCAGGCTGGCCGCCGTGATGCCGCCATAAGGGCCGACCATATTCCAGTAATCGGGCGAAGCCGTTCCCTGGTACTGATTGGGCACGCCCGTAGCGCTCAGCGCTACGGCACGATCAAAGGGGTGGAGGTCTGTGCTCATGATTGGCAGTGTTGCCCAAGGGCGGGAATGAAAGCCGTCAAACAGGTGACTCAAGCGGCCCGAACAAGGGTTTGCCTGGGCCACGGTCACCGTCGCGCCAGCTCTGCAGCAAGGGCAAAAGGGGCTGCCACAGTAGCTCACGCATCTCTTCCTTGAAATACCCCAGATGGCCTATGCGTCCGGACGGAGCCAGGCCCGGATCGACACGCTCCAGCGTGCTGGGCGCACTTTTGTACCAGTCCACCAAAGACTGCACGCTGGCCAGCGACATCATTTCGTCGTCCTCGAAATACAGCGCATGCAAGGGGTAGTGGGCTGCCGCATAGGCCTCGGCCGCCCAGCGCCCCTCCACCCCCATGGCGTACAAAGGATTCAGGCACCAGCGACGCCATTGCCAGATCACGCCTGCCGGCAGATCGCCCACAATGCCCAGCTTGCGCCCCGGAAACGCGCCGTACAAAGCAGTGACCAGCGGAGCGACGCCCCACCAGAACAGCCTGACCATGCGCTTGGTTGGCGCCGCGTTATCGCGCCAGTAGCCGCTGCCGCTGCCCACAGACAGCAAGCCGTTGATGGGCAGAGGGATGGAAGCCAGACCCGGCAATTGCGAGCCCACACTATGACCGATCCAGATCAACGGCTGCTCAGGAAACTGCTGCTTGAGCTGCGCTGCCACCAGCTCGCAGTCCTTGGCCCAGTCCAGCAAGTCGGCCCTGGCGTCGCGCAGCGGCACTTGCAGGGACAGGCCATGGCCACGGTAGTCGAAGGTGGTGACGCCATAGCCCTGCTCCGCCAGCCAGCGGGCAAAGGCCTGGTAATAGCTTTGCTGCACGCCCATGGCGCCAGCCACCACCACCTGCGCCAGCGGCGCTGCCGCCCTGGGCTGACACTGGCGCAGCACCAGATGGGCCGAACCCACGGAGATGGGCAAGGCCATCTCCGTCCATTGCACGGCAGCTTGCACCGGAACTTGTACGGAGGCTTGCGACTGGGCGGTCTGCATGGCGGCTGCGGCGTTCAGACGCGCTCGAAGATGCCTGCCGCGCCCTGACCCATGCCCACGCACATGGTCACCATGCCGTACTTGAGCTGTTTGCGCTGCAGCGCATGGACCACGGTGGCGGCACGGATGGCACCGGTCGCCCCCAGGGGATGGCCCAGCGCAATCGCACCGCCCATGGGGTTGACCTTGCTCTGGTCCAGACCCAGGGTGTTGATGACAGCCAGGGACTGGGCCGCAAAGGCCTCGTTGAGCTCGTACCAGTCGATATCGTCCTGCTTGAGACCCGCATAGCGCAGCGCGGCGGGAATGGCCTCGATGGGGCCAATGCCCATGATGGCGGGCGGCACGCCCTTGCTGGCATAGCTGACGAAGCGCGCCAGCGGCGTCAGACCAAAGCGCTTGACGGCATCGCCGCTGGCAAGGATCAGCGCGCCCGCACCGTCACTGGTCTGCGAGCTATTTCCCGCCGTGACCGTGCCGCGCGCCGCAAACACGGTGCGCAGCTTGGCCAGGCCTTCGAGGCTGGTATCGGGGCGCGGGCCTTCGTCCAGACTCACGGTGCGCGTGCTGGCCACGGCCTCGCCGGTGGCGATGTTCAGCGTGCGGTCGGTGACTTCGATCGGCGTGATCTCGGCCGCGAAATCGCCGGCCTGCTGCGCGGCAATCGCGCGGCGGTGCGATTCGAGTGCAAACGCATCCTGCGCCTCGCGCGAGACCTTCCACTGCTGGGCCACCTTCTCCGCCGTCAGGCCCATGCCGTAGGCAATGCCCACATCGCCGTCGCGCTCGAAAATGCTGGGCGAGAGGCTGGGCGCATTGCCCATCATGGGCACCATGCTCATGCTCTCCACGCCGGCAGCAACCATCACATCGGCTTCACCGACGCGGATACGGTCCGCCGCCATGGCCACGGCCGACAGACCGGAGGCGCAAAAACGGTTGACGGTGATGCCGCCGATGCTGGTGGGCAGTCCCGCCAGCACTGCACCGATACGCGCCACGTTCAGGCCCTGCTGGGCTTCGGGAATCGCGCAGCCGCAGACGATGTCCTCGATCGCCTTGGGGTCCAGGCCAGGCACCTGGGCCAACGCCGCCTTGAGCGTGGTAGCCAGCAGATCGTCGGGACGGTAGTTGCGGAAAAAACCCTTGTGCGAGCGCCCGATGGGCGTGCGCGTGGCAGCAACGATATAGGCGTCTTGTACTTGTTTCATGACCAAATTCCTTGGTTGTCTCTTAGCTCTTTAACCTGTGTGCGAGGCTTCAATGACTTCGCGGCGCATACCAGCAGCCAGCGAGCAAGGGCCGCCCCGCAGCGTTGCTGGCGTCCCCCTTCCCGCAACGCGAGAGAAGGGGGAAGGCGCGCAGCGACTCAGGGGGATGCTCATATCAAATCAGTTGCGAACCGGCTTGCCGGTGTTCAACATGCCCAGGATTCGTTCATGGGTCTTGGGGTGAGCAATCAGATGGCAGAAGGCCTTGCGCTCCAGGCTCATCAGATAGGCCTCATCCACCAGCGTGCCGGCATCGACATCGCCGCCGCAGACCACATTGGCGATCAGGCCCGCAATATGCTGGTCGAACTCGCTGATGAAGCCGCCGTCGCGCATATTGACCAGCGAGCCCTTGATCGTGGCCTGGCCGCTGCGGCCCGCCACGGGGAAGCTGCGCTTGTGCGGCGCACGCCAGCCGCTGGCTGCCATGGCCTTGGCCTCGTTGATGGCGACAAACAGCACCTCGTCCTTGTGGGCCACGACGATGTCGCTGTCCAGCAGATAGCCGAGCTTGCGCGACTCCAGCGCGCTGGTCCCCACCTTGGCCATGGCTGCGGCCGTGAAGCCTTCGGTCAGGAAGGGCAGCAAATCCTTGCCGGTGCTGGTGGCGGCATTTTCGGCAGCACGGCGGGCGATATAGGTCAGGCCGCCGGCGCCGGGCACCAGGCCCACGCCGACCTCCACCAGGCCGATATAGCTTTCCATATGGGCCACGCGGCGTGCCGAGTACACCGCCATCTCGCAGCCGCCGCCCAGCGCCAGCCCATGGATGGCAGACACCACCGGCACCTGTGCATAACGCAGGCGCAGCATCAGGTTCTGCAGCTCCTGCTCAATGCTCTCGATGGCGTCCGCTCCACCGATCACAAAAGCAGGCATGGTGGCCTCCAGGTCCGCGCCCACGCTGAAGGGTGCATCGCCGGACCAGATGACCATGCCGTCGAAGTCGCTCTCGGCCGTATCCACCGCCTCCATCAGACCCTCCATGACTTCGGGGCTGATGGCGTGCATCTTGTTCTTGATGCTGGCGATCAAGATCTTGCCGTCCAGCGTCCAGGTGCGCAGCGCCCTGGTTTCGGCAATCGTCGTGCCAGCCGTCTGCCAGTCGGGCAGATCGGTTTCACCCAGCAGCTTCTCGGGGAACAGCTGGCGCTCGTACACGGGCAGCACACGGCGCGGCACGAATTGGTTCCGCGCAGGGCTCCACGAACCATTGCCTGTGTGTACTCCGCCGGCCTCGGCCACCGGGCCTTCGAAGACCCATTGGGGCAGCGGCGCCTTGCACAGCGCCTTGCCGGCGTCGATGTCCTCCTGGACCATCTTGGCCACCTCCAGCCAGCCGGCTTCCTGCCACAGCTCGAACGGACCCTGCTTCATGCCGAAGCCCCAGCGCATGGCCTGGTCCACATCGCGTGCGCAATCGGCGATGGATTGCAGATGCACGGCAGCATAGTGGAAGCTGTTGCGCAGAATGGCCCAGAGGAACTGGCCCTCCTTGCCCTCGGCATTGCGCAGCAGCTTGAGGCGCTCTGCAGCGGGCTTTTTGAGCATGCGACCGTAGACTTCGTCGGCCTTGCCGCCTGCGGGAATGTAGTCCTCGCTGTCGAGCTCGAACTGGAAGATGTCGCGGCCGACCTTTTTGTAGAAGCCCTTCTTGGTCTTCTGGCCCAGGTTGCCCAGCTCGATCAGCTTGGCCAGTACGGGCGGCGTGCCGAAGCTGCCATAGAAGGGGTCGGTCTCCAGGCTCAGATTGTCTTGCAGGGTCTTGACGACATGGGCCATGGTGTCCAGGCCCACCACGTCGGCAGTGCGGAAGGTGCCCGAGGAGGCACGGCCCAGCTTCTTGCCCGTGAGGTCGTCCACCACGTCGAAGGACAGACCGAAGTTCTCGACCTCCTTCATCGTGGACAGCATGCCGGCGATGCCGATGCGGTTGGCGATGAAGTTGGGCGTGTCGTGCGCTCGCACCACGCCCTTGCCCAGCGTGCTGGTGACAAAGGCTTCGAGCTGATCCAGCACCTCGGCCTGCGTGGTGGGCGTGTTGATCAGCTCCACCAGCTGCATATAGCGCGGCGGGTTGAAGAAGTGGATGCCGCAAAAGCGCGGCTTGATGGCGTCGGGCAAGGCCTCGGACAGCTTGGTGATCGACAGGCCCGAGGTATTGGACGCCAGCAGCGCGTGCTTGGCGACGAAGGGAGCGATCTTGTGATACAGGTCCAGCTTCCAGTCCATGCGCTCGGCAATAGCCTCGATCACCAGATCGCAGCCCTTGAGCAGCTTCATATGCTCTTCGTAGTTGGCCGCCTGAATCAGTTCCACATCATCGGCCACGCCGATCGGCGAAGGCTTGAGCTTCTTCAGATTGGCAATGGCACGCTCTGCAATGCCGCTCTTGGAGCCTTCCTTGGCGGGCAGGTCGAACAAAATGACCGGCACCTTGACGTTGACCAGATGGGCGGCGATCTGCGCACCCATCACGCCCGCGCCCAGCACGGCGACTTTTTTCACATTGAATCGGGACATGAGCTATGTTCCATTAAGGGCCAGCGGCCTTGCCACGGACAAAGCATGGGACTGAGGTGCTGGCTGTTTTCTGTCTTGAGATTTACTGAACGCGGATCCAGGTCTGGGTACGCCAGAAAGGACCGATGGAGCCGCGCACTTCCAGCTTCTGGCCTGCATCGACGGGCGTCAGGCGCACGGTATAGGTCTTGCCGTTTTCGGGATCGAGAATCCTGCCGCCTTCCCAGACCTCCTTGCCCTCGACCTTTTTGACACCGCTGATCAGCGTCATGCCCACCACGGGCTTGTCCTTGAGCTCGTCCTTGCACTCGGTGCACAGCGCATTCGGGTCAGCGCCCTTGCGCAGCAGGGCCTCGACCTTGCCCGTGACCACGCCTCCGGCCTCGGTGATCTTCACCTGCGCCTTGGGCGTGTTTTCCTTTTCATCCATGCTGCGCCAGGTGCCCACGGGCGACATCTGCGCCCAGGCGGCCGACATGCTGCCCGCTATCAATACCAGAGCTATTACCGCTTTTATCTTCTTCATTTCCTAGTCCTTTATATTCAAAACAAGGGATGAATAGGCGCATACAGCTACTCTTTCAATAGCATTACAGCATGCGCCTGCGGAACATCAGGCCAGGGCCGCGTCGCTGTCCATCAGCGACTGGCTGCCGGCGCGCGCGGTGCGCATCAGCGTCGCCGTCTCGGGGAACAGCTTGGCGAAGTAAAAGCGCGCGGTCTGCAGCTTGCCCTGGTAGAAGGGATCGGCATTGCCCGCCGCGATCTCGCGCAGCGCCACCTGGGCCATGCGGGCAAACAGGTAGCCGAAGACCAGATGGCCCGCCACACGCAGATAGTCCACGGCCGCAGCGCCGACTTCGTCGGGGTTCTGCATGCCCTTGAAGCCGATCTCGGTGGTGAACTTGGTCATCTGCTCGCCCAGCACGGCAATGGGCGTGATGAACTCGCTCATCTTCTCGTTGACGCCCTCTTCCTCCACCAGTTGAGCGATCAGTTTGCCGAACTTCTTGAGCGTCGCGCCCTGGTTGCCCAGGATCTTGCGGCCCAGCAGATCCAGCGCCTGGATGCCGTTCGTGCCTTCATAGATCATGTTGATGCGCGCATCGCGCACAAACTGCTCCATGCCCCATTCCTTGATGAAGCCGTGGCCGCCGAAGACCTGCTGGCTCAGCGTCGTCGCCGTCCAGCCGTTGTCGGTGATGAAGGCCTTGACGATGGGCGTCAGCAGGGCCACCAGCTCGCCGCTGTCCTTGCGCACCTTCTCGTCCGGGTGGTGCAGCTCCTTGTCCAGCAGCAGGCCGCAGAAGGTGGACAGCGCGCGGCCGCCTTCGGCATAGGCCTTGGCCGTGAGCAGCATGCGGCGCACATCGGGGTGGACGATGATGGGGTCGGCCGGCTTGTCCTTGGCCTTCACGCCCGACAGGCTGCGCATCTGCAGGCGGTCCTTGGCATAGGCCAGCGCATTCTGGTAGGCCACTTCGGTCAGCCCCAGCGACTGGTTGCCCACGCCCAGGCGGGCCGCGTTCATCATCACGAACATGGCTTGCAGACCCTTGTTGGGCTCGCCCACCAGGGTGCCGATGGCGCCGTCGATATTGATCTGGGCTGTGGCATTGCCGTGAATGCCCATCTTGTGCTCCAGCGCACCGCAGAAAATCGGGTTGCGCTCGCCCAGCGAACCATCGGCCTTCACCTTGAACTTGGGCACGACGAACAAGCTGATGCCCTTGGAGCCGACAGGCGCATCGGGCAGACGCGCCAGCACCAGGTGCACGATGTTGCTGGTGAAGTCATGCTCGCCGGCCGAGATGAAGATCTTGTTGCCGGTGACACGATAGCTGCCGTCCGCCAGCGGCTCGGCCTTGGTGCGCAGCAGGCCCAGGTCGGTGCCGCAATGGGGCTCGGTCAGGCACATGGTGCCGGTCCACTCGCCGCTGGTCAGCTTGCCCAGATAGGTCTTCTTCTGCTCCGGCGTGCCGTAGGCATGCAGAGCCTCGTAGGCGCCATGCGAGAGACCGGGATACATGGTCCAGGCCTGATTGGCGCTATTGAGCATTTCATACAGCGCCGAATTGAGCACGAAGGGCAGGCCCTGGCCGCCATACTCCGGATCGCAGGACAGTGCCGGCCAGCCACCCTCGATGAATTGCGCATACGCCTGTTTGAAGCCCTTGGGCGTGGTGACCTCGTGGGTCTCCTTGTTCAGCGTGCAGCCCTCTTCGTCGCCGGAGATATTCAAGGGAAAGGTGACATTGGCCGCAAATTTGCCCGCCTCTTCGACCACCGCGTTGATGGTGTCGGCATCGACCTCCGCGTACTTGGGAATCTGCTGATAGGTCTCGGTGACCTTGAAGACCTCGTGCATGAGGAATTGCATGTCACGCAGTGGCGGGTTGTAGCTGGGCATTTGTCGTCTCCTGTGATGGTTGCGCGTTGAACGGTTTGTTTTTTTGGGGTTGGAACTGACGCAGGTTGTGAATGGCGTCAGGCGGCTGGCGGCTCGCTGGCATAGCGCGCCAGAATGTTGTTGAAGCCTGCATGAGCCCGCTCTATCGAGCCCTCGCTATGCAGAAAGCGCGCCTCGTAATGCAGGGCAAGAATCAGGCCGTGAATTTCAAACAGCAACTGGCTGGCATCGGCATCGGCACGCAGATCGCCGCATTCCTGGCTTTGCACAATGGTGCGGCGCATGGCGGCCAGCCAGGTGCCGACGGACTCGGCCAGCGCATCGCGCACCGGGCCCGTGCGATCGTCGAACTCCACTGCTCCGCTGATATAGATGCAGCCGGAGTCGATCTCTATGGAGGTGCGCTTCATCCAGTTGCCAAACAGCGCGCGCAGACGCGGAATGCCGCGCGGCGCCTCGATGGCGGGGTAGAAGACTTCCTGCTCGAAACGGTCGTGGTACTCGTGCACCACGGAAATCTGCAATTCCTCACGCGAGCCGAAATGGGCAAACACACCTGATTTGCTCATGCCCGTGAGTTCGGCAATCGCGCCAATGGACAGGCCTTCAAGGCCGATATGGGTGGCCAGATTGAGCGCAGCCTCGACAATCGTGGCCTTGGTTTGCTGACCTTTTGCGAGCGATCGGCCCGCAGACTTGGTGGCAACCCCCTCCACCGCCTTACTGGGGCTAACCGCAGCTTGCGCCTCGGCGTGCAGCTTGCGAGACTTTGCGCTGGTCTTCCTGCTCGCAGCCCCCTCGCGGCCAGCCGGGTGCGCCACATCCCGACCTGCGGGCGAAGTTGAAGAACGGGAAGCGTGGGACGAAGCCATGAAACTCTCAATAAAACGAACGTTCGTTCTATTTTGCACAATTTCCGGCCGGTTTTGAATCCATCAAGGGTAAATACTTAGCCTTTCCCTGTCAGGACTTTTGCCGACTCAGCTGCCTCGATGCGCAATAAAAAACGCCGCCAGTCCTGAGACTGCGGCGTTCCTGAAAGAGTGCCTGAGGAGCGACTCAGACCACGACCATCATGGCCAGGCTGGCATCCAGGTGCTCGGTGGGCAGGCGGCGGAAGCCCGAGCGGGCATAGCGCTGCAGACGTCCCAGCGCAAACGAGGTCAGCACACTGGCAGCAACCGATGCTTCGGCCGTCGGTGCAGCAGAGCCCATGGCGCCGGCGGCAGGGCGCAGGCATTGGCGCAAGGTGGACTCGATGCGGTCAAAGAACTGGTTCATGCGGGTCTGCAGACGCTCGTGCTCGAAAACGATGGCATCGCCGACCATCACGCGCACCATGCCGGGGTTTTTTTCGCCAAACTGCAGCAGCAATGCCACCACGCGGTTGGCATTGCGCACGCTCGTGACCGGATCATGCGCGGCCTCGGGCACATCGCGGCCCACAATCTGCTGCACCAGCGTGAAGACGGACTGCTCGATGAACTCGATCAGTCCCTCGAACATCTGGGCCTTGCTGGCGAAGTGGCGGTACAGGGCAGCCTCGCTCACGCTCAGATGGGCAGCCAGAGCTGCCGTGGTGATACGGTCGGCACCGGGCTTTTCCAGCATGGAGGCCAATGCCTGCAGGATTTGCTCGCGGCGTTCGCCGGGCTTGGGGCGCTTGCGCGCAGGAGCCATGGCAGGAGCGGAAGGACTGTCCTCCGCGGGATTTTCAATATTGGAAACAGGCGACAGGACTTCAGACTCAGACATAGGCGACTCAGTATTTATTAGCAATTTTCTCACAGCCAGTTGCACTGTTAAGCACACGACTATCCTTACCGGCAGGCGTCAGGTGCGTCAAACCAACCTTAATAAACAGCAGGCTTGCGGTCTCCACCCCAACTTTCACCCCCGCTCTCACCAACACGCAAGCGTAACCGAGAAATTAACCTTTGAGAGCTTCAGATACCGCATGAATGCCTTCTGAAACTGATTGAACCGGAATTTCAAGTCTTACTAATAAGCCTTTACCGAAACTTCCATCTGCAAAACTCAGTACACCTTGATGCAATTGCGTTATTTCGTCCGCAATTGCGAGGCCCAAACCGGTTCCCTCTTCGACCACGCCCTGAGCGCGATAAAAGCGCTGGGTAATCTGGCTACGCTCTTCCTCGGGCACGCCGGGTCCGTCATCGTCTACCTCGACAAAAGCCCATTGCTGCACGCCCGCCATCTGCAGCAGGGTGGCGTCGTCCGTGCCCACGGGCCGCGAGCGCAGACCGCAGCGCAAGGTGACGCTGCCGCCTCGGGGCGTGTATTTGATGGCGTTCTCCACCAGGTTGGAAACCAGTTCGCGCAACAACCAGCTATGGCCCCAGACCGATGCCGGCTCGACCTCCAGACCGAAGTCCAGCTCCTTGATCGACGCGCGATCGATAAAGGTCTCGAGCATGCTCTCGCACAGTTCCTTGAGATCCACCTCCTGCAGCGGCTGCACCTCGGCATTGCGCGCATCGGCACGCGACAGGGCCAGCAACTGACGCGCCAGCTGCGAGGTGCGCCGCGTTGCATCACGCAATTGCTCGATCTGCTCCACCGTGAGCACGACCTGTGCCGGCTCCCCGGTCCGCTTGGCCAGGCGTCTGGCCTCCTGCCCGCTCAGGGCCCAGGCTTCCACCTGGGTCTGCAGGGCCGCCAGCGGCGTGCGCAGCTGATGAGCCGCATCGGCGACGAAACGACGCTGGCCCTCGGCCTGCGCATTGACCAGCGAGAACAGACGATTGAGCGAGCGCACCAGGGGCCGCACCTCGGCCGGCGAAGTCTGCTCGTCAATCGGGCTCAGATCGCGCGGCGAGCGGCGCTCCACCGCCTGGGTCAGCTTGTGCAGCGGCTTGAAGGCCCGGCTCACCGACCAGTAAATGGCCACGGCCGCGCCGGCGATCAGCAGCAGATTGGGCAGCAGCACATGCATCAGCAGCTGGCGCACCCATTGCTGGCGCACATCGCTGCTGTCAGCCAGCATGACGACCATTTCGCCGGCGCCATAGGTTTCGGCCTTGAGCACGGCAACGCGATAGGTCACCCCGTCATGCTCCTGGCTATGGAATTCCGCCGTGCCGGTCGCCGGCACATCGAAGCTGATCCAGGCATCCCCGGCCACCACATTGCCTTGCAGATCGCCCACGGCATAGCCGGCTTCGTCGCCCTGATTGCGCAAAAAATCTTCGACACTGGGCGTCAGCGACACCAGCGGCACCAAAAGCAGAACCAGCAGCCGAAAACGCAGATTGGCGGTCATTAATGCTTATTTAATGAAACTTTGAGTATTCCATTTTCATAGCTGCAAGCGCTTCATTAATAACCAGTTCAGCTATATAAATAACCAAATCCCATATCAATCGGGCGCAAGCAGCTATCAAATAGAGAATCAAACGGATTCGGGCATCAGCTCCAGCCGATAACCGAAGCCGCGAATGGAACGCAGGGCCACGCCATGCGGCTCCAGTTTGCTGCGCAGGCGGGACACATAAACTTCCACGGCATTCGGCGTGATTTCACGGTCCCAGCCGGTCAGGGCCTGCAGCAGCTTTTCCTTGCTGGCGGGCTTGGGAGCATTGAGCAGCAGATACTCCAGCACCGTCCATTCACGCGGCCCCAGATCGATGGGCAGCAGGCGACCTTCGGTTTCGCCTTCCTGAGGCAGCTGGCGTGCGCCGGCGCGACGGCCCGCCGTATCCAGTTCGATGCAGCCGAAGTTCAGCACCGCCGAAGTCGCCGCCTGGGAGCGGCGCATCAGCGCACGCAGGCGCGCCAGCAACTCGGGCAGCTCGAAAGGCTTGACCATATAGTCGTCGGCGCCCCAGTCCAGGCCCTGCACCCGATCCTGCAACGCATCGCGCGCCGTGAGGATCAGCACCGGCATGGCCTTGCTCTCCACATCGCTGCTGCGCAGGCGCCGCGTCAGCTCCAGGCCATTGATGCCCGGCAGGCCGATATCGATCACCGCCACGTCAAACGCTTCCTGGGCCAGCACCTCCAGTGCGCGCTCGGCACTGCCCACCCAATCCACTGCATAACCGGCATCGGAAAGACCCAGCTTGATACCGCTGGCCACCATCACATCATCTTCCACCAGAAGCAAACGCATAAAGTCCTACCTCGCTCAAAAACAAAAGCCGCCCAAAGGCGGCTTGCGGCAGAGTCCCGGGCACGGCTCCGCCCGGGAAAGCCCTGCAGCGATGTTAACGCCTTCTGCGAAAAGTCAGCCGGCAAGCACAAGCACATGTCAGGGCCAGACAGGCTCGTCAATGGCTGCGAATCATCGTGCCATACGCCTGGTCGGTCAGGATTTCCAGCAGCATGGAGTGCGGCACGCGTCCATCGATGATGTGCACCGCATTCACGCCGGCCTTGGCAGCGTCCAGGGCGCCGGCAATCTTGGGCAGCATTCCGCCGGAAATCGTGCCGTCGGCAAACAGACCATCGATCTCGCGCGCTGTCAGATCCGTCAGCAGATTGCCCGCCTTGTCCAGCACACCCGGAGTGTTGGTTAAAAGCACCAGCTTTTCAGCTTGCAACACTGTTGCGAGTTTGCTTGCAACCACGTCAGCGTTGATGTTGTAACTTTCGTTCTCTTCACCAAAACCGATAGGGCTGATCACCGGAATGAAAGCATCGTCCTGCAGCGCCTTCACCACGCTGGGGTCAATCGCAACGATATCGCCCACCTGACCCACATCGTGCTCGATGCTTGGATCCTTGTTGTCCAGCATCTTGAGCTTCTTGGCACGAATCAAGCCGCCATCACGCCCCGTCAGGCCCACGGCCTTGCCACCCGCCTGATGGATCAGACCCACGATGTCCTGCTGAACCTCGCCGGCCAGCACCCACTCCACCACTTCCATGGTTTCTTCATCCGTGACACGCATGCCCTGAATGAATTCACCCTTCTTGCCAAGACGGCCCAGCGCCGCCTCGATCTGAGGTCCACCACCATGAACCACCACAGGGTTAATCCCCACCAGCTTGAGCAACACCACATCTTCCGCAAAGTCGGCCTGCAAGGCAGGATCGGTCATCGCGTTCCCGCCATACTTGATGACCATGGTCTTGCCATGGAACTTGCGGATGTAGGGCAGCGCCTGCGCCAGGATTTCAGCTTTGTCGCGGGGTGCGATCTGGGTGGTGGTGTCAATGGTGGTCATAGATCAAGGCTCTGTCCCGTGGGACAATGTTCAAGTCAGATGGGCTGCATTGTGCCGCAAATGCTCTTGGAGACGAGCAAGATGCCAACTTCCCCGAGTCAGCTACCCTCTCGATATAAAACTTAAAACGATTCCACATCCACTCACTCCATGAATTCGATTATTTTCTCTGTTCAAGAGTTATTCAGGTATGACGCGTTTCTTGCAGGTTTGGCTTCGTTTATTACTTGCGTGTTGCTGGTTACCACCAAGAAATGGCATGGCAGTCTGTCAATGGACACCACAGACGGCTTGCAAAAATTCCATACCAACCCTACACCTCGAATTGGCGGTATCGCAATTGCCATTGGAGTATTCGTAGGCTATGCAGCCTCCAGTCATGGAGAAGCGGCCGCCGAAAAACGCGCCATTCTCGGCTCCATCCTGCTTGCAGGCATACCGGCCTTTGTTTTCGGCCTCATGGAAGACGTCACAAAGAAAGTCTCGGTCAAGGTGCGACTGCTCGCCACCATGGCCTCCGGTGTGCTGGGATGGGGTATTACAGGCACCTCTCTGACACACGTCGATATCTGGGGTATGGACTGGCTTTTGGGCTTCACCCTAATTTCCGTTATATTCACGGCCTTTGCTGTAGGTGGAGTGGCCAATGCCATCAATATCATCGACGGCTTCAATGGTCTGACGGCAGGCACGGCCATCATCATGCTCGCGGCTTTTGGCTTTATTGCACGCCAGGTCGGTGATATTCCATTGGCCTTCACCTGCCTCATCATTGCAGGCGCAGTCGCGGGATTCTTCGCGGTTAACTGGCCTGCAGGTAAGATTTTTCTGGGCGATGGCGGGGCCTACTTTCTGGGTTTCATGCTGGCATGGATTTCGGTTTTACTACCCGAGCGCAATGCCTCAGTTTCACCGTGGACCAGTCTGTTGATCTGCTCCTACCCCATTATTGAAGTTGGTTTCAGCTTTGTGAGAAAAACGATTCGAGAAGGCTACCACCCAAGCCAGCCCGATGGCGTACATCTGCACATGCTGGCTAATAAGCGCTGGGCCAAGAAAGTGTTTTCCGGATTTTCCAAACCAATACAGAATGGCTTGACATCGCCTTTCCTTTGGATGTATGCGGCTGTGCCTTGTCTTATGGCAGTATTCACCTACCAGAACAAATGGCTGACAGGCGGCTGCTTTGTCATCAGCGTAGTGTGCTACCTAACGTTTTATAGCAAGCTGGCATATTTTCGTTGGATTCCTCCAAGATAGAACGGTATTTGGGGTCGATCTGACGTATGTGAATCGGCGTTGTTGCATAAATCACCGGTCAGCCTCAGGTAGCCTCGGACAATGAGTCAGTCCCTGCAGCCCAAGCCCCGCTACCGCACCACCAACTAGAAGCAATACAACGCAGCGCTCAAAGCGCGAGGCTCTCTGACCATCTGGCTGGATAAGAACATGTCCTGGTTTGCCGCTGCCAGTGGCAAACGCGGGCGCGGCCCGCATTTCTCCGATTCCGCCATCCAGTTTTGCCTGACCACCGAGAACCTGTTCGGACTGGCCTTGCGGCAGACCACAGGTTTTGTTCAGTCTCTGCCGGCGTTGTCTGGGCTGCCGTGACCAAGTCCCCGACTCCAGCACGCTGTGTCGCCGCCAGCGCAGCCTGGATGTCCAAGTGGCATACCGCACCAGCTCGGATGGCCTACATCTGCTGGTTGGCTCCATGGGCATCGGGTTCCAAAGGTGAGTAGAGATGCAAAAAGCATGGGGCGTAGCGCCGGCGCCAATGGAGCAAGATGCATAGCGGCATTGATGCACAAACGCTGCAGGTACGAGCTATTTGTGTCACATCCAACAATGTCAGTGACGCTGCCGTAATGCCTGAGCTGCTCGCACAGGTTCCCGCCCAAGAACCGCTGCTGACCGTAACCGGCGATGGGGCCTACGACACCCAGCCCGTGCATGCGGTGGTCATGTAGCGCAATGCCACCCCCCTCACTCCTCCGAGAAAGAATGCCAGGCTGCGCAAAGACGATGCCTTTGCGCACCGCAATGCGGCGATTGCCGCATGCAGACGCTTCGGGCGCAAGCTTTGGAAAAACTGGAGTGGTTACCACTGACGCCGCCTGGTGGAGACCAAGATCCACTGCATTAGATGTTCAGTCCCACAGTGAGATGGTGCGGATGAAGTCTAAAGTGGCTTGGATCTTTTTCCCATGCCTCGCAAATCGCCCGGAATGGTGTCTTCCACCTGAGCGCCTTCAAGTGCTTGCCAAAGTTGTAGCTTTGAGCGAAGGCCTGGACATGCTCCCGTCGCTGCTCCAGTCCCTCGTTCGCGTACGCGTACGCCATGAGCGTGGATTCCTTGATGGCCGGGTTCATGCGTTCGACCATGCCGTTCGTCCAGGGGGGTACCGCTTGGTATGCCTTTCCTCGACGCCATTGAACTTGCAGATGCGCTCGAAGATGTGACACGATGCATGTGTCGATGACGCCGCCTCTGAAGCGTTCTTGCCCTGTGAAGGCCATGCCGTTGTCCGTCAGAACGGTATGTATGCGGTACGGGAAGGCCACAAGCACCTGCCGAAGGAACTGCGCTGCGTTGGCTTTCGTGGCCCTGTCAAAGAACGCGACATGCGTGAATTTTGTGATGCGGTCTATGGCGACGAGCATGCGCTGTCTGCCGCAGGAGATCTTCATTTCGGCGCTGTCGATGTGCACGAAGCCCAGCGTCGTTTCTTCAAACTTTCCGTGCCTTCGTGGCAACTGCGTTGCGGGCTGTCGACTGATTCCGTGACGCTGCAGGTGTATTGACCCAGTGAAAACCGGCTCAGGTGTTACCGTCGAGAGAAAGACACCATGAGCACATTGATGGAAGAAGAGATCAAACGCTGGACCGCAAAGCGCAAGACGGCACTGATCCTGGAGATCATCCAGGGCAAGACCAGCGTGTCGGAGGCCAGTCGAACCTATGACCTGCCGCCGTCGGAGATTGAGGGCTGGGTGGAAGATGGCTGCAAGGGCATGGAGAATGCGCTGAAGGCCAACCCGCAGGATGTGCGCGAGCAGTACGAGCGCCAACTGAAGGAGTTGCAGGAGGCCTACGGCGAGGCGATGCTGGAGTTGCGCGCAAGAAAAAAATTGCAGTCCCTGCTGGGCGAGGACGAGAAGTGATCGAGACGATCCGCCAGGGACTGCAGGCCGACGGCATCACCGTCTCGATCAGCAAGCTGTGCCGGTGGTTCGAGGTGCCGCGGCGCAGCGTGTACTACCGGCCGGTGAAGGCTGCCCCCACGCTGCAGGGGCACTTCGTGGCCCCGATCAAGGCCATGATCGAGGAGAACCCGTCCTTCGGGTACCGAACCGTGGCGCACCTGCTGGGGTTCAACAAGAACACGGTGCAGCGCATCTTCCAGCTCAAGGGCTGGCAGGTGCGCAAGCGCCCGGTGGGCTTCAGGCCCCGGATCCAGTCGCTGCCCTCGGTGGCCAAGGCGCCCAACGAGCGCTGGGCCACGGATATGTGCCGGGTCTGGGCCGGGCGTGATGGCTGGACGACGATGGCCTTGGTGATCGACTGCCACAGCCGCGAACTGCTGGGCTGGCACCTGTCGCGCAGTGGGAAATCGAAGACGGCGGAGTCAGCACTGGAGCAGGCCCTGATCGCGCGCTTCGGCACGCTGGGCCGAGTATCTGAGCCGTTCCTGCTGCGTTCAGACAATGGCCTGGTCTTCACCAGCCGCAGCTTCACCTCGCTGGTCAGAAGCTATGGGCTGCGCCAGGAGTTCATCACGCCACACAGCCCCGAGCAGAACGGCTTGGTCGAGAGGGTGATCCGTACGCTCAAGGAGCAATGCGTGCATCGGCATCGCTTCGAATCGCTGCAGCATGCCAGTCGCCTGATCGGGGACTGGATCCACTTCTACAACCACCGACGCCCGCATCAGGCGTTGAACATGAGAACACCCGCTGAGGCATTCGCATTAGCGGCCTGACCTGTGCAGGTTCTGCTGGGTCAATACACAGGCATCGATGCAAGGCGGCTGTCTCCAGGATCTGCCCCATGAGATCGTCCAGCGACAGATGCCCTTGCTTGCGCAATGCAATCGCCAGGTGTTCTTGCTCCTGGGAAAGATGCTGGCTTGCTGTGTCCCGAGGACCCATGGGCTCATCGAGCACCGAGGTGCGCGCACGCCACTTGGCCACGGTCTTGGGGTTGAGGCCATAGAGCTTGGCCAAGGACCGATGGGATCCGGTCGCTCGCTGGAGTTCTGCGCGGATACGCGGCGTTGTGCGGGCGCTGCCATGCCGGCGGGTTGCCATAGTGCTTTCTCCTGTTCCAGGCTGAAGAATGCACCATGACTTCCTGGGACCGTACATCTAAGCGCCTGGGCGAGCGGATCAGGTCTAGAACCTTCGAGCACCAGGCCAACGAACTGCACATCGGAGCCGCCATTCTCAATCGCTTCACTGAACTGGGCTGTCCGCAAACGGTGGCTGTGGCATAGCCATGTTTGGGGGTTGGGGGAGGTCTGACCTGAGGCTGATTTATGCAACAGCGCCAGTCTTTATAGAAAGAGTCATTGAAACAAGAAAGAAGCAGGTGAAGAAAAATCTCTTAAAAAACAAGAATGGCTTCAAAAATAACTTAATTAATCCACAACCCGACAATGAATGTCAATCCAGAAAACCCATCAATTTTGCCAACTTTGGGAACCTTGTTCTAAAAACTCCTTTTACAGCATAGTGAGAGAAATAATAAGCAGACTTCAATAACCCTAGTTTCTCAATTTTTCGATACAAATTCCAATTCTCAGCAGCCATCTTCATCTTCTTTGAAGAACTTTGCAAAGAGTAAACTCTATATTTCGCCAAAACTTCTTGAGATCCAAACGCATAATCGATCTTTTTGAGTATTGACAGCCAGGTAGCGAAATCTTCTCTACGCGTGTTGAGCGGCATATAAACTTTCCCGAGCTTATCTACATCATACATAGCCGTCAGGCATCCTATAACGCAAGTTTTCAAAAGCTGAGAATATTCAACTTTAGCTGGGACAGAAACCACTCCAAACACATCTCCATGCTCATTTATTTTCTCGTATGCGCAAAAAATCAATGAGGCTTTCATCTCCCGCATAAATTCTATTTGTCGCTCTATCTTTTGAGGATACCAGATATCGTCACTATCGAGAAAAGCTATAAAACGCCCCTTGGCCAATCTAATTCCACTATTTCTTGCCTCCGCAACTCCACAGTTATTTTGCATCCGAACATATTTAACTCTATCATCAAATCGAATATATTCTTCAACAATTGACTGAGTTCCGTCTGATGAACAGTCATCCACCACAATTAGCTCAATCTCTTTGTAGGTTTGGGACAAGACTGAGTCTATAGCCTCATTGATATAACTTTCAGAATTAAATGCAGGTGTAATAACCGATACCAACGGTCTAGAAATATTATCAAAGGACATTTTGATATTTCATCAAATTTTCATACGCAAAAGGAAATGATAGTATTCCTTAATACCTCTATCGATTGGAATAAATTCCGGCTCAGAAAAAATAGACGTATATCGTCCTATATTCAATATATTTTTTCTTACAAGATTAGTAGCTTCTTTATGAACAATATTTGGCTTAAAGCTATCATTCAGAGCAACACAGATGTCGACGATCTGATTGGTGCTACACCCTCGTCCTGACCCAATGTTATAGATATGATGAGGCAATTCTTCTGCCAAAAATAAATTCAAAAACATCAGGCATAAGTCATCAATATAAATATAGTCTCTAACCTCATCCCCACTTCCCCAAATTTCTATTTTTTTTCCGGAAATTATATTTCCGAGAATTATAGAAATAAGCCCTTGGTTTCCGTATATATTCTGATAAGGCCCGTATGGATTTGATGGCCTTAAAATTAAGGTCTTCTTATTATTCTTAGCCGACAAGTCCAGTATGAATTCTTCCAGAATAACCTTAGACGTTCCATATGCGCATATTGGAATCAATGCATCTTCCTCACTGTGAGCAAGACTACCTTGACCATAAACCCTGCCACCTGATGAGAAAAAAACCAATCTATTCACATATTGATATATTATCTCAATAGATTTTTTATTTATCTCCAGCAAATCATCAATATTCACACCACCTGCATTAACAGGTATATTATTGACCAAGTAGACAAATTCAAGAACTGAATGTTCCTTGAGAGCATCCCTCAAAGTATCCAAATCCCCGAGAGATCCATTTACATATACCAACCGCTCATGCTCAAGTTCTGGATCACTTCGATCAAATATAACAACTTTGAAGTTTAAATTCAAAAGCGTTTTCGCTATATTCTTTCCAATAAATCCAGCACCACCAAATAACATGACCGTTTTCAAGATGAACCTCCTTGAATAATATTCTGATAGGTATCTTCTGACTCTCCAATCAGAGTTTTCCAATCATGTTTATTGAGGACATAGGCTCTCGCATTCTCCCCTTTCTTCAAAATTTGAGCATGCGATTCTTTTATTATCTTTTCAAACCCATCTGCAATCTTTTCAGCCTTAAAATCCACCAACCAGCCAACATCAAAATTAGCTACTATCTCTGAAATATTAGTTCCAGGAGTTACCAAGCATGGAAGTCTCTGGTGCATGGCTTCCAATAGTGCCATGGGAAAACCTTCATATCTTGACGTTAGGACGAAAACATCACTTTCCTTAAAGGCTGCGATTTTTTCTTCACCATAGCAAGGACCGTAGAATCTCAAGGAAGGGCTCCCTATCCCTTTCAAGGATTGCTCTAGTCTCCGCTCATCTTCCAAGCTTCCTTTTCCATAGAATCTAAATTCATACTGATCTGAAAAGCCCCTTGCATGCAGAATCTTCAGTGCCTCAAGCAATACGTCAATGCCCTTATGGTTAAAATCAATTCTTGAAAGATAGATAAATCTCTTCTTCTTTTCATACTGATTAACATCACGCACTGGATCTTCGTAAGGGAAATCTATTCCATTAGCTTCTATAAATTTCTTAACTCCATAAAACTTCGAGTTAACTTCTTCATCCTTATTTGTATAAATTATTCCATTAGAGTGATTTATAAATCTATCAAAAAATAAAAAATTAGCTACAGTCTTCTTCAGCCACGATTTTTCTTGGGCAATTCGCATAAAGCTCGAATGCGGCTTTATGCAATAGGGAATTTTATTCTTTTTAAGCAAAGAAGCTATTGCCAAGAAGTCCCAAAAGTACACACCGTGAAAAATAACCAAATCAAATGATCGATAAAAGTCAGGTTTCAGATTTACATCATCAAAGAAATAATACTTGAAATCAAAATCTATATTCTGCTTTTTCAATAACAAAAGGCTTGAATCAATTTTTTCAGAATACTTATTCTGCATCTGAATCATTTCAGGAATAAGTCTACCAATACCATTTCCCAGTTCAATATCATTGCCAACAATATTTAAAATATTCACTGCTGTCTCCTCAATCTATTTTTAAATACTCTTGCAAATGAAATAAGAGCTACGGAAAAAACACCCAGAACACAAAATGCCACTATAGACTTAAAATACAAGAAAAAAGAAAAATCATTATTCAGCTGCAGCGTCATTATCAACACAAAATAAATCGACAAAGATAATCCACCAATAAATTTAGAAAAAACATTCCGAAGAAATGCGAATGCCATGACATTTCCTGCAACGATCAATGGCATTATAAAAATGGCGGATAATCCAAAAATACTCCACGCATGCGCTAGAACATAGGTATTTGAATTAACCCATGCCTCTCCAGCATCAGGGAAAAATATACCAATAACTTCAGCTGCGGGATCCATCACGGAACGATCGCCAAACAAGAATGCCATTGGCATCCCGTAAAGTAGTCTAGAAAAGTCCGGAACCAGAGATTCATAGATCATATATGAACCCTCCATTTGGCCAATAAATAGCCTCGAGGCGATTGCATTTAATATTTCATCAAGTGGCAAATCGCCTAACAAATAGAAAGAAAGGAATAACGAAATTATTATCAATACAGAAGCAAGGAAAATTCTCCACGTATTCATACCGTAGAAATATATTCTTAGAAGCATCAGCATCAATACCAGGAAGCCAAATTTATATTTTTGAAGATCGTATAGAGAATAAAATGCAATCAGCACCAAATATGCCAGAAACAACCATCGCTCCACCTTTTTCTGGCTTCTGGCCAAAAATAGATACACCAGAGCGACATATGGAAAATAAACAAATAAATAACCAATTACGAATCCACCTGCCCCGACATCTCCTCGAAGGATTCTCGCCTTTTGCAGAGCTGCCAACTCCCCATCGCCTCTTAATGCCGTCAATAAGGGAATATCACCTACAGAGGCAACCTTTATGAAAATAACCAAAAGCGCAAGAAGAAAAACCACATAAGCAATCTGCTTATTTGCTAGTGCTTTTGAGAAGTCAACATCCAGATCAACGAATAGAGTTACCACCCATAAAGAAAAAAATAGTATAGCCAGAGATCCTAGCGTATACCACAAGGTAAAAATCCTCGTACTCGCAGAAATAGAATCATGAACTCCGTAACTCATTGGATACTCAAACAAAGAAACCAGAATTATTCCTGGAATAATTTGTACAAGTACAGTGATGATTATGGTAAAACCCAGCACAGATGGCCGAGTTGATAAAATTCGAACACGCCGATTGAGAAGAAGCAGTGAAAATAGAAATACAACAGAAGTCAGAAAGAATTCAAACATATTCTTTTCTCAAAAATCTTGATAGATATGTATAAATTCTATGGGGTCTAAAAATAAACAATACACCCCTGAAAATTTTATATGGCGTTTCTCTTTTATTTCTAAAAAATTTTATTCCAATGAACTTCTCTTTATACAGAATGAAATCATCCCATTTTTTAAGAAAATCACGCGTCGAAAGATCAGGCCAAATACAAGTTCTCTGAAACGAATATAGTGATGAAATATAAGAAATACTGCCAATTCGATCTGATTGCTGGGATAAGCTATCGCCAGCTCTATAGTAAACAGTAGGCTCTTTATATGCGTAAAGTTTTTCGCCATTTTTCGTCAACTTATACCAAAGTGGATAGTCTTCGAGCATGGGAAAGCGTTCATCCGCATATCCGACATCTCTCAAAGACTCTCTCTTAATAAAAGATGTAGGTGCATAAATATGACAGCCATCTTTCAGAATTTCATTCTGATTCTTCGCGTTTCTCGCAAAGAAGTCCGCATCGAATGGCAACTCAACACTGTTCTCAATTGATCCAGAGAACTTGAGCATCCCGGAAAACACAATTTTTGCGTCAGGATTAGCTTTGATAAAAGCTATATTCCTTGATAAACAATCCTCCTTCAGCAAATCATCGGCAGCAATTACCTTAAACCAATCACCAGTTGCTTTCTTTGCCGCTCTATTAAAATTTGCTGATACACCATGATTCATTGAGCTCTCAATAACAATGAATTCAGAGAATAAATCCTTGTGCGCTTTAGCCCATTTCAGAACAATATCCAATGTCCCATCGGTCGAGTGATCATCGGAAATAATGAGCTCAACCTTCTCAAGCGGAAAATTCTGCGCAGCAATGCTATTGAGTGTCTCTTCAATTGTCTTTTCAGAATTAAATGCGATGACAGCAACGGTTATTGATGGGATCATTGCGCAGCATCTTTCCTTAATTCAGCAAACACCAATTTATACATGACCAGCAGGTAAACCCCGTAATTTGCCGCATGAGCCATTGCAGCACCTTTTAATCCAAAATACTCCACAAAAAGATAGACAAGAACATAGAAAAAAATAGAAAACATAATTTCTGTACATATATAGATTCTCACCATTGCTTTACTCAGCATCAAGTAGGAAATTATCCATGAACAGATCTTCAAAGCATCGCCGAACATTTGCCACGCGAAAAGCTCACTCATTGGCAAAAAATTCTTCGTGAACAAGAAAAGAATTATAAATTCTCTTAGAAGATAAATAACAAATCCTGAAATTGCAGCCAGCGGGACAATCAGCTTAAACCCATAAAGAATTTCATTTCTTATTCGGGAGGTCGATGACAGCTCAGAAAGTTTTGGAAGATAATAAACACTCAACGTAGTCGTTACTAGCAACAAGTACGCGCCACTCAATCGCCACATTGCCTCCCAGAATCCAGCAGCATCGGCGCCTAAAGACTTTCCCAAATAATCTCTTATAAATATATGACTAAGTGGAACGCATACGGCAGAGACCAAGGCCATTGCGGTGAACTTCGACAAATTTATAGCGATTCCCTTGTCGACCCGCCCCAATACATAGCTAATGTGAAACCATTTTCTTTTACATATAATGAAAAAAGTCACAAAAAAAGAAAATGACTGGTACACAGCCAACGATACCAATGCACCATAAATGCCAAACCTATTTACCAGAATCCCAGTAATAACCAGTGAAAAGATGCTTCCGGAAATATTAGCCACGACATAATGAAAAATTTCCTTTTTTCCATTAATAATAGCCATGAACAGAGAGTTGAAAACAAAAAAAACCAATGTCAAAGAAAAATAGATAAAAACACTGTAGAAACTCTTGTCTTTTAAAAACCACTCAGCCAAGAATTTACTGAAAGATATTATCAATATGGAGCTAACCAGGGTGCCTACAATAGATATTGTTCCGGCAGTTCTCCAGAGCGAAATCTGCTTATCTTGATCTTGAAAATATTCCGCTGTGTATTTCGTAACTCCGGTATTAACTGCCCCGCTGGCAAATGTGGTAATCATCTGCACCGCATTTTGGAATTGTCCTAATGCCGCATAGCCTGAAGGGCCAACGTAAACAGCAAGTATTTTATTGATGCCCAACATTGTGAGCATCTTTATTACCACCGCAATGGCATTGAGCAAACTTGTTTTGATCAGTGTCATGTGGGGGTAAAGTCATTTACCGCAGCAACCACTCGCAGTGCCTCCAACTGGCTGAGCGTTGGCCCCATAGGCAAGCTGATTACTTCTTGGTGCAAGCCTTCCGTCAACGGATAGCTTCGTGCATTCCACTCTTGATAAGCCTGCTGCTGATGTGGCGGGATCGGATAGTGAACCAGCGTTTGAATGCCTTGTTCCGCCAGATATTTTTGTAGAGCATCGCGTTGGCTCGTGCGGACGACGAACAAATGCCATACATGCTGCTCGTCGCTTGTAAGCTGCGGCAATTGGACAGCAGGATTACGGATATTTTCAAGATAAACACGCGCAATCATTCGCCGATTTTGCGTTTCCAGCTCCAAATGCTGCAGCTTGATACGCAGCATGGCTGCCTGGATTTCGTCCAAGCGGCTGTTTACCCCCTTGAACAGGTTCTTGTACTTCTCATGGCTTCCATAGTTGCGCAGGGCTCGCAGTGTTTGCGCAAGATCGGCATCATGAGTGGTGATGGCACCAGCATCACCCAGGGCACCCAGGTTTTTTCCGGGATAAAAGCTAAAGCCTGCGGCATCACCCCAGCTACCGGCCTTTTTTCCTCCAATGGCTGCCCCATGAGCCTGAGCTGCATCCTCCAAAACCAATAGACCATACTCGTGTGCCAGAGTCATGATGGCGGGCATATCAGCCAACTGGCCATACAGATGCACGGGCAAGATTACACGGGTCTTGTTTGTAATTGCAGCCCTCGCATTGACAGGGCAGAGGTTGAAGCTGGCAGCGTTGGGCTCTACCAGAACCGGGGTCAAGCCATTGGCACTGATGGCGAGAATACTGGCGATATAGGTATTGGCAGGCACAATAACTTCGTCACCGGGCTGCAAGCGCCCCATTTCCAACCAGGCACGCAAGGTGAGGATTAGTGCATCCAGGCCATTGGCCACCCCAATGCAATGCCCGCTGCCACAATACGCGGAGAACTCCTGTTCAAACTGGCTGAGTTCTTTGCCACCAATGTACCAGCCGGAGTCAATGACACGGGTACAGGCAGCAATCAACTCAGCACGGTATTGTGCATTAATAGCTTGAAGGTCAAGAAAGGGGGTCATTTCAGATAACGAATAATTTTTGCAGGATTACCAGCCACAACAGTATTGGCTGGAACATCTTTGGTGACGACAGCACCAGCACCAACCATGGAATTTTCACCAATCGTAATACCAGGAAGGATTGTTGCATTGGCACCAATGCTGCATCCTCTTTTCAGAGTGATCCCCGAAAATCTTTCTGGATACTGTTTTGAACGTGGCATTGGATCATTGGTTAGCGTCGCGTTTGGACCTAGAAACACATTGTCCTCAATGCGGGTCCCATCCCAAATATAAACACCAGATTTAACTGTCACATTGTTGCCAATGATCACATCAGACTCAACCAGAGTATGAGCGCAGATATTACAGCCCTCACCCAGTTGTGCATTTTCAAAAATGACAGAATATTGCCATATACGAGTGTTTTTACCAATCGCTGTGGATTTTACATCTGACAGAGGATGAATCGAGACGGTCATTTTCTGGCAAACCTTATGAAATCTTCATAATTCCGAATGTAATCCGCCTCGTCATAATGCTCGCTCGCCAAAACCAGCAATACGCAGTCAGGGCTAAAGTCGTGCATCTCTCGCCAAATCATATTGCCGATCAGCAGACCTGTGGTGGGCGAATCCAGCCACACTTCTTCGCGCTCTTTGCCATCGTCCAACACCATGCGACAGCGGCCTGTCACGCAAACAGCCACTTGTTGCAGCTTTTTGTGAGCGTGAAAGCCACGAGAAACACCCGACTTGGTACCAAACAGGTAATACACACGCTGGATGGCAAAAGGGACGGTTTTTTTGCCCTCTAACGCAACCAAAGAGCCCCGATCGTCGCCCAGCGGGGGGAAATGAGTCCAGTGAATGAGTGACATGCAGTGGGCCTAGTTAAAAAACGATGATTCAAAGCCATGCCTGATTCGCACTAGACAGACATACTTTTTTCTAGCGTCATGACAGTGACAAATAGGCTTTGCGAAAAGAGTTGCCGTTCACTGATGCACAGAGGACCCACTTTCTGCCTGCAAAATCAGAAAGATTGCCCACTGCGCAAGAGCTGTTCTGTATCTTGCTTACATTGCCAATCGCGAAAGATCCGCAACCCGGTTCACCGTCTCATGTAAGGCGGCCAGCAAACCCAGTCGATTGGCCTTGAGGGCTGGATCTTCCGCATTGACCATGACTTGTTCGAAGAACGCATCGACCGAAGCACGCAATGCTGCCAGGGTTTGCAGGCTGGCGGTGTAATCACCTGCTGCAAACTGTTGCTGAGCTTTCGGTGCCACCTGCTGCAGCACCGCATACAGGTCTTTTTCGGCCTGTTCCAGCAGCAGCGCGTCGTTCACCTGGGGCTGAACGTCAGCTTCGGCCTTCTTCAGAATGTTACCCACGCGCTTGTTGGCCGCCGCCAGGGCTGGAGCTTCTGGCAGGGTCGCAAAGGCACGCACGGCTTCCAGGCGCTTTTGCACGTCGGACAGGCGCTGGGGCTGCAGGGCCAGCACGGCTTCCACTTCCTGGGCGCTATAGCCTTGTTCGCGGAACATATTGGCGAGGCGGTCGTAGATGAATTCGACCAGTTGGGGCGTAGCGTCCTGGATCTTGTCGCCGAAAGCGGGCAGGGTGCTGACCAGCAGGGTTTCCAGATCCAGCTCCAGATCCTTTTCGACCAGCATGCGGATCACGCCCAGCGCATGACGGCGCAGGGCGAAAGGATCGCGGTCGCCGGTGGGCAGGTTGCCGATGCCGAACATGCCGACCAGGGTTTCGAGCTTGTCGGCCAGGGCCACGATCACGCCAACATCGCCGCGCGGCAGTTCGTCGCCGGCAAAGCGGGGCTTGTAGTGGTCTTCGATGGCGTCGGCCACGGCCACATCCAGGCCGTCGTTCTGGGCGTAGTAGCGGCCCATGATGCCTTGCAGCTCGGGGAACTCGCCCACCATGTCGGTGACCAGATCGGTCTTGGCCAGCATGGCTGCCTGATCGGCCAGACGGCTCAGCTCGGAGTTACCCAGTTGCTGGGCAATGCTCTTGGCGATAGCGCGTACGCGGGCGATGCGTTCGCCCTGCGTGCCCAGCTTGTTGTGGTAGACCACCTTGTCCAGTTGCTCGACGCGGCTGGCCAGGGTCTTTTTGCGGTCCTGGTCGAAGAAGAACTTGGCGTCGGCCAGACGCGGGCGCACCACACGCTCGTTGCCGCCGACCACGGCCGAAGCGTCCTGGGGCTGGATGTTGCTGACGATCAGGAACTGGTGAGTCAGCTTGCCGTTGGCGTCCAGCAGCGGGAAGTACTTCTGATTGGCCTTCATGGTCAGGATCAGGCATTCCTGGGGCACGGCCAGGAATTCCTTCTCGAATTCGCAGACCAGCACGTTGGGGCGCTCGACCAGGGCCGTCACCTCGTCCAGCAGGGCCGGGTCGTCGATGGGGATCACGCCGCCGCCAATGCGCTCGGCAGCTGCCTGCAGTTGGCGGGCAATATCGGCACGACGCTCGGTGAAGCTGGCGATCACGGCACCCTCTTCGCGCAGTTGCTCGGCATAGCTGTCGGCGTTCTGGATGACCACGGGGTCCACAGCGGCTTCAAAGCGGTGACCATGGGTGGCGGCACCGGCCGTCAGGCCCAGGGCCTTCACGCCGATCAGCACCTGGGTGCCATGCAGCACGACCAGACCGTGGGCCGGACGCACAAAGTGCACGCTGGTCCAGCCGTCCTGCAACTGGTAGCGCATGACCTTGGGGATGGGCAGCTTGGCCAGCGCTTCGTCCAGAGCCTTTTGCACGCCATCGGTCAGCAGCACGCCCTTGGCCGTGGATTCGTAGAACAGGGCTTCGGCCTTGCCTTCGCCCTGGCGCTTCAGAGCGGCCACAGCGGATTCGTCGGCACCCAGGGCCGCCAGCTTTTTCAGCAGTGCAGCCGTGGGCTTGCCCTCGGCATCCAGCGCCACGGAGACTGGCATCAGCTTTTGCGAGACCGCCTTGTCTTCGGCCTGGGGCAGCACTTCGGTGATGTGCACGGCCAGGCGGCGGGGAGAGGCGTAGGCCGTCAGGCGCGACTCGGTCGATGCCAGCAGTCCCTGGGCCTTGAGCTGCTCGAAGATGACGGCAGCAAAAGCGTCACCCAGCTTTTGCAGCGCCTTGGGAGGCAGCTCTTCGACAAACAGTTCAACCAGTAGATTCGATGCGTTCATGATGATTCTGATAGCAGTCAGCGCTTGTCAGATCAAGGCTGGCTGCTGAAATTTTGGAATATGGGACGGTGGTAGCGTGAAAGCGGCTCAGGCAGGTTCAGGCGGCTTTCTTGGCTGCCTGCTCTGCGGCCTTGGCCAGTTCTGCCAGCACCTCGTCGGCATGGGCCTTGGAAGCCATGGGGAAGCCCAGACGTGCACGGCTGTCCAGATAGCTCTTGCCCACGGCACGGGCCAGGTTGCGGATGCGGCCGATATAGGCAGCGCGCTCAGTCACCGAGATGGCGCCACGGGCGTCCAGCAGGTTGAAGGTATGGGCGGCCTTGAGCACCTGCTCATAGGCGGGCAGCGCCAGCTGGGCGTCGATCAGCTGATTGGCCGTGCCTTCATGGGCCGCAAAGGCGCTGAACAGGAACTCGGCATTCGAATGCTCGAAGTTGTAGGTGGACTGCTCCACTTCGTTCTGGTGGAACACGTCGCCATAGGACAGGCCGTCGGTATAGACCAGGTCGTACACCGATTCCTTGCCCTGCAGATACATGGCCAGGCGTTCCAGGCCGTAAGTGATCTCGCCCGTGGCGGGCTTGCAGTCGATGCCGGCGACCTGCTGGAAGTAGGTGAACTGGGTCACCTCCATGCCGTTGAGCCAGACTTCCCAGCCCAGACCCCAGGCGCCCAGCGTGGGGTTCTCCCAGTCGTCCTCGACAAAGCGGATGTCGTTTTTCTTCAGATCGAAGCCCAGGGCTTCGAGCGAGCCCAGGTAGAGCTCGAGAATATTGTCGGGTGCGGGCTTGAGCACCACCTGGAACTGGTAGTAGTGCTGCAGGCGGTTGGGGTTCTCGCCGTAGCGACCGTCCTTGGGACGACGGCTGGGCTGCACATAGGCGGCCTTCCAGGGCTCGGGGCCGATGGCGCGCAGAAAGGTCGCGGTGTGCGAAGTGCCGGCGCCGACTTCCATGTCATAGGGCTGGAGCAATGCACAGCCCTGTTCGGCCCAGTAGGACTGCAGTTTCAGAATGATTTGTTGGAAGGTCAGCATGACTTGTATACGTTCGCGCGCCAGCAATCAGTGGCGATTGCGGGCGGCATCTTCATTAAGAGGTGTTCTGGGCGGTATCGACCGCATAAGCGGTAGATTCTAAGTCTGTGCCACTGATCACGGACGTAGTCTGTCTGCGCGGCCCCACAGCGGGCATTTTCACGAAACGGCCCCGGTCGGTGATTTCAAACTGTGAAAAACAAAACGCTAGCACTTACCACTCATGAATAGACAGATGCAACATCAATCGATCCTGAAACTATTGGATAGCGAGCGCAGTGCGCTCACTTTTTAACAATTTCCGCGCAACTGCCATGCATCCCGGAGCCGGCTGCTGCGGTTTGCCTCCTAGAATGATTCCTTTCCCGTCATCCTCTTTCGGAGCACGTCATGGATTTCATGAAAATCATCACCAAGCAACTGATCGAAATCATCGAATGGACCGATGATTCGCGCGACACGCTGTCGTATCGCTGGCCTGATGAAGACAAGGAAATCAAGAACGGCGCCCAGCTCATCGTGCGTGAGTCGCAGCAGGTGCAGTTCGTCTCCGAAGGCCAGTTCGCAGACCTGTTCAACCCGGGCCGCTATCTGCTGACCACGCAGAACATCCCGATCCTGTCCACGCTGCGCGGCTGGAAGTACGGCTTCAACTCTCCCTTCAAGTGCGATGTCTACTACATCAACACGCGCTTGTTCACGGGCAACAAATGGGGCACCTCCAACCCCATCATGATGCGCGACAAGGACTTTGGCGTGATCCGTCTGCGCGCCTTCGGTACCTATGACTTCCGCATCACCAACGCCGCCCTGTTCCTCAAGGAAGTGGCGGGCACGGACCAGAACTTCCGCATCGACGAGTTTGCCGACACCATGCGCTCGCGCATCGTCAGCATCTTCTCCGAAGCCCTGGCCAAGGCCCAGGTACCGGCACTCGACGTGGCCCAGCGCTACAGCGAGCTCGGCGACGCGCTGCTGCAGCTCATCAACCCGGCCGTCAGCGAGAAATACGGCCTGGAAATCACCAGCTTCCTGCTGGAAAACGTTTCCGTGCCGCCCGAAGTGGAGCAGGCCATCGACAAGCGCTCCAGCATGGGCGCCATCGGCAACCTCAACGACTATGTGAAGTACCAGATGGGCCAGGCCATGGCCAACGGCGGCGAAGGCGCTGCCGCAGCCACCATTCCGGCCACCATGGCCATGGGCTTCGGCATGGCCCAGGAAATGATGAAGGGCATGCAGGGCGGCGGTGCGGCAGGCACGCCAGCCGCTGCAGTGGCAGACCCCTTCTCCCCGGCGGCAGCCCAAGCCGCGCAGACGCCTGCTGCCCCGGTCGCCGCCGGCCTGCAGGTGCTGACTCCCGCCCAGGCGGCCCAGGTGCTGGGCGTGGCCGAAGCCGATGTGCTGGCCGAAATCCAGGCCGGCAACCTCAAGGCCCGCCAGATCGGCAGCCAGTGGCGCATCGCCCAGGCTGCGCTGGACGAATTCCTGCGCGGCTGATCCGCAATCCATGGCCTCGGGTGCACGTCATGAATGAACACAAACCGGTTTTCATCAGCACCACTCCGGTGCTGGCATCGCTGGACATGGAGCGCACCGTGGCCTTTTACGCCCGCGTGCTGGGCGCCAGAACCGTCCACGCCCAGCCCGGCGAGTACGGCATCGTCTCGCTGGGCGGGCTGGAGCTGCATTTCTGGGCCTGCCAGGACCCGGAGATTCCCAGGCAGACCAGCTGCCGCATCCAGGTGGTGGGGATTGCCGCCCTGCATGCGCAGTGTCTGGCCGAGAATGCGGTTCACCCCAATGGCGGTCTGCGCCAGCAGCCCTGGGGCACCCGGGAATTCAGTCTTCTCGACGCAGATGGCAACTGCGTGACCTTCTACGAAACCCATCCCGCCGCTGCTGCCGCCTGAACCCGTTTTTGCCGTGGCCACACCCGCTTCCTCTTCTCGCTCTTCCGGATCTGCATTCACCCCTGTCTCCGAGACGGCGCCCCCCTCCATGGTGGGCAGGCATGTCTGCCCCGAATGCGGTGGCAATCTGGAGTGGAATGCCAAGGCCCAGTCGCTCAGATGTCCTTACTGCGGCACCATCGTTCCCTGGAGCGAGCAGACACAGCCCGAGCCGGGACGTGCCGTCGTGGAGCAGGATCTGGCCGAGGCCTTGCGCAACCCGGCCAGCGGTCGCGGCTGGGGCTCGGACGAGCGCTATGAGGTGCAGTGCCAGAACTGCCGCGCCATCTCGGTGTTTCTCGGCAAGCACGTGGCCCAGCGCTGCGACTTCTGTGGCTCGCCGGCCATCGTCGCCCATGAGGAGCGCAGCGACGCCATCACGCCGCAGAGCATCCTGCCGTTCAAGATCAGCGACGGCCAGATTCGCGACAAGATCCGCCAGTGGTATGGCAGCCGCTGGTTTGCTCCCAGCAAGCTCAAGAGCGCCGCGCTGACGGACACGCTGCACGGCGTCTATCTGCCCTACTGGACCTTTGACGCCCATGCCAGCGCCCAGTGGTGGGCAGAGGCCGGCTATTACTACTACACCACCGAGTCCTATCGCGACGGCAACGGCAATCTGCAGACCCGCCAGGTCCAGCATGTGCGCTGGGAGCCGGCATCGGGCAGCCTGCAGCATTTCTTCGACGATGAGCTGGTGCCAGGCACCGTGGGCGTGCACGCCCATCTGCTGCGCCAGGTGGAGCCCTTCCCGACCACCACCGACCTCAAGCCCTACAGCCCGGAGTTCGTGCGCGGCTGGACGGTGGAGCGCTACCAGGTGGACCTCTCCAAGGCCGCCAGGATCAACGAGGAAGACATGGACAGCCAGCTGCGCAGCATGTGCTCGCGCGAGGTGCCGGGCGACACGCAGCGCAATCTGCAGGTCCAGCGGCAGTACTCGGGCCGCAGCTTCAAGCACACGCTGGTGCCGGTCTGGCTGGTCGGCTACACCTATGGCAGCAAGACCTACCAGATCGTGGCCAATGGCTACACCGGCCAGATTGCGGGCGAACGGCCTTACAGCTGGGTCAAGATCCTGTTTGCCGTGCTGGCCGCCATCCTGCTCGTCATGCTGATTGCGCCGCTTTTCGTGCAGCAGTGACGCTCATTCTTTGATAGCTTCTTGCGCTTGTCAGATATAGTTTTTGATTTCATTTTCTTGAAATATGACAGCCTGCAAGCGCTAGCAGCTATTCAATCCGTAGCAGTTACCAGGCCATCCAGACTTCCTCGGCCAGACCAAAAGCCGTGCTCGCGCCCGAGCCGCTGGTCACGGCCACCACGCGTGTCGCTGCATCGGGTGCTTTGACAAAACAAGGGGCTTCGGCACTGGAGGGGTAGATGCCCGTCCAGCGCTCCAGGACCTGGGCGTTGTCGATATGCAGTGCCTCGTTCATATGTCGCAGCATGAGCTGGTCGACGGCTTCGCCGGCAAAAGGCTGGGGCGCGCTGCCGTAGTGATGCGAATCGCCCACCACCAGCGAGCCATCGGCGCTTTGCACGGCAATCAGGTGGATGCCGTGCTTCAGGCTTTGCGCCTCCTCGCCCTCCAGCTCGGCGCGCAATGCAGCGGCTTCGGGCAGCGCGCTATAGCCCTCGTAGCGCACCAGGCTCAGATCCCCCATGACCGATCCCTCAAGCTTGAAGCCTGCTTGCGGCTGCACGCGCAACATCTGCAACTGGCACAGCTGCACTTGGTTGTCAGTCCATTCACTCGCGAACAGCCCGCCTGGATCGGCGTTGTTGCAGACCACCACGCGTTCGGCGTGATAGCTGGCACGCGAAGTGGTCACGCGCGGCGTTGCCACTTCCATCACGCTTTCGCTATAGGCGAAATCCACTCCCAGCGCCTGCTGCAACCACAGTGCCAGTTGCGGGATGGCCGTGCGCGACTCCACACGCAGCTCATGTGGGCTGTAGAGCACGGACTGCAGCGCGTCGGTGCGCAGCGCCGAATGGCGCGCTGCGGCCTGGGCTGGCGTCAGTAGTTCACAACCTGCGCCCATTTCGGTGTGCATAAAGGCTTCAAGCACTGCAGCGGCAGCAGGACGGCGCGCCGTCAGCCACAGGCCGGAATGCAGGACATCGATACCGGCCTTGGGCGCAATCTCGGCCCAGACATCGCGTGAGCGCATGGCGCGCCGCCAATGGGCACCGGCGCGCTGGCCCGTGATGGTGACAAAGCCAAAGTTGCGAATCGAGGCGCCCAGGCAGGCACCGTCGCGCTCTATCACCAGCACGGAGCGCCCGCGCGTGGCAGCGGTATAGGCATGGGCCAGGCCGACAATGCCGGCGCCGACGACGATCAGATCGTAGTTTTTCATAGCGTTACAGAAAAAGCAGACAAGCCAAGTCCCTGCCGCAGCGCCCAGGCGATGCAGCGAGAGACGTTCGGAGAATCACGTGATGTGGAGAAAGTCCTCAGCGCTGGCGCCAGTGCTGGGTACGCCGCTGCAGCCAGGCATCCAGCAGCGCAATCAGCAGGCGACCCGCGGCTGCAGTGGCAAAGATCAGCGTGGCCATGGCGGCGGCGGGAGCGATGTCGCCTGCGTCATCCATGGTCAGCACGGCCACCGAGGCCAGTGTGGTTTCGGGCGAGTACAAGAAGACCACTGCCGACACCGTGGTCATGGCATTCACGAAGAAGTAGCCCGCTACCTGCATCACCGCAGGCAGGCACACGGGCAGATGCACACGCCACAGCAGCGTCCAGAACGGCACGCCCATGGAATCGGCCACGCGCTCGTATTCGGCGTCCAGTTGCTGCAAGGCGGTGAGCTGGGTGATGTGTGCCACCGAGAAGAAATGCGCCACCGAGCACAGCACCAGAATGCCCATGGATCCATACAGAAAGTGCAGCGGATTGCCGCCCGCATTGAAGAACAGGATATAGCCCAGACCCAGCGCCAGCCCTGGCACCGCCATGGGCAGCGTGGCCACCGCGTGCAGCCATTGGCGCGCGCGCACCCAGCCTGTGGGCCTGGCCACCAGATAGGCGCTCAGAAAGCTCAGCAACGCACCGGTCACTGCCGTGGCCACGGCCATGGTCAGCGAGTTGGCGTAACTGGCCCAGCCGCCGCCGTCCATCATGTCGAACTGGTAGTGCTTGAAGCTCAGGCTCAGGTTGTAGGGCCAGAAGCTGACCAGGGATGCCAGCACGGCCATGCCCATCATCGCCAGCAGCGCCAAAGCCATCAGGCTGCAATACACCAGCAGCGCGCGGTCGAGCACCGCGCAGGGCTGCGGCACCAGAGGCACGGCCCGCACGCTCATGGCAGCGGCCTGCCGGACACGCAAATGGCGCTCGGCAGCAAAGGCCAGGCCCGCAGGCACCAGCAGCAGCATGGCCACCACGGCACCCATGGACAGGTTTTGCTGGCCAATCACCTGCTTGTAGATATCGGTGGCCAGCATCTGCGTGTTGCCGCCAATCACCTTGGGCACGCCAAAGTCAGTCACCACCAGAACGAACACCACAAACCAGGCAATCATCAGCCCGTAACGGCTGGCTGGCAGCGTGACCTGACAGAAGCTGCGCCAGCGGCCCGCGCCCAGCGTGGCGGCGGCCTCATACAGGCGCGCATCGCCCGAGGCCAGCGTGGTGCACAGAATCATCAGCGCATGCGGAAACGTCCACAGCACCGAGCCAAGAATGATGCCAAACGGGCCGTAGGCCGTGCCGCCCGCCAACCAGCTCTTGAGCAGACCCTGTGCGCCAAAAAGATAGATCAGGCTGATGGCCATGAGCAGCGACGGCGCCAGCAGAGGCACCAGGGCGATCGCGCGAAAGAACCTGGCCAGCGGCATGCAGCTGCGCATCACGCCATAGGCATAGCCATAGGCCAGGGCCACACACAAGGTGCTGCTGACGGCCGACAGCCACAGGCTGTTGAACAGCGACTGGCCTACGCCCGGCGTTTGCGCGTAGGCGAGGTACTGGGCCAGGCCCAAGAACTTGCCATCGGCCGACACAAAGCTGCGGCCCAGCAGCGCTCCCACGGGCAGTGCAATGGCCACCAGCAGCGCGCCCAGCAGGCCCAGCACCAGCGCGCCCAGCCAGAGCTTTTCCCAATGGAAGAATCGCGTTTTCCGTGGCGCCGCAGGGCTGATGCTGTGTTGCTGGCACGATGCCGCTGCGGGCGCATAGCTCCCCACGGGCAGCGCAGAAGAAGAGGCATCCATGCTCATGCCGCCTTTCGCAGAAGCTCGGGTGCTGCCAGCGACTGCAGCGCAGCAGCCGGCAACTCAACCAGCACCTCGCCCTGCAGCCAGTCGGGCAGACGCGCGTCATGGCGCAGCGGCCATTGCACATCGATCTGGCATTGCAGCGTGGGACTGAACACGCGCACCAGCACCAGCGAGCCCAGGAACGAGGTCTCGACCACCCGCGCCCGGAACAGATTGGGCAGTGCTGCGGGCTGGGCCGGGTGCAGCACCACGCTCTCGGGCCTCACGCCCACCAGCAAGTCATCACCGGCCTCAAAGCCGGCAGTGCAGCATTCAAGCCTCCCCTCGCCCACGCGCACCGCATCGCCCGACTCGGCCACGGCGGGCAGCAAATTCATGCGGCCCACAAAACCGGCCGCAAAGTGGCTGACCGGCTCGGCGTAGAGCTGCTCGGGCGAGCCCTGCTGCTCGATACGCCCCTGGTGCATCAGCACCACGCGGTCTGCCATGGAGAGCGCCTCTTCCTGGTCGTGCGTGACCATCACGCAGGCAATGCCCAGTTGACGCTGCAACTGGCGGATTTCGCTGCGCAGCTCGGTGCGCACCTGGGCATCCAGTGCGGACAGCGGCTCGTCCAGCAACAGCAGACGCGGGCTCGGCGCCAGTGCGCGGGCCAGCGCAATGCGCTGCTGCTGGCCGCCCGACAATTGCGCCGGGTAGCGCTGCGCCTGCGCGCCCAGGCCTACCAGAGCCAGCATCTCCTGCACCCGGGCCTGCACCTGCGCCACGGGTTGGCCCTTGAGGCCGAAAGCCACGTTCTGGGCCGCCGTCAGGTTCGGAAACAGTGCGTAGCTCTGGAACACCACGCCAAAGCCCCGGCGCGCGGCGGGCCAGCGTGTGATGTCCTCGCCCTGAAACACAATGCAGCCCGCATCGGCCTGCTCGATGCCGCACAGAATGCGCAGCAGCGTGGTCTTGCCGCAGCCCGAAGGGCCGAGCAGGCTGACGAACTCGCCCCCCTCCACCAACAGGTCAATGCCGCGCAGCACCGGCGTTTCCTTGTACTGCTTGGCAATATGGTCTATGCGCAGCATCTGCAATCACTTTCAACGTGCAAAAAATTTCAGAGACCTGCTGCGTAGAACTGGCGCTGACCCAGCTCAGAACTGCCGAGCAAGGGCCGCCCCGCAGCGAGGGCAGTGTCCCCCTCCAGCGCGCAGCGCCAGAGAGGGGGAAGGCACGGCGCCGCCAAGGCGAAGCGCCTCAGGGGGTGTTACTTCTTCTCCGCCTTGGCTTCATAGCGGCGGCTCCATTCGGAAAGAATGCGATCGCGATTGGCCGCTGCCCAGTTGAAGTCGTTTCTGGCCAGGCGCTTTTCCAGATCGGCCGGAATGAACTCGTGCTTTTCCTGGGCCTCAGGCAATGCCAGGACGGCGAAGTTGGCGGCGTAGAGCTTGTTGGCATCGGGCGTCACCGCCCAGTCGGCCAGGACCTTGGCGGCCTCCTGCTTTTTGCTGGTCTTCAGAATGGCCGTGGCTTCCACATCCCAGCCCAGGCCTTCCCGGGGGAAGACGATGTCGATGGGCGCGCCATCCTTCTTGGTCTTGTTGGCGCGGTATTCAAAGCTCAGGCCCACGGGAAACTCGCCCGCGCCGGCCTGGCGGCAGGGCTTGGAGCCACTGTGCGTGTAGACGCCGATGTTCTGGTGCAGCGCATCCATATAGGCCCAGCCCTTGTCCTCGCCCATCATCTGCAGCCAGGCGGCCACCATCAGATAGCCCGTGCCGCTGGACGCCGGGTGGGGCATGGTGATCGCGCCCTTGAATTCGGGCCTGGTCAGGTCGGCCCAGCTCGCAGGCATGGGCAGCTTGCGCTTGCGGCCTTCCACGGTGTTGAAGCAGACGGCCGACGACCACAGATCCATGCCCACCCAGCTCGGCGTGGCTGCTGCATCGCGCATGCTGGAGCGCACCCTGGCCAGGTTCCTGGGCGCATAGGGCTGCAGCATGCCTTGCTTGTCCAGCAGCATCAGCGAAGTGGCGGCCACGCCCCAGATCACATCGGCCTGGGGATTGGCTTTTTCGGCCAGCAGGCGGGCGGTGATGATGCCTGTGCTGTCACGCACGAACTTCAGCTCGATCTCGGGGTGGGCTTTTTCAAATGCCGCTTTATAGGCCTTGATCTGGTCGGCCTCCAGGGCCGAATACACCAGCAGATCGGTCCTGGCCTGGGCGGCGGAAGCCAGGCCCAACAAGGCCGTGGCAACCGTGGCAAAAGCGCTCAAGGTGAAGCGGCGAGTGGCGGGTGCAAAAGCGTGACGCATGGATAACAGTCCCTTGGATTGATCTTTGCCGCCTGACCAACGCGGTCATTTGCGACATGAGGGAACTGTAGAAACTCACTATGAAACGCTGGTGTCACAGAACTGAAATCTGCCAAGGATGTCATCAGCAAACTTTGTAGTCAGCGCACCGCACCAGTGTTCACCACCGAAATGCTATTGATTCAAAAGCATATTTCGCTTTATCTGTCTCATATTTATATATAAAACCATCCAAATACAAACACATATAAGCGTAAGAAGCTATTGAAATCAAAGCAATCCATCTGCATTGCCGGCTGCAGCGTTCATGTTGAAATCCGGGGACCGCTTTCTTGAAGACTTGGTCATGTTTGCCACACACCTCAAATCCTTTTTCTGGGTCGCCCGTCTCGGCAGCATCACGCAAGCTGCGCGCCAGCTGGGGCTGAGCCAGCCCACGGTCACGGCGCAGATCAAGGCCTTGGAGGAGCAATATGAGGTCGAGCTGTTCACGCGCCAGAGCGGAAGGCTGGCCATCACCGATGCAGGCCTGAAGCTGCTGCCCGGGATAGAGAAGCTGCTGCTGCAGTCGGCCCAGATCGAATCGGCGCTGCGCCAGTCGGGCCATGTCAACCAGGGCCAGCTGCGCATAGGCGCCACCGCACCCTACTATGTGTTGGACATCGTCAAGCGCTATCAGCAGCAATATGCACTGGTGGAGGTGAGCATCGTCAATGGCAATTCGCGCCAGATGATTCAGGCGCTGGCCGAGTACCAGGTGGACCTGGCAACCTCCTCGCATCTGGACACCGACCCGCGCCTGCTGCGCCTGGAGCTGGGGCGCGATCCGCTGGCCCTGGTCGTGCACCGGCAGCATGCGCTGGCCGGGCAGAAGGCCGTCGATATCAGGGATCTGGCAAAGAACACGCTGATCCTGCGCGAGCGTGGCTCCATGACCCGGCAGATGACCGAGCAGATGCTGGAAGCCGCCCAGGTCAGCCCGCAGCGGATTCTGGAAATTGCCAGCCGCGAATCCATACGCGAAGCCGTGATCCGCCAGATGGGCATCAGCATTTTTGCGCGGCACGAAGCATCGGCCCACCCGGACCTCGTCGTGCTTGATCTGAAAGGCGAGGTGCCTTGTCTGCCCGAATACCTGTACTGCCTGCGCGAGCGATGCGATGCGCAACTGATTCAGCCGTTTCTGCAGATGGCCGAATCAAGAAAGCGCTAGTCGAACAGTTCGGCCCGCTTGAATGCGGGCTGATTCCTGTCCTTTTCGGACAAGGAAAAAGCGATATCGAGCTGGGGCCACTCGATGCCAATGTCGGGGTCGTTCCAGGCTATGCCACGCTCGGCACTGCGATCGTAGTAGCCTGTGGTCTTATACAGATATTCTGCCGAATCGCTAAGAGTCACAAACCCATGCGCAAACCCCGGAGGGATCCACATCTGCAAATGATTTTCTTCTGTCAACAACTGACCAACCCATTGGCCAAAAGTTTTTGAGCTTTTCCGGATATCTACAGCTACATCCCAGACTGAACCTCGTACGACCCGCACCAGCTTTCCTTGGGAGGATGAAGGCATTTGATAATGCAGGCCCCTCAAGACTCCCCGAAGGCTCCGGCTGTGGTTGTCTTGCACAAAATCAACTTGGGAGCCTGTTTCGGCCTCGAACTCCCGTTGACTGAAGCTTTCGAAAAAAAATCCGCGATCATCAAGAAACAATCGAGGCTCAATGAGCATGAGTCCAGAAAGCTTCAGTTCAGTTACTTTCATAGGACACTATTCAAGCAGTGCATCAAATATTTCCCATATCCATTCTTTAAAAGTGGCTGCGCCAGTTTTTCCATTTGCAGAGCATCAATCCAGCCCGAGCGAAAAGCTATTTCCTCAGGGCAAGAAACCTTCAGGCCCTGCCTTTGTTCCAGGGTTGCAATAAACTGGCCTGCCTCGAGCAAACTATCATGCGTACCGGTATCCAGCCACGCATAACCACGGCGCATCACTTGCACATTCAAGGCGCCATCCGCCAGATAAATCTTGTTCAGATCCGTGATTTCCAGTTCACCTCTTGGCGATGGCTTGACAGACTTGGCAAGCTCCACCACACGGGCATCGTAAAAGTAGAGCCCTGTGACGGCATAGTTGGACTTCGCAACCACAGGCTTTTCTTCCAGAGAGAGCACCTGCCCCTTGGCATCGAATTCAGCAACGCCATAACGCTCAGGATCTTGCACGTGATAAGCAAATACCGTCGCACCGTGCTCCTTGGCGTCCGCATCCTTTAACAGGCGCGGGAAATCATGACCATAAAAAATATTGTCACCCAGCACCAGTGCGCTAGGTGCACCATTAATGAATTTCTCGCCAATCAGGAAGGCCTGGGCCAGGCCATCCGGGCTGGGCTGCACCTCATACTGAAGGTTCAGGCCCCACTGGCTGCCATCGCCCAGCAACTGCTCGAAGCGCGGCGTATCCTGCGGCGTGCTGATGATCAGAATGTCCCGGATGCCCGCCAGCATCAGCGTGCTCAGCGGATAGTAGATCATGGGCTTGTCGTAGATCGGCAGCAGCTGCTTGCTGATGGCCAGCGTGGCGGGGTGCAAACGAGTACCGGAGCCGCCAGCCAGAATGATGCCTTTGCGCTTTGTCGTCATGATGAATCAATAAAAAGCTTCCAGCGCTTTACCGATAAGCGTTTGAAGCGAGGTTTTGAAAATTAGAGAATTTCGCGCAGCATGCGCTCCACGCCATGCTGCCATGCAGGCAGATGCAGTTGCATGGCCGCTTGCAGCTTTTGTGTATCCAGACGCGAGTTCAAGGGTCGCGCGGCCGGTGTCGGGAAGGCCGTGGTCGGAACAACGGCAATGCTTTGCACCTTCCAGTCCTGATCGGGGCGCAGGCTTTGGGCGCGCTCGATCACATGGCTGGCATAGGCATGCCAGTTGGTCTCTCCTGACGCAACCAGATGGTAGAGACCGCCATCGCCTTCATGAGCGCTCATATGGCGCACGGCATGGGCCGTGACATCGGCGATCAGATCGGCGCCGGTCGGCGCGCCCCATTGATCGTTGATCACGCTGAGCGCTTCCCGCTCCTGCGCCAGACGCAACATGGTCTTGGCAAAATTGCCACCACGCGCCGCATAGACCCAGCTGGTGCGAAAAATCAGATGACGGCAGTTTGTGGCCGCTATCCGCTGCTCGCCTTCAAGTTTGGTGCGGCCATAGACCGATAGCGGCCCCGTCGCATCGCCCTCCTTGCGTGCCGCACTGCCGGAGCCGTCGAAGACATAGTCGGTGCTGTAGTGCACCAGCAGGGCGCCCAGGCTTTTGGCTTCGAGCGCCATGACTTCGGGCGCCTCGGCGTTCAGGCGCCAAGCCAGATCCGGCTCGCCCTCGGCCTTGTCCACCGCCGTATGCGCTGCGGCATTGACGATCACATCCGGGCGCACGCTGCGAATGGTCTGCGCCAGCGTCTGCAGATCGCCGACATCGCCGCACAGGCTGTTTCCATCCACATTCACGCTCTGGCGATCCAGCGCAATCACCTCGCCCAAAGGCGCGAGACTGCGCTGCAGCTCCCAGCCGACCTGACCGTTCTTGCCCAGCAGCAGCAGCTTCATGCCGAAGCCTCGTCGGTGTACTGCTTCTGCACCCAGTCGCGGTAGGCGCCGGACTGCACATGGGCCACCCACTCGGGGTTGGCCAGATACCACTGCACGGTCTTGCGAATGCCGGTCTCGAAGGTCTCGGCAGGCTTCCAGCCCAGCTCGCGTTCCAGCTTGCGTGCATCGATCGCATAGCGGCGATCATGGCCGGGACGGTCGGTCACATAGGTGATCTGCTCGGCATAGGTCTTGCCGTCGGCGCGCGGGCGCAACTCGTCGAGCAAGCTGCACACGGTCTTGACGATATCGATATTGGCCTTCTCGTTCCAGCCGCCCACGTTATAGGTCTCGCCCAACTGGCCAGCCTCGAGAACACGGCGGATGGCGCTGCAATGGTCGCGCACATAGAGCCAGTCACGCACCTGCATGCCGTCGCCGTAGATGGGCAGCGGCTTGCCCGCCAGCGCATTGACAATGACCAGCGGGATCAGCTTTTCCGGGAAATGCAGCGGGCCGTAGTTGTTGCTGCAATTGGTCGTCAGCACCGGCAAGCCGTAGGTGTGATGCCAGGCCCGCACCAGATGGTCGCTGGCTGCCTTGCTGGCCGAGTACGGGCTGTTGGGCTCGTAATTGTGCTCTTCGGTAAACGCTGGATCGGTCGGCGCCAGCGTGCCATAGACCTCGTCGGTAGAGACATGCAAAAAGCGGAAGCCGGACTTGGCCTCGCCTTGCAGACCATGCCAATAGGCGCGTACCGCTTCCAGCAGGCGGAAAGTGCCCACCACATTGGTCTGGATGAAATCCTCGGGACCATGAATGGAGCGATCCACATGCGACTCGGCCGCAAAGTTCACCACGGCGCGAGGCTGGTGCTGCGCCAGCAATTGCGCAAGCTTTGCACTGTCGCCGATATCGGCCTGCACAAACACATGGCGGGCATCGCCGTTCAGGCTGGCCAGATTCTCGAGATTTCCCGCATAGGTCAGCTTGTCGATATTGACCATGGGCTCATCCACATGTGCCAGCCAGTCGAGAACAAAGTTGGCGCCGATAAAGCCTGCACCGCCGGTTACAAAAATCATGGAAACAGCCTCAAATCAAAATTCGAATCATTGCAGGTCGCAATGCACTCAAGCCCAGCGCTTATCAGCCATCACCAGCAAGCCATCAAAGATCAGGTTGTTGATCAGCTCAAAAGGTCGGGTCATGCTGGGAGACATTTTCCAGCCGGCACCGCCCGCCATGATGCACATGGGCTCTGCGCCGCAGTGTTCTGCCAGATGCTGGTACATGCGCTCCACGGCACCTGCAATCGCATAAGTGCCGCCGCTGGTCAGCGCATCGCTGGTGTTCTTGGGAAAGCATCGGACTTCACCGGTAGGCACATGCAGGCCCGCAGTACCACCTTCCAGGGCCCTGAGCATGATGCCATGCCCTGGAATGATCAGGCCGCCCAGAAAATGGCCTTGCGCGTCCATGGCATCGACCGTCACTGCGGTGCCCACCATAACCGTGATCAAGGGCTTGGCCTCTCCCAATTGCAACATGTGGTGACGCGCACCAATCATGGCCACCCAGCGATCCGCCCCAAGCCTGGAGGGATGGTCGTAGCCATTGGTCACGCCGGCTTCTGCAACGGAAGGAACGACCCACTGAGGCTCGAAATTCCAGCCCAGCATGAGCTCGATCTGCTCGTGCACCCTGCGCCTTGCCGTCTCGCCGGCAACCACGCAGCCCAGCATGCGCTCGGGAGCCGGCAGCCCCGCCCAGGCACCTTCTGCCAGGCGCTCTATATGCTCCAGGAACTCCGCTCCATGGGCCAGCAAGGCAGCACCCGGGCGATGATCTTCATACATGGCCCACTTCAAACGGGTGTTGCCAATGTCTATGGCCAAAAATGTCATGCGGCGGATTATCAGCACTTTTCTCTTTGTCAGACAGCCGTTTGTCACATTCATTACAAGCGGGCAGGAAATTGTCAAAGAAAGCGCTCAGTCCATATCCTGCAAGGATTCATTTCGATTTCCCGTTAAAGTGAACCGCCTTCTTCCACTAATTTTGAGGAGTCGAAACCATGGGTCTGTTCAGTTTCATCAAGGAAGCCGGAGAAAAACTGTTTGGCGGCAGCGACGCACATGCGGCCGCACCGGCCGAAGACTTGAATGTCAAGGCGGCTCAGGCGATCGCCAGCTATATCAATACCCAGAATCTGGGCGTATCCGATCTGCAGGTTCAATTCGATGCTTCTCAAGGCAAGGTAACAGTCAATGGCACGGCACCCACTCAGGCTGTCAAGGAAAAAGTGACGCTGTGCTGCGGCAATGTGGCCAATGTCCAGTCCGTGGACAACCTGATGGCGGTCACCAACCCCGAGCCAGAAGCCCAATACCACGATGTGGTACGCGGTGACACCCTGTCGGCCATCTCCAAGAAGTACTATGGTGATGCCAACAAGTACAACGTGATTTTTGAAGCCAACAAGCCCATGCTCAGCAACCCGGACAGGATCTATCCTGGCCAGAAGCTGCGCATTCCGGCGCTCTGAATCTGGCTCTGTAAATTCAGCCGCAAAAAGCGCTCGCATGAGCGCTTTTTTCATTTGACTCGAAGTTAGACTGCAGCTTATGAAAACTCTGCTCACAGGCGGTGCCGGCTATATCGGCAGCCATACAGCCATCGAACTGATCAGCCACGGTCATGAAGTCGTGATTTTCGACAACTTCAGCAACAGCCATCCTGAAGCAATCCGCCGCGTGGAGCAAATCACTGGACGCACTATTGCCGTGATCAATGGCGATGTCCGCAATCAAGCTGCGCTTGAGCAGGCCCTGCAGGAGCATGGCATTGACAGTGTCGTGCACTTTGCCGGCAAAAAAGCAGTGGGCGAGTCCGTTGCCCAGCCTGTGGACTACTACGACAACAACGTCAATGGCACCCTGGTGCTGCTGCGCGCCATGAAAAAGCACAATGTGCGCAATCTGGTGTTCAGCTCTTCGGCAACAGTCTATGGCTCGCCACAATATTTGCCTCTCAATGAGGTGCACCCTACTTCGGTCACCAATCCCTACGGCCGAAGCAAACTGATGGTGGAAGAGATTCTGTCGGACCTCTACCACTCCGACTCCCAATGGTCGCTGGCCGTGCTGCGCTACTTCAATCCCATTGGTGCCCATGCCAGCGGCCTGATTGGTGAAGACCCTTCGGACATTCCCAACAACCTGCTGCCTTTTGTGGCACAGGTCGCCGTGGGCCGTCGTGAAAAGCTGCAGATCTTTGGCGGCGACTACGACACCGTGGACGGCACCGGTGTGCGTGACTACATCCATGTCGTCGACCTGGCCCGAGGTCATGTCAAGGCTCTCGAGAAGCTGGCCGGCCTGGCCAAGCCCGAGTTGCTGACCATCAACCTGGGCACAGGCAATGGCTACAGCGTGCTCGAAGTGCTGCATGCCTTCGAAAAAGCCTGCGGTAAGGCCCTTCCCTATACGATTACAGACCGCCGCCCCGGGGATGTGGCCAGTTGCTACGCAGACCCTGATCACGCCCTGAAAACCCTGGGCTGGCAAGCAGAGCATGATCTGGACACCATGTGCACCGACACATGGCGCTGGCAAAGCCAGAACCCCAACGGCTATCGCTCAGTCTAGAAGCTGCAGGCCAGGCCCTGCGCATTACTGATGCCAGGGCAGGCCGCGCTTGCGCCAGCCACCCAACTGGCCTCGTTGGCCGTTGGCGTCAACGTCGCCTTCGAAACCTTCAAGAATGTTGTAGGCCTCGATTCCCAGGCCCGCAGCACGCTGGGCAGCCGCAACAGAGCGCACACCGCTGCGGCATAGCAGCACCACTTTCTTGCCCTCGGGTACCGCTGCTCGCAACTCGGCGTCAAAGTTCTGGTTGGCTGCCATGCCGGGCCACTGCTTCCAGGCCACGGCAACGGCGCCTGGCACCTTGCCCACCCACTCGCGCTCGGCATCGGTGCGCACATCGACCAGAACCGCTTCACCAGCCTGCAGCCATTGCCAGGCCAGCTCCGCCGGCACATCGCCGGCATAGCCGGCAGCGGGTTGGATTTGGGTTGTATTGCTCATTTCATTCCTCGTCTCGATCATTGCCGCTATTCCCAAACGGGCAGAGGCCTGTCTCTCAATGCTCTGCGCAAGTGCTTCCAGTCGGGCAGCACCTGGGCCACCACGGCCCAGAACTGCGGGCTGTGATCCATATGATGCAGATGGGCGAGCTCATGCACCACCACATAGTCGATGATTTGCGGGCTGTGCTGCATCAACCGCCAGTTCAGACGAATGATCCCGCTGCTGTTGGCACTGCCCCAGCGCGTGCTGGCACTTGTCAGGCGCAGCGCATTCCAGCGCACACCCATGAGTGCGGCATAGTGCAGCATGCGAGCCGTGAAATAGCTGCGCGCCTCCCGCAGTATCCAGGCCTGAACGGCTGCGCGCACCTGGGCAGGCGGCGCCCCTGTCGGCAAGGACAGATGCAGGCTTTGCGAGCCATCGACCCCCTGCTCTCTATGCGTCTGGCGGGTACGCAGCAGTTGTGACGTATCCCCGGTCAGCCGCAAACTCATGGGCTGGCCCAGATAGTCCAGCACGCCTCCATCCTGCCAGAGAATGCGCGCTTCCTGCTTGATCTGCTGTCGCTGTCCGGCTTCCTGCAACTTGCGCACAATCCAGCCGGCCTTGGTCTGCAGCGCTGATTCGATCTCGCGCATGGCCACCCATTGCGGAGCGGTGACTTCAAGCCCTTGCTGCCCTACGCTGAAGCCTATGCTGCGGCGCGCCGAACGGCGCAGCAGATAAGCCACCTCGCGCCCTTGCAAGCGGGCGCTGTGGCTGGCTTCCGGATGCACCAGAAGTGTGGGCTCTGCAGGCAGCTCATTCTCTTCAGAATCAATAGCACCCACTGAAATATTGGCAGGTGCTACAAGCTGACTATTCTCAAATTCCAGCTCGGATTGATCCAAACGCTGCTCAATGGCTTCAGGGCCGCTGCGCCGGCGCTTGCGCGGCATCAACCCGCCCCGCCCATCCCCTACCACAGGCGGCACCAGCCATTGCCAAGCTTGCTGCAAGCTATCGCCTGTGGACATGGGCAGTTTTGCCTTATCTGCGGTAGGCCTCGGGGTCCAGGCGCTGCATTTCGGACTCGATCCATGCCTCGACCTCGACCATCAGCTCGTCATGCTTGCGGCCCACCGAAGAAATGGGCTTGCCAATGGAGACATCCACCACGCCGGGCCTTTTGATGAAGGCCTTGCGCGGCCAGCACTTGGCCGAGGTAACAGCGATGGGTACCACGGGCGCACCCGTCATGATGGCCAGACGAGTGGCGCCGGTCTTGTACTCGCCCACCTCTCCACGATTCACACGTGTACCTTCGGGAAACATGATGACCCAGATGCCTTGATCGAGCAGGCGCTTGCCTTGCTCCACCACCTTGTGAAAGGCGCGCGAGCGCTGGGCCCGGTCGATGTGGATCATGTCCAGTGCACCGATGGACCAACCGAAAAATGGCACCTTCAGCAGCTCCTTCTTGAACACATAGGCCAGCGGGCGCGGCATGATGGCAGGCATGAGAAAGGTCTCGTAAGTGGACTGGTGCTTGACCAGCAGCACCACCCCCTGATTCGGGTCCGCAGGCAGGTTCTCCATGCCCTGCACCTGATACCGCACCCCCATGATCACGCGGGCGCTGTCCACCGAGAGCTTGAGCCAGGCGCGGGCAGCGCTGTATGCCTTGGCCGATGAGCCGCTGGTCCACTTGGCCAGCAGCACCGCGAAAGTGTAGGGAATGACGGTAATAGCCATCCACAACATGTGGAGGACGGAGCGAATCAGGGACATGACAGCAATCGAATGACGTGAGCACAGACCTGAAGTCTGGCCCATTGATTTGGCACGGTTATCAACAAGAAACATAGCAGCTTGCGCTGCTCTTTCAAGCAGTTGAGTCTATTTTGACCTGAAACCCGAGCTCAATGCGGGGCAGGCGCCGAATCCAGGGGTTGAGCATCCTCATCGCCTCCCAGCGGCAACAGCATATTCACCACGGCCTCCAGATCCGGATAGCGCTCGCTGCCTTCAGGCAGGTCGGCATCGCTGCTGCACTCGGGCCTGGCGGTGGACTCCACGAACACCAGATGGGCGCCCAGAGCCTTGCCCGCCTGCAAATGCTCGACGCCGCTGCCAATGGCCCAGATTTCATGGCCTTCCGCGCCGTAGCGATCGGCAATCTGCTCGAACAGCGCTACGCCTGGTTTACGGCACTGGCAGTCTTCATCGGGAGCGTGCGGACAAAAAAACACGGCCTCCACCCGCGCGCCGACGGCTGCCATCTCCCGGTGCATCTTGGCGTGCACGGCGTTGAGCTCGATCACATCGAACAGCCCGCGACCCAGCCCAGGTTGATTGGTGGCGACCACCACATGCCAGCCAGCACGGTTCAGGCGCGAAACCGCCTCCAGCGCACTGGGGACTGCAACCCACTCATCGGGCCGGCCAATGAAACCTTGAGCTCCCCATTGGTTCAGGGTGCCATCACGGTCAAGAATTGCGATCTTCATGGGGGAGACAGTAGTCGACGACAGAAAAAAGCCCGCTTACCTCAAGGCCAAGCGGGCTCGCGATCCAAGACTCCGGCGCTTACTGCCCTTCCCAGCGCTTAAGCACCAGGGAGGCATTGGTGCCGCCAAAGCCAAAGCTGTTGGACAGCACGGTCTTGAGTTCGGCATCGCGGGTCTGGGTGACCAGAGGCATATCGCCCAGCAGCGGATCGGGCGTCTCCACGTTCACGGACCCTGCGATAAAGCCCTTGTTCAGCATGATCAGGCAGTAAATCGCCTCCTGCACACCGGTCGCGCCCAGCGAGTGGCCGGTCAGCGACTTGGTGGACGAGAACGGAGGCACCTGGTCACCGAACAGCTCGCGCATGGCACGAACTTCCTGCATATCGCCCACTGGGGTCGATGTGCCGTGGGTGTTGATGTAGTCGATGGGGGCATCCACGGTTTCCATGGCCTGCTTCATGCAGGCGATGGCGCCGTCGCCCGAAGGAGCGACCATGTCCTCACCGTCACTGGTGGCGCCAAAGCCCACCACTTCGGCCAGGATGTTGGCACCGCGTGCCAGCGCATGATCCAGGCTTTCCAGCACCACGGCACCGCCGCCGCCGGCGATCACAAAGCCGTCGCGGTTGGCGTCGTAGGCACGCGAGGCCTTCTCTGGCGTCTCGTTGTACTTGCTGGACATGGCACCCATGCCGTCGAACAGCAGCGACATGCCCCAGGACAGCTCTTCGCCGCCGCCGGCAAACATCACATCCTGCATGCCCCAGGCGATCTGCTGGGCCGCAGCACCGATGCAGTGGGCCGAGGTGGAGCAGGCCGAGGTGATGGAGTAGTTGATGCCCTTGACCTTGAAGTTGGTTGCCAGGCAGGCCGACACCGTGGAGCTCATGCAGCGTGTGACCTGGTAAGGGCCGACGCGGCGGATGCCTTTTTCACGCAGCGTATCGGCTGCCTCGATCTGGTTGGCCGGCGAACCGCCGCCCGAGCCCATGATCAGACCGGTGCGCGGGCTGCTCACCTGCTCGGGCGTGAGGCCCGCTTGCTTGATCGCGTCTTCGAGGGCGATCTGCGAATAAGCCGCAGCATCGCCCATGAAACGCAACTGCTTGCGGTCGATGCGCGCTTCGATATCGATCTCGGGAATGCCTGCCACCTGCGAGCGCATGCCCAGTTCCGTGAACTGGGGCATGGCCTTGATGCCGCTCTTGCCCTCGCGCAGCGAGGCCTCCACGGTTGCCAGGTCATTGCCGATGCACGAGACAATGCCCGCGCCGGTGATCACTACCCGCTTCTTGCTCATGCTGCCGTTCCCTTGGCATCACCTTCACGCAGGAACAGACCCACGCGCAGGTCATTGGCCACGTAAATTTCCTTGCCGTCGGCCAGCAGGCGTGCGTCGCCGATGGCCATGTTCAGCTTGCGCTTGATTACTCGCTTGATATCAATTTCATATGTCACGAGTTTGACATCGGGGCCTACTTCACCTGTGAACTTGACTTCGCCTGCACCCAGGGCACGACCGCGCCCCGGCAAACGCAGCCAAGTCAGGTAAAAGCCGATCAGCTGCCACATGGCGTCCAAGCCCAGGCAACCGGGCATGACGGGGTCGCCACGGAAGTGGCAATCAAAGAACCACAGGTCGGGCTTGACGTCCAGTTCCGCAACAATCTTGCCCAGACCGTGGGCACCGCCGTCCTCGGAGATATGTGTGATGCGATCGAACATCAACATGGGAGGCAGGGGCAGACGTCCGCTATCGGCACCAAACAGCTTGCCTTCGCCGGACGCGATCAGTTGTTCGTAGGAAAAAGATTCAGCCATTCTCTCAATTGCTCCGCGGCAGCCTGTGCAAGCTACCTGTTACTCTGTATTTTGGGTGACGGGACCCGCGCCCACTGCGGGCGGTACAACCAGGGATTATCAAGGCTCGCGCCCCTACCCGGGACACAATACCCGTTTTCAGGCCCAAGACTCTGCCACAAATGCCACAGCCGCTGATGCCGAGGTGGCTTATTCCGTGCGGGACACTACGCCTTCCTCGGTCTTTCTCAAGGAGATCCAGGCCAGCGCGCAGAACACGAGGCACAACAGAGTCAGAGGCAGCAGGCCCAGGGCATGTACCCAGCGCGCATAAGGCGTCAGCCCGTCGCGCCCCTGAACCCGGCCCTGCAGCACCGCGCGCTCGAAAGGCGCCAGTGCTTTCACCACTTGCCCTTTGTGATCGATCACCACTGTGGCTCCGGTGTTCGTTGCGCGCAACATGGGGCGCTCGAACTCCAGCGCGCGCATGCGGCTGATGGACAGATGCTGATCGATGGCCACGGAGTCGCCAAACCAGCCGATATTGCTCAGATTGACCAGCACCGTGGGTGCCGTCGCCGCATTGCCGAAATGGGCCGCCAGCTCTTCGCCGAACAAATCCTCGTAGCAGATATTGGGCGACAGGCGCTCACCCGCCCAGCTCATGGAAGGCTGGCCCAGTGCACCGCGATTGAAGTCACCCAGCGGAATATTCATGAGCTCGGTGAACCAGCGGAACATGGGCGGAATGAACTCACCAAACGGCACCAGATGGTGCTTGTCGTACTGATACGGCTGAGCCTGCCCGGGCAGCCAGCCTTCGACCGTATTGGTAAAGCCCTTTTCCCAGTTGCCCAACGGAAGCCCCACGAGCGCCGCACGGCTGGAGTCCTTGGCGACAAAAGGTGCACGCACATAGTCCAGATAGCCTTCGGGAAGCTGCTGAGGCAACAGCGGAATGGCTGTCTCGGGCGCCACCACCAGTTGGGCACTGGCGTCATGCAACTGCTGGGCATACCAGCGCAGCGCCACCACCACGCCCGAGCCCAATTCAAACTTTTCATCCTGGGGAATATTGCCCTGCAGCAGCTCCACGCTCATGCCGGGCTGCTGACCAGGTGCTCCAATGGCGGCATCACGCGACCACCATAGCCCGCCCCAGACCAGACCCAGGGCCACCGCAGATGCAAGGGCCGGCTTGAATTTCAGCACCGCCGACCTGCTTCGCATGCGCCAGACCAGCAGCGCCAGCCAGGCTGCAGCCCAGGCCGCCACAAAGCCCGTGCCATAGACGCCAATCCAGCGCGGCAGCACGGCCAGCGGGCCTTCCACATGGGCGTAGCCGGCAGCCCCCCAGGGGAAACCGGTCCAGAGCCAGCCGCGCGCCAGCTCGGCCAGCGTCCAGAGTGCCGCAAAGACCAGCGCTGACAATGCATCCGGCGTCCTTGCCAGACGCTTGAAACACCATGCAGCCACGCTGTAATAGCCACCCAGAAAGCCCGCCAGCGCCAGCACGGCAGCTACGGCCAGTGGCGCCGCCAATCCCCCATAGGTGTGCATGGAGATGAAGAGCCACCAGAAGGTGGCAGCCAGCCAGGCCGTGCCGAACAGCCAGGCCCGGCCTGCCGCCTGAGCGGCGGTACGGGCAGCCAGCAGCGCATGAACCAGCAACGCCAGCGACAGGATCTGCAGCCACCACAACGGACGGCCATAGCCTCCGACCAAGCTCAGCCAGCCGTCGCCCTGGCCGCGAGCCCAGGGCCAGGCCAGAGAAAAGGCCTGCAGTCCGCCTGCAATCAGCATCAAAAGCCAGCTCATCCAGCCTTTAGGCCTGGCAGCAGCGGTCTGAACGGTAGAGGCAGTGGTGGTCATAGGAATCAGCAGGCACTAACAAAACACCCAACCGGGCGGTTGGGTGAATTCAAGCATACGAGGTATCGCCAAGACTTGTGCAAACCAAGAGGCACAACCAGTATTTCCACCGGCATCACACCAGGCCTGACCCGGATTTGCGCAGGTCGCGATCAGTTGCGAACCAAGCTATCCGGCGAAGGATCGCGCACCACCTTGAACCAGCGCACCGCGCCGCCCTTGGTGTGGAGCACGGTGAACTCCAGCCCGCCCAGATGAATCTGCTCGCCGCGCTTGGGCACATGGCCGATTTCATGGGCAATCAATCCACCAATGGTATCGAACTCGGCATCGGGGTCGCTGGCATGCAGCGAAGTCTCGAACTCCTCGCTCACATGCTCGATGCTGGCATCGCCCGCAACACGATAGCTGTTGTCGGCCAGGGCAAAGATATCGCCCTCGTCCTCGGGGATGTCGAACTCGTCCTCGATTTCGCCGACGATTTCTTCCAGCACATCTTCAATCGTCACCAGGCCGGCCACACGGCCGAACTCGTCGATGACGACGGCCAGATGATTGCGATTGGCGCGGAACTCACGCAGCAGGTCGTTCAGGCCCTTGCTCTCGGGCACGAAGACGGCCGGGCGCACCAGAGCACGAATGTTCAGGGTGGGAGAGCGCTGCAGCTTGAGCAAATCCTTGGCCATGAGAATGCCAATGATGTTCTCGCGCTCGCCCTGGTAGACCGGAAAGCGCGAATGCGCCGTGGTCAGAACCTGGTGCAGGATTTCTTCATACGGAGCATCGATATTGATGAGATCCATGCGTGGCGCGGCCACCATGACTTCTCCGGCGCTCATGTCGGCCATGCGAATCACGCGCTCCAGCATGACACGCGACTCGGTGCCGATGACCTGGTTGTCTTCGGCTTCGGCTAGGGTTTCGATCAGTTCATCGGGAGACTCCGGTGCCGGATGGATGAACTCAGCCACCTTTTGCAGGAAGCTTCGCTTGTCTTCCTTCTCGGGAAGTCGCGCAGGATGGGGGTCAGACACTGTCTTGGAGTGCAGGACGTGCGGTAGTCGAACAAGTCCCCAAGAATAACGGATTGTGTTGACAGACGGCTTGCTAGCTCACAAAAGCCATGAACGGCTGTCACCGAGCGCACTCAGTCAAAGCTATTTTGATATCTGCTTGCGCTTGTCTTTATTGGGCTGCAGCCTTGCCGGCTTCACAAGACGATTTACTCGCCTGATTTATGGCGGCCTTCCTGCACGCCCTTGCGCACTTCCTGCACGCCGGCCAGGAAAGCCCAGAAATTGACGGCCTGCTTCTTGAGCTGGTAGTCCATCTCGCCCAGGTGCTCCGTCACCAGCTCGCTGACATGGGTCTCGAAGTCGGCAGGCGGCAGCTCCAGATAGGCTTCGGATTCCGAACCTTCTCGCTTGACCGTGGCACCCGCGTTGCGCGCAATCTTGAGCATGGCCGTGTTCTCGGACAGCGCATGGATGAACATCATGCTCACGTTCTTGCTGCGCGCATGCAGCACTGCACGTGCAAACAGACGTGCCCCCAGCCCCTTGCCGCGTGCACTCTTGAGCACGGAGACGCCGAATTCCGCGCATTTCTCATGCTCGGGGTGGCCGGCAAAGGCCAGATGCGCCATGGAGATCAATTCCAGGCGGCGGTTGAAGATGCCGAAGATATCGTCGCGCTCGAAATCGAGCTGCTCGACATAGCGGCGCACCTGCTCGTCGTTGGCTGCATAGCCAAAGCGCAGATAGCGATCACGCGCATCCAGCTTGAGCAGATGCTTGATGATGCGGTCGCGATGGCGCGGGCTCAGCGAACGGATGGGGACCAAGGACGGCGAGCGACGCTCGGCGCCATGGGACTTGCCCATGTCTCGCAGCCAGCCTGAGCCGGCCTGCCAGGGCGATGTCAACCAGTCTTTGGGGAGGTTCATAGCCTGAAATATAGGTAAAAACCCGAGGTTTCACAAGCCGCATATTGCATTGCAACAATCCTGTAAGGATTTTCCGCTAATTCAACACCTTAGCTTCTGTTTCCGGCTAGGTCATGGTCCATATGAAGGACCTCTACGAAGGCTTAGAGCGGCACGGCCGTCGTGACCTTGACCCGGTCCATGACAAAGCTGGTTTTGCAATCCTGAACACTGGGGTGTTTGAGCAGCGTGTCCATGATGAAACGACTGTAATGCTGCATGTCCGCCACCACCACCCGCAGCAGATAGTCCATCTCGCCAGTGAGGGAGACGCACTCCACCACCTCGGGCCAGGTCTGCACGCTGGCGCGGAACACATCCATGGGATTGCGCTTGCTGGTTTCGGTGTATTTTTCCAGACGCACATTGATATAGGCCGTCAGCCCCAGGCCCACGGTCTCGGGCTGCACCAAAGCCACATAGCGATCGATGACACCGTTTTCCTCCAGCCGCTTGACACGGCGCAGCACGGCGCTGGGCGACAGGCCAACCTGCTCCCCGATGACGTCATAAGTTTCTCGGCCATTGGCCTGCAATCGGCGCAAAATTGCCTTATCCAGTTTGTCGATGGTGTGCATGGAACTCATGGCGGCAGATTATAAAAAAAGCGCAGTTTTTATTAATGGTTAACCCTTGATAACCATTTAAATTGCATGAAATCAATTTTCCATGCAATTTTCATGCATTGAGCTGTTTGCAGCCAAGGCATTTTTGCATGAAGCTTGTCCGCGCCCTGTCCTACAGTGCATCCATCGTCGACACCTGTTCTTCATGTGTTGCGCCCCTACCCGATGGAGACCTCTGCCATGAACGCCCCGTTGACCCAAAGCAATGCCAGCCAGTTCCAGACCTGGGACAACCCCATGGGCACGGACGGCTTCGAGTTCGTCGAATACGCGGCCCCCGATCCCGTGGCCATGGGTCAGCTGTTCGAGCGCATGGGCTTTCAGGCCATTGCCAAGCACCGCCGCAAGAACGTGACCCTGTATCGCCAGGGCGAGATCAACTTCATCATCAATGCCGAGCCCGACAGCTTTGCCCAGCGTTTCGCGCGTCTGCACGGCCCCAGCGTCTGCGCCATCGCCATCCGCGTCAACGACGCCAAGTACGCCTATGAGCGCGCCACCTCGCTGGGTGCCTGGGGCTATGCCCAGCAGGCCGCCCCCGGCGAACTGAGCATTCCCGCCATCAAGGGCATTGGCGACTCCCTGATCTATTTCATCGACAAATGGCGCGGCAAGAATGGCGCCAAGGACGGTGATCTCGGCAATATCAGCTTCTTCGACGTGGACTTCGAGCCTCTGCCCGGTGCCGATCTGCATCCCGAGGGCCTGGGCCTGACCTATATCGACCACCTGACCAACAACGTCTACCGCGGCCGCATGGCCGAGCTGGCCGAGTTCTACGAGCGCATCTTCAACTTCCGCGAGATCCGCTACTTCGACATCGAAGGCCAGGCCACAGGCGTCAAGAGCAAGGCCATGACCAGCCCCTGCGGCAAGATCCGCATTCCCATCAACGAGGAAGGCAACGACAAGGCCGGCCAGATTCAGGAGTATCTGGACATGTACCACGGCGAAGGCATACAGCACATCGCGCTGGGATCGACCAATCTCTACGACACCGTGGACGGTCTGCAGATGAACGGCATCAAGCTGCTGAACACCAGCGAGACCTATTACGAGCTGCTGCCCAAGCGCATCCCGGACCTGCAGGAACCCATTCCCGAGCTGCTGGCGCGCAACATCCTTGTGGACGGCCAGCCCGGCGAGCTGCTGCTGCAGATCTTCAGCGAAAACCAGCTGGGTCCCATCTTCTTCGAGTTCATCCAGCGCAAGGGCAATAGCGGCTTTGGCGAGGGCAATTTCAAGGCCTTGTTCGAGACCATGGAACTCGACCAGATGCGCCGCGGCGTGCTCAAGACCTGAGCCAGATCAACGGAGTCTGCCATGCGCCACCTCGGCCTGCACCCGCCTCGTCTGCTCGCTTGCAGCATGGCCGGCGTGGACTCCGTCGCTACGCAATACATCAAAAAGATACCAATGGTTACCACTCCATCAAACGGACCATGTGGCGACCGATTTCCGTCCCTATACTTCCCGCCATGCTGCACTGCCGCATCCACGCCTGGCGTGAGGCGTTGCCGCCAGCTTCAACGCCCGGAAGGATCCAGTGTCGCGACCACATCAGCCACCCGCTACAGCCCCAGAGGACTGCAGATCACCGGGGATGGACGCGCCTGCCGACACTTGGCGCCTTTCCCGCCGCCAGGCCATGTCGCTGGCGGTGGCTTCGGCGACATCCCTGATCGCGGACAGCGCGCATGCTGCCAGGGATGCGAGCGCCCTGCCGTCGAATTCCAGCCGCAGCCGCAACGAACTCTCGCTGGTCGTTCCCTATGCGGCGGGCGGGCCGCTGGATCGGGCAGCGCGCAAGCTGACCCAGGAAACCACGGCCCTGGGCAATATCAATGTACTCAATGTCGCAGGCGACGGTGGCGCCACGGGTGCAGCCATGGTGGCCAGAGCAGGAGCGCGCGAGCCCATGCTGCTGATGGGTGCCGTGGCCACACATGCCATCCTTCCCTGGCTCAACCCCCAGTTGCCCTACGATCCGCTGCGCGACTTTCAGCCGCTGACACTCGTGGCCCGCATGCCTCATGTACTGGTCATGCGCAGCGAACTGGCCATGCAGTGGCGCATCTACACACCCGAGGATTTGCTGCGCTTCATGTCCAAGCACCGGCAGCCCCTGCGCTATGCCTCGGCGGGCAACGGCAGCATCGGCCATATCGCGGGCCAGTGGTTCCAGTCGCTGACCCAGGTTCCGCTCCAGCACCTGCCGTTTGGCGGGGCCAGACCGGCTCTGTCGGCTCTGCTCGAGGGCACGGCCGATCTGATGTTCGACAACATCGCCTCGGCTCTGCCTCATCTGCGGGCCGGCAGACTCAAGGCCATTGGCGTGACCTGGCGCTCGCCGCTGCCGGCTCTGCCGGAAGTGCCCAGCCTGGACGACAGCATCAAGGGCATGAATCTGACCACCTGGTTCGGCATCTTTGCCACTGCCGGCATCACGGACAGCCAGGCCAAACGCTGGTCGGAGGCTTTTGCCCAGACGCTGCAAAGGCCCGATATACAGCAGTACTTCGACGCCATGGGCGTGGTGCGCGACGACCTGCGTCTGCAGGACTTTGCCCGCCTGGTGCAGGCCGAGCATGCACGCTACGGACAGCTCGTCAAGCGCGCCCAGATACAGATGCACTGAGCCAGCTTTCGGCTCGCTTCTCCTTTTCCCTGCTGCGCCCCGGCCACGAGCTCTGGTCGCAGCCTTCGCGACCCCTCATCTCAGGGAGTGCCTTATGAACAGCATCCAGAACAACGCCACCATGACCGGCGGCATCGGCGCGGCCCCCGTCGTCTATGGCCAGTCCGACCGCCCGCCACGCGGCGACTACACGCGTGCCCATGCCGACTACACCTGCACGCAGGACTATGCCGCCTATACCGAGGCCGAGCACGACACCTACCACCGCCTCTACGAGCGCCAATCCGCGCTGCTTCCGGGCCGCGCCAGCCAGCATTTCATCGACGCCCTGCCGTCGCTGGGCGCCAAGGAGCGCATTCCACGCTTCGAGGAAATCAACGAGCGACTATTCAAGGCAACGGGCTGGGAGATCGTCGGCGTTCCAGGTCTGATTCCCGAGGTACCGTTCTTCTCGCTGCTGGCCCAGCGCAAATTCCCGGTCACGGACTGGATACGCAAGCCCGAGGAGTTTGAATACATCGTCGAGCCCGACATCTTTCACGACCTCTTCGGCCATGTGCCGCTGCTGTTCAACCCCGTCATGGCCGATTTCATCCAGGCCTACGGACAGGGCGGCCTCAAGGCCGCCGAGCTCGGCGCCTGCGAGATGCTGTCGCGCCTGTACTGGTACACGGTGGAATTCGGTCTGATCCGTGAGAGCGGCGGCGTGCGCGCCTATGGCGCAGGCATTCTCAGCTCCGTGGGCGAGCTGGAGTACAGCGTCAACAGCCCGCAGCCGCATCGTCTGCCGCTGCAACTGGAGCGCACCATGCGCACGCTCTACAAGATCGACACCTATCAGCAGACCTATTTCGTGATTGATGACATGCCCCACCTGCTGAACCTGGCCGATGCCGACTTTGCGCCGCTGTACGAGCAGCTGCGTCAGCTGCCCACCATTGGCGCCAAGGAGTTGCTGCCCGGCGAGCAGCTGATTTAGTCAGCGGATGTATACCGGCACGCGCCATGGCAAGCGCGAGGTCAAGAGCCGAATTGTCAGATGAGAATTCGGCTCTATTCCTTTCCAGAAAAGCGTATAAAGCTCCATTTTCAATAGCATCCGACGCAGAATATCCAGGCTGCAAGCCCTGCATGACTTGGCTGCGCCCTGAAACCCTGACCGCAGCATTGCACCTATAGTGAGCGCCAGAGGCAAACTGCCGCCCACTCACTTCTTCACAATGCATTACTGCTGCAACCAACTGCTGCGCTGGCTTTTAGCGCTCCAACTTTGCATGGGTCTGGCCGTCGCGGCCGAGCTGCCTGCCAATGGCGATATCCAGACCACGTCCATCGCCCAGATTCAACAGGCATCGAACACCCTGGACAAGGTACGCCAGTCGCTCGATGACGCCGACACCTCCGAAACGCTGCAGACACTGTCCGAAAAAGCCCTGCAGTCCAAACGCGATGCCGACAATGCCGTCACGGCGCTGGAGCCGCTGCTCAAGCAAATCGACGCTCGCATTGCCCAGCTGGGTCCGGTGGCCGAAGGCAGCGAGGAATCCCCCGAACTGAGCCTGCAGCGCAAGGATCTGGCGCAGCAGCACAGCGAGCTGGACTCCGCGCTCAAGCGCGGCAAGCTGTTGTCCATGGAGGCCAAACAGACCACGGACAGCATCGAGAAAATCCGCACCCAGCAGTTCAACGCACAGATCGCCCGCAAGGTGGCATCGCCGCTGTCGCCCTCGCTGTGGAAGCAGTTTGCCGAGCATCTGCCGACCGACCTGCAGCGCATTGCGGCCCTGACACGCCAGGGCCAGGCCAGCTTTGCGGCAGCCATTGCCGAGCATGGCTGGTCGGCCACGCTGAACGGCATCGCCCTGGCGCTGTTCGTGATGTTTCCGCTGCGCATCGGCCTGCGCTATGCGGGCCGAAAATTTGCGTCCTCCGAACGCGCGCCCAACGGACGGCTGCGCCGCACGGGTCTGGCTGTCTGGATGCTGGTAGTGGGCACGGCCCTGCCCGGCCTGGCCAGCCTGGTATTCATCGAGAGCCTGCGCTCCATAGACGCGATTGCACCGCGCCTGCAGACCGTGGCCGATGCCTGGATTCAATCCTCATTTGTCGCAGCCTTCTTCCTCTCCGTCAGCGCCTGCCTGCTGGTGCCCAAGCGTCCGACCTGGCGACTGCTCAACATCGACGACATCGCCGCCCCTGCGCTCACACGCTTTGCCTGGGGAGCCGCCGGTCTGACCTGGTTCTCCATGATGCTCAACGCGGTAGACATTGCCGCACGCACCAGTGCCGTCAGCAGCGTGGCCCTGGACGGACTGATTGCGCTCGTCTATGCATTGCTCATCATGTCGGTGCTGATGGTCATCAACAAGCAACGCAAGCGCCAGCAACTGGCCGAGCGTGAGAAGGCCGCTCATCATGGTGACGATTACCGGCCTGCGGCAACCAGTCGCTGGCTGATGCTGGCCTGGCTGGGCGGGCATCTGACGGTGCTGGCCGCGCTCATCGCAGCGCTGATCGGTTATCTGAACTTCTCGGTATTCGCAGCCACGCAAATGGTCTGGATCACCGTGGTGGTTCTGGCCACCTCGCTGCTGATGAAGTTTGCCGACGACGTCTTTACCTGGCTGTGCTCCAGCGAGAGCCGTATCGGCCAGGGCTTCGCTGCCGGCACGGGGCTCAAGCCCTCGCGCCTGGAACAGATCGGCGTTCTGCTATCGGCTCTCACGCGTGTCTGTCTGCTGTTGCTGGGGCTGATGGCGCTGATCGCGCCCTTTGGCAACTCCAGCAGCCTGATCGTGCTGGCCGATACGCTGACCAACGGTCTGCCCGTTGGCGACTCCTTCCTGCGCCCCATGACGATCTTGCGCGGCCTGCTGGTGCTGGTTGCGGGGCTGACGCTGTTTGGTGCCTTGCAGCACTGGCTGGTGGAGACCTTTCTGCCCAAGACCGAGCTGGATATAGGCGCACGCAACTCCATCAGCACCGTGGCCCGCTATATGGGCATTTTGCTGTCCGGCCTATGGACGCTGGCCGCCCTGGGCATAGGCTTTGAAAAAGTGGCTCTGCTGGCCAGCGCCTTGTCCGTCGGCATCGGCTTCGGTCTGCAGGCCATCACGCAGAACTTCGTCTCGGGCCTGATTCTGCTGGCCGAGCGCCCCGTGAAGCTGGGCGACCGCGTGCGCATCGGCGATCAGGTCGGCGACATCCGCCGCATCAGCGTGCGCGCCACCGAGATCCAGACCGATGACAAATCCACCGTCATCGTGCCCAACTCGGAGTTCATCACCAAGTCCGTGCAGAACCTGACCATGGATGGCGCGCTGGGCCGCATCTCGATCGCGTTCTCGGTGCCGCTGAACACCGATATCGTCAAGCTGCGCGAGGTGCTGCTGGGCCTTTATGCCGAGCATGAGGCCGTGCTGAGCACCCCGGCCCCTTCAATGTATGTGGACTCCATCAATGGCAGCGTGGTCAACATCACCAGCTTCGGCCATGTCTCCAGTTCGCGCAATGTCTACAGCACGCGCAGCGACCTGCTATTCGGCCTGTTGCAGCGCTGCGCCGAGCAGAAGATCGCCCTGGTTTCCGCGACCGACATCCACCTGATTCAGGACCCGCAGGCCCGTGCCCCGGCGTCGGCTGCGGAGGCGCCCACCTCGGCTGCCTGATACCGCTCCTGCGATCGCTCTTGAGGTCGCGCCTGCAGTTGCGCCTGCAGCTGCAGGCAGTGCTGCCAAACCCGCGGGTCAAACAGCAGCTGCATATGCGCTGCATCGTCGACCTGACGACACTGCGCATTCGGCAAGATCGCAAGGTCGGGGGGGAAGACGATGTTGTCGCTGCTGCTGCACCAGCAGCTGAATGGCACATCCTGGGGCGGCGGCCCCAGCCGCTGCAGCCAGTCGCTGCCTTCGCGCATCTCCACGGCCGGCAGGCGCTGCGCAAACCGCGCCAGCCAGGCGCCACCATGCGGCGTGGCCACCGTGACCACATGGGCTGCAAAACGCGCACGCTCATTTGCATCGAGCCGCTTGAGCCAGGCCCGCACCACCAGACCGCCCATGCTGTGCGCAACCAGAAGCGGGGCACAGCCGGTTTGCTGGACCATGGCTTTCACGCATCTGTCGAGATCGTCCACCATGGCATCGACAGGACTGCCATGAGCCGGCTCCAGCGTCACGGCCATGCAGGGAATGCCGCGTGCCTTGAGCCTGCGCAGCCAGACGGTCCACACGCCACGGTTGCAGAAATAGCCATGCACCAGTACCACGCCCACCTGCCCTTGCACCTGCTTGCCCTCGCGATCCACAGGCACTCCATCGGGCTCTGCATGCTCGCCAAAAGGAATCTGCCAGCCGAACAGCCGCCAGGCCCAGCGCCACTCGGCAAACCAGGCCCGCAACGCGACCATGGCAGGCGGCAGCGGCAATCCACGACCGCGCAGCACCGCACGCATCATCAGCATCTGCGTGCCGAGCTGCAGCCCGGCTCCGCTCGCAATCAGCCCCGCACCCAGCAGTGCCACAGCCACTGAGCGCGGCCACCAATAGCCGCACCAGAGCAGCAGCGCCAGCCAGCTGCCCATCACCACTGCGCGCCAGAACCAGGTATTCAAAGCCTGCACCTCCAGGCGCTAGCGTAGCAAGCATGCCGCTCAGCGCCTAGGACAAGCCCCCGTAGACCCTGACAGAGCGCATCCGCAGAATCAGCCGCAGCGCAGGTTTTGCACGCTAGCCTTCTTTGTTCAACCCGCCGCCCGCTTCCCTGGACGACGAGCGGCTTCTGCAAGGTACCTCTTTTATGGACGCTGCCGCTCCCTGGTTCAAGAACTATCCGCCCAATGTGCCGCACGATGTGCAGCCCGAGCAGTACCGCTCGCTGGTGCACCTGCTCGAAGAGGCCTTCAGCCAGCATGCAGAGCGGCCGTTTTCGGTCTGCATGGACCGCTGGATGAGCTATGCAGAGCTGGACAGGCTATCCGCACAGATGGGGGCCTGGCTGCAGAGTCTGGGTCTGGAACCAGGGGCGCGCGTGGCCATCATGCTGCCCAATGTGCCGCAGTTCGCCGTCAGCATGGCCGGCGTGCTGCGTGCAGGCTTTACCTGCGTCAACGTCAACCCGCTCTACACCGCGCGCGAGCTCGAGCATCAGCTCAAAGACTCGGGTGCCACGGCGATCATCATTCTGGAGAACTTTGCCCACACCCTGGCTCAGGTGCTGGAGCGCAGCCATATCCGCCATATCTGCCTGACCAGCATGGGCGATCTGCTCGGCGGCCTGTACGGCAGCTGGATCACCTTTGCCGTGCGCCACCTGGCCAAGATGGTGCCGGCCTTTGACCTGCCCCTTGGCTCGGATTCAGGCGCCGGCAGCCAGCAGCGCCAGGTCACCCAGTTCAGCAAGGCTCTGACCGAGGGCGCAGGACGCAAGCTCATCCCCAGCACGGCCACGCTGGACTCGATCGCCTTTCTGCAATACACGGGCGGCACCACAGGCCTGTCCAAGGGGGCGGTACTGACCCATCGCAACATCGTCGCCGCCACGCTGCAGGCCCATACCTGGTTCACCCCAGCGCTGGAAGGCAGGGTCAAGGCCAATGAGACCCATATCGTGGCGGCCTTGCCGCTCTATCACATCTTCGCGCTCACCGTGAGCCTGTTCGCCATGCGACTGGGCGGCAGTCTGAGTCTGATTCCCAACCCACGCGATATCCCGAAATTTGTGAAGGTGCTCAAGAAGCGGCCCTTCCATGTGCTGCCAGCCGTGAACACCTTGTTCAATGCGCTGCTCAACAACCCGGAGTTCCGCCAACTCGATTTCTCGCAGTTGTTCATCTCCCAGGCAGGCGGCATGGCGGCGTCCGAAGGCACGGCGCGTCAGTGGCAACAGACCACGGGCTGCGCCATGATTGAAGGCTGGGGCATGAGCGAGACCTGTGCCATAGGCACGAACAATCCCGTGACCAACAAGGAGTTCACCGGCACCATAGGCCTGCCTCTGCCCGGCATCTCGATCGCCATCAAGGACGATGAAGGCCACGACCTGCCGAACGGCCAGGCGGGAGAGCTCTGCATCAAGGGCCCCAACGTCATGCACAGTTACTACAACCAGCCTGCAGAGACCGCCAAGGCCTTCACGGCCGACGGCTATATGCGCACCGGCGACATCGGTGTGCTGGACGACGAGGGATACACCCGCATCATCGACCGCAAGAAGGACATGATGGTGGTCAGCGGCTTCAACGTCTATCCGAACGAGCTGGAGAACGTCATCTCCATGTGCCCCGGCGTGCTCGAATGCGCAGCCGTGGGCGTCAAGGACGATCAGCAGGGCGAATCGATCAAGGTCTATGTGGTGCGCAGCGACTCCTCGCTGACGGAGGATCGAGTCATGCGCTACTGCCAGGAGCAGTTGACCGGCTACAAACGGCCACGCTATATCGAGTTCCGCGACGAACTGCCCAAGACCAATGTGGGCAAGATCCTGCGGCGCGAGCTGCGCTCGAACTGAGTTTTTCAGAAAATTTACGAGTTTTCCCGAAGACTTCCAAAGTTGCTGCTAGAATTGCGGTCTTCGGGTGATTAGCTCAGCGGTAGAGCACTGCCTTCACACGGCAGGGGTCACATGTTCGATCCATGTATCACCCACCAGTTAAAGCGCGATTAGCTCAGCGGTAGAGCACTGCCTTCACACGGCAGGGGTCACATGTTCGATCCATGTATCGCGCACCAGACAAAGCCTCTTGGATTTCGGTTCAAGAGGCTTTTTCTTTGCCCGCACGGCAGACCGCCCCCTCTTTTGGAGGATGCCTGCCCACCGATACGGCTTGCATAATGGTCTTCAGAGACAAGCTGCGCACACTCCGAAGCATTCACAAGAAGACATTGCCATGAGCCACACCGCCACCCTGGTCTGGGGAGACCATCTGCTCATGGGCCACGGGCCCATGGACGAGCTGCACGAGGAATTCGTCGAGCTGATTGCCCTGCTGCAAACCGCCGAAGACAGCGAGCTGCCCAGTCTGCTGCAAGCCATGCAGACCCATCTGCAGCACCACTTTGCCGAAGAGGACCAGTGGATGCTGAGCACCGGCTTCCCGCCGCGCGACTGCCATATCGACGAACATGCGGCCGTGCTCAAGTCGGTGGCAGAGGTCCGCGTCAAGCTCGCCGAAGGCAATGTAGCCCTTTGCCGCGATCTGACCAAGGCCCTGGTGGACTGGTTTCCCGGCCACGCCACGCATCTCGATTCGGCCCTGGCGCACTGGCTGTCCAAGCAACGCTTTGGCGGCAAGCCCGTGGTGATTCGCCGCAACATCCTGTCTTCGGCCGAATCGCACTGAGCAGCACTGAGCAGCTCGCCCGCGCGACAGCTGCGTGATGAGCGGTCTGCTAGGCTTGTGCAAACAAAGCACCGCACAGGAGACCAGCCCGATGAATGCATCCCCGGCAATGCATGTCCCACTGCCGCCCGGCATGACCGTGCTGGAGCGCGGCTGGCTGTCAGCCAACAATATCGTCTTTGCCGCACAGGCCGGCGATGCCGAAGGTGCTGCCGTCATCGACACCGGCTATGTCACGCACTCCGCACAAACACTGGCGCTGATCGAAAGCACGCTGGCAGGTCAGCCGCTGGCGCGCATTCTCAACACCCATCTGCACAGCGACCATTGCGGAGGCAATGCTGCACTACAGCAGGCTTATCCACAGGTGCAGACCTTTATCGCACCAGGCCAGGCCGAGCAGGTGCGCAACTGGGACGAAGCCGCCCTCAGCTACGCCCCCACGGGCCAGGAATGCCCGCGCTTTGCCATCACGGGCTTGCTGCAGCCAGGCAGCACGATAGGCCTGTCGGGCCGCGACTGGCAGATCCATGCAGCCCCCGGCCATGATCCGCATTCTGTGATTCTGTTCGAGCCTGACAGCCGCATCCTGATCTCTGCCGATGCGCTATGGGAAAACGGCTTTGGCGTGGTCTTCCCCGAGATCGAAGGCATTGCCGCCTTCGATGAGGTCGCCGCGACCCTGGACGTGATCGAGCGCCTGGAGCCCCGGCTTGTCGTGCCCGGACACGGCGGCTTGTTTGGCGATGTTCAGATGGCTCTGGGCATTGCCCGCAAGCGGCTGGCCGGCTTTGTCCAGGCGCCGGAGCGCCATGCCAGCTATGCCGCCAAGGTGCTGCTCAAATACAAGCTGCTGGAATGGCAAAGCATCAGGGTGCAGGAGCTGCAGAGCTGGGTTCATGCCACTCCCTATTTCGGCACTCTGCACCAGAGCTACTTTGGCGCGCAAACGGCACAGCAATGGCTGGATAGCCTGATCGAGAGCCTGGTGGCCAGCGGCGCAGCCAAGCTGCGGCGCGATGCAACCGGCGCCCCCGTCCTGCTCAATCAGTGAGGAACGCTCAGTGCTGCACGGTGGCTGCAACCAGCCGCATGACCAGCGGACGCACCAACACCACGCAAGCAAAGGCTGAAGGCATGGCCAGCGCATAGGCCTTGAGCACCCGCCACCCATAGCCTGCGCCCAGGCCGCCGCTGGCAGCCACGATGATGCAGCACATGAGAAACGCCATGATCAGCGCCATGTAGAAGGCAAACACCAGGGGGGTGTAGCGCTTGTGCAGCTTGCGACGCAGTATTGCAGTGAGTCGTGAAGGCGGACCTGTCTCTTCAGTCATTCGCGCTCAGTTCCTCGTGGTGGGCGGCCTCGCCCTGCTTCCAGTAGGAAGCAATCCGCATGCGCTTGGGATTGGCTCCGGGCTTGGCCAGAATGCGCTTGCGCAGATCGGCCATGGCGCGATTCTCGCCTGCGGCCCAGACAAAGCCCTCGCCTTCGGGCAGTTCCAGCGCATCCACCGCATCGGCCAGCGAACTCACCCACTGCAGGTCCAGCGCTGCAGCGCTGCTCCAGTGGCGTTGATCGAGCTGATTGCCGATCTGCACCCGGACGATGACGCTGCTGCCGGCCGGCAGTTCCGCCAGGCGGCGCTCCATGGCGGGCATGGCGCTTTCATCGCCCAGCAGCACATGCCAGTCCAGATCGGCGGGGACAACCAGGCTGCCGCGCGGGCCGGCCAGGCCCAGCCATTGGCCGATGGGTGCTGTGCGCGCCCATTCCACGGCCGGGCCCGAGCCATGCTCGGCGAACTCCAGCTGCAGCGTGTGGCGGGCCGCGTCGTAGTTCAGCGGCGTGTAGTCGCGCATGGTGGGGCGCTCGCCGGCTATATGGGGGCGACCGTCGACCATCTGCGGCAGATTGGGCCTGTCCATCCCGGCCTGGGGCAGGATGAGCTTGGTGTGGTCGTCAAAGCCCGCGCTGACAAAGCCTGCCAGCTCGGGGCCACCCACAGTCAGGCGGATAAAGCCGGGGCTGAGCTGCTCGCGCGCCAGCAACTGCACATGGCGCGAGCGGAATTCGTGGCGTACACGCTGCATGATGGACACTGTCTCGGTGTTGGACATGATTTTCATTAAGTTGATAAAGTCCACGAAATATCCATTAATAAGTTGACTAAGTCAACAAACAACCTTTCCCACCATGAGTTCATCCATCGCCGCCGATGTGTTCGAGGTGCTGCACGATCTGCTGCACCTGTTTCGCGCGCGCCTGCTTGAGTCGCTTGAAGCGGTGCAACCGGGGCTGACCTTCAACGAATTCCGCATCCTCATGCACACCGGCCGCCACCCCGGCATCACGCAAAAGGAACTGGTCGAGCACAGCCACACCGACAAGGCCCAGATGGCGCGCACCCTGGCCCAGTTGCAGGACAAGGGCTGGCTGGAGCGCTCGGCCAGCGAAGCCGACAAGCGCGTACGCTGCCTGCAGCTCAGCGCCCGGGGACAGCAGCTGTTCGATCAGCTCAGGCACCGGCGCGAGCAGATAGCCACCGAGCTGCTCAGCGACTTTCCCGAAGCCCAGCAGGGCTTGCTGCACGGGCTGCTGCTGCAGGCCAGGGACAGCGCCCAGACCTCAAGCCGACCAGAACTCTTAAAAAAGTAGCAGCTAGCGCACGTCACTCATTGATTTCAATGACATATCCGCAAGAAAAGCTTATTTAAGAAGCGGTGGATGCTCTTATATCTGAAGTGAAGCGAGCGCCCGCCTATCCCGACCATGTTGCTATGCAACAACGCCAGACATGATTCTCCGTAAACTTTCGCAAAGTTATATTAAGAATCATTATCATCCACTGCATTCGTACCCGAGTACGCTTTAGCCAGCCAGGACTTCGCCCGGACGCCACCCTCGTCCGCGCTCGCATCACAAGTGCAGACAGCCCGTACCAGCCAGCCAACTGTCTTCACTTCCAGTCCTTTCAACATGGCTCAATCCAACATCTATATCCAAAGCCGCAAGCATTCCGCGGGCCGCTTGCCCTCCTCCGCCGGTCTGGTCGCCTGCGCCACCGTGCTGGCCGGCGCCACGCTGGCAATGCCAGCAATGGCCCAGACTGCAGAAACCGCACTCAAGGAAGTCAAGGTGGAGGGCAATGCCGACACCGGCTACACGCCCGGCCAGCTGTCTTCGCCCAAGTTCACCCAGCCGCTGGTCAACACCACGCAGACCGTCAACGTCATCAAGGAGCAACTGCTGCAGGAGCAAGGCGCCACCACGCTGACCGAGGCGCTGCGCAATGTGCCCGGCGCTGGCACCTTCTACGCAGGCGAGAACGGCAATACCAGCACGGGCGACGCCGTCTATATGCGTGGCTTCGACAGCTCCAGCAGCATCTACGTGGACGGCGTGCGCGACATCGGCTCGATCTCGCGCGATATGTTCAACATCGACCAGGTCGAAGTCACCAAGGGCCCGGCCGGCACCGACTACGGCCGCAGCGCCCCCACGGGGGCCATCAACCTGGTGAGCAAGCAGGCCAATCTGAACAACAGCTTCGGCGGCTCGCTGGGCCTGGGCTCGGCCAGCTACAAGCGTGCCAGCATCGACCTGAATCGCGTCATCAATGCCGAGACCGGCACGGCCGTGCGCCTGAACGCCACGGCCCAGGACGCCAATGTGGCGGGCCGCAACGGCATCGAGAACAACCGCTGGGGCATTGCACCCTCGTTTGCCTTCGGTCTGAACTCGCCCACCCGCGTGTTCGTGAACCTGTTGCACATCAAGCAAAGCAATGTGCCCGACGGCGGCGTCGCCACCATCGGCCTGCCCGGCTACACCTCGCCCGACGCTGCAGGCTATGCAGGCCGCCGCGCCTTTCTGGATTCTGCAGCACGCGTCAACAGCAAGAACTTCTACGGCACGGCCTCCGATCACGACGATGTGACGGCCAATATGGCGACGCTGAAGGTGGAGCATGACTTCTCGTCCACCACCAAGCTGCGCAACACCACGCGCTGGGGCGAGACCAAGCAGGACTATCTGCTCTCGGCCATCATGGGCCAAGGCTATTCTGCGAGTGGAGTACTGGGCAGCAATGGTCTGCAGACTCCCAACCCCGCCGATCCATCCACATGGTCGATGGCGCGCCTCATCAACACCAAGGATCAGGTCAACCGCATCCTGACCAACCAGACCAATCTGAACACCAGCCTTGCCACCGGCAGCGTGCAGCATGATCTGAGCCTGGGCCTGGAGCTGACGCGCGAGGAACAGACCAACTACGGCCTGGCCACCTCAGGCTCGGTACCCAGCCGGGTCAGCGTATACAACCCCGACGCCAGCGTCACTTTGCCTGCCTATGTACGCAACGGTGCCGACAGCAAGGGCAAGACCGACACCGTGGCGCTGTATGCCTTCGACACGCTGAAGTTCAACGACCAGTGGCAGGCCAATCTGGGTCTGCGCCTGGACCGTTACAAGACCTCGTACAACGCCATGGCGGTCTGCGCGGCCACCTCGACCACCCAGCCCTGCGGCAGCAACCCCGTGGGCACCGTGGTGCCCACCACGTCCGACGGTCTGAGCAAATCCGGCACCTTGCTGAGCTGGAAGGCCGGCCTGCTCTACAAGCCCGCGCCCAATGGCAGCGTCTATCTGAACTACGCGCTCTCGCAGCAGCCACCGGGCGGCAGCAACTTTGCGCTGTCGGCTGCGGTGAACAATGCCGCCAACCCCAATATGGACCCGCAAAAGGCCAAGACGCTGGAGCTGGGCAGCAAATGGGAGCTGGCGGAAAAGAATCTGATGCTCAGCGGCGCGCTGTTCCGTACCGAGGTGACCAACGAGATCGTCACCAACTCCGACGGCACCGTGGGCCAGACCGGCAAGAAGATCGTGCAGGGCCTGGAGCTGGGCGTGATCGGCCAGATCAACAAGGCCTGGGGCGTGAGCGCGGGCTACACCGTGCAGAACACCAAGGTCGACACCGGCGCCCTGGTGGCAGCCGACGCCAGCAACGGCCTGACCTATACGCCCAAGAATGCCTTCAGCCTGTGGAGCACCTACCAGCTGCCCTTCGGCCTGACGATTGGCGGCGGCGCGCGCTATGCGGGCGGCCTCAAGCGCGGCACGGACGGTGCCGTGGGCACGCCCAACCACACGGACGCCTACTGGGTGTTCGATGCCATGGCCAGCTACCGCGTGAACAAGAATCTGGACATCCAGCTCAATGTCTTCAATCTGTTCGACAAGGACTATGTGGCGGCCATCAACAAGAGCGGCTACCGCTACTTCCCCGGCATTGCACGCTCGGCCCGTCTGACGGCAAACTTCAAGTTCTGATTGGAAGTTCTCCCCCTGAGGCGCTCCGCGCCTTCCCCCTCTCTGGCGCTGAGCGCCGGAGGGGGACGACATCTTCGCTGCGGGGCGGCCCTTGCTTGATGTCCCTGGCTTGGGCCATGCCAGCTTGAAGGCTGTGCCCTCTTTTTACGCTTTCAGCCCCGCGCCTGCGGGGCTTTCCCGTCCAAGGAAATTCAAGAAATGATGCTGCATATCCCCCAGGTCCTGAGCCGCGAGCAGGTCGCCAGCATGCGTGTCGCCATAGCTGCCGCCGACTGGGTCGACGGCCGCGCCACCGTGGGCAGCCAGGGCGCCCAGGTCAAGCGCAACCGGCAACTGCCCGAGCATTCGCCCGTGGCCCAGGAGCAGGGCCGCATCATCTTGCAGGCGCTGGCCGCCAGCCCGCTGTTCTTCAGCGCCGCCCTGCCCGCGCGCACCATGCCGCCGCTGTTCAACCGCTACAGCGACAGCGAAACCTACGGCCTGCATGTGGACGGCGCGGCACGCCGCGTCGCTGGCTCCGAGCAGTGGCTGCGCACCGATGTGTCCTGCACGCTGTTTCTCTGCGAGCCCGAGGACTACGAGGGCGGCGAGCTGGTCGTGGTTGACACCTACGGCACGCACGAGGTCAAGCTGCCTGCGGGCGATCTCATTCTCTACCCGTCAACCAGCCTGCACCGGGTCGAGCCAGTGACACGCGGCGAGCGGGTCTGCTCCTTCTTCTGGGCCCAGAGCATGGTGCGTGACGATGCACGCCGCGCCATGCTGTTCGAGATGGATCAGGCCATCACTGGCCTGCGCGGAAAGTTCGGCGAAACCGAGGAAACCGTCAGCCTGACCGGCCACTATCACAACCTGCTGCGCATGTGGGCCGAGACCTGAGAAGTGTTCTGAAACCGGCCGAGCTGCTCAGGGTCTGTGCTTTTCGGCGCAGCCGACCAGGTGGTTGTGCATGCTGGTCATGCACTGGTACATATCGCGCGAGCGGCCCGTGGCGGCCTTGCAGTCGCTGACCGTGGCCTGGGAGCGCAACTTCACGAAGTTGCCCGCCGAGCTGTCGTACTGAGCCTGGGTGATATAGCCGCCCCTGAGGTTTTTCTGGCCGTTTTCCAGCATGGTCTCGATCTGGCTGCGGATGTTGTCCACCGCCAGCGCGCAGTTCAGCGCCACCTCCTTGCCGTCGACCTTTCTCAGGCCCTGGGCCAGGCCGTCGGCCATTTCCTGAGCGCCCTTGGGCAGCTTCCTGGTGCCGTCGGGATTGCGGGCCTCCGGCCCTTCGCCAAAGCGCCCCGCGCCCGCACCGGAGCTGCCGTTGGGCGAGACCTTGACCTGCGATGCATCCGCCTGCTGTGGCGGCAGCTGCGAGCCGTAATGCGTCTGCCCTTGCGCATCCACCCATTTGTAGACGGGCTGTGCCACCAGGGCACCGGCCCAGACCAGTCCCAGCGTGGCCATGAGCACGCGGCCTTTTGCTGCTGACATTACGACTTCTCCTCACTCAGTGCTGGCCTGCCATGCGCAGAACCGGCATTTGTAAAGAAGTGTAAACAATAATCAGAAATATGAAAACAGGAGCTGCCTGCGCTTTTTCGCCCATGGTTTCAGACATAAAACAGTTTGAAACCGATGAGTGAACTGCGCTGACAGCTCCTGATTCAGAAGCTCATGCCGCTTGTAAAGCGCTCAGCCTCAGAACTTCATGTTCGCCGTGATCCAGAAGGTACGACCGGCCTGGGTCACGCCCGACACACTCTGGCCGCCCTGGAAATAGCTGTTCACCCAGGTCGGCGTGCCGTTGACGCTCACCTGCTGATACTTGCGGAAGTCCTTGTCGAACAGATTGAAGATGCTGGCGTTGATGCTCAGGCTCTTGTTGACCTGATAGCTGCCTCCGAGATGGAACAGCGCATAGCCCTTGATATCGCCCACGGCGTCATACACGTCCCTGTTGGCCTTGCTCAAGTTGTCGTAAGAGCCGCTGAAGCGCGGACTCTTGCCGCGGTACTCGCCGCGTGCCCACAGACGCCACTGGCTGCTCGGCGTCCAGTCCAGCTGGGCGCTGGCAATATGCTTGGCAGTGTTGGCCAACTGGCCGTTCTTGACGCCTTTTTCGATGACCTCGCTGTTGGTCCAGGTGTAGCCGGCCTTGACGGCCCAGTCCTTGGCCAGCTGGGCGCGGCTGCTCAGTTCCAGACCCCAGGTCTTGGCCTTGTCCACATTGATGGAGTAATCGGCCGTGGGGTTGTAAGCGCAGCTGGAGATGTAGACTGAGCCAGGCTTTTTAGGATCACAAGAGCCGCCCGAGGCGATCTTGTCCTTGACATCGTTGTGGAAGAAGGTTGCCGCGCTGGTCCAGCCCGCCTTGTTGTCGAACAGGGCCGACAGCTCCACATTGGTGCTGGTCTCGGGCTTGAGGTTGGGGTTGCCGATGCTGATGGTCTGGCCCTGGCCGGTCACGCCGCTGACACCGTCGATCAGCTGATTCAAACGCGGGGCTTTGAAGCCCTGGCTCACGCCGCCCTTGAAGGTCCAGTTCGTCGTCGCATCCCAGACCAGATAGGCGCGCGGGCTGAACTGGCCGCCAAAGGCATCATGGTGGTCATAGCGGCCGCCCAGCGTGGCGGCCAGACCCTGGCGCAGACGCCATTCGTCCTCGACAAACAGCGACCACATGGTCTGCTTGTGGCTTTGCGGCAGCAGGCCGTCCTTGAGCTTGGCATCCCAGAACTGGCCACCCACGGTCAGCATATGGGCATCGCCCACGGGGGCCACCAGCTTGCTGTCCAGCACCAGATTGGTGGTCTTGAGCTCGCGATCGGCGCCAGCACGCGGGTCGCCCTTGGGCACCGACGCGCCGGGGATGGTGCGGCCAATGGTCTCGGTTTCGGTATGCATCAGGCTGCTTTCCAGCGTGCCGAAGCCCAGGCGGCCGGTATGGCCGATGCTGACCTGATCGCGGTTGAAGCGCAGGGCGTCGCGGTAGCCGGGCAGCTTGGTGGGGTCAGTGATGACCGCATCACGACTGCCCAGACGGCCATCTTCGTTGTTGTACCAGGTGCGGGCCTGGTCCACGTCCAGCCAGATGTCGTGATAACGGCTGGGCGTCAGTGTCAGCTTGGCACCCAGGCTGTGCTGGCGGCTTTGCGCAGGCGCGGGGTTGCGCGCCTGTGCAGGCTGGGCGGCACCAGGAGCCAGCACCCAGTCGGCGGCATCGCGGTTGAAGGTGCTGCCGCGCACGGCCAGACCCAGCAGATCCTGCTTGATGGGGCCGTTGATGTAGAAGCTGCTCTTGTACTGGTTGCCCCATTCGCTGTCTTGCGGAATGCCGGCGCCCACGCTGACTTCGCCGCCCCACTCCTTGCTGACCTTGCGCGTGATGATGTTGATCACGCCGCCCATGGCGTCCGAGCCATAGAGCGTGGACATGGGGCCCCGAATGACTTCGATACGCTCGATGGCCGACATGGGCGGCATGAAGCTGGTCAGTGCGGCGCCGAAGCCGTTGGGCGTGACGTCGCCCGCCACGTTCTGGCGGCGCCCGTCGATCAGGATCAGCGTGTAGTCGCTGGGCATGCCACGGATGCTGATGTCGAGGCCGCCGGTCTTGCCGGTTCCGCCCATCACATCGATGCCTTCCACGCCCTGCAAGGCTTCGGCCAGATCGCGGAAGTTCTTGGTCTCAAGCTCCTGGCGCGTCACGACGGAGATGGAGGCCGGGGCATTTTTCAGCTCTTGCTCGAAGCCGGAGGCCGAGACCACCACCTCCTCCATGGTGGACTCCTTGGCTTGCGCAAAAGCATTGCCCGCGCATGCGGCGGCAGCGGCCAGGGCCAGTAAACGGGGTTGCCAGCGAATATGGCGGGCGCGGCTGAGAGCTGCGTTGGACATGATGACTCCTCGGCCTGCCTCGGGCAGGTCGTTCACAGATACGGGTAGGAAGCGGCGGCCCGGTGGGCCTTCTGGACAGCTGGCAGGCAGCTAAAGGGAGACAAAGCCGAGGTTGTATGTGACGTTATGGGCTCTGACGGTTGCAATTATGTACTTTTGTAAACGCAAACCAGTCTCATTCGCCATCTGTTTGTAGGTTATTCACCTACATGGGTCTTTGCATGCTATTTCACGCGCGCCTCGGCGCGGGCTTTGTTTGAGCACTTGAAGAGTTCAATAAAAAAGCGCTCTACACCTTTCGGGTAGAGCGCTTTTTACTATTAATAAATGAGCAATCAGCTCATCGAAACACCCGCTTATGGCAAGTCCTTCATGGTCTCGGGATCATTGGCCGGGCGCGGGCCTATGGTGCCCAGTCGGCTTTTGAGCGACTGAGGCTGGCCGGTGATCAGCGCCGCATAGTTGGTGGTGTTGGAGAGCACCTTCTTCACATAGTCGCGGGTCTCGCTGAAGGGCACGTTTTCGGCCCAGATGGCGGCATCCAGCGTGGGGCCGTTGCGCCAGTTGCGCGGGCGGCCCGGGCCGGCGTTGTAACCCGCGGCAGCCAGCGCCATAGAACCCTCGAAGTCGTCCAGCGCCAGCTTGAGATAGGAGGTGCCGATGGTGATATTGGTGTCGCGGTCGTTGATCATGTCGGGAGTGAAGCCCGTCATGCCGATCTTTTTAGCCGTCCAGCGCGCCGTGGCCGGCATCACCTGCATCAGCCCCGAAGCGCCCACGCCCGAGCGTGCATCCATGATGAAGCGGCTCTCCTGACGGATCAGGCCGTAGACATAGGCCGGGTCCAGCCCGATATTGCGCGACTTGGCCAGCACCGTATCGTGATAGGGCATGGGAAAGCGCTGCTTCCAGTCGGCAAAGGTCTTGGTGCGCTCGCTGGTGTTGATGCAGCGATCCCAGACCTGGCGCTCGCAGGCCAGATCGGCCGCCGCGTACAGTTCGCGATCTTCCATGCCGCCGGGCTGGTGCAGATTGGTGGAATAGTTCCACTCGCGCACGCCTTCGCTGCGCAGCCCCATGCCAATCGCATACAGGCTACGGCTCAGGCCGGGGTTGCTGCGCGCCGCCGCTTTTTCCTGCGCCGTCAACGGTGCGGGCGCGGGCGGCACGGTGATGCGCTGACCGATTTCCTCCAGCGCCAGCTGCTCGTAGAAGCTGTGGCTGCCGGCCGTGTCCTCCAGCAGTTGGCGGGCTTCGGCCTTTTCCTCGGCATTGGGGCGGCCCGCCAGCATGGCCTTGGCTTTCCAGTAGGCCCAGGTCGGGTCGGTGCGCTCCGGGCCCATGGCGTCGATGGCGCGACGCACGGCCTTCCAGTCGCCGGCACGCAAGGCGGCACGGGCCTTCCAGCCCAGCAGGTCGTCGCTCAGGTCTTCGTTGCGGCGCACCTTGCCGAAATAGCTATTGGCATCGGCCGAGAGCTTGAAGGCAGCCTGCTTGCCGGCCACAGCCCAGGCCCAGTTGCGCTCCTCGCCGTTGAGCTGGGCGCCCCAGCCGCCGTCGATCTGCGTGGCTGCCGCATCGGGGTCGCTGGCCGCCATGCGGATCAGGGCCAGCAGGGCCAGCTCCTTGCGTTCGCGGCCGCGTGCCTTGCTCTGGCCTGCCAGGTATTTGACGGGCGAGGCAAAGACCTGCGCCACCTGGTCGGCGGCCTCGGGGGCGACGATGGCCACCGCATCACGGGCCGCCTTCTGGCGATTGTTTTCGGTAGCCACACGGGCACGGCGCCAGACATCGGCGTCGGTGATCAGCTTGTTCGCATACAGCTGGCCGGCGGCCGTGGTGCAGCCGTCATCGGCATCCTTCTGTGCCAGCCACAGATCGCGTACCTGCTGGCCCACATTGGGCGCGCCCCGGCCTTGCAAGGCATCGGCGAGCAGGGCGTAACAGGTGACGGACTTGTCGTCGCGCATGCGGAACTTGGGATAGACCTGGCTGAAGGTGTTCCAGTCGCGCTGCTTGCCCAGCAGCAGCAGCCAGTCGTTGCGCAAGCGGTCTTCCTGATAGGTGCCGGCATAGCGGTTCAGAAAGCCCTGGATTTCATCGGGCGAGGCGGTTTCCAGACGGTTCTTGAGTTCCCAGTAAGCGGCCCAAGGTTCGAGGGGGTGACCGGCAGCCTGAGGCAGGAGCTGGGTCAGCGCCGTCTGATTGCGACTGCGGAATGCTTTTTGCATATCCAGCAACACGGCGTCGCCCGGGTTTTGTGCCTGCGCAAAGGGAGCAGCTACAGTCAACAGGGAAGCCGCACAAAGCGGTGTCAAAATCTTCAGCCAGTGCATGGAGGAAATTATCCGATGGACAAAGCAGCGTTACGCCGCAAGTTGATTGAACTGCGCCTCAACCTTCCAGATCGCCTGCAACGCGCCGATGCGCTGCAGCAGGTGATGCGCTTTTGGCTGATGGAGCGGCCCGATACCGTGATTGGTGCCTACTGGCCCATCAAGGGTGAATTCGATCCGCTGCCAGCCCTGCATCGCTGGAAGGAAGATGGCGAGCTACAGGGTACTCCACAAAGGCGCAGGATCGGGCTGCCGGTGATAGACAAACAGCGCAAGACGCTGAGTTTTCACGCCTGGTACCCCGGTTGCCCGATGGAGGAGGACGCCTATGGCATTCCCAAGCCCAAGGATACCGAACTGCTGGTGCCCACGCTGCTGTTTGTCCCCTGCGTAGGTTATGCGGCTGGTGGCTACCGTCTCGGCTATGGCGGCGGTTTCTATGACCGTACGCTGGCCGAGCTGAGCCCGCGCCCCTTCACCGTGGGCCTGGGCTACACCAATGGCTATGTCGATGACTTCCAGCCCGAGGCCCATGACCAGCCGCTGGACGCCATCCTCAACGACAACGGCGTGGTCTGGCCCGTCTAACCTTTGAATCGCTTTGCCATGAGTCGTCCCCGCAAGAACATTCCCCAGCGCCGCTACCGCCAGCGCCCGCCACTGACCGTGATGCAGCTGCCGCTCACGCACCCCGAGGTGCTGCGGCTGCAAGCACATATGCGCCGCCATGGCGCGCTTGGCCTGACACCGCGCCAGCACGATGCCATCTGGGACTTTCTGTTCGAGCGCCCCGAGAGCCAGGCCTGGCTCAGCCAGATGACGGCGCAGATTCAGGCCGGGCAGATCGCCACGCGGCCCAGCGCCTGATCGCGTTCATCGAAAAAATGCTCCTTATTAAGGAGCATTTACTGAATTCAATTAAAGGACTTCATAGCTTTATCAGCCTGAAGTCCTTTTTTATCAAGCGCAAGAAGCTATCAATTTCAAGCCGACTGGCTGGCACGCCAGTTGTGCCAGCCCGATGCACGCAGCTCGCAGGCCGGGCAGCTGCCACAGCCATAGCCCCACTCGTGCAGCGCATCGCGCGTGCCCTGATAGCAGGTATGGGTCTCGGTGCGGATCAGCTCCACCAGTTCGCTGCCGCCCAGGTCCTGGGCCAGTTGCCAGGTCTGGGCCTTGTCCAGCCACATCAGCGGCGTATCGATGCGCAGCCGGCGCTCCAGGCCCAGGTTCAGCGCCAGTTGCTGGGCCTTCATGGTGTCGTCGCGGCAATCGGGGTAGCCCGAGTAATCGGTCTCGCAGACGCCGGTGACGATCACCGTCAGCCCGCGGCGATAGGCCAGCGCGCCGGCCAGCGTCAGAAACAGCAGATTGCGGCCCGGCACAAAGGTGTTGGGCAGGCCGTCGGCCTGCATGGCAAAAGCCACATCCTCGGTCAGGGACGAGCCGCCGATCTGCTTGAGCACGTCGAGCGACAGCACATGGTCCTCGCCCAGACGAGGCGCCCACAGGGGAAAGCGCTCAGCCAGCTGCTCGCGCACGCCGGCGCGCACCTGCATCTCCACGCTGTGGCGCTGGCCGTAGTCAAAGCCCAGCGTCTCCACGCGCTCGAACATGGCCAGGGCCTGGGCCAGGCAGGTGGTCGAGTCCTGGCCGCCCGAGAACAGCACCAGCGCGCCCTTGTGGTGACCGGCCCCGGCCACCTGAGCGGCCGGGCTTGCAGAAGAAGTCGAAGTATTTGCCATAGTGCTGCAATTACATCATCCGCCGCGCCGCCGAGACATGACTGTGGAATCAAAACACACAGACCGTCAGGCCCAAGCTTGATAAGCTGCTCGACAAACCACACAGGAGTCCGCCATGAAGCTCTATATCGGCAACAAGAATTACTCGTCCTGGTCCATGCGCCCCTGGGTGCTGATGCGCCAAAGCGGCATCAGCTTCGAAGAGCTCACACTGCGCTTTGACAGCTTTGCGCCCGACTCCAGCTTCAAGCTGCAGGCGCTGGCACTCGCACCGACCGGCAAGGTGCCGCTGCTGGTCGACGAGGGACTGATCATCTGGGACAGCCTGGCCATCTGCGAATACCTGGCCGAGCGTTTTCCCGACAAGCATCTGTGGCCGCAAACCGTGGCCCAGCGCGCCCGCGCGCGCAGCCTGGTGGCGCAAATGCACAGCGGCTTCGGCGCGCTGCGCAGCTTCTGCCCCATGAATATCGAAGCCCAGTTGCAGGAAACCGGCGCCCGGCTCTGGGCCGAGCATGCCGATCTGCGCAGCGATGTCCAGCAACTCGAAGAGCTCTGGACCCCGCTGCTGAGCGCTGCCAGCGGCCCCATGCTGTTCGACCAGTTCAGCATTGCCGATGCGTTTTTTGCGCCGGTGTGCATGCGCATCAACAGCTACGGCCTGCCGACCTCGGCCCCCGTGCGCGCCTATGTGCAGCGCGTCACCCAGTTGCCAGCCACCCAGGAATGGATTCAGGCCGCGCTGGCCGAGCAGGACTTTCTGCAGTTTGAAGAGCCCTATCGCCAGCAGCGCTGAGGCCTGGCTGCCGCGATTGCGGTATCTGCAGGCCGGCTCGCAGCCACTACCATTGCAGCATGAGTGAATTCAAGGTTTTCAAGGTAGGCGGTGCGGTGCGCGATGCATTGCTGGGCCTGCCCGTCAACGATACGGACTGGGTGGTGGTTGGCGCCACGCCGGAGCAGATGAGCGCGCGCGGCTTCGTGCCCGTGGGGCGCGACTTTCCGGTGTTTCTGCACCCCCGGACCCATGAGGAATATGCGCTGGCACGCACCGAGCGCAAGAACGGCATGGGCTATCGCGGCTTTGTGGTCCACACCGCCGCCGATGTGACGCTGGAAGAAGACCTGGCGCGGCGCGATCTCACCATCAACTCCATCGCAGCTCCCGCAGACTGGACAGGCAACGGCGACCTCGAAGATCTGGTGGATCCCTACCACGGCCAGCAGGATCTGAAGAATCGCGTGCTGCGCCATGTGACCGATGCCTTCCGCGAAGACCCGGTACGCATTCTGCGTCTGGCCCGCTTTGCGGCGCGCTTCACCGATTTTTCCGTCGCGCCCGAGACCATGGAACTCATGCGCGAGATGGTGGCGGCCGGCGAGGTCGATGCCCTGGTGCCCGAGCGCGTGTGGCAGGAAATCAGCCGCGGCCTGATGGAGGAGCGGCCCTCGCGCATGTTCGAGATCCTGCGCGAATGCGGGGCGCTGGTCCGGCTGCTGCCCGAACTCGACAAGCTCTGGGGCGTGCCCCAGCGCGCCGAATACCACCCCGAGATCGATTGCGGCGTGCATGCCATGATGGTGCTGGACATGTCGGCCCGCTTGCAGGCACCGCTGTCCGTGCGTTTTGCCTGCCTCTGCCATGACTTCGGCAAGGGCACCACTCCGGCCGATGTGCTGCCCCGCCATATCGGCCATGAGCAGCGCAGCGCCCGCCTGCTGCTGCAGGTCTGCGAGCGCTGGCGCGTGCCCAACGACTGCAAGGAGCTGGCCGAGGTCGTGGCGCGCGAGCATGGCAACATCCACCGCAGCCACGAACTCAATGCCGCCGCCCTGCTGCGGCTGCTCGAGCGCTGCGATGCCATACGCAAGCCCCAGCGCTTCGAGGAAGCCCTGCAGGCCTGCGAATGCGACGCGCGCGGCCGGCTGGGCTTTGAAGATGCGGCCTATCCGCAGCGCCAGCGCCTGGGCAATGCCCTGAAAGCGGCTCTGGCCGTGGAAACCGGCCCGATCGCCCAGGCCGCAGCGCAGCGCGGCCTCAAGGGCAAGGCCATCGGCGACGCAGTGAGCAAGGCGCGCGAGCAGGCGATTGCCGCCTATCTGGAAGGCGGCGCCTAGCCGTCCGCGCGCCGAGGTCCAGAAGGCAGGGATGAGCACGGCTTGAGTTAAGTCAAAGAAGGTATGCTGCAGCCATTGCACAGTACGAGACGGCTGCGGCGGTTCGCTCCGCCCGGGCCATGCAGCGGGTCACGAAGCCCGCTGCAACACCCATTCCATACCGGTATGGTTCTTTGACGGGCAAGTGTCCGGCCCACAGGCCACGGCCTTGCCCTCTTGCTTCAAGGAGGTGCTCTGATGTCCTTACCCCAGACCATGAAAGCCGCCGTGGTGCGTTCCTTCGGGAAGCCGCTCACGATCGAAGAAATGCCGGTGCCTCGACCGGCAGACGATCAGATCCTGGTCAAGATTGCCGCCTCCGGCGTCTGCCACACCGATCTGCATGCGGCCGAAGGCGACTGGCCCGTCAAGCCTCATCCGCCCTTCATTCCCGGCCATGAGGGCGTGGGCCATGTGGCTGCGGTGGGCAAGAACGTCAAGCATGTCAAGGAAGGGGATCGCGTGGGCGTGCCCTGGCTGCACAGCGCCTGCGGCTTCTGCCGCCACTGCATAGGCGGCTGGGAAACCTTGTGCGAATCTCAGACCAATACCGGCTATTCGGTCAACGGCGGCTTTGCCGATTACGCACTGGCCGACCCCAACTATGTGGGCCATCTGCCGTCCAATGTGAGCTTTATCGACGTCGCTCCCGTGCTCTGCGCCGGGGTCACGGTGTACAAGGGCCTGAAGGTCACCGACGCCAAGCCAGGCGACTGGGTGGTGATTTCCGGCATCGGCGGCCTGGGCCATATGGCCGTGCAATATGCCAAGGCCATGGGCTTCAATGTCGCGGCGGTCGACATCGACGACAGCAAGCTCGCGCTGGCGCGCCAGCTGGGCGCAACCGTCACCGTCAACGCCATGAACACCGACCCGGCGGCCTATCTGCAAAGAGAGATCGAAGGCGCCCACGGCGTGCTGGTCACGGCCGTGTCGCCCAAGGCTTTCGAGCAGGCTCTGGGCATGGTGCGTCGCGGCGGCACGATTTCGCTCAACGGTCTGCCACCTGGCGATTTTCCGCTGCCGATTTTCTCCATGGTGCTCAAGGGCATCACGGTGCGCGGCTCCATCGTCGGCACGCGCCTGGACCTGCAGGAGTCGCTGGACTTTGCCGCTCAGGGCAAGGTCAAGGCCACCGTATCCACCGACAAGCTGGAAAACATCAACGACATCTTTGCCCGCATGCACGAAGGCAAGATCGAAGGCCGCGTGGTGCTGGACATCGCCGCCTGAGCAAGGCTAACCGGCCCCGAACCGGGGCCGGGTGAGCGGGCCGGCTCGCGCGAAGCCGCCGCTCAGATCACCGAGCGCACCCAGCGCACGATCTCCGAGGCAGGCAGTGCCCCGGAGATGCGTGCCAGTTCCTTGCCTTCCTTGAAGACCACCATGGTCGGAATGCTGCGAATGCCCAGCGGTGCTGCAGCCTGTGGATAAGCCTCGGTATCGAGCTTGGCCAGTTGCGCCTGCCCCGCCAGTTGCTGGGCCGCCTGGGCAAAGGCCGGCGCCATCATGCGGCAGGGGCCGCACCAGGGGGCCCAGAAATCCACGACCACGGGCAACTGGCTGCGGCCGGTGTGCCGGGCAAAGCTGTCGTTGTCCAGCGCCACGGGCTCGCCCGTCACCAGCGCCTGGTGGCAGCTGCCGCAATCGGGCTGATTGCCCAGCTGGTCGCTGGCAATGCGATTGGTGGTGTGGCAATGAGGACAGACGTAGTGCAGGGATTCGGACACAGGGGCAACCTTTCTAGGATTTACGCAAACAAGAATGCGACAACGGCCTGCCTTCTGGGACAGTCGCCTTGCCTGAACCCGCTTTGCGTAAGTCGTACTTTCTTTGGCAATGCCTGACGGTGCCAGCAGGCACTGCTCGGGCTCAGGTCCGTATGTGCAGCCAAAGCCTGCAGATTCAAGTCGGCCAGCCTCAGAACGTATTTACGATCTCAGAGCTTCACAAAGCGGGCAATCAGCGCCGCCACCATGCTGAGCAGCACCGTACTGGCCACGGGCAGAAAAAATTCCTTGCCGAACAGCCGAAAGCGGAAGTCGCCGGGCAGACGCCCCAGCCCTATGCGCTGCAGCCAGCCGTGCAGCCCGTTGACGAGCAACAGGGCCAGAAAAATGACGATCAACCAGCGAATCATGAGACTGCAAGTATAGGGGCGCACCGCCCTGGCTACCTGCGCGCCCATGCTGTCAGGCAGCCATTCCGTTTATGCATGACATGCTTCCCAAAGATTGATTGACCTCAATTCCCCCCTCTGCCCATGATGTCCAAGCCCTGCGCCATGCAGGGATCGGGCCCATGCGTCTGCCGTCACGGCCCGCCAACTACAAACAACGAGACATACCGTGCCCCAGACCTTTTCACGCAAACAGTTTCTCCTGACCGTGGCGCTGCTAGGCGCCAGCCTGGCCCTGCCGGCCGCGGCCGACAGCTTCCCCAATCGCCCGCTCAAGCTGGTCGTGCCTTTCTCGCCCGGCGGCAACACCGATGTCGTGGCACGCCTGGTCGGCCAGGGTCTGGCCGAGGCCCTGGGCCAGCCGGTCGTGGTGGAGAACATCCCCGGCGCCAACGGAGCCATCGGAGCCAGCCGCGTCGCAGCCGCCGCCAATGACGGCTACACGCTGCTGTTCGGCACGGCAGGCACGCAGGCCATCAATCCCAGCCTGTACCGCAATCTCAGCGAGAAAAGCCTGGACGACTTCGAGTACGTAGCTCTGGTGACCTCGATTCCCAATGTGCTGGTGATCAACGAATCAAAAACACCGGTCAAATCGGTGGCCGAGCTGGTGAGCTACGCGCGCGAGCGCCGCACCGGCATGAGCTATGGCTCGCCGGGCATGGGCTCCACCGTGCATCTCTCGGGCGAGCTGCTCAAGAGCGCCGCCAAACTGGACCTGGTTCACGCGCCTTACAAGGGCAGCGCTCCGGCACTGACTGATCTGATCGGCGGCCAGATCGATTTCATCTTCGAGAACATCACGCCGGCACTACCCTTCATCCAGGGCGGCAAGCTCAAGGCGCTGGCCGTGACCTCGGCCGAGCGTCTGCCGCAGCTGCCCCAGGTCCCGACCATGAAGGAAAGCGGCTTTCCGTCCTTTGTCACCGCCACCTGGAACGGCGTGCTGGCCCCCAAGGGGACACCACGCGCCGTGGTCCAGCGCCTGGAAGCGGCCACGCTCAAGGTGGCCAGCAGCCCCGAGTTCAAGGCCAGAGTCGCGGCCCTGGGCGGCGAGCCCCGCCTGCTCGGCTCGACCGCCTTCCGCGACTTCACGCGCACCGAGTACAAGCACTGGGGCAGCATCATCCAGGCCGCCAAGCTCGAAAAGCAGTGAGCTCGGCGGGCACGCAGACGCTATAGCCGGTGCGTGCGGTCACCCTGCACAAAGCCCAGCGGCGTCCAGGGCTCCACGCCCTTGGACAGGGCAACGACCTTGAACAGCTCGCCCATCTCGTGCTCCATGACCAGCTTGGAGGCCATGGATCTGGCCTTGATGCCGACCGCATCGAGCTTGGGCGCAAGTCCGCAGTTGATGAGAAAGTGCGCCTGATTGGTATAGCCCAGCACGTCGAAGCCCGCATCCTGGGCCGCCACGGCCGTGCCCGTGAAATTGACGTGAGCCGTGATGTCCTTCAGGCCGACCAGCACCAGCGGATCGTTGTCCACCTGATGCTGGTAGTGGCAGACCAGGGTCCCCATATGGCGCTGCTCGTGGTAGTACTCGCTCTCGCCAAAGCCGTAATCGATAAAGAAGGCGGCACCGCGAACCAGACGCTCGCCCAGGGTGTGGATAAATGCCTCGCCCTGGCGGTGGATTTCGGTCAGAAAATCATGCGGGCCACCGATATCCACAGGCGGGCGCAGTTCGGTGGGACGGTCTTCCCAGGCAAAAGCCGCCTCATCGCCGCCTGCGCCGAGCACCACGCCGCGCTCATGCCATTGGCCTGCGGTGCGCTGCAGCAGTTGCACCGGCATGGCATCCAGCACCTCGTTGCCGATGATCACGCCTTCCATGGCTTCGGGCAGCGCATCCACCCAGCGCACCAGATGTTCGTACTTGGCCAGCGCCAGCTTCTGGCGCGCGCGCAGCGTTCCCGAGAGATCGACGATGGTGTAGCGCTCTGGCAACGCACCCTGAGCCGCCAGCTCGTCGAGGATCTGCAGCGCCAGCGCGCCGGTTCCCGCGCCAAACTCCCAGATCTCGCGGGTATTCGTTTTTTGTAGCGCCTCCCGTAACTGGGACGCCACCAGCTGGCCAAAAATAGGCGAAATCTCCGGCGCCGTCACAAAGTCGCTGCCCGACTCCGGCATGGCACCGAACTTGGCCGTTTCATTGGCGTAATAGCCCAGGCCCGGCGCATAGAGCGCCAGCTCCATGAAACGGTCGAAAGGCAGCCAGCCGCCCACGGCGGCAATCTCCTTGGCAATGCGGGATTGCAAGGCGCTCGTTAAACTTGAGGGTTCTGTCGTCACAACCCGCATTTTCCACGAATGTCCTCACCCGCCCGACCACGCACAGTATTGGTGACCGGTTCCGCCCGTCGCCTTGGACGTGACATGGCCCTGGCCCTGGCCCGCGCGGGCTGGCAAGTGGCTGTGCACTATCGCGACTCCCGCGAGCAAGCCATGCAGACCGTGGCTTCCTGCGCGCAGTTGTCGGGCGACAGCGCGGCTTTTGACGCGGACTTCTTTGACGAGGAATCCGTGCGCTCGCTGGTGCCGCGTGTGGTCGAGCGCTTTGGCCGCATCGACGCCGTGGTCAATAACGCTTCGCTGTTCGAGCATGACGATGCCCAGAGCTTCAGCTATGTGGCGCTGGAAGCGCATCTGCGCAGCAACACGGGTGCGCCCATATTGCTGTCCCAGGCTCTGCACGCCCATGTGCAGGAGCGCGTGGCGGCGGGCGAAGAGTCGGCCCAGGGCGCCGTGGTCAATGTGCTGGACCAGAAGCTCTGGAACCAGAACCCCGATTTCCTGAGCTACACCCTCTCCAAGGCGGCTCTGGAAGCCGCCAACACCATGCTGGCCCTGGCGCTGGCTCCACGCGTGCGCGTGGTGGGCGTGGCGCCGGGCCTGACACTGACCAGCCATATGCTGAGCCAGGAAAAGTTCGAGGCCCTGCACGCCATGAGCCCGCTGGGACGCTCCTCCTCGTCCGAGGACATTGCCGCCGCCGTGTGCTTTGCACTGGAAAACCGATCCATGACGGGTACCACCATGCTGGTGGACGGCGGCCAACATTTACAGCGCTTCGAGCGCGATTTTTCGATGATGTGAGCCCGTCGAGGCCGCACCCTTTTCCATGACATCCACTTCCGGACAACAGATTCTCACGCTCACCGGGCTGCGCTTCGACGCGAGCCTGGGGATTCTTGCGCATGAGAAACAAGAGCCTCAGCCGATTCAGGTCGACGCCGAACTCAATCTCGGCCCCCAGCCCCTGGCTCCGCGCGATGACGACATCCTCCATGTGCTGGACTACCGCAAGGTGCGCCAGATCATCATCGACGAATGCACCTCAGAGCATGTGAACCTGCTCGAGAGCCTGATCGGCAAGCTGGCCCAGCGCCTGCTGCAGCTGCCCGGCGTGCGCGGCGTGCGTGTGAAAATTGCGAAGCTGGAAATTTTTGACGACTGCGAAGTAGCCATTCGCATCGAAACCGGACAATGGTGAACCCCATGAATGCAGTAAACGACAACCCCTGGATTGCCGAAGAGGCAGAAGCCGCCGATGCTGCGGCCGCAGAGAACGCCAACGGCGAAGAAGCCGCCAAGCCCGGCAAGATCAAGATCGAGCGCGAACAGATCAAGCTCGAGAAGCGCCTGTGCCGCGAAGTGGGCAAGGCCATCCTCGACTACAACATGATCGAGGAAGGCGACAAGGTCATGGTCTGCATGTCCGGCGGCAAGGACAGCTACACCCTGCTCGACATTCTGCGCAAGCTGCAAAAGCGTGCACCCGTGAAGTTCGACATCGTGGCCGTGAACCTGGACCAGAAGCAGCCCGGCTTCCCCGAGCATGTGCTGCCCGAGTACTTCCAGAGCATCGGCGTGGACTACCACATCGAGAACCAGGACACCTACAGCGTCGTCAAGCGCGTCGTGCCCGAAGGCAAGACCACCTGCGGCCTGTGCTCGCGCCTGCGCCGCGCCATCCTGTACAAGGTGGCCGACCAGCTGGGCTGCACCAAGGTGGCTCTGGGCCATCACCGCGACGACATCGTGCAGACCATGATGCTCAATATGTTCTACGGCGGCCGCATGAAGGGCATGCCGCCCAAGCTGGTCAGCGACGACGGCAAGCATGTGGTGATCCGCCCCCTGTGCTATGTGCCCGAGAAGGACACGACGCGCTGGGCCCAGTACCAGAACTTCCCCATCATTCCCTGCAACCTCTGCGGCAGCCAGGACGGCCTGCAGCGCGTGGCCGTGGGCAATATGCTGCGCGAGTGGGACAAGAAGTTCCCCGGCCGCATCGAGAGCATGTTCCGCGCCATGGGCAATATCGTGACCACGCACATGATGGATCCCCAGCTGCACGACTTCAGGAACGCCAAGGCCACGGGCATTGCCGATCCCAACGGCGACATGGCCTTTGACCATGAAGAGCTGCCAACCATGGCAGCCCTGCCCGGCGGAGTACAAGTGGTACAACTGTCCTGAGCGGACTTTTGAACTAAAACCGGACCCTGCTGTCCAATCAAAGGCCCATTCCATGGGCCTTTGTCGTTTTCAGAGAAATCATCATGAACCTGCGCAAAACCTCCTTACGCTGGATCGGCCTTGTGGCCCTGACTGCGACGGCTCTGCTGGCCGGCTGCAGCACGGTGCGCGAGGTCAACAGCACGGTGCAGAGCTTTTCCGCACTGAACACCATCCCTGTGCCGGCCACCTACCGGCTGGAGACCCTGCCCTCGCAGCAGGGCCAGGTGAACTTCGCAGCCGTGGAAGCCCAGGCCCAGCATGCGCTGGCCCGCGTCGGCCTGACACGCGATGACTCGCGTGCCAGCCTGGTGGTGCAGATCAGCGCCATGGCCCGCTATGCGCGCGACTGGGCCAGCTGGCCCTATTACGACCCCTACTGGGGCCCGCGCTGGGGCTGGGGCATGAGCTACGGGCGCGGCTTCGGCTGGGGCTTCGGCGGCAGCATGATGTTCAACGAGCCGCCGCTGGAGTACTACCGCGCCGTGAGCATCGTCATGCGCGACATCAAGACCCAGCAGATCGTCTACGAAACCTCGGCCCAGCGCCAGGATGTGTGGACCGACGACCCGGCCATCTTCGGCATCTTGTTTGATGCGGCGCTGACGGGCTTCCCCAAGCCGCCGCAGGGCCCGCGCAATGTGCGCACCGTCATCCAGCCGCCGGCGGCGCAGCCTGCCAGCGGCGCGCCTGCAGCCCCCGCGCAGCCCGCCGCACCGGTCACGCCAGCCACCCCGGCCAACGTGGCACCGGCCACCGTGGCGCCTGCACGTTGATTTGCAATCTTCAACAGTTGCCCGGCCTGCCGCGTGCTAACGTGCAGCTCGCTTTGAACCAGGGTGTCTTCCCTGAGCCCTCGCCATGAAAAGGATGAAGTCATGAAGAAATTTGCTCTCTCCAGCCTGCTTTGCGCCTCCGTGGCCGCGGGTGCCTTCAGCGCCCATGCCAGCGGCCTCGGCGACGCCTTGCGCGGTCAGCTGGGCGGCGGCGCGGCCGAGAGCAGCTCCAGCGCCTCGGGCCTGGGCGGCATGCTCGGCGGCTCCGGAGGCTCTTCGGCACTGTCCGCCCTGGGCCTGGGCAATCTGAGCTCCGGCACGGCCAGCAATGCCGCAGGCGTCCTCACCTACTGCATGAAGAACAACTACCTGAACGCCGACAAGGCCGCCCAGGTCAAGAATCAGCTGCTGGGCAAGCTGGGTCTGGGCCAGAAGGAAGAACCCAAGGACCAGGGCTACCAGAACGGGCTGATGGGCATGGTCACGGGCGCCGACGGCAAGAGCTTCAGCCTGGACAAGGTCAAGAGCAACCTCAAGGAGAAGGCCTGCGACTTTGTGCTGGACAATGCCAAATCGCTGATCTGACACCGAAAGACATGGCAGCCGGCGCTTGAAGCGCAAGCGCTGCAATAGCTAAAGGCTTGCAACCATGGTTGCAGGCCTTTTTTCTTGCCGGCTGCGCCACGATGCAGGCCGAGCGTCGAAAAGTCTGTAACAACAGACCGGGGTACAGGCACACTTTGTTTGCAAGACAATGACTGTTCAATAAAACAACCTACGCTGAACGAGCCAAGACATGCACGCCACGCGCATCATTGCCATCCGGCACGGAGAGACAACCTGGAATGTCGATGGACGCATCCAGGGGCATCTGGATATCCCCTTGAACGACACCGGCCTGTGGCAGGCCGAGCAGGCGGCCCAGGCGCTGGCCGACGAGAGCATTGCCGCCATCTACAGCAGCGACCTGCAGCGTGCCCATGTCACTGCGCAGGCGATTGCCCAGAGATCCGGTGCACCTCTGCACACCACCGCCGGCCTGCGCGAGCGCTGCTTCGGCGATTTCCAGGGCCGCACCTTCAAGGATGTGGAAGCCACCCAGCCCGAGGACGCCCAGCTCTGGCGCACGCGCAACCCGGCCTATGCCCCGCCCGGCGGCGGCGACTCGCTGCAGGCCTTGCGCGAACGCATCTTTGCCACCGTGGACCGGATTGCACGCCAGCACGAGGGCGAGCAGATCGTGCTGGTCGCCCATGGCGGCGTGATGGATGTGCTGTACCGCCTGGCCACGCGCCAGGATTTCCAGACGCCACGCACCTGGGAGCTGAGCAACTGCGCCATCAATCGCCTGCTCTGGACGCCCGACGGCCTGTCTTTGGTAGGCTGGGCAGATACCGCACACCTTCAGCAAGGCAGCCGAGATGAAGCACATTCCTGAGCATCTGCAGACCCTGGTCGGCCAGGCCGTCAAACGCATAGACACGCCCGCCCTGGTCATTGACCTGGACGCCATGGACCGCAATATCGAGCGCATGGCCCGCTTTGCCCAGCAGCATGGCGTGCTCTGGCGCCCGCATGCCAAGCTGCACAAGAGCGCGCATATCGCCCATCTGCTCGAACATGCCGGCGCCTGCGGCCACTGCGTGCAGAAAGTCAGCGAGGCCGAGGCACTGGCCCAGGGCGGCATCACCAATATCTTCATCAGCAACGAAGTCATCTCCCAGACCAAGCTGGCGCGCGTGGCGACTCTGGCCAGGGCACTGAATGCCCAGGGCGGCCGGCTGGCCCTGGCCGTCGATTGCGAGGAAGGCATCACGCAGCTGGCACGGGCCCTGCAGGATGCGCAGGCCGGCGATGCCGCCATGGATGTGCTGGTGGAAATCAATGTCGGCCAGAACCGCTGCGGCGCAGAGCCCGGCGAAGCCGCCCTGGTTCTGGCACAGGCGATTGCAGCCCAGCCCGTGCTGCGCTTTGCGGGCCTGCAGGCTTATCACGGCGGCGCCCAGCATCTGCGCAGCGCCGAGGAGCGCAAGACCGCCATCGAGCAGGTGCTCAAGCTCGTCAACCGCACGCGCCATGAGTTCGACCGCGCCGGCCTGGCCATTCCGCTGATCACGGGTGCCGGCACGGGCACCATGGTCAACGAAGCCGCCAGCGGCATCTATGGCGAAATCCAGCCCGGCTCCTTCCTCTTCATGGACGCCGACTACGCGGCCAACCAGCGCGATGCGGCCCAGCCCCTGTTCGAGCATGCGCTCTACGTCAAGACCCAGGTCATGTCGCTCAGCGGCGATCACGCCGTCTGCGACGCCGGCCACAAGGCCCATGCCATAGACTCCGGCCTGCCCCGGTTGCATGCGCTGGCGCCCGAAAATGCGCTGCGCTTTGCCAACGGCGGCGACGAGCATGGCGTGCTGCACCCCGATGCCGACGCGGGCAACCACAGCGGCTGGCTGCCTGCACTGGGCGAGAGCCTGTGGCTGATTCCCGGCCACTGCGACCCCACGGTCAATCTGCACGATCATCTGATCGGCGTGCGCGGCGGCCGGCTCAAGGGCGTGGTCGAGCGCATCTTCACCGTCGACGGGCGCGGTGCGCTGACCTGATTCGCTCCTGCTCCGGGCCTTGATTGCTATATAAACAAGAGCTTACAACGCATTTCATAAAATGATTTCAAGGCATAAACAGCCTGAAACTCATATATGAAAGGCGCCAGAAGCTCTCTTTTTATGAGCCTTCAGGCCACCAGCCGTCGGCACGGCGCTCCATGCGCGGGCAGTCGTAGGCCGCGACCACGGGGATGGCGCTGTCATCGGCACGCACCAATTTCTGCTGCCACTGCGTGCCCTGGCGCATGGCCACGGCAATGGCGGTCACGTTGGCGCCGCAACGCTCCAGCAGTTTGAGGCCGGACACCATGGTCGTGCCCGAACTCACGGCATCGTCCACCACCAGCACGCGCTTGCCAGTGATCAGACTCAGCTGATTGGGGTCGATATAGAGCAGCTTGCCCTTGCCCGGCGTGGTGATGGAGCTGACGGGCTCGGAGAGCTCGTCGCGATACCAGTATTTGCGCGAGTAACCCAGCGGCACATAGCGGCTGCGGCCCAGGTGGCGCGCCACCAGCGGCGCAAAGGCCAGGCCCAGCGTAGGCAGACCGACAACCACATCGAAGTCATGCGCCCCGGCGCCTTGCGCCATGTGCTGCGCCAGTTGCTCAACCACTTCAATGGAAGCCTGGTTGGCAATCAGCGACGCCACGCAGCGGTCGGGGGCGGAACCGTCGGCCGTGGGCATGCCGCGCAGCGGCAGCAGCAGATAGCGGCCGTCGGGCAATCGGGCCGGATAGCTCTTCGCATAGGGCGGCAGCGGCGACTGGCTCAGCTCGGCCTCGGTGACGGTGGCTTGCCAGTAGTCGGTCGTGGCATCGAAGCCGGGCAGATCCTGGCCGGAGAGGTTGATTTCACTCATACAAAACTCAGTCGCGGCCCAGATAGCTCTCGGCCAGCTTCACCCAATACGAGGCAGTCACGGGCAGCAGGTTGTCGTTGAAGTCATAGGCCGCGTTATGCACCATGCAACCGCCCTCGCCCATGCCATTGCCGACGATGAAATAGTTGCCGGGAACCTGGTTGAGCATGATGGCGAAGTCATCGCTGGCCTGCAGCGGCTGCAGATCGGGAATCAACCATGCTTCGCCGAGGAATTCGCGGGCCACACCGACTGCGAAATCGGTAGCCGCCTTGTCGTTCATGACGGGCGGATAACGCCATTTGTAGTCCACCTCGGCCGTGGCGCGGTGGACTGCGGCCTGGGCATGGGCCATGGCCGTGATGCGCTCGCGCAGCTGCTGACGCACCTCGGGGCAGCGCGCGCGAATGGTCACGCGCAGCTCGCAGGTTTCCGGAATCACATTGGGCGCATCGCCCGCATGGATGGCACCGATGGTGACCACGGCCATGTCGTTGGGGTCGATCTCGCGCGAGCGTATGGTCTGCAAAGCCAGCACCAGATGCGAAGCCACGACGATGGGGTCCACGGCCACATGGGGCATGGCGCCATGGCCGCCCTTGCCGCGGATGGTGATGATGGCCGTGTCCGAGCTGGAATACATCACGCCCGAGCGAAAGCCGAACTGCCCGGCCGGGTAGCCGGGCTCGTTGTGAAACGCATAGAGCGCATCACAGGGAAACAGCTCGAACAGGCCCTGCTCCACCATCTTCTGCGCGCCGCCATGGCCCTCCTCGGCGGGCTGGAAGATCAGATTGAGCGTGCCCTGGAGCTGTTCCTTGCGCGCGGCCAGCAGCGTGGCCGTGTGCCCGTCGTGGCCGCAGGCATGCATCTTGCCGTCGTGACGACTGGCATAGGACAGGCCCGTGGCTTCACGGATAGGCAGCGCATCCATGTCGGCGCGCAGGCCAAGACGTTTGCCGATGTGCTTGCCATTCGGGTGATCGCCGCAGCGCAGCGTCCCCACCACGCCGGTGTCGCCCAGGCCGCGATGGACCTCGTAGCCCCATTCGGCCAGCCTGGCCGCCACGATATCGCCGGTGCGATGCTCTTCGTAGGCCAGCTCGGGATGGGCGTGCAGATCGTGACGCAGGACCAGCATTTCCTGCGCAATGGCTGCCACTTCGGGCAACACGGGCGGATGGATTTCGGCGTGGACAGGGTTCAGCGGCGCAGCCATGGCTTATTCCGCCTGGATGTTGGCCGACTTCACGATCTGGGCATAGCCGGCTTTTTCCTTCTTCAGGAACTGGACGAAGCTGGCCTGGGTGCCGGAGCCGGGCGTGGCGCCGCCGTCTTCCAGGCGCTTGCGCACATCGGGCATCTTGAGCACGGCATCGAGTTCGGTAGCCAGGCGCGTGACCACGGCCTGAGGCGTCTTGGCGGGCACGAACAGCCCCGTCCAGGTGTTGAGGTCAAAGCCCTTGAGTTCGGCCGTCTCGCCAAAGGTGGGCACGGCGTGGATGGCATCGATGCGCTTGGCCGATGTCACACCCAGACCTTCGAGCTTTTTCTGCTGGATCATGGGCACGGCGCTCACGGTGGTGAGCATGCCCACATCGACCTGACCGCCCATCACGTCGCTGGTGATCTGGGCACCGCCGCGGTAGGGCACGTGCACCAGCTTGATCTTGGCACGCTCCTGCAGCATTTCCATGGCCAGATGCAGCATGGTGCCCACGCCCGAAGTGGCGTAGGTCAGCGATCCAGGCTTGGAACGCGCCAGCGCAATCAGCTCGTTGAGATTGTGCGCCGGCAGGCCGGGACGGGCCACGGCGACCACGGGGGCGATGGTGGTCAGCCCCACAGGGGTCAGATCCTTTTCTGCGTCGTACTTGACGGCGGAATTCACCAGCTGGGCAATGCTGATGGGGCCGTCAAAGCCCATGAGCAAGGTGTAGCCGTCGGCCGGTGCCTTGACGGCCTTGCTCACCCCGAGCACACCGCCGGCGCCAGGCACGTTGTCCACCACGATGGACTGGTGCAGGCGCTCGCCCAGCTTCTGGCCGATCAGGCGTGCCGTGGTGTCCACATTGCCACCGGCGCTGAACGGCACGATCAGCGTGATGGGCTTGGTGGCGGGCCAGGCATCGGCGGCGGCAAAAACGGGAGCGGAAAAACCGGCCGCCGCCATCAGGGCGGCGGTCGCGACAAGAGAGCGGCGTGGTATGGACATGTACAGGCAGCAGTGGGTCACGAGCACCTTGCCGCAGCATGCGGACGGCAGAGTGCCCGTGCAGGCCGGCGGGTCAAGACAGCTTGCCGACCGGGGAGATGCGCGAAATTATCGGCTCGCTTCTCGCGAAATCTCATAAATAAAACTACTTAGCAATCGATGCTTACCCCTGGAAACCTCTGATCCACGACCTCAAAGCACTGCCTGTCGGGCCATCAAGGCACCGGCGGTCTCGGCTACCAGGGTCGCCACCGCCTTGCCTGCCAGAGTGAAAGGACGCTGACTGCTGGTAGCCAGCACCACATGCTGACGAAATACCCGCTCCGCCAGCGGAACGGCGGCGAGGCTGCCACAGGCCAGCTCCTCGCTGACGGCATGGCGCGGCAGCAGCGTGGCGCAGTCGTGCCGAGCCAGCATGCTCTTGAGGATCACCGAGGAGCTGGCCTCCAGGATCACGTTCAGGCGCACTCCATGTCGGCCCGCGTGCTCATCGAGCAGGTTGCGGATGGCGTTGGGAGGCACCGGCAGCACCAGCGGCAGGCGCTCGAGCGTCTGCAGGGCCATGCTGACCGGCAGGGCCGTATCCGCCGGCGCCAGCATGCGCTGCAGCACACGCTGGCGGGCCACCACGCAGATCTGCGCATCGGCAAGCTTGCGGTAGCTGTTGCTGCCTCTGGCCCGGTAGCGGTTCAGGATCGCCATGTCGATGCGGCCCTGGCTCAGCGCCACCTCCATGTCTCCGCTATAGCCCTCTATGACGCGCAGCCGGATCTCGGGAAAGCGCTGCGCCACCTCGCCATACAGTGCCGCAGCCATGAAGCCGGCCACACCCGGCACCAGGCCCAGCGTAACCAGGCCGCTGGGCACACCGGTCAGCTCCTTGCCCAGGCGCACCAGCGCCTCGGCCTCGGACAGCAAAGCCGAAACGCGCGGCAGCATCTGCTCGGCCAGTGCCGTGGGCTTGACGCCGCGTCCCGTGCGATAGAAGAGCGCGCCACCCAGCGCGCGCTCCAGTTCGGCGATCTGCCGGCTCACGGCCGACTGCGCCAGTCCACGCTCGACGGCCGCGCGTGTCAGGCTGCCGCCCTGGATCGCGGCGGCCAGCGTCCTCAGCGACTTCAGTGTCAGCAACTCCAGGGCTTCGGTGGCGTGGGTCATGGCAGCTTCTGCATCCATCTGAAAGCGAGATATCTGATTCTCATATTTCTGGTTGGCTCGCGGCTAGCTGTTTTCTACATTGACCTTCAGGAGACATGCACACCATGAACGGACCTCTCACCGGACTGCGCGTCCTGGACATCGCCACCATCATTGCCGCGCCCTCGGCTGCGGCCCTCCTTGCCGACTACGGCGCCAGCGTCGTCAAGGCCGAGCTGCCCGGCGCAGGCGACGGCATGCGCGACTTCCCACCGCACAAGGACGGCAAGCCTCTGTGGTGGAAAGTGACCAACCGCGGCAAACGCCTGGTCACGCTCGACCTGCGCAAGCCCGAGGGCGCCGCGCTGCTGCTGCGCATGCTGCCCCAGTTCGATGTGCTGATCGAAAACTTCCGCCCCGGCACGCTGGACCGCTGGGGCCTGACCAAAGAGGCCTTGTGGCAGGCCCAGCCCAGCCTGGTGATACTGCGCACCACGGGCTTCGGCCAGAGCGGCCCCTACCGCGACCGGCCGGGCTTTGCACGCTTGTTCGAAGCCATGGGCGGCCTGACCTACATCAGCGGCGAAGCCCAGGGAGCGCCCATGCACTCAGGCTACCCACTGGCCGACAACGTCGGCGGACTGTTCGGCGCAGTAGGCGTGCTGGCTGCGCTGTGGCGCCGCTCCCGCGACCCGCAGGCCCCGGGCGAGGAAATCGACCTATCGCTGACCGAGGCCACGCTCAAGCTGCTCGAGTTCCTGCCCATCCAGCACGAGCAGCTAGGCACCGTGTATCAGCGTTCGGGCAATGCCAACCAGTACTCTGCACCGGCCGCGGTCTACCGCACTGCAGACGGGCAATGGGTATCGCTGTCGGGCAGCACCAATGCCATGTTTGCCAACAACTGCCGCGCCATAGGCCGGCCCGAGCTGATAGACGAGCCATGCTTCGCCAACAACCGTAACCGCGTGCAGCATGCCCAGGAGCTGAACGGCATCTTCGCGGCCTGGTGCGCAGCACATCCGCTGGCGGCGGTACTGGCCGCCTTCGAAGCGGCGCAGGGCACCATCGCCCCGGTCTACGGCATTGACCAGATCGAGGCCGACCCGCACATGCGCGCTCGCCAGGCCCTTTGCGACGTGCCCGACCGGGACTTCGGCAGCGTGCGCATGGCCAATGTCGTGCCGCGGTTTGCCCAATCGCCCGGCAGCATCCGCCACGCCGGCGGTTCACTGGGGCAGGACAACGAAGCGTTCTACCAGGGCGAGCTGGCAATGCCTGCCGCCGAACTGGCCCGCCTGCGCGAGGCAGGCGTCATCTGAGGCAGATCTGAAACAAAGGAGACCCCATGTCGATTCCCGAACCCCACCACCCGCTTGTGCGCCTATCGCCCGATGAAGCCGCTCTGCTTGAGCGCGTGAAAACTCTGGTGACCGAGCGCATCGGTCCGGACGCCGACCGCGTGGCGCAGCAGGACGTCTTCGCCTGGGATACCTTCCGGCTGCTATGTCGCGAAGGCATAGTCGCCACCGCGTTCCCGCGCGCGCACGGCGGCAGCGAGGCGTCGATGATGCTGCGCGTGCGCATCATCGAGGAAGTAGCGTCTGTGTGTTCGACGGCCGCTTCTCTGGTCACAGGCACCGACCTGTCCTCGCGCCCCATCGTGGCCGGCGGCAGCGAGGCGCTGCGCAGCGCGCTGATCCCCGACCTGGCCAGCGGCGCACGCCAGTCGGCCTTCGCACTGACCGAACCCGGCGCAGGCAGCGACGTGGCGCGGCTGGGAGCGCACTATGCGCCAGCGCCGCAGGGCGGCTGGACGCTCAATGGCCAGAAGAAGTTCATCACGCGCGCCAACGTAGCCGACATGTTCGTGGTGGTGGCGCGCCAGGCCGACGGACCCGGCGGCGGCCGCGGACTGAGCGCCTTCGTCGTGCCGTGCGACACGCCCGGCATCACGGTATCGCCGGTGATTCCCAAGCTGGGCTGGTACGGCGTGCCGATTGCGCTGGTCAGCTTCGACGACGTGCACATCGCGCCGGAGCACCTGCTCGGCAAGGAAGGCGAAGGCATGGCGCTGGCTCAGGACACATTGCTGCGCGCACGCATCGGCCACGCTGCGATCGCGCTGGGCCGCGCCGCAGGTGCGCTGCAGATTGCCGCCCAGTACGCCAACCAGCGCCAGGTCTTCGGGCAGCCGGTGGGTGCGCACCAGGGCATCCAGTGGATGGTAGCCGAGATGGCGGCCCAGATCGAGGCCGCACGCTGTCTGGTCTACAGCACCGCGCAGCGCTACGACGCAGGCGATGCCGACGTGGCCATCCATGCATCGATCGCCAAGCTGCATGCCACCGACCTGTGCATGCGTATCGTGGTCGACTGCCTGCAACTGCTGGGCGGCAACGGCTACCTCAAGGCCTTCCCGCTGGAGCGCTTCCTGCGCGACGCCAAGATGAACCAGATCGGCGAAGGTACCAGCGAGATTCACAAGACGCTGATCGGCCGCCATGTGCTGCGGCGCGCCGCCGCGCTGCCGCAGCACCCTTGCCTGGACATGGAGCCGGAGCTGTGGACATGAACAATGCACTGACCAACGACCTCTGTCGCCGGCTGGGCATACGCCTGCCCATCTTTGGTCTGGCCCACCGCATCGAAGTGGCCGCCGCGATCTCGCGGGCCGGCGGGCTGGGCGTCTATGCCGCCGCGCGTGACGGCCCGCACGAGCTGCAGAAGAAGCTGCGCCAGCTGCGCGAACTGTGCCCCGACCACCCGGTAGGCGTGGACCTGCTGCTGCCCACCGGCCTGCCCGAACACGACGACCGCGTAGCCGTGGATGCCGCGCTGCCGCAGGAGCACAGGGATTTCGTGCAGGGCCTGTTCAGGCAATACGACGTGCCGCCGGCCACCGAGGGCAACTTCTTCTCGCAATACGTACGCTCGCAAAGCTTGTTCGAGGAGCAGGTGGACGCCATTGCGGGCAGCGATATCGATGTATTTGCCGCCGGCGTCGGCACGCCGGTGGAGGCGCTGACACGCATCAAGGCGCGCGGCCTGCACACCATCGCCCTAGTCGGCAGCGTGCGCCATGCGCAGAAGGCGATCGCAGCCGGGGCCGACATCCTGGTGGCCCAGGGCTATGACGCGGGCGGCCACACAGGGCCCATCGGCACCTTCACGCTGGTGCCGCAGATCGTGGCGGCAGCCGAGGGCCGGCCAGTCATCGCGGCCGGCGGCATCGGTACCGGGGCACAGGTGGCTGCCTCGCTGGCACTGGGCGCGCAGGGTGCCTGGCTGGGCACGCTATGGCTGGGCACGCGCGAGCACGAAATGCCGCAGGCGCTGGCGAAGAAGCTGATCGCGGCCGACAGCGAAGACACGGTGATCACGCGCGCCCACAGCGGCAAGCCCTGCCGCGTGCTGCGCAGCGCGTTCAGCGACGCCTGGGCACAGCCCGGAGCACCCGAGCCACTGTCCATGCCCTACCAGCAGGCTCTCACCGGCGATCTGCTGGCGGCGGTGGAACAGCACCAGATCGGGCCGCTGATGTACGAGGCTGCGGGGCAGAGCGTGCACTGGCTGCGCGGAATCGAGCCCGTGGCAGCCGTGATGGACCGCCTGGTGACCGAGACACGCCAGGCCCTGCAATCAATGGCGAGTTACATCGCCTAGAACCGGAGAGACAAGCATGGACCGTCGGCAATTCCACCTTCACCTGTTGCTGGCCGGCCTGGTGCCCGGCATGGCCCGCGCCGGCACCGCTCCGAGCCCGGACGGCTACCCCGATCGACCGATCCGCATCGTGGTGCCCTACCCCGCAGGCGGCGTCGTCGACGTGGTGCTGCGCGCCGTCTGCGACCCGCTGTCCAACGCACTGCCGCAACGCATCGTGATCGAGAACCGTCCCGGTGCCGATGGCCGCATCGGCCTGGATGCGGTGGCCAAGGCCCCGGCCGATGGCTACACGCTGCTGGGCGTAGCGCCGATCCTCGCGGTGGGCGAGCACCTGATGCCTGAGATGAAGGCGCGCAGCAAGGACTTCGTGGGAGTGTGCGGCGTGGCCGCGCCGCCGACGGTGTTCGTGGTGCACGACACGGTGCCTGCCAGGACGCTGAAGGAGTTCGTCGCGCTGGCTGCCGCCAGACCGGGCGAGTTCAACGCAGCCAACCCCGGCACCGGCAGCTCCATCCACCTGGCACAGGAACTGTTCTTCGAGCGCACCGGAATCCGCTTGACCAACGTAAGCTACAAGGGCCAGCCGCCGGCGCTGCTGGACCTGGGCTCCGGCCTGCTGCAGTTCGCGCTGATCTCGCAGAGTCTGGTGCTGCCGCTGATCCAGTCCGGCAAGGTACGGGCTCTGGCTGTCAACGCCGCAGCGCGCACGCACTCGCTGCCCGAGGTGCCCACCATCGCACAGGCCGGCTATCCCGATATTCTGGTGCAGTCCTGGTACGGCATTGCCGCACCGGCGAAGACGCCCACACCGGTGGTCGAGTGGCTGAGCCAGCAGTTCCAGCGCGCGCTGGCGATGCCTGAAGTGCGCGCGCGGCTGGCAGCCACCGATGCGGAAATCCTGGCGCTGGATGCGGCACGCTTCACCGAGCTTATCGCCGTGGAGACCAGGCGCTGGGGCGCGTTGATCCACAAGCGCGGCATACGGTTGTGAGCGCCCGCGCCAAGAGCCGCAACTAGGGAAGATGCGAGGCGCCGTGCGCCACGCCCTGCCCACAATCGATGACCATGCTCTCCCCCAGCCAAGTCATCGTTTTGGCCACGCCGGTCTTTTTCGCACTGATTGCCGTGGAATGGATCATCAGCCTCAGACGCGGGCGCAATGCCTATGCGCTGGCCGATGCCATCAGCTCGCTGAACCTGGGCATCCTGAGCCAGACCAGCGCCGTCTTCACCAAGCTGCTGACGCTGGGCATCTACACCGTCGTGGCCAGCCATGTGGCTCTGATCGAGGCCGATGCCTTCTGGCTCAGCCTGCCGGGCTGGCTGCTGGCCCTGCTGTTCTACGACCTCTGCTACTACTGGCTGCACCGCATGGGCCACGAAGTGGGCGTGCTCTGGGCCGCCCATGCCGTGCACCACCAAAGCCAGGCCTACAACCTCTCCACCGCGCTACGCCAGACCAGCTCCGGCGCGCTGCTGGGCTGGATCTTCTACCTGCCCATGGCCTTGGCAGGCGTGCCGCCACTGGTGTTTGCCGTGGTCGGGCTGATCGACCTGCTCTACCAGTTCTGGGTGCATACCGAGCAGGTCAGGAAGCTGGGCTGGTTCGACCGCTGGTTCTGCGCGCCCAGCAATCACCGCGTGCACCATGCCGTCAACGAGCGCTATCTGGACCGGAACTACGGCGGCATTCTCATCGTCTGGGACCGGCTCTTCGGCACTTACAAGACCGAGGACGACGAGGAGCCCTGCGTCTACGGCACACGCGGCCTGCTCAAGAGCTGGGACCCGCTCTGGGCCAACTTCAGCGTCTACCGCCAGCTGGCGCATGACAGCTGGCATGCACGCAGCTGGCTGGACAAGCTTCGCGTCTGGTTCAAGCCGCCGGGCTGGCGGCCAGCCGATGTGGCTCAGCGATTTCCCAGGCCCGTCTTCGATCTGGACGAGCACCGAATCATCTATTCGCCTCCCATGAGCACTGCGCTGCGCTGGTTTGCCGGCCTGCAGTTTGCAGCACTGGTTGCGGGCACCTCGGTCTTTCTCTGGCATGCCGACCAGTCACCGCCGGCCGCCAATCTGATCTGGTTCGGCGTGCTCCTCACCGGGCAATGGGCTCTGGGCGCTGCCATGCAGGGACGCATCAGTCTGTGGCTGGCACTGATGCTGCAAAGCGGCGCACTGGCCACGGCCACGGCAGCGCTCGGTCTGCAGCAATGGCATTGGCTGTTCAAGCCTGCCACCATGGTTTTTGCTCTTACATACATAGCTTCCTGCGCAATTCAGACAATGAGATCAATGCAAAACCTGCCTCAAAAGCATGTTCAACTGCTGCTGGCAGCTATTGTTTTTTCCATGGCTGGCGATGTCTTCCTGATGCTGGACGGACAGCTGCCATCCAGTCTGTTCATTCCCGGTCTGGTCAGCTTTTTGCTGGCCCATGTCTGCTACGTTGCGCTATTCAAGTTCGATATGCCCTGGTTTGCCGACCGCCGCGCTCTACTGCTGGTGGCTGCAATCGGCGCAGCCATGTATGTCTTTCTCTGGACCCATGGCCTGCCTGCCGCCCTGCGTCTGCCCGTGGCCGCCTATGTCGGCGTCATCGCCTTGATGGCGACGCAGGCCTGGGGACGCTACCAACTCCTGCAAAGCCGTCCCGCGCTACTGACCGCACTGGGCGCCAGCTTTTTCATGCTCAGCGACTCCATCCTGGCCATCAATCGTTTTGTGCAGCCTCTGCCCTGGTCGTCGGTGAGCGTGCTCGGCAGCTATTACACCGCACAGGCCCTGATCGTCTGGGGCTGTGTGCGCCAATGGGCCGAGCCTGCAAGCCGCCAGGCCCAGCCGCAATTGCAACTGAAAACCACCTAGGGTTGACCCTGAACCCGGTCTGGGCCGATAATTGCCAGATCGCAATTTCAGGAGTCCCCCGTGGACAGTGCCAGTTCAACCAGTGACAAACAGCGCGCCGCAATGGCTTCGCTGCAGGCTGACTGACCGACTCCCGTGATGGGGGCGGCCATGTCGGTCGGCTCTCATCCATTGCTGCGTTTCCCCTTGGATCCTTGCGCCCGGCCGGCGCATCAGGGTCATGGCGCGTGCCTACAGCATGCCGCTCATGCACCTCAGACTCCAGGCGCTGCTTTTCACTGACCGCGTGTCAGTGGCTGCCTTGATGCTGCCCCTGCCCACGCCGCTTGACGGCCCTGCTTCACGGCGGTCCTCCTGGTTCGCCAAGGAGAAAGCCATGACCACACCGTTCGTTCGCCCCGCCATGCATCGCCTGCAGCCTGCTGCGGCCGCACCTCGCCCTGGCGCCGCCGGCCCGTGCATGGCTGCGCCCCAGGCACAGATGCAGGCACAGGCCCCATCTGCCATGGAGCATGCCATGCACCTGGACCTACAGACCAGCTGGCCCACGCACCGCATCCGCAGCTTCCTGAGCCTGCAGCCACGCTGAGCGCGCGCAGCCGCCCTCCCCGCCCATCCGTCAGAAAGGAGTTCCGCCATGGACCCTGATCCGAGTCGATCTTGCCCTGACTTCGTCCCTGATGTCCGGCCGCGCACGCCTGCGGCCTGTCCATTCCTTCCCAAGGCCCCGGCCGGGAGGCCCGTGCACGTCCATTGACGGACAAGTGCCGGGCTTCTTTCGGCCGCAATGAAAGAAGCCCGCCATGCAACACATCATCACCCCGCTGCGCGCCACTCCCGCCGCCCCACGCGCCAGCACGTCCCGCACCAGCACACTGCAGCTGGCACTGCAAGCCGCCATTGCGGCACGCCACACCGGACAACTGCACACCCTGCTGCAGCAGCACGGTCCTGACCTCTTCGCCCATGCCCTCGTGGCGCTCACGCAGCGCCAGCAGGCCGACATTCTGTCCCTGCTGGCGGCGCAGGAGCGCGCCGAGGTGTACCGCCATCTGCCCGCCCATGCCCGGCGCCAATGGCTGCAGTCGGCCACCGTGGCCCGCCTGCCACTGCGCCGCCGCCTGCTGTGCGCCTGCCAGCGCAACTGGCACTGGCTGCGCACCACCCTTCGTTCGAGCCAGGCCTGAGCCACCGGGGAGGTCGCCATGAAAAACCTCAAGCACCTGTTCCAAGCCTTTCTGCGCAGCCGCCACGCCCTGGGGCTGTTTCGGCGCAACGCCCTGCCCTCGGGCACGGCTGTGCACCGCTCGGTGTCTCCCGCCCTCACGCGGGAGTTGCTGCGCGCCTCGCGCGACGACATCTCCACCGTGCTGGCGCGCACCGGCTCCAGCGAGGACGGATTGACGCGCGAGCAGGCCCGTGCTGCGCTCACGCGCTTCGGTCCCAACGAGGTGGAGCACGAAAAGCCCCTGCCCGCCTGGCTGCACCTGTGGTACTGCTACCGCAACCCCTTCAACCTGCTGCTGACGCTGCTGGCCGTGGTCTCTTATGTCACCGAGGACATGAAGGCCACGGTGGTCACCGCCTCCATGGTGCTGCTATCCACGCTGCTGCGCTTTGTGCAGGAAGGCCGCTCCAACCGCGCCGCCGCGCGGCTCAAGGCCATGGTCAGCAGCACGGCCACGGTGCTGCGCCGCAACGGCGGCACCCATCTGCCAGCCGACGCCGAGGCCCCCGACGCCCAGCACAGCGGCTTCGGCCAGCAGGCGCGTCGCTACGAGGTGCCGCTGTGCGAGGTCGTGCCCGGCGACTTCGTGGTGCTGTCGGCCGGCGACATGATTCCCGCCGACTGCCGCGTGCTCAGCGCCAAGGACCTGTTCGTGAGCCAGTCCGCCATGACCGGCGAATCCTTGCCTGTGGAAAAGCGCGCCGACGCGGGAGCCTCGAATGGCGCAGGCGTGCTCGACGCCAGCAACCTGCTGTTCATGGGCACCAACGTGGTCTCGGGCACGGCGCTGGCCGTGGTTCTGAGCACGGGCAACCGCAGCTACTTCGGCACCATCGCCACGAGGGTCACGTCCAATGAGCGTGCGCCCACGGCCTTCGAGACCGGCGTCAACAGCGTCAGCTGGCTGCTGATCCGCTTCGCGGCCGTGATGGTGCCCGTGGTGCTGCTCATCAACGGCTACACCAAGGGCGACTGGGCCGAGGCCTTCCTGTTCGCGCTGTCCGTGGCCGTGGGCCTGACGCCCGAGATGCTGCCCATGATCGTGACTTCCACCCTGGCCAAGGGCGCCGTGGTGCTGTCGCGCCGCAAGGTCGTGGTCAAGCGGCTGGACGCCATCCAGAACTTCGGCGCCATGGACGTGCTGTGCACCGACAAGACCGGCACGCTGACCCAGGACCGCATCGTGCTGGAACGTCACACCGACGCCTTTGGCCAGCCCTGCGACGAGACGCTGCGCTTTGCCTTCCTCAACAGCCACTACCAGACCGGCCTGAAGAACCTGCTGGACCGGGCCGTGCTCGAGCATGTGGAACTGCACACCCAGATGCGCGTGGCCGAGGACTACCGCAAGGTGGACGAAATCCCCTTCGACTTCGAACGCCGCCGCATGTCCGTGGTGGTGGCCGAGCGCAACCACCACCACGAGCTGATCTGCAAGGGCGCGGTCGAGGAAATCCTGGGCGCCTGCACCCACCTGCGCGAGGGCGACAGCACACGTCCGCTGGACGAGGAGCAGTTGGCCCGCGTGCGCCGCGTGACGCGCGAGCTCAACCGAGAGGGCCTGCGCGTGGTCGCCGTGGCCATGAAAGAAGTGCCACCGCAGAAGAGCGACTACGGCGTGGCCGACGAGTCGGAGCTGACCCTGATCGGCTACATCGCCTTCCTGGACCCACCGAAGGAAACCACGGCCGAGGCGCTGGCCGCCCTGGCCGCGCACGGCGTTGCCGTCAAACTGCTGACCGGCGACAACGAGCTGGTGGCCGCCAAGGTCTGCCGCGATGTGGGCCTGCCCGCAGACCACATCATCCTGGGCACACAGATCGAGCACATGAGCGACGAGAAGCTGCGCCAGACAGTGGAGCAGTTCCAGCTGTTCGCCAAGCTCACGCCGCTGCACAAGGAGCGCGTCGTGCACGCGCTGCGCGCCAACGGCCACATCACGGGCTTCATGGGTGACGGCATCAACGACGCTCCGGCCCTGCGTGCGGCCGACATCGGCATCAGCGTGGACAGCGCCGTGGACATCGCCAAGGAAGCCGCCGACATCATCCTGCTGGAGAAAAGCCTGATGGTGCTGGAACAGGGCGTGATCGAGGGCCGGCGCACCTTCAGCAACATGCTGAAATACATCCGCATGACGGCCAGCTCCAACTTCGGCAACGTGTTCTCGGTGATGGTGGCCTCGGCCTTCATCCCCTTCCTGCCCATGCTGCCGCTGCACCTGCTGGTGCAGAACCTGCTGTACGACCTCTCGCAGATCGCCATCCCCTTCGACAACGTGGACGACGAGCTGGTGCGCCAGCCGCTGCGCTGGAACCCTCAGGACCTGGGTCGCTTCATGCTCTTCTTCGGGCCCATCAGCTCGCTGTTCGACATCCTGACCTTCGCGCTGATGTGGTTTGTCTTCGCGGCCAACACGCCCGAGCAGCAGACGCTGTTCCAGTCGGGCTGGTTCGTCATCGGGCTGCTCACGCAGACGCTGATCGTGCACATGATCCGCACGCCCAGGATCCCCTTCCTGCAAAGCCGCCCGTCCTGGCCGCTGCTGCTGGCCACGGCGGCCGTGATGGCGGCCGGCATCTTCCTGCCGATGGGGCCGCTGGCCGGCTACTTCAAGCTGGAGGCGCTGCCGCCGACCTACTTTCCGTGGATGATTGCCATATTGCTGGGATACGCTTGCCTGGCCACGCTGCTCAAGCGCGTCTACATCCGCCGCTACGGCTGGCAGTGATGCCCCCTTCAACACATTCACCAGGAAAGCCCGGAACCCCATGCAGGCCCTCCAGAACTTCAACCCCGGCGCCATGCTGGACACCTTCGTCAGCCTGACCACGGCCTTCGTGTTCGGCGCCCTCATCGGCCTGGAGCGCCAGGTGCGCCAGCGCACGGCGGGGCTGCGCACCAACACCCTGGTTGCCGTGGGCGCGGCCGTCTTCGTTGACCTGGCCGTGCGCCTGGGCGGAGCCGAGGGCGCCACGCGCGTGGTGGCCTACGTGGTCTCCGGCGTGGGCTTCCTGGGTGCGGGCGCCATCATGAAGGAAGGGGCCAACATCACCGGGCTGAACACGGCGGCCACGCTCTGGGGCTCCGCCGCCGTGGGCGCCTGCGCGGGCGCCAGCCTGGTGGCCGAGGCCGGCCTGGCCACGCTGTTCGTGCTGGCCAGCAACACCTTGCTGCGTCCCGTGGTCAACCGCATCAACCGCCGCCCGGTGAATGACGAATCGACGGAATCGACCTACTACGTCTATGCCATCTGCCACCGGGGGGCTCAGGGCGATGTGCGCGAGCAGATGCTGGAGTTGCTGGAGAACGCCAGCTACCCCGTGCGCGGCGTGGAAACCCATGCCTTCGGCCCGCAGGACACCGAGATCGAGGCCATGCTCTACGCCACCTCGGTGGACTCCGACGAGCTGGACAGCGTGATAGCCGCCATCGAGGCCCTGCCCGGCGTGCTCCAGGCCTTCTGGAACGCCGGCACGGAGGAATGAGACAACAGGCCTGCGACGCTCAGGAAGCGTCGTCGCCCGGCACCGGCAATCCGAGATGGCGGTACGCCGCCTGGGTCGCCATGCGCCCGCGCGGCGTGCGCTGCAAAAAGCCCTGCTGGATCAGATAGGGCTCGATCACGTCCTCGATGGTGCCCGACTCCTCGCCAATGCTGGCGGCGATATTGTCCAGACCTACCGGGCCGCCATCGAAACGATGCACCACGGCTTCGAGCAGCTTGCGGTCCATGATGTCAAAGCCCTGGGGGTCCACATCGAGCATGGCCAGCGCCCTGTCGGCAATCTCGCGCGTGATGCGGCCGTCGCCCTTGACATCGGCATAGTCGCGCACGCGGCGCAGCAGACGGTTGGCAATGCGCGGAGTGCCGCGCGAGCGACGCGCGATCTCGAAGCAGCCTTCCGCGTCAATCGGCGCATTGAGCAGTCCGGCGCTGCGCCTGACGATGCGCGAGAGCTCCTCCGAGGTATAGAACTCCAGCCGTGCCACGATGCCGAAGCGATCGCGCAGCGGGTTGGTGAGCATGCCGGCGCGCGTGGTCGCGCCCACCAGCGTGAATGGCTGGAGATCGAGCTTGATGGAGCGTGCAGCCGGACCTTCGCCGATCATGATGTCTATCTGATAGTCCTCCAGCGCCGGGTAGAGGATTTCCTCGACCACCGGGCTCAGGCGGTGAATCTCGTCGATGAACAGCACATCGTTGGGCTCGAGATTGGTGAGCAGCGCCGCCAGATCCTTGGGTTTTTCCAGCACCGGGCCGCTGGTCTGGCGCAGGTTCACGCCCAACTCGGCAGCGATGATGTGGGACAGCGTGGTCTTGCCCAGGCCCGGCGGGCCGAACAGCAGCACATGATCGAGCGCCTCGCTGCGCTTCTTGGCAGCGCCGATGAAGATCTCGAGCTGCTCTCGCGCCTTGGCCTGGCCCACATATTCGTCGAGCTGCTTGGGGCGCAGGGCACGCTCCAGCGCCTCTTCGCCCTGGGACGAATGCCCGGCCGAGACCATGCGCGGCGCAGCCGCCTCGGGGTCGGCGGCCGCGCTTCTGGCCTTGCGTGCAGGTGCGGGGCTGGCCGCAAATTCGTCCACATGAATCGTCATGGCGGCAATTGTGCCCCAAGCATGACAGGGACACTGATTAAAAATACAGGGGAAAACAAAATCCCACAGTTGTAGTGCTCCACATTGACGGCCGGCCCCTGGCTTTGCGCACAATGACGGCAAAGATCCGAGGAGCTTTTTCATGCGTATTCACACCCTGGCCTGTACGGCCGCCCTGCTTTGCCTGTCCGTCGCTACCCAGGCTGCGCTCAAGGCCGGCGATGCAGCACCTGGCTTCAAGACGCCCGCAGCCGTTGCCGGCAAGGCCTTTGACTTCGATATGGCCGAGGCGCTCAAGAAAGGGCCGGTGGTGCTGTATTTCTTCCCCAAGGCCTTCACCCAGGGCTGCACGCTGGAAGCCCATGCCTTTGCCGAAGCCACGCCCCAGTTCGCGGCCATGAAAGCCACGGTGGTGGGCATGTCACATGACGATATCGACACCCTCAAGCGCTTTTCCACCGAGGCCTGCCGCGACCAGTTCGCCGTGGCATCGGACCCTCGGGCCGTCACCATCAAGGCCTATGACGCGGGTGCTGCCGCCAACCCTGCCAGGGCCGACCGCATCTCCTATGTGGTGGGCCAGGACGGCAAGGTGAAGTTCGCCCTTGTCAGCAGCGACCCGCTGGCCCATGTGGAGCAGACCAAGGCGGCCGTCAGGCAGTTGCAGGGGAAATAGGCCCTGCCCGGCCCTCGGTCACTGCGCCAACCAGTTTCCGATCTGGCTGCTGAAGGTCCGGTCGAAGCGGCTGTAGACGTCGGAGCCCCCGCTGACCGTACACGAGCTGCTACCGCCGGACAACGTGCCCACGACGCGTCCGCCCGCAAACATGGCCGAGCCACTGCTGCCGCCTTCGGTCACGCCCTTGCTCCAGCCGACGTTCACAAAATCGCTCTGGGCATTGCCCGGGCTGCAGGTGATGCTGCCGGCGCCCAGGCTGCAGTTTCTGTAGCTCTGCACTTGGCCTTCGCTGTATTTGAGCAAGTCGCCCTGCGGGTGATGCAGTCCGTAGATGGCCGTCCCCGTCACCGCCGTTCCTCTCGCATCCCAGCCGGCCAGCGTCGCACCGGCAGGTGGCACCTCATTGAGTCGCATCAGCGTGGCATCGGTCACAGCGGTCGAATACAGCAGCGTGGCACCGCGCTGCAGCGCCAAGGTGCTTGCATTCGGCTCGAAGCTATTGCAGCTTGCCGAACGGAAAAACCAGTCCGTGCGCAGCGAAGTGGCGGCTGCCTGCGTCGAGATGCAGTGACTGGCCGATAGAAAATACGGCGTGTAGTCCCGCTTGGTATTGTTCAGCAGGGAGCCCGTGCAGTAGTAGTAGCGGTTGTCGGGGCCCACATAGGTCATGCGCGCCACGGCATTGCGCTCGACCGCGTACTGATCGGCGCAGCTGGCATCGAGCTCGCAACCCGCGGCATCGCCCACATTTCTGGGCACAAGGCTATCGCGCAGCTCCAGCTCCACGGGCAAAGCCAGGTTGACATAGGCATGGGTGAGCGTGGGTATGGCAATGCGCAGCTGCGATGTCGACAGCCCCGCAGGCAGTGCGATCTCCAGCGTGACCTCATCGGCGCCCAGGTCGGGGGTCCACCAGATGCCAGCCGCCCGGGTGTCGCCGTCGGCGCGACGGTTGCGCGCAATGGCCTCGTTGATGGCCTTGCCCGTGGTCTCGAACCCGGTCTTGCTGCGATCCTTGCGGTACAGCCTGAGCTCGGCGGCATCGGGCATGGCATCGACCACCAGCCCCAGCCGCAGGCCATGGGCGCCGGTCGATGTGATGCTGATCGCCGCCACCTGTCCGCCGTCCGGTGCCCCGGCCCATCGCAACGTACGTGCCATGTCGCCTGCGGACTGCAGCGAAGACAGCGCCCGCGGCGCCCCGATCTGCATGGGCACACCAGGCATGGGCATGACCGGCAAAGGCGCGTCGTTCCACTGCGGCAATGCCAAATCGACGGCCTTGGGTCGCACGGCCACGGATGCCACGGCCACGCCTCTGGCCGAAGCCGCAGTCTGGGCGGCAGGCACTATCAGCGAATCCAGCACATAGGCCGTGGGCGGACCCGGCGGAGGACTGGTCTCTGCGACGCCCGCACCATTGCCGCCGCCGTTACCGACACCTGCGCCGCCAGGGCCTGGGTCCGGAACACTGCCTCCGCCCCCTCCGCCGCCGCAAGCGGTCAGCACCACCAGCATCAGGCTTGCGCATAGAGAGGGAATGCGCCTGCCCTGTATCCACCAATGCATATCGTGTTCTCCTGCAGTTCACGATCAGACTGGCACAGGGCCAGCGAAGCTATTTGGTCAAAGCCTTGAGCGCGAGCTTAATGCCCTCGCTCACCCCTACATCGGGTGGGAGTTTCTTGAGGGCGGCCGAGGCCTCCTTGTCCGAGTAGCCCAGCGCCATCAGTGCCTGCAGAATATCGTTCTGGTCGTTGTTATTGGCAAACAGCGACTGCGCACCGGTATCCGCGCCGATCTTGCCCTTGAGCTCCAACAGCAGCCGCTCGGCGGTCTTCTTGCCGATGCCGGGCACCTTGACCAATCGCCCTGCTTGCTGCTGCGATACCGCGTCCGCGAGATCATCGATGCTCATGCCGCTGAGCACGGCCAGTGCCATGCGCGGTCCTATGCCGGTGATCTTGATGAGTTCGCGGAAGGTCTGGCGCTCGCGGGCCGTTGCGAAGCCGAACAGCAGCTGGGCGTCTTCCCGCACCACGAAATGGGTCAGCAAGGCTACCTTGGCACCATTGGCAGGCAAGTTGTAGAAGGTGCTCATGGGCACCTGCACCTCATAGCCCACACCGGCACAGTCCACCAGGACTTCGGGCGGGTTTTTTTCCAGCAGCGTTCCAGTCAATTTGCCTATCATTGAAATCCTTTGCCGCACCGTGCGGCGATTCTTTTGAGAAATTATCCGCGTGATCCTGCGCCATACCTTCACACCCCATAACAATACGCGCCTGACCCATCTCTGCGGCCCGGCAGATGCGCATCTGCGCACCATCGAAATCGCGCTGGGCGTCAAGATCGCTCACCGCCACGAGCAGTTCAAGATCGACGGCCCCAAGGCCAAGGCCAATGAGGCGCTGGAGCTGCTTCAGGCTCTCTATGAGATCGCCGACTACGTGATTGCAGAAGATACGCTGCAGCTCATGCTGGCCGGCGATGTCGAGATGCTGGAGGCCGACCTGACGGCTCCGCAATTGACTACGCGCCGTGCCGATCTGCGCGCCCGCACGCCCAACCAAGCGCTGTATCTGGAAAACATCGCCAATCACGACATCAGCTTCGGCATCGGCCCGGCCGGCACGGGCAAGACCTATCTGGCCGTGGCCTGCGCCGTGGACGCGCTGGAGCGCAGCGCCGTGCAGCGCATCGTGCTGACCCGGCCCGCCGTGGAAGCCGGCGAACGCCTGGGCTTTCTGCCCGGCGACCTGACGCAGAAGGTGGACCCCTATCTGCGCCCGCTGTACGACGCGCTCTACGATCTGATGGGTTACGAGAAAGTGCAGAAGGCCTTCGAGCGCAATGCGCTGGAGATCGCGCCGCTGGCCTTCATGCGCGGACGCACGCTGAACAACGCCTTCGTGATCCTGGACGAGGCGCAGAACACCACGCCCGAGCAGATGAAGATGTTTCTGACCCGCATCGGCTTTGGCGCCAAGGCCGTGGTCACAGGCGACGTGAGCCAGGTCGACCTGCCCAAGGGAGCACCCAGCGGACTTGTCGATGCCGAGCGCGTCCTCAAACGCGTCAAGGGCATCTCCATCAACCACTTCACCAGCGCCGACGTGGTGCGCCACCCGCTGGTGGCCCGCATTGTGGACGCCTATGACGCACGCGGCCGCGTGTCCGAAGGCACTTCGGCGCCCAAGCACCGCAGCAGCCCCCGTTCGGCCCGCCCGCTGCCAACGGCAGACGAACTTTAATCAAAATCAATAGCTACTAGCGCTTACCTCATAAGGGCTAAAAGCCAAAATGACCTTAAATCAACTGCAACTATCGCTGCAATTCGGCCCCAGCGCCGAGGCCGCCGCCCATCGCGAACTGCTGAGCCGCAGCCGCGTCACGCGCTGGATCCGCCATGCGCTGGCCGTGGATGCCGAGATCACGGTGCGCATCGTGGATACAGAGGAAGGCCGCAAGCTCAATCGCGAGTACCGCAAAAAGGACTACGCGACCAATGTGCTGACCTTCGACTATCAGCAGGAGCCGACCGTGATGGCCGATCTGGTGCTCTGCGCCCCCGTGGTGGAGCGCGAGGCCCAGGAGCAGAACAAGAGCCTGGAAGAGCATTACGCCCACCTGCTGGTGCATGGCACGCTGCATGCCCAGGGCTGGGACCACGAGACCAGCGAGGAAGACGCCGAAGAGATGGAGGCTTACGAGACCGACATCATGAAGGAGATGGGTTACGAAGACCCTTACGCCAAATAATCCGCGACAACACCGGCCATCATGATCATCCCCCACTGGCGCCGCCCCCTGGCCTGGCTGCTAGCCTGGGCCCTGGTGGCCATTGCGGGCGCAGGCTGGCTCATGCATGCGCGGTTGCTGGCCCTGGAGGATGCATTCGTGACGGATGCACGCATCGTGCATCGGCTGCTGAGCCAGCGTGCCGTGCAACACGATGCGGTGATGGCCATGCTGCCCCTGCTACAGCCACCTGCGGAAGGCCGCAGTGCCAAGGCGGCCTTGCCGCTGCCGCGCCTGCCAGCCGCCTATCCGCAGATCATCGAGGTACTGCGCCGCCTGCCGGACAGCAGCTGGCCGGCTGACTGGCCTCATGACCTGGGTGCCGCGCTGGATATGGCAGAGGCCCGCTCGCTGCAAAGCGGCCATGCCGAACTGGCCTGGGCCGACCTGCCCAAAGGCCGGGTATGGCTGGCGCTTGCCGGCCCAGCCGCCGACCACGCCCTGCTGCTGGATCTGCATGCCACCATTCCCTGGGACGAGTGGCCCATGGATGCCCAGACCAGTCCAGTGCGCGTGCGGCTTAAGTATCAGGGCCAAGCCTTTACCGTGCAGGCCGGGCGGCGTCTGGAGCATGGCTGGAATTACGACTTTCACAAGCTGCTTGCCTCGCAGAGCCAGCCCTTCGATGTGGTGCTGGAGCGCGACGTGGGCTGGAGCGAGCTGCCCTGGGCCACCATGCTGGCCTGGGTGGCGGCCAGCGCTGCAGCACTGGCCGCACTGCGCACCCTGCTGCGCCAGCGCGTGGCCGCACGCCGGGCAGAAGAGCTGCTGCGTCTGGGCCAGGTCGCCCGTCTCAACCAGCTCGGCGAACTGGCCGCGGGTATGGCGCATGAACTCAACCAGCCGCTGACCGCGCTGCTGGCCAATACCCAGGCGGCACAGCGCCTGCTGGGCGATGAGGAGCCAGATCTGGACATGGCGCGCCATGCCATGAGTCAGGCCGTGGCCCAGGCAAGGCGCGCCAGTGCCGTCGTGGGGCGCCTGCGCCGCGTGGTCGAGCGGCCCGATCTGTCGGGCCAGGTCCAGGCTCTGCCCCTGTCCACCGCCGTGCATGATGCACTGCACCTGCTGGAGCCCGAGCTGCGCCGCCGCAGCATTGCCGTGCAGGTGGATGCTCCCGCAGACCTGCCGGCCGTGCGCGCCGAGCCTGTGGCCTTGCAGCAGATCATCCACAACTTGGTGATGAACGCGCTGCAGGCCATGGAGCAGACCGAGCCCGGCCAGCGCCGCTTGCGCCTCACGCTTAGCCCCCAGGGCGCGCGAGTCCTGCTGAGCGTGCGCGACACCGGCCCCGGCGTGGCGCCCGAGGCGCGAGCGCGCCTGTTCACCCCGTTCTACACCACACGCTCCGGCGGCCTGGGATTGGGCCTGTCGCTGTCGGAAAGCCTGGCGCAGGCGATGGGAGGCGAGCTCACTTTGGCGCCCCCCTCTCCTTCGCCTGCCGACGGGCCTGGGGCCGAATTCCATCTGCAGCTCCCGCTGGCACACCTGCCTTGAACGCGACATGACCTCTTCCCTCTCGCCCCTGATTCACCTTGTGGACGACGATGCCGCCGTGCGCGACAGCCTGGCACTGCTCATAGGCACGGTAGGCCTGCGCGTCCAAACCTGGTCCGACCCGCATGTCTTTCTCGCCGAGTTCGACCGCAGCGACGTGGGCGCCATCGTGCTCGACGTGCGCATGCCCGGCACCAGCGGGCTGGCGGTGCTGGACAGGCTGGTGGCGCAAGGGGTGGATCAGCCTGTGATCATGCTCACGGGCCATGGAACCGTGGAGATGTGCCGCCGCGCCTTCAAGGCCGGGGCTGCGGAATTCCTTGAGAAGCCGGTCGATGACGAGCTGCTCATCGAGGCGCTGCAGGCCTCCGTGCGCCAGCATGTGCGCTCGCGCGAGCGCCACCAGGCCGACCGGCAGGCTCGCGAGCGTTATGCACAGCTCTCGAGCCGCGAATGCGAGGTGCTGGGCCTGATCGTGGAGGGGCTCACCAACAAGGAGATCGGCCGCGCGCTGTCGCTCTCGCCGCGCACGGTGGAGACCCACCGCGCCAACCTCTTCGCCAAGCTGGAGACCGACTCGCTGGCCATGCTCATCCGGCGCTACGCGGCCCTGGTCGAGGACGCCGCTCCGTAGTTCTACGGAGGTAGGCGCGTAGCCTGCCGCATGGACGCCCGAGTGGCGTTTTTCTACAGTTGCGTTCATACCCATCCCCCGGAAAAACGTATGAAACACACTCTGACACTTGCCGCCCTGACTCTGGCCATGCTGACCGCCGGCACCGCCAACGCCCAGGCCGTGCGCACGGAAAAGAATATGTCGCTGGAGCTGGCCAACCAGATCGCCACCCAGTCCGTCTCGGCCTGCGCCGCCAGCAGCTATGCCGTGACCGCCACCGTGGTCGATCGCGCCGGCGGCGTGCGCGCCGTGCAGCGTGCCGACAACGCCGGCCCACACACCGTGGCAGCCAGCCGCGAAAAGGCCTTCACCTCGGCATCGGCCAAGGCGCCAACGCTTGCCATCATGGAAAACTCCCAGAAGAACGCCGGCGCAGCCAACCTCAAGGACATCCCCGGCTTCCTGCTGCTGGGCGGCGGCGTGCCCGTGAAGGTGGGCAATGAGGTGATCGGTGCCGTGGGCGTGGCCGGTGCGCCCGGCGGTCATCTAGACGACCAATGCGCACAGGCCGCCCTGGCCAAGGTGCAGGACCTGCTGAAGTAATCGGATCTAGGATTTTTCGTGAAATTTCAACGCCTTGCCCCCCTGCTGATCCTGGCTGCCGCAGGCAGCGCTTTTGCCGACGATAGCTACTACGGCGCCCTGCGGATCAATTCCGCACGCTACCAGGCCCACGACATGGACTCCAGCGCCCGCCCCGGCCTGGGCCAGTTCGTGCCTGGCGACGAGTCGAATACCGCCACAGGTGGCTCTCTGGCCCTTGGTTATCAGCTCCCGTCGAACTGGCGCGTGGAAGCTGAGTACACCCTGCCCAAGAACAACGAGTTCACCAGCGGCTCTACCCGCTTCCCCACCAGCTTCAACCACCACCAGATCCGCTCGCAGCGCCTGATGGTCAATGCATACAAGGATTTCCCCCTGAACTCCCAGTTCTCGCTGTACGGAATGGCCGGCCTGGGCCTGGCACGTCTGGAGTCCAGCGGCTGGCAGGGCAATCCGGGCCGTCAGTACATCAGCGACACCCAGAACAATCTGGCGTATTCCGTGGGTTTTGGCGTCAGCTATTCGCCCGTCCAGAAGCTCAGCATCGATCTGGGCTGGCGCTATGTCGACATGGGCAAGGCCAAGAGCGGTGCCAACAACTTCGCCAACGTCCGCGGCCTGCAAGACGAGCAGATGCGTGCCAAGCTGACGGCCAGCGAAATCTCCATCGGCCTGCGTTACAGCTTCTGACCCAGTCCTCTAGAGCAAAGAAAAAGCGGCCCTCGGCCGCTTTTTCTGCTGGTGCCTAAAGCCGTTTACTCGACGCTCAGGCCAATGCTGCGCACCAGTTGGGCAACGCGCACATCTTCGGTCCTGATCTGTTTGGCAAACACTTGTTGGCCCTCACCCACGGGGGTGATGCCCTGCTGCAGCAGACTCTTGCGCAGCTCGGGGTCCCTGAGCGCCTTGTCCGTGTCCTGGGCAATGGCCTGAACCACGGCAGCGGGCGTGCCCTTGGGTGCGAACAAACCGAACCAGGCACCGGCCTCAAAGCCCTTGTAACTCTCGGCCAGGGTCTGCACCTGGGGCAGCAGTGCATGGCGCTGCAGGCCGGACACGGCCAGCGCCGTGAGCTTGCCGCTCTGGATCTGGGTAAGCGCCGGAGCAATCGCAATCAGCATCACATCGACCTGGCCGGCCAGCACATCCTGCAGGCCCTGAGGACCGCCGCGATAGGGAATATGCGTGGCGAAAAAGCCTGCGCGCTGCTTGAACTGCTCCATGGCCAGATGCTGGGCGCCGCCCGTGCCCGAGGAGGCGTAGTTGATCTTGCCCGGGTGGGTCTTGGCATAAGCCACAAAGTCCTGCAAGGTCTTGAAGCCCTTCCTGGGATTGGCCACCAGCACAAAGTCGGACTGGCCCAGCTTGGTCACCGGCACCAGATCGTTCTTGACGTCATAGGGAAGATTGCGCTGCACATTGGGCATGATGGTGATGGCGCTGTCGCCGCCCACCAGCAGGGTGTAGCCGTCGGGCTGGGCCTTGACCACGGCATCCACGGCCGAGACACCGCCGGCCGCGCCCTTGTTTTCCACCACGATGGCCTGCTTCCAGTCCCTGCCCACCAGATTGCCCACCTGACGGGCCAGCAGATCCGGAGCGCTGCCCGGACCGTTGGCCACCACCAGCTTGACGGAGCGCGCCGGAAACTCCGGCTGCTGGGCCATGGCTGCGCCCGATACACAGCTTGCAGCCAGCATGGCCCAGGCGGTGCGGGAGAAGAAACGGGGCAGATTCACGGCAAAACTCCTTAACTAAGGAGTTGATTGTCAAAACAATCACTTATTCCTCAAAATACTGTTTTCACATTCTTTTATTTCCAAAAATAATTAACTACGCAAGAAAAAGAAAAGAGGTGACGCGAGCCAGCGCCTAAGATCGACCCCAACCACAAGGCGCAATGCCGATAGAGAAAATCAGGAGACAAGAACATGGAGAACCTGGGCCACCTCGCCCTTTTGCTGGCCGCCGCTTTCACGGCCGGCGCGCTCAACGCCGTCGCCGGTGGCGGCAGCTTTCTGACCCTTCCCGCACTAGTCTTCACCGGCGTGCCACCCGTGATTGCCAATGCCACGGGAACCGTGGCCCTGCTGCCAGGCTATATGGCGGGCGCCTGGGGTTTCAAGGACGATATGCAATCCCCGCCTGGACTGTCCATGAAGCAGGTGGTGGCTCTGTCCCTGATCGGCGGCTCCGCCGGTGCGGCGCTGCTGCTGTTCACGCCCGACGCCACCTTCCGCAAGGTCGTGCCCTGGCTGCTGCTGGCCGCCACCGCCATGTTCGCCTTCGGCCCGCAGCTGCGCGCCTGGGCTGCGGGCAAGAATTCCGCTCATGCCACCCCATCGATGGCCAAGGCCGCTGCAGGCATGCTGATCGTGGCCATCTATGGCGGCTACTTCAACGGCGGCCTGGGCATTTTGCTGCTGGCCTTGTTCGGCCTGCTGGGCCAGACCTCGCTCAACGCCATGAACGGCATGAAGAACCTGGTCTCGGCCCTGCTGACGGCGATTGCCGTGGTGATCTACGCCGTGGGCGGCATTGTGGAGTGGAAGCTGGCCCTGGTCATGATGGCGGCCGCCACCCTGGGCGGCTATCTGGGAGCGCGCGTGGCGCGCAAGATTGCGCCCCATGTCCTGCGCTGGGGCATTGTGGCCACGGGACTCGTGATGGCAGGGCTGTTCTTCGCCAAAGGCTGAAGCGGCGTCCAAAGCAAAAAGCCTTCTCGTGACCGAGAAGGCTTTTTTGTGAGCATCCCGCGCTTTGTGGGAAAGCGCTGGAGATCAATTTGATGGACGGTGCTTAGAACGTGTTGACGTGCTTAGAGCAGCCGCGCCTTGACGGTCTTGCCCTTGACCTTGCCTGCATTGAGCCTGGCGCAGGCCGCCGAGGCAATCTTGCGATCCACGGCCACATAGGTGGAAAAGTCGTTGACGCTGATCTTGCCGATCTGCTCGCGGCTGTAGCCGAAGTCCGCGCACATGGCGCCCATCACGTCGCCGGCGCGGATCTTTTCCTTGCGCCCGCCAATGATCTGGATGGTCATCATGGGTGGCAGCAGCTCGCCACCGGCGGCAGGCGTGAGTTCGTCAACGGGGAAGAATTGCGAAGCACGGCCTTGCAGCTGCTCGATCTTTCCCACGCTGCCCATCTCGTCCATGCTGACCAGATTCAGCGCCAGGCCTTCGGCATCGCCACGGCCCGTGCGGCCGATACGGTGGATATGGACCTCGGGGTCGGACGTGACATCTACATTGATGACTGCAGACAGGTCGGCGATGTCCAGGCCACGCGCCGCCACATCGGTAGCGACCAGCACGCTGCAGCTCTTGTTGGCAAACTGCACCAGCACCTCGTCGCGCTCGCGCTGCTCCAGCTCGCCGAACAGGGCCAGAGCGCTGAAGCCCTGGGCCTGCAGCTCGCTCACCACATCGCGGCATTGCTGCTTGGTATTGCAAAAGGCAATGCTCGACTCGGGGCGGAAGTGCGCCAGCAGCTTGGCAACGGTGTCCACCTTGTCACGAGCGCCAACCTCGTACCAGCGCTGTGCGATCTTGCCGGCGCTGTGCTGGGTCGCGACCTTGACGGTCTGAGGATCGCGCATGAAGCGGCTGGCCAGCGAGGCAATGCCTTCGGGGTAGGTCGCCGAGAACAGCAAGGTCTGACGATCCGCCGGGCATTGGCGCACCACGGTTTCGATGTCGCCGAGAAAGCCCATGTCCAGCATGCGATCGGCCTCGTCCAGCACCAGGGTCTTGAGGTTGCCGATGTCGAGCTTGCCGCGCTCCATAAGATCCATCACGCGCCCGGGTGTACCGACGACGATGTGCGCGCCGTTTTCCAGCGAAGCGATCTGGTTGCGCGAGGGCACGCCGCCATAGACGGTGACGACCTTGATGTTGTCCTGCGCACGCGCCAGGCGGCGGATTTCGGTGGCGACCTGGTCGGCCAGTTCGCGCGTGGGGCACAGCACCAGGGCCTGGACGGCAAACCAGCGCGGGTTCAGGCGGTCCACCATGGGCAGGCCGAAGGCAGCCGTCTTGCCGCTGCCGGTGCTGGCCTGGGCGATCAGGTCCTTGCCCTGCAGGGTCAACGGCAGGCTGGCGGCCTGGATGGGCGTCATCTGCGCATAGCCGAGCTGCTGGAGGTTGGCCAGCATTTCGGGGGACAGGGGCAGCGCCGAGAAAGCGGTGGAATCAGAGGCCTGGGCGGCGCTGGTGGAGGTATTCATGGGAGCGGATTATCCCGGGCCTGCGCCGCAAAAGCCTTGAGCCATCGCTATTCACGGTGTCGTTTGCGGGTTGCCCCTCTTCAATTCGAGCCGGCCATGCTCCTAGTCTGAAAGCGCGGTCTTCAATGGCCGCCTCTGTTTGAAGCCAACCACAGACCCTCACATGCACCCTAGCCTTACCCGCAAGTTCTGCGCCGTCGCCGCGCTGGCCTTCACCCTGGGCTCGACCCAGGCAGCAGAGCTGGATCCCCAGCCGCTCAAACCCCAGCTGCAGCAGCTGATCGCCCAGATGTATCCGCAGTTGCGCGGCATCTACGAAGACCTGCATGCCAACCCCGAGCTGGGTTTTCAGGAAACACGCACCGCCGCCAAGCTGGCTGCCGAGATGCGCAAGCTGGGCTTTGAAGTCACCGAGGGCATTGGCAAGACCGGCCTGGTCGCCATCTACCGCAATGGCGCGGGCCCCACCGTCATGGTACGCACCGAGCTGGACGCCCTGCCCATGGAGGAAAAAACCGGCCTGCCCTATGCGAGCAAGGCCAAGGCCCAGTACAACGGCAAGGAGAGCTTTGTCGCCCATAGCTGCGGCCACGATATGCACATGACCAGCTGGCTGGGCACGGCCCAGGCACTGCTGGGCCTGAAGAAGCAATGGAAGGGCACGCTGATGTTCGTGGCCCAGCCGTCCGAGGAAACCGTGACCGGGGCCAAGGCCATGATGGCCGACGGTCTGTTCAAGAAATTCGGCAAACCCGACTACGCTTTTGCTCTGCATACCGGCTCCATGCCCTACGGCATGGTCGGCTATGTGGCCGGGCCGGCGACCTCCAATTCGGACTCGCTGGACATCACGTTTCACGGCCGTGGCAGCCATGGCTCCATGCCCGACAAAGGCATAGACCCCGTGCTCATGGCCTCGCGCTTCGTGGTGGATGTGCAAGGCGTGATCAGCCGCGAGAAAGATCCCATGGAGTTCGGCGTGGTCACCGTGGGCGCCTTCAACTCGGGCAGCGCGGGCAATATCATTCCCGACCAGGCGCGGCTGCTCGGAACAATCCGCAGCTACAAGAGCGAGGTGCGCACCAGAATGCACGAAGGCATTGAGCGCACGGCCAAGGCCGAAGCCGCCATGTCGGGCGCTCCTGCCCCCGAGATCAAACTGACCAAGGGCTCGGATGCAGTGGTCAATGACGCGGCACTGGTAGACCGCACGGTCAAGCTGTTCAAGGCCGCACTCGGCGACCGCAATGTGATCCCCATCTCACCCATCACGGCCAGCGAAGATTTCTCGGACTTCATCAATCAGGGCGTTCCATCCATGTTCTACACCCTGGGCGTGTACGACCCCAAGAAGGTGGCCGAGGCCAGTCAGCCCGGTGGCAAGCCGCTGCCCTTCAATCACTCACCCTTCTTCGCCCCCGAGCCAGAACCCACGTTCAAGACCGGCGTGGAAACCATGACCCTGGCGGTCATGAACGTGATGCAGTAAGCAGCGCCAGCCCCGCCATCGGGGCTGCGCCTTGCCTTCAGCGCATCACTGCATCTGCTTCAGATTGCCGATGCGCACCAGCATCTCGGTGAACATCTGCATGTCCGTGCGCAGATCCGGCAGCTCCTGGTACTCCAGCGCATTGTGGGCCGTGTACTTCTTGCCGGGCATGGCCGGGCCGAAGTTGATGGCGTTGGGCATGAGCTTGGCCGTGGTGCTGCCTGCGGTCGGCACGGGCCTGGCGTCCAGTCCCGTGGTGTCGCCAAAGATATTGAGCAGGGTGCTCAGCCATGCGCCCTTGGGGTCGCGAGCCATCCAGTTGCCCTGGGTGTACTGCACGCTGACCGGCACCTTGGCCGCCTCACTCCAGCGGGCAATGCCCTGCTCCACCTCGGCGCGCAGCTGCTCCGGCGTCTTGCCCCGCGGCATGCGCGCATTGGCCGTCACCTCCAGCTTACCGTCCGCCGACTTGATGAGATTGGGCGACAACGTGAGCGGCCCCATGAAATCATCGGCATAGGCAATACCCAGCTGCTTGCCGAAGTAGTCGAGACCAAACACACCATTGATATAGCGCAGGGCCTGGCTGTATTGATTGGGCTGCAGCAGCGCCGCGCCCTGCTCGGGCATCAGGCTCTGCTGCAGGAACAGCGCCAGGCGCGGCACGGGATTGACCCCTTCCTCAGGGCGCGACCCGTGAGCGGATACGCCGCTGACCTTGACCGTGACCTGACCCTCGGCGCGCTGCACGTCGATGGTGAACTTGCCCTGCGCCTCATGCTGGCGCACAAAGTCGTCCTTCTCCTTGGAGAGCCGCTGCGCAATCCGGTCCAGCGCAGCCGCATCGGTGGCGGAGACGGTAGCGCTGGCCGTCTGCGCAATGGAGTTGGCCGAGGCGGCGCCGCTCATGGCGGTAATGGCAGGCCTGGCGGCATCCACGGCGACATCCGTAAACAAGGCCTTGAGCGCGCCCGTGCCCTTTTCAGCGACCACGGCCGGGTACTTGCTGTCCAGCACGATGTTGTACTGCGGCAGCGAGGTCTTGCTCTGGTAGTACTTCATGGCATCGCCGCCGGTTTCCTCGGTGGTTTCTATCATCAGACGAATGCTGCGCGACAGCGGCAGACCGCTGTCCTTGACTGCCTTCATCGCATACAGCACGGTGGCTATCGAGCCCTTGTCGTCAATCGTGCCGCGCCCATAAAGCCGATCGCCCACACGGGTGACCTGAAAAGGGTTGATCTGCCTGCCGTCCAGCACCCACTCGGCGGCCACCACCGGCACCACATCGGCATGGGTCAGGATGCCGAACTCGGTGGCCTCGCTGGCGCGGCTCGCCGCATCGGCTGGCAGCGTCACTTCAAAAATGCGGTTGTCCACATTGCGAAAGCGCAGCCCGAACTCGGTGGCCATGGATGCCACGAGCTTGCCGAAGTCCAGGATGGCCGGACTCTCATGCGGGGGCACCTTGGGATCGCGCACCGTGGGCAGCGCCACCATGCGCTGCAGGCTTTCCAGCACCGCTGTCTCCTGTGTCAGACGGTTGTACACACCCAACAATCGCGCGATATCCGCGAGCTCGCCATCCGACAGCGTCTGGCCGCGCGTGTATCGCTGCACGGCTGGCGCCACACCCGGCTCGGCCCTGGCAGCCTGCTGCGCAAAGGCCTTGAAGGATTCGGGCGGGGTCGGGGCGGACGATGCGATCAGTGCGTCCAGCGCGGGTTTCTTCAAGGTCTGCGCCTGGATGGGCAGACTGGCGCTTACCAGACCCAGAATCAGGCCGGCGGCTATGAGGGACAAAGAGGAATTGCAGGATTGCTTCATGAACAGCTCTTGGTGGAATCGTGGTGACGGATGGGTTCGCAGGCCCGGAACTGCCTAGGCCTGCGGCTCCATGCGCATGGGAATGGTGACGGGTCCGTCATTGACCAGGTGCACCTGCATGTCGGCGGCGAACTCGCCGGTCTGCACCTGAGCGTGGGCAAGCCTGGCCTGGTCCACAAAGTATTCGTAGAGGCGTCGGCCTTCGTCGGGCGCGGCGGCTGCGGTAAAGCTGGGGCGATTGCCGCCTCTGGTGTCGGCCGCCAGCGTGAACTGGCTGACCACCAGCAGTCCTCCGCCAATGTCCTGCAGGCTTTTATTCATCTTGCCGGCCTCGTCGCTGAAGATGCGCAGCTTGAGCATCTTGGCCAACAGCTTGTCGGCCTCGGCCTCGGTATCGCCGCGCTCGGCACAGACCAGCGCCAGCAAGCCCTGGTCGATCTGGCCCGTAATACGGCCGTCGACCTCCACGCGCGCCTGCTTGACGCGCTGAATCACACTCATCATGTACTCAAACCTTCCTTGGCCGCACCCTGTGCTTCGCCGCCCTGCTCTCCATCGGCCACTTCGCTGACCGTGTTCATGCCCATGGGCAGCAGCTCGATGCGGGCATACAGGCCTGGAATGGCCCGCAGCAGCGCGGCTTCAATCTCGGAGCGCAATTGTGCCGCTCGCTGCACGCTCCACTGACCGGGAACATGCATGTGAAAGTCCACAAAGCTGCGCTCCCCCGCCTGGCGGCTGGAGATATTGTCAAAGTTCACCCCCTCGTTGCTCTTGACATAGCCGTCCAGCAAAGTGTCAATCTTGAGACGCTGCGGCGCGTCCAGCGCCTGATCCATCAGTCCTTGCGAGGACTGCCAGACCAGTTGCACCCCCTGCACGCAAATATGCACAGCCACTGCCAGAGCCACCAGTGCATCCACCCACAGCCAGCCCGTCAAGGCGGCGGCCAGCAGCCCGACCACCACGCCCACCGAAGTCCAGACATCGGTCAGCAGATGCCGCGCATCGCCCTCCAGCGCCATGGAGCGGTATTTGCGTGAAGAGCGGAGCATGACCCAGGCCAGCAGCCCGTTGAAGACGGTGCTGAGCAGCGACAGCATCAGGCCCCAGCTCAATTGCTCCAGTGGTTGCGGGTTCCACAGCCGCGACAGCGCCGCCCAGGCAATCGCCAGGCTGGCGCCTATGACCAGCACGCCCTCGAAACCGGCCGAGAAGTACTCTGCCTTGTAATGTCCATAAGGGTGCTCGGTATCCGCCGGTCGCTTGGCCACGGTCACCATGGTCAGAGCAAACATGGCTCCGGCCAGGTTCACAAAGGACTCCAGCGCATCGGACAGCAGGCCTACCGAACCGGTCAGCCACCAGGCCAGGGTCTTGAGCACAATGGTGAGCAGTGCCACCACCACGGACAGGCGCAGCAAATTGTGCGGCTGCAGCCATTGTGAATATGTTGAGACGTCAGATTTGGACATGTTCAGGTTCTACAGCCTCTATATCACCAAGTGCTTTGATACATCAATAGTCTTTGCAAGTTGTCTATAAAGCAACCCAGAATCCCTTATCGTGATGGACATGTCATGGTCGAGGCTGACCTGATTCCTATATAAATACTCCCAGAAAAAAGGGAGGCGCATGCCTGATACGTTGATAGCACAGCAACCGAGGGATGAGGACGCCATTCTTCGACTGGTGGCCGATACAGCGCCCGCTATGCTGGCTTATTTTGATGCCGACACACGCGCCTGTCGCTTTGCCAACGCGCGCTATGCAGAGCACTTTGGCCACACCATGCAAACCATAGTGGGCATGGATGTGCGTGACATTGTGGGCGAGCTGGTCTGGACACAGATCGAACCTTATCTGGACTCCGTGGCCGTCGACAACACTCAGACGCTGCGCTACACCCGCCAGGTCGAAAACGAGATTGGCCGACTGCAGCACATCGAGGCAGTGCTGCGCCCTCATGAGGAAAAAGGCGTACTCAAGGGCGTTGTGGCGCTGATGACCGATGTCAGCCACCACCATCTGGCGACACAGCAGATACGCGACAGCGAAGAGCGCATGCGCAAGTTCGCTGCCATCACCACCGAGGCCATCGTGCTGCATCGTGACGGCATCATCACGGACGGCAATGACGCACTGGCCCGGCTGGTTGGCTACTCGCTTGGCGAACTGCGCGGCACGCCGGTTCTCGATTACGTGGCACCTGAAGCGCGCCTGCGGGCGCTGCAGAACATGCGCAGCGAGCGAGAAGATCGCCTCGAGTCCGTGATCATGCACAAGAACGGCCAGCTAATCCCCGTAGAGATAGAGGCCTGCACCATGCCTGGAGAAAAGGACAGGCACCGCATCGTCCTGCTGCGCGACCTGACCGCAAGCCTTCAGACCCGGCAGCACATGGACTATCTGACCCAGCATGACCTGCTGACACATCTGCCCAACCGAGCGCGTCTCAACCATTTGCTGGCCGATGCCATCGCCAGGGCTGCCGGCGAGCGATCACGACTGGCGGTGCTGTCACTGGACCTGGACCAGTTCAAGGCGGTGAACGATTCGCTCAGTCATCAGGCAGGGGATCTGCTGCTGTGCGAGCTTGCAAAGCGGCTCCGAAGCACTGTGGGTGCTCAGGACATCGTGGCCCGCACCGGCAGCGACGACTTTGTGGTCGTGCTGCCCGACAACCCCGGCCTGCTGGAGACCGAGGCCCTGCTGACGAGACTTCGGGCCACAGCAGAGGCTCCCTATCTGATCGAGGGTACCCAACTGGTGATTTCCGTGAGTGTCGGCATCGCCATGTATCCCAAGGACGGGAAATGTCCGGCGTCCCTGCTGAGCAATGCCGAGGCCGCCATGCAGATGGCCAAGAGTCGCGGCCGCAGCTTCTCCCAGTTCTACACTCCTGCACTCGAAAGCCGGGCCACACGCATGCTGATGCAGGAGCAAATGCTGCGCAACGCCGTGGAACGCGGTGAGTTCGAGCTGCATTACCAGCCGCAGACCCTCATGCAGACCGGCGAGCTTTCAGGCTTCGAAGCCCTGGTGCGCTGGAAGCACCCGCACCGCGGCCTGGTCTCGCCCGACGAGTTCATCGGCTTTGCCGAAAACCGGGGGCTGATCGCGGCCGTGGACCGCTGGGTGCTCTATCAGGCCTGTCGTCAAGCCCGTGCCTGGCAGCAACAAGGCTTTCCCGCCATCCCCGTGGCCGTCAACCTGTCGGCACAGGAATTCCGCCAGCGCGATGTAGTCAAGGAAGTGGCGCAGGCACTGGCCGACACGGGGCTGGACGCCTGCTATCTGCACATCGAGGTCACAGAAACCACGCTGATGCTCTCGGGCAATCAGATGCAGCAGACTCTGCATGCCCTCAAGGCACTGGGCGTGGGACTGGCAATCGACGATTTCGGTACCGGCTACTCGTCTCTTGCCTATCTGCGCAAGCACCCCATAGACCGACTCAAGATCGACCGCTCATTCGTGACCGATCTGCCCCACAACCCTGATGCGGCCGCCATTGTCAATGCCATCGTGCAGATGGGCCGTAGCCTGCATCTGGAGATTCTGGCCGAGGGTGTGGAAAGCACTGAACAGCTGCAACTTCTGAGGGAGATGGGCTGTGCCATGATGCAAGGGTTTCTCGTGTCAGCGCCATTATCTGCCGAGCAGGCTTCGGCATGGATGTCGCAACACTGTCAACTGCTACAAAGACAATAGTGCATGGCCTCGAATACACCGACACCCTCTCATAAAAGCAGCAGCATGTTTCATACGGATGCCCCTCAGGCATTGGCCCATGTGCAGCAGCTGTACCGCGAGCAAATCGATCATCTGCGAGCTGCCATGCAGCGTTTCGTGGCGGGTGAAACTCCGGCCGCGCCCATTCATGCCTACTACCCGTTCGTACGCATCAAGACCACCACGGTGGCGCAAGCCGATACCAAGCTGACCTACGGCTTTGTGGAAGGCCCGGGCACCTACGAGGCCACGCTGACCCGGCCCGACCTGTTTGCCAGCTACTTCGGCGAGCAACTGCGCCTGCTGATCCTGCACCACCAGGTCCCCATCGAAGTGGGCCTCAGCGACAAACCCATCCCGATTCATTTCTCGTTCGCCGACAACGACCATATCGAAGGCTCTCTCTCGCCAGAGCGCCGCATGCTGATGCGCGATGTGTTCGATCTGCCCGATCTGGAATCCATGGACGACGGCATTGCCAACGGCACCTGGCGCGCGGCGGCAGGCGAGGCCCTGCCTCTGTCGCTGTTCACCGCCCCGCGCGTGGATTACTCGCTGCACCGCCTGCGCCACTACACAGGCACGGCCCCCGACTGGTTTCAGAACTTCGTGCTGTTCACCAACTACCAGTTCTATATCGACGAATTCATCCGCCTGGGCCACGCTGAAATGGCCAAGGAGGACAGCGAATACATTGCCTTTGTCGAACCCGGCAATGTGGTGACCCGCCGCGCAGGCCTGCCCGCGGAAGCCGTCGACGAACTCGGCACGGCGCCGCCGCGCCTGCCGCAGATGCCGGGATACCACCTGGTGCGCGCGGACAACAGCGGCATCACCATGGTCAATATCGGAGTGGGCCCGGCCAATGCCAAGACCATCACCGACCACATCGCCGTGCTGCGCCCCCATGCCTGGATGATGCTGGGCCATTGCGCAGGCCTGCGCAACAGCCAGCAGCTGGGCGACTATGTGCTGGCCCACGCCTATGTGCGTGAAGACCATGTGCTGGACGAAGAGCTTCCTCTATGGGTGCCGATTCCTGCGCTGGCCGAAATCCAGGTCGCGCTGCAGCAGGCCGTGGCCGATGTGACGCAGATGGAGCGTGCCGATCTCAAGCGCATCATGCGCACCGGCACCGTGGCCAGCACCGACAACCGCAACTGGGAACTGCTGCCCGACAACCTGCCCCAGCGCCGCTTCAGCCAGAGTCGAGCCGTGGCGCTGGATATGGAGTCGGCCACCATTGCCGCCAACGGCTTCCGCTTCCGCGTGCCCTATGGCACCTTGCTGTGCGTGAGCGACAAGCCGCTGCACGGCGAAATCAAGCTGCCTGGCATGGCCAACCATTTCTATCGAGAGCGCGTGGACCAGCACCTGCGCATCGGCATGCGTGCCGTCGACATACTGCGCGAAGGCGGCTCCGACCGCCTGCACAGCCGCAAGCTGCGCAGCTTTGACGAAGTGGCCTTCCAGTAAAGCCCAGCCATGCCGGAAACCGACCCGTTTTCCATGACATTGATGGTGGCCGTCAATTTGATGACGGTCGCTTTTGCACTGCCATGGTTTATGGGTCAGCAAATGAGCCGGGCGACCAGAAATGCTCAGCAATTCCTGCTTTTGCAGGGGCTGGCCTGGTTGCTCGTCTTCTGCGCCGGGCATGTACTCCCCTTCACATGGAATGCGCTGCTGTCGATATCCAGTGCCGCTGCTGCAACCGGCGCACTGTGGCAGCTGCATAAAGCACTCAAGGGTTGGCTTGGACCTCGCAACAAGATACTCACCCGCTCCCTGGCCGTTCTGTGCCTGCTGACACTTGCGGGCGTGCTGGTTCTGATCGAGAGCAAGCCCTACCGATTGGCCTGGTTCAATATCAGCTACGGCTTGAGCCTTGTCACTCTGGTCTGCCTGACCTTATCGCCTCAAACCAACTCGGCCACGGCCTGGCGTTATCTGCTATTGGGTGCTGGCCTTTGCATCGCAAGCATTCTGCTCATACGCGGCTACTTCACCTTGAACGCTCCCTGGCTGCGCAGCTTTGCAGAGGAACCCAGCCCACATATGCTGCTTTCGTGGCTGATCCCCATGGGTTCTGCCATTCTTTTCGTATCGATCCTGATGGCCTGCCGTGACGAAGAAGTCCGCCAGCGATCCGCAAACGCACCAGAAGACAGCCTGACCGGCCTGCCGCTGCGCCAGGCCATCAAGAACCAGGCCCGCTTCATGCTGAACAGAGCTCGACGCGAAGGCCTGCCGCTGGCCTTGATTCTGATCGACATGGATCACTTTTCCCGGGTCAACAGCCGCCATGGCTATCAGGCCGGAGACGCGGCGCTGCAGCTCATGTCACGCACTCTGCGAAAGCAGATGCGCGGCGACGAGGTCGTGGCCAGATGGCAGGGTGAATCCTTTTGCCTGCTGATTCACGCCGATCAATTGGGTGCCAGGTCGCTGCTGACCCGCATCCAGTCCGCATTCCAGATCGGCGCGCAGTACGAACTGCAGATGGATCTGGACTTCAGTGCGGGTTGTGCCCTGGTCCCCTCAGCCTGGAAGAGCCTGAGCCTCAACGAGCTGGCCAGCCATGCCGGCACCGCCCTGCAACATGCCAAGAATCAGGGCCGGGGAAGGGCGGAATGCACCACTCTGACGCCTCCGCCCGGCGAGGATCATGCCCCCTCCGACTTGGCTCCGCTGGCCTGAGTCAGCACTCGGCCTTGATCAGATCTGCCGCCTTCTCGGCGATCATGATGGTCGGCGCATTCGTATTGCCGCTCACGATGCGCGGCATGACCGATGCGTCGACCACGCGCAGCCCTTGCACGCCATGCACCCGCAAGCGTGCATCGACCACATCCTTCACGCCAGGCCCCATGCGACAGCTTCCCACAGGGTGATAGATGGTGTCGGCGTAATTGCGGATGAACTGCTCGATCTCCGCATCGCTGCGCGCCTGTGCCGAATACTCCAGCTCCCGCCCCTCGAAACGGGCCAGCGCAGGCTGCCCGAGAATTTCGCGCATGCGGCGTACGCCGCGCACCAGGCGCTGCATATCGTCGGCCTCGGCAAAGAAGGCAGGGTCTATGAGCGGCATGGCTCTGGCATCGGCAGAGGCCAGCTTCACGCTGCCCCGGCTCCTTGGCTGCAGCAGACAGACATGGCAGGAATAACCGTGACCCAGCACCGTCTTGCGACCGTGGTCGACCAGCTTGCCCACCACAAAATGCAGCTGCAGATCGGGTGCACGCTCCTGCGGCCCGCTGCGGACAAAGCCGCCGGCCTCGGCAAAGTTGCTGGTCAGCATGCCCCGGCGCTCATTGCGCCAGCGTCCCATGCCCTGCCAGACATTCCTGAGGCCGGCAAACGACAGGCCAAAGCTGTCCGTCATCTGCGGGCCGTCCACCACCTGCACCACATCGGGGTGGTCATGCAAATGCTCGCCCACACCGGGAAGGTGATGCACGACATCAACGCCTGTTTGCTGCAGGTGCTCGCCCGGCCCTATGCCAGAAAGCATCAGCAGCTGCGGCGACTGCAGTGCGCCAGCGCAGAGCAGGACCTCGCGCCGGCATCGCAGCTGCCGGGTCTGACCACCCTGCACATACTCCACTCCGACAGCTCGGCGACCTTCCATCAGCACCCGCAGCACCTGCACACCGGTCAGGATTTCCAGATTGGGCCTGCTGCCTCGCACCGGTGTCAGATAAGCCTTGGCGGCACTGCAGCGCTCGCCCTTGTGATGCGTGACCTGATACAGACCCACGCCCTCCTGAGCAGGGCCGTTGAAGTCGAGGTTGTGCGCATGACCGGCCTGCACGCCCGCGCGCACAAAGGCCTGGGCCAGCGGGTTCGGATCGCAGAGATCGGAGACATGCAAAGGGCCGCTGGCACCATGCAGCGCATCCGCGCCACGCGTATTGCATTCGGCCTTCAGAAAATAGGGCAGAACATCGCTCCAGCCCCAGCCTGGATTACCCTGAGCGCTCCAATATTCGTAGTCCGCAGGCTGGCCGCGCAGATAGATCATGGCATTGATGGAGCTGGAGCCGCCCAGCACCTTGCCGCGCGGCTGGTAGCCCCGCCGACCATTGAGGCCGGCCTGCGGCACTGTGCTCATGGCCCAGTTGAAGTTTTTCTGCTTGGCCATCAGCGCCAGCCCTGCCGGGCAGTGGATGAGCACGCTTTTGTCTTCGCCACCGGCCTCCAGCAAGGTCACGCTGACCTGCGAGTTCTCGCTGAGCCTGGCTGCCAGCACCGCACCAGCGGAGCCGCCTCCCACTACCAGATAGTCACGCATGTCCGCACTCCTTTTGCCGCAAATTCTGACCAGAGGTCTGCAGCGGCGAAACGCGGAAAAACACGGTCGTGCAGAAAAAATACTGTCATCGTGATGACTCTTAACACCCCAACCATGCCCGACTAGGGTCAAACCCGGTCAGAACCGGGATAACATTTTCCCGTTCAAACGCACTTATCTGAATGGAGACAAAAAATGGCAATCCAAACCGTAGGCATCATCGGCGCCGGCACCATGGGCAACGGCATCGCGCAGGCTTGCGCCGTGTCTGGCATCGACGTGGTGATGGTGGACATCTCCGAGGCCGCCGTGCAAAAAGGCCTGGCCACCGTGGCCGGCAGCCTGGACCGCCTGATCAAGAAGGAAAAGATCAGCGAAGCCGACAAGAACGCAGCGCTGGCACGCATCAAGACCTCGACCAGCTACGACGATCTGAAGTCGGCCCAGCTGGTGATCGAAGCCGCCACCGAGAACTACGAGCTCAAGGTCAAGATCCTCAAGCAGCTCGATACCCTGCTGGCACAGGACGTGATCGTTGCCACCAACACCTCGTCCATCTCCATCACCCAGCTGGCAGCTGCCACGCAGCGTGCCGACAAGTTCATCGGCATGCATTTCTTCAACCCCGTGCCCATGATGGCCCTGGTGGAGATCATCCGCGGCCTGCAGACCAGCGACGCCACCCACGATGCCGTCAAGGCCCTGTCGGAAAAACTGGGCAAGTCGCCCATCACCGTCAAGAACGCTCCCGGCTTTGTGGTCAACCGCATTCTGGTGCCCATGATCAACGAGGCCTTCCAGGTGCTCAGCGAAGGCACGGCCTCGGCCGAGGACATCGACGCCGGAATGAAGCTGGGCTGCAACCAGCCGATTGGCCCGCTGGCCCTGGCCGACATGATCGGTCTGGACGTCTGCCTGGCCGTGATGGAGGTCTACCTCAAGGAATTCGGCGACAGCAAGTACCGCCCCTGCTTCCTGCTGCGCGAAATGGTGGCTGCCGGTCGTCTGGGCCGCAAGACCGGCCAGGGTGTTTACACCTACTAAATCGCCGGCCTCCAGGTCTTGTGCGCGACTGCGGCGGCTGCGACAGCCGTCTAAGGTTGCAGCAGGAGACCTGCCATGCAAATCGACCATCCCAGCCCTCCGCCCGAGGGCTGCATTTCTTGTGAAGTCCGCGGCCATGTGCTGCTGATAGGCATCAACCGCCCAGCCAAGCGCAATGGCTGGACGCCGGCCATGTTCCAGCAACTGGCAGAGGCCTATACCCGGCTCGACGACGAGCCAGAATTGCGCGTGGGCCTGCTCCATGCTTTCGGCGAACATTTCACGGCGGGACTGGATCTGCCTGTCATCGCCGAGTTCATGAAAAGCGGCCAGAAGGTCATCCCTGCAGGTCTCGTGGAGCCTCATGACTATGGCCTGCCCGGCTACCGCCGCCGCACCAAGCCCATGGTCGCAGCCGTCAAGGGCATCTGCTTTACCGTCGGCATAGAGCTGATGCTGGGCGCCGATATCGTCGTCGCAGCCGACAGCAGCTGCTTTGCACAGATGGAAGTACAGCGCTGCATCATGCCCACGGGCGGCGCCACGCTGCGCATGCCCGAGCGCGCCGGCGTGGGCAATGCCATGCTGCATCTGCTGACCGGCGACGCCTTCGATGCAGCCGAAGCCCTGCGCTGCCACTTTGTGCAAAAAGTGGTGCCTGCAGGCCAGGAACTGGACGAAGCTTTTCGCATTGCCGAGCGCATTGCCGCCCAGGCGCCGCAGGCCGTGGTGGCCACGCGCCTCAATGTCCTCAAGGCCATAGAGCTGGGCCAGGCCGCCGCCGTGGCCGATTTCATCCCCGTGCAGCAGCGCCTGGCCAACAGTGAGGACGCCGCCGAAGGCGTGCGCTCCTTCATCGAGAAACGCCCAGCCCGTTTTACCGGTCGTTGATCCCAAGTCCAAGAGGTGATGATGAGTTTGAAGTCTTTTGCGCGCAGAACGCTTGCGCCACTTGCGCTGACAGCTATGGTTTCTGCAGTCCATGCACAGGCTGCAGCACCCGCGTTGCCCGACCCGGCCAGCACCAGCGTGCAGGCCATGGGCTGGATGCAGGGCTTTCCGCCCGCTGCCGACAAGCTCATCACCTTCGACAACCCCGTGGGCAATACCTTTCCCCGCATACGCTGGACCTTCTCGCATATCCGAGAAATCACGCCCACGGCCAATGTCTGGCGCGGCCCGGGCGCTCCCAGCGCCTTGCGCTCGGCTCCGGTCGACATCGAGCAAGTGCGCTTCAAGGTCATGGGCACGGGCGAGGAACTGAGCTTTGTCCAGGCACTGGATCGCAACTACACCGATGGCATTCTGGTCATGCACAAGGGCCGCGTGATCTATGAGAAATATCTTGGCGCACTGGAGCCGCAGCGCCCGCACCTGGCCATGTCGGTCACAAAGTCCTTTGTCGGTACCCTGGCCGCCTTGCTGGCCCACGAGGGGCTCATCAAGCCCGAGGCACCGGTGACCGACTATCTGCCCGAGATGAAGAACACCGCCTATGGCGACGCCACGGTGCGCCAGGTGATGGATATGACGATCGGCGTGAAATACTCCGAGAACTACGCCGACCCCAAGGCCGAAGTCTGGGACTACGCCCGTGCCGGCGGCATGATGCCCCAGGGCAAGGACTATGCCGGCCCCAGGAGCTTCTACGAATTTCTGCAGACCCTGCAGAAAGAGGGCGAGCATGACCAGGGCTTTGCCTACAAGACGGCCAACGCCGAAGTCCTGGCCTGGATCGTGCGCCGCGCCAGCGGCAAGCCTCTGGCCCAGCTGCTGTCCGAACGCATCTGGAGCCGCATCGGAGCCGAGCAGGACGCCTACTTCATGGTGGATCGCATAGGTACGGAATCGGGCGGCGGCGGCCTCAACACCACGCTGCGCGACCTGGCCCGCTTCGGCGAGCTGATGCGCAACGAAGGCCGCGCCGCCAGCGGCCAGCAGGTGCTGCCCAGGGCCGTGGTCCAGGACATCCGCCGCGGCGCCGACCCTGCCAAGTTCGTGAAGGCCGGCTATGCCACGCTGCCCGGCTGGTCGTATCGCAATATGTGGTGGGTCTCGCACAACCCCAACGGTGCCTATATGGCGCGCGGCATTCACGGTCAGGCCATCTACATCGACCCCAAGGCCCAGATGGTGGTGGTGCGCTACGCCTCCCACCCGATTGCTGGCAATGCGGGTATAGACCCGACCAGCCTGCCCATGTACCAGGCGCTGGCCGATGCACTGACCACCCGTTAGGCACTTGCCCGCTAGGCACGAGACAGCCTCAGCCGCGACAGGCTCCGCTCACGGAGCCTGTTTGCATTGCACCAGACCTCTGCACTGTCTCCTGCGGTTTGGTGATCTGCAAATTAAATTGCACACAATTTAATTGTTTGCAATAATTCAACCTATGCGATCCGATGACGACCTTCTCCCCGACAGCTCCGAGCTGCTGCGCCTGGACAATCAGGTCTGCTTTGCGCTGTACTCGGCATCGCTGGCCATGACCAAGCTCTACAAACCCTTGCTGGATGCCATAGGCCTGACTTACCCTCAGTATCTGGTCATGCTGGTGCTCTGGGAAGGCGACCAACTCACGGTCTCGGAACTGGGCGAACGTCTTTACCTGGATTCAGGCACGCTGACGCCCTTGCTCAAGCGACTGGAGAGCGCAGGCCTGCTGGCACGCCAGCGCGATGCACAGGACGAACGCCGCGTGCGCATCGCCCTCACGGATACCGGCCGGGCACTGCGCGCCGAAGCCGAAAAAATACCTGCCTGCGTGCTTCGGAGCACGCAGTGCACCTTGCCCGAACTGCAGGCTCTCACGGGCCAGCTCGGCACACTGCGCGCACGGCTGGCACCGCGCCGCAGCCACTCCTGACGATTTCCTCCACCCGCCCGCATTGCCGGGCAATCTCGCAAAGGAAGACACCATGGCCCAACTCGACAAGGTTCTGTACACCGCCCACGCCCACACCACCGGCGGCCGCGAAGGCGCTTCGCGCACCGATGATGGCCGCCTGGACATCCAGCTGAGCTCTCCCGGCGGCGCCGGCAAGGGCACCAACCCCGAGCAGCTGTTTGCCGCCGGCTATTCCGCCTGCTTTATCGGCGCCATGAAGGCCGTCGCCGCTCGCCAGAAGATCACCCTGCCCGCCGACCTGTCGGTGGATGCCGAAGTCGATCTGGGCCCCGTGGGCGAAGTGTTCGGCATCGCTGTGCGCATGAAGATCAGCCTGCCCGGCATGGACAAGGCTGCGGCCCAGCAACTGGTGGACGCCGCTCACAAGGTCTGCCCCTACTCCAACGCCACGCGCGGCAATATCGACGTGACGCTGACCATCGCCTAAAGCGGCTCAGGCCACAGGGCACCGGGCGCTGCAACATAGCGCCCGGTGCCCAGTTCGAAGATGCCTTCAAGCGTCAGCGGCCCGGCAATATCGGCCGCCGCATAGCGGGCCAGCGCCAACACCCTTACCTCGAAGACCGGCAAGTCCTGGATCAGTGCCAGCAACTTGTCCACAGCCTCTCGCAGTGGCAGCCGTCTCGCATAGTGGCCCAAGGTCACATGGGGTACATAGCGCCAGCCCGGCGCGGGCTCCATGGGCACCAGCGCCTTATGCAGGCGCTGCAAGCATTCCTGCCCCCGGCCGACGCCCAGATAAGGCACGGTGGTGAAGCTGCCAGCCCCCGCGACTTGCACGGCAAAAGGGCGCAGCCGCAGGCTTTGCAGCATGGCGACATCGGCGCGCAGCGCCAGCCGGTCATATTCCCGCGCCTCATGCCTGTCCCCGCCCCGGCACAGCCCCCTATAGGCCAGCGTGATATGCGGCTGGCGCGCATGGCGCGGCAACAGGGCATCACCGAGTCTGGATCTGGCCTGCTGCAGCAAGGACTCCAGGTCAGGGCCTTGCAGCATCACCACCCAGACTGCGCACCAGGGGCAGCCTTTGTGCCACTCGGCAAAATCCCGATCCTCGCAGGGCTGTGAAAGTTCTTCGCTCTCTTGCATGCGGGCAGTGTGCCAGCTTCGGCTACATGCGCGGCACCCGCTCGGTTTCCCAGGGATTTCCGGCCGTCAACATCAACCTGAGAATCAGGCAGCAGCTATCAAATCAAAAGCAATTTTGCCGACGCATGCGCTATGCCGTCCGGTTCGCAAGAGCCTGTTTGAGCCTGACAATACTGCGATGAGCGATACCCAAGACCCATCTCACCCTTATGCAGACCTCACGCCGGACTGCGTGATCGATGCGCTGTGCAGCACGGGCCTTGTGCCGGACGGGCGGCTGACGGCGCTGAGCTCCTATGAAAACCGCGTCTATCTGGCCCACCAGGACGAGGGCGACAAGGTCGTCGCCAAGTTCTACCGCCCCGGCCGCTGGAGCCGCACCCAGATCGAGGAAGAGCACGCCTTCTCCCAGGAGTTGGCGGACGGGGAAGTTCCCGTGGTTGCGCCGCTGGTGCTGCAAGGGCAGACCGTGCATGAGCATGCGGGCTTTCTGTTCAGCATCAGTCCCTGGCGCGGCGGGCGCCGCCCCGAGCTGGACGACTGGGAGGTGCTGGAATGGACAGGCCGCTTTCTGGCCCGCATCCACACCGTGGGTGCCGCTCGGCCCTTTGCGCATCGCCCGGCGCTGAACCTGAAAAGCTTTGGCTACGAATCCATGCACTACCTGCTCGAACATGAGGTCGTGGCGCTCGAAGTGCGCAGCCGCTGGCAGCAGGCTTGCGACAAAGCTCTCTCATTAATAGCACCATCCGCTGACGGATTAAGCGCCGCAGGCCATTTTGGCTTGCATTCTGCAACGCAAATTCGCCTGCATGGCGACTGCCACCCGGGAAACATTCTCTGGACGCCGCTGGATGACGAAGGCCACGGCGGCCCGCATTTTGTCGATCTGGACGATGCACGCAGCGGTCCTGCCGTGCAGGATCTGTGGATGCTGCTCTCGGGCGACCGGGGCCAGCAGACCCAGCAGCTGTCGGCCCTGCTCGAAGGCTATGAACAGTTCCGCAGCTTCGACCGGCGCGAGCTGGCACTGATCGAGCCGCTGCGCACCCTGCGCCTGCTGCATTACAGCGCCTGGCTGGCGCGCCGCTGGCAGGACCCGATCTTTGCCATCAACTTCCCCTGGTTCGGCAGCACAGACTACTGGCAGAGCCAGGTAGACATGCTGAACGAACAGATCGAAGCCATGCAGCAGGAGCCACTCTACGCCTAGGGCGGTCCATACCTGCAAAGAGCTAGCAGCGCCCCTGCAAGCGGCATTCGGGCACGAGCTGCCCGCGTGCATCGCGCCATTGCACGGCATCGCTGCTCTGCGCGGGGGCCGGCGGCGGCGCGGGCTGCGCCTGCGGTGCCTGCGGTGCCTGCGGGCGGTTGGGATCATGCAGCACGGTGGAGGATCCCACCCCGACACCCACGCTGGCACCGCCCACACCAGTGGAAGCGCCGACACCAGCACTTCCCAGCACCTGCCCGCGCTGATTGACGCCTACGCCCACACCGACAGGCCCGACGCCCGTGCCGACGCCTGCGCTGAGACCGCCGCTACCCAGACCCACGCCCACGGAAAACGGCCCCACCGGAATCCCGACGCCCACTCCGGCCCCGACGGAGCCGCAGGCGGGCAAGGCCAGCACCAGAGCAGCGGCGCAAACCGTGCTCAGGATTCTGTGATGACCGGGCTTGATGGTGACTGGCATGGAATTCATCTCACTGACTCTCACTGACGTTTGACAGCCGCATTGTCACCGGCCGTGCCCGCAAAAAGGTTATCAATCAGTAGCTCGACCAGCGGCTTGAGGGCCAGTTTCTGCGAGCCCTCGGAGGCCAGCAGGTTGTTGTGCACCAGCGCCATCCAGAACGGGCTGGCCAGCAACTGGGCACTGCGGCTGACCGAGCGGGTCTTGAGCTCACCCTCTTTCACGGCCAGCGCCAGCAAGTCCTGCACATAGTTCTGCCAAGCATCAAAAGCCAGCTCTTTGTACAGTCTGGCCAGCTCGGGCGCATGCCGTGCCTCGCTGAGCACCAGGCGTGCCAGCATGCCACGCTCGCTGCTGTCCACGGCCTCCAGCGTCGGCAGCAGACTGCGGCGCAGTAAGGAGCGCACCGTTTCGCCCTTGCGGCGCCGGAGCGGCTGATAGACGGCCGAGTGCCGCAGCGCATGCTCCACCACACCCCGCAGCAGCTCGTCCTTGGAGGGGTAGTAGAGATACAGCGTGCCCTTGGCCACCTGCGCGCGGCAGGCAATGCGCTCCATGGTGCTGCGGGCCACGCCGCACTCCACGAACTCGGCCAGTGCGGCCTCCGCAATCTGCTGACGGGTCTGCGCTGTCTTGTCGAGACTCGGGCCACGCGTGCGCCGCTGACGCTTTGCCTGGGTGCCGATATCCGGGTCTGCGCAAGGGGCAGCCGCTGCGCCATTCGCCATGCGCTGAAATCCTTTTCTAGAATTCATAAAATTGACCAATTAGTCATTTTTAATAATTTTAGGCCAAGCCGACTTGCCCGCACCGGGCATGCGGATGACTGCTCCACCAAAGCCTTCCCAATGCAATCCCGTCTGAGCCCCTATGCCTGGGTCTGCTTTTCCATGTGCGTCGGCGTCATGGGAACGGCGCTTGCCAGCCCGCTCTACCCGCTCTACCAGCAGGCCTGGGGGCTGCAACCCAGCCATATCACGCAGATTTTCGTGACCTATATGCTGGGCGCCTTGATCAGCCTGCTGTTTCTGGGCCGTCTGACCAACCTCTTCGGTTTTCTCAAAGTGCTGCGCCTGGGACTGATGGTGATGACCGTGGGCGTCATCGGCTCGGCCCTGTCCTGGAATGCCTGGAGCCTGGGTGCCTCCCGCTTCGTCATCGGCCTGGCTTCGGGCCTGATCACCACCTCGGCTTCCATAGGCATGACCCAGCTCAACAACAAGGGGGACCTGCAGCGTGCGGCTGCGACCACCAGCCTGACGATTGCCTTCGGCTTCGGCCTGGGGCCCGTGGTGGGCGGCCTGATAGCACAATGGGTGCCATTCCCCCTGGTCAGCAGCTATCTGCCGCCCATCGCACTGAGCTTTCTGGGCATCCATGCGCTGTTCAAGATCCAGCTGCCGGCGACCAGTGCGCCTGTCCACAACGCTCCCGGCCTGACGCTGAAAGATGTTCTGCCCAGCATCTCCCAGCCGCGCAAGCCCTTTCTCTACCACTATGCGCTGGGCTGCATGGCGGCGTTCTCCGCCTTCGGCATGTTCAGCCTGTTTGCCGCCATGGCCCCCAGCTTTATGGCCCAGATGCTGCCCTGGCACGGACCGGCAGTCTCTGGTCTGTCCATTGGCGTCATCCTGTTTCTGTCGGCCGGCATCCAGCTCGTCGCCCGACCCTACCCCACCAAGCGACTGATCATCATCGGCTTCTTCGCCCTGGCGGCGACCAATGCCCTGCTGGTTCTCAATCTGTTTGCCGGCTCGCCATGGCTGTTCGCTCTGAGTGTTCTGAGCATGTCCTGCGGTCATGCACTGTGCAATCTGTCGGGCATGGCCGTGGTCAACAAGGTCTCCAAGCCCGTCAACCGCACTGGCCTGCTTTCCACCTATCTGGTCGTGGGCTATGTAGGCACCATCGTCCCCATCCTGGGCATGGGCTGGCTGTCCGACCATATCGGGCTGACGGGCGCACTGATAGCCTTCTGTGCCTGTCTGGGCCTGCTGTCCGCACTGCTTGGCATCATCAGCGCAAGGGCACGCGTGCTGCCCGTTCCGCGCCAGTAGGCACGACTATCTGAAATGCGGGCCGGCTCCCTGCGCCGCCAGACAGTCATGGTCGTTGCGCAGCGGGCAGGCCTGCAGAGACAGGCAACCACAGCCTATGCAGGAATCGAGCTGATCCCTGAGCTGAGTCAGCATCGCGATGCGTGCATCGAGCTGTGCCTGCCAATGCAAGGACAGGCGACTCCAGTCGGCCTTGCCGGGCACGCGGTTGGCCGGCAGATGGGCCAGTGCCTGCGCGATCTCGGCCAAAGGCACTCCCATGCGCTGGGCCACCTTGATCACGGCCACCCGCCTCAGCACCGCTCGTGCATAGCGGCGCTGATTGCCTGCGGTGCGCGCACTCTCGATCAGGCCCTGCTTCTCATAGAAATGCAGGGCCGATACCGCCACCCCGCTGCGGCTGGCGACCTCTCCCACACTGAGATCCGGCATTCCCTCAGCCTCGGCCACCAGGCCGCTGCCGCATCCATTCATATCGCCAGCCTCTTCACACTGCACAGTCATCTCCCGCTGCTTCCCGTTGTCCCTGCCTGGCCGCCATGACCGCAATCCTGTGTGGTCATACAAACCGCTTGACCTCAAGCTTAGTTGAGGTTGAACAATTCCAGCAGCTTCCGAGACAAAGGCCTGCCGCTGACGGGCCCTGCCGAAGCCGCCTTGCCTGAAAGACTTTCATGGACGCCAAGCCCAGTTTCATTGCCCAAGCCCCTTCCCCGCAACCGTGCTATCTGCAGCCCGCCGGTCTTTATGACAGCCTGCCCAATGGCTACACCCACGTGGTCACCGTCCAGGAGCCGCTGCGCTGGCTCTTCGTCTCGGGCCAGGGCGGAGAAAACGCCCTGGCCGAGCTGCCAGACAGCTTTGCCCGGCAGGCTGCGCAGGCTCTGGCCAATATCAAGACCGCCCTGGCCGCCGGCGGCGCGGACATGGGCCATGTGCTCAAGCTCACCGTGCTCATCGTCGATCATTCGCTGGAGCGCTTCGAGCACTGGCAAAGCGCCGTGAGACAGCATTGGGGCAGCGGCGAGGCCGGCGACCAGCGGCCGCGCTTTCCGGCCTGCACGCTGATTCCCGTGCCCAAGCTGGCCCTGCCCGGCATGCTGATCGAGGTGGAGGCCACGGCGGCCCTGCCCATGGCGGTGGGCGCCAAAGCCGCCACTCCCGCCTGACACCCTGCACCTGAACGCCTCATGAAGACCACAACACCAGCGGCCACTACCGTCCTCTCCAGAACCACCCTGCTGCTCATGGCCACGGCCTGCGGTCTGTGCGCCGGAGCCAACTACTTCAACCAGCCCTTGCTCAACTCCATGGTCCGGCATCTGCAGATCAGCGATGCCCAGGCCTCCAGCACCGTGACCATGGCCCAGGTCTCCTACGGCCTGGGGCTGCTGTTTCTCGTGCCGCTGGGCGATATGCTGGAGCGCCGCCGCCTGGTTCTGACGCTGATGCTGCTGGCCGCCTGCGGCATGCTGCTCTCGGGTATCAGCGGCCTGGCAGGCAGTTTTGCGCTGCTGGCTGCCGGCACGCTGATGGCCGGTGTCTTCTCGGTGGCCGCCCAGGTACTGGTGCCCATGGCGGCCACCTTCGCCGCCCCCGGCACCAGCGGCCGCGCCGTAGGGCTGGTCATGAGCGGCCTGCTGATAGGCATTCTGGCCTCGCGCAGCGTGGCGGGGATCCTGTCCGATCTAGGCGGCTGGAGCACCGTCTACTGGGCAGGTGCCATCGCTACGGCCTTCATGGCCCTGCTGCTGGCACGTGCCCTGCCCAAGGCGGCTCCCGCCGCTCCCGTCAGCTATGGCGAAGTCATGAAGTCCCTGGGGGACTTGCTGCGCCGGCATCCGCGCCTGCGCAGCCGCGCGCTGATTGGCGGCACCGGCTTTGCCACCGTGAGCGTGCTGTTCTCCACCATGGCGCTGCTGCTGGCCGGGCCGGGCTTTGAACTCTCGGATCTCATGATCGGCCTGATCGGCATAGTCGGCATTGCCGGCGCACTGATGGCCAATGTGGCAGGCCGCATGGCCGACAAAGGGCTGGAGCAGTCCACCACGCTGGCCGGCGCCATTCTGATGCTGCTGGGCTGGCTGTGCCTGTGGCTGGGCGGCAGCAGCATCTGGTGGTTCATGCTGGGCCTACTGGTGGTCGACGGAGCCTTGCAGGCCCTGCACATCAGCAACCAGAACGTGGTCTATGCATTGGCGCCCGAAGCCAGATCGCGCCTCAATGCCGTCTATATGACCACGTACTTCCTCGGCGCCTCCCTCGGTTCGGCACTGGGCTCGTGGGCCTGGCTACACCATGGCTGGACCGGCACCAGTCTCATGGGAGGCCTGCTGGGCCTGCTCACCCTGACCATGGTGCTCTGGGATCGCTGCCTGCTTGAACGTTCACGCAGCTAATCAATTTTGATAGCTGTTAGCACTCTACCCATAAGCGATACAGCCAGAAATCATGAAAAAATCCCCGCAGAGCCACCACTCTGCGGGGATTTTTATCGGGGAGAACGAACCGCTCAGGCCAGCAGCGCGTTCACACGCTTGACATAAGCAGCCGGATCTTCGGGCATGCCGCCCTCGGCCAGCACGGCCTGGTCGAACAGTATCTGGGCCAGATCGTTGAAGTGGACCGAGCCGTCCAGCTTCTTGACCAGGGCGTGATCGGGATTCACTTCCAGCACCGGCTTGGACTCGGGCGCTGCCTGGCCGGCCTGCTTGAGCAGTCGGGCCAGTTGCAGGCTCATTCCGCCGTCGCTGACCACCAGGCAGGCTGGCGAGTCGACCAGGCGGCTGGTGGCGCGCACGTCTTCGGCACGGTCCTTGAGTGCTTCCTTGAGCTTGGCCAGCACGGGCTTGAAGGCTTCGGCGGCTTCCTCGGCGGCCTTCTTCTCTTCCTCGTTCTGCAGCTTGCCCAGATCCACGGCGCCCTTGGCCACGGACTGCAGCGGCGTGCCGTCAAAGTCGTGCAGATAGTTGAGCGCCCACTCGTCCACGCGATCGGTCATCAGCAGGACTTCGATGCCCTTCTTCTTGAACACTTCGAGCTGCGGGCTGTTCTTGGCCGCAGCCAGGGTGTCGGCCGTGATGTAGTAGATCGCGTCCTGACCTTCCTTCATGCGTGCCTTGTAGTCGGCAAACGATGTGTTCAGACCTTCGTGCGTGGTGGTGGCAAAGCGCAGCAGCTTGGCAATGCGCTCCTTGTTGCCGAAGTCCTCGCCCAGGCCTTCCTTGAGCACGGCGCCGAACTCGTTGTAGAACTGTGTGAACTTGCCTTCCTTGGCCTTGTCCTCTTCGCTGACCACGTCCTGCACGCCATCGGCAGCCTCGGCCGCAGCTTCGTGCCTGTCGTGCCGTGCCAGGTCTTCCAGCATTGACAGCACGCGCTTGGCCGAGCCATCGCGGATCAGGCGCACATCGCGGCTTTCCTGCAGCAGCTCGCGGCTCACGTTCAGCGGCAGATCGGCAGAGTCGATCACGCCCTTCACAAAGCGCAAGTACTGGGGCATCAGCGCCTCGGCGTCGTCCATGATGAAGACGCGCTTCACATAGAGCTTGATGCCGGCATGCTTGTCACGCTGGTACAGGTCGAACGGGGCCTTGGCGGGGATGTAGAGCAGCTGCGTGTACTCGGTATTGCCTTCGACTCGGTTGTGGCTCCAGGTCAGAGGGTCCTCGAAGTCATGGCTGATGGCCTTGTAGAACTCCTTGTACTGCTCTTCCGTGATGTCCTTCTTGGCGCGGGTCCACAGGGCGCTGGCCTTGTTCACGGTTTCCCATTCGCCGGTCTTGACCATCTCGCCGGGCTGATCGTTCTCGCCGTCCTTCCACTCTTCCTTTTCCATCAGGATGGGCAGGCTGATGTGGTCGGAATATTTGGAGATGACCTGCTTGAGCTTGTAGCCGTTGAGAAACTCCTCGGCGTCCTCACGCAGGTGCAGGATGATGCTGGTGCCGCGCTGGGCGCGTTCGATCTGCTCGATCTCGAAGTCGCCCGTGCCGCCGCTGATCCAGCGCACGCCGGCCGATGCCGGAGCACCGGCGCGGCGGGTTTCCACGGTGATCTTGTCGGCCACGATGAAGCCCGAGTAAAAGCCCACGCCGAACTGGCCGATCAATTGCGAATCGGCCTTCTGGTCGCCGCTGAGCTTTTCCATGAAGGCCTTGGTGCCGCTCTTGGCAATCGTGCCCAGATTGTCGATGGCCTCCTGCTCGCTCATGCCGATGCCGGTATCGGTGATGGTCAGCGTGCGGGCAGCCTTGTCGAAGGAAACGCGCACTTCCAGCTCAGGCTGATCGCCGTAGAGGCTGGCATCGCCCAGCGCCTCAAAGCGCAGCTTGTCGCAAGCATCCGAAGCATTGGAGATCAGCTCGCGCAGGAAGATTTCCTGGTTGGAATACAGCGAATGCGTGACCAGATGCAGCAATTGGGCCACTTCGGCCTGGAAGGAATGGGTTTGCTTTGTCATGTCTTTGTGAGCGAAAAACTGAAAATCAAAAGCCGCCCGGAGGTCCTCTCAAGGCGATTCGCAGTCATAGCTAGGGCCTGCCCCTGATATTTCAAGGGCTATTCGGGCAAGAAAAAAGCGCAAGTGCTTATTCAAAAAGAATAGCTACTTGCGCTTATCAATAAAGGGGCACAGGCCAATTTCACTGAAAAACTGCCCCCCCCCCCCCAAGCAAGAGACTCCGAGGAAGGGCCTGGGCGGCCCCGCCGTCCCGCAGCGAGGGTGTCGTCCCCCTCCCATAGCGCGCAGCGCGTAGAGAGAGGGGGAAGGCGCGAAGCGCCTCAGGGGGTGTCAGAAGTTTTCATGCGCAGCCAGATAGCGCCATTGGCCGGTGGGCAGATTGCCCAGGGTCACGCCGCCGATGCGGATGCGCTTGAGGCCCACGACCTTGAGGCCGACCTGTTCGCACATGCGGCGAATCTGGCGCTTCTTGCCTTCGGTCAGCACAAAGCGCAGCTGCTCGGGGTTTTGCCAGTCCACCTGGGCCGGCTTGAGCGGCTGCTCGTCCAGCGACAGGCCGTGGCGCAGCAGAGCCAGCTTTTCCTCGGGGAAGACGGACTGCACATCCACGTCGCGGTCGCCGAAGGTCACGCGCACCAGGTATTCCTTGTCGACTTCCGAGTCCTCGCCAATGATCTGGCGCGCCACGCGGCCGTCCTGGGTCAGCACCAGCAGGCCCACGGAGTCGATGTCCAGACGGCCGCAGGGAGCCAGGCCCTTGAGCTGGCTGAAGTTGAAGCGCGTCTTGCTGCGGTCTTCGTTCCAGCGGTTCTCGTTGGTGATCAGCACCACGGCGGGCTCATGGCCGTCCTCGGCCTGACCGCTGACATAGCCCATGGGCTTGTTCAGCAGGATGGTGACCTGCTGGTCCTGGCGCTCCTGAGCCTTCTGGTCGATCTCGATCCTGTCGCCGGGCACCACGTTCTGGCCCATGGTTGCGACTTCGCCGTTGACCGTGACCCAGCCGTTTTCCACCCACTCATCGGCTTCGCGACGCGAGCACATGCCCATGTCGGCAATGCGCTTGTTGATGCGCACGGCACCGGGACGGTCGTCCTGGCGCGCCTCCACTTCGGGCGCACGCTTGACGGGAATTGCGCGGTCCGAGCCATCGGCTGCGGGGCGATAGGTGCGAATGCCGGTCGTGGGACGGCGTGTGGCCTCCGACACAAACGAGCCCGGAATATGACGCTTTTCAGGCTCGCCACCACGCTCGCCACGGCGCTCGTCGTTGCGGCGGTCGTTACCGCGACGGGCATCCCCGCGACGGTCGTCACGATCAAAGGAGCGGCCTTCGGGACGGTCACCGTAGCCACGGTTCTGCGGACGATCACCAAAGTCGCGGCCTTGCGGGCGATCGCCACCACGGCGCTCGCCATCACGGGGCTGGTATTCGCGGCGTTCGCCACCTTCGGAGCGGTCTTGGCGACCAAAACCACGGTTTTGCGGACGGTCACCAAAGTCACGACCCTGAGGACGCTCATCGCGGCGGCCTTCAAAGCGATCACCGCCACCGCCACGACGTTCGCCGTCGCGTGGACGGAATTCACGGCGCTCGCCGCCTTCGGAACGCTCAGGACGGCCCTGGTCAGGACGGCCAAAACCGGACGAACGTGGACGGTCGCCAAAGTCACGACCGCCTTGCGGACGGTCATCACGGCGGTCGTCACGAGGACGGAATTCACGACGCTCTCCGCCTTCGGAGCGCTCAAAGCGGCCCTGGTCGGGACGACCAAAACCGGACGAGCGTGGACGGTCACCAAAGTCACGGCCGCCTTGAGGGCGGTCATCACGGGGACGAAACTCGCGGCGCTCGCCACTGCGATCACCATCACGCGACTCGCCATAGGGGCGGAAACCGCGGTCACCGCCGCCAAAGCGGCGCTCGCCGCCTTCGTCGCGATCGGCGCGGGGACGGCGCTCATCGCGCTGCGAGAAGCCGCCGCGACGTTCACCGTCGTCACGAGCAGGACGGCCGCCGTCCGGTCGACCAAAGCCGGAAGCGCGGGGGCGCTCGTCACGCTCACGCTGAGGGCGTGCGCCGCGCTCGCCACGCGGGCCTTCGCCGCGCGAGCCGCGATCGGAGCCGCGATCGGTGCCGCCTGCGGGCCTGGAGCCACGGGCTGCCGCAGGCTTTTCGGCCTTGGCTGGCTTGGCCGGTGCACGCAAAACAGGGCGCGCCGACGAGGAATCCGAGGGCGCGGAGGATTTGCCAGCACCAGGGGCGCCGGACTCTTTAGGAGGTTTGACTGACATTTGGGCGTAATTGTCTCGCGACGCGCGGGCGCGAGGCGAGAGTTATCCACAATTCCAGCGCGGAGCTAGGTTATAGGGCGTACCTCAGGCAAGCGCCTTGCGCGACGCGCAGAACTCTCCATGCCGCAGTGCCTCCAGGTCCAGTACGCGCAGGCCACCATACTCGATCTGGATCACGCGCTCGCGCTGCAGCACGGACAAGGCCTCGTTCACACGCTGACGCGACAGGCCGACCAGATTGGCCAGCTCCTGCTGGGTGATGCGCAGAATCTGCCCCACGCCGGGATAGAGCAAGGGGTTGAACAAGGCGGCCAGAGTGCGCGCCACGCGCAGATCGGGATTGCTCATGCGGTCGATCTCGCGCGCCGCGATGAACTGGCCCAGGCGCTCGTTGAGCTGGTTCATCACAAAACGGTTGAAACCTATGGAGTGATCAAGCAGCCAGTGGAACATGTCTATGGGCAGGCCGCCCACAACAGTCTTGCGGATGGCCTGCACGTTGTAGCGATAGGGCTCGCGCTTGATGACCGTTCCCTCGCCAAACCAGCCGCCGGGAGGCAGGCCGGCCAGCGTCATGCTGACTCCGTCGGCGCTTTCGGTGTTCATCTTGAGCAGGCCGTCGACCACGCCAAACCAGTAGGTAGGCGGGCGACCGGTGCGGCAGACATAGTCACCCGGCTCGGCATCGCCGACGAGCAGCACGCGTGCCACGTTTTCACGCTCTATGGGCAACAGAACGGGCCACCAGGGAATGCCATCGAGTTCTGAGCTCAAAGGCTTGCGCCGCCTTTGATGCAGGGACAGTTCTTGACTCATGCCCAGAAGCATTGCCAAAGCCGCGCTGGCGCAACAGCGGGATTTCCACGAGGCAGCAAATGCGCCATTTTCAGCAGCATTTGTTACAGCGGATTTTCACTATACAGGCTTTCCCTCAAATTGTCGTCAAACAGACATCCTGACGTCAAAGTCGCTCATAGCATGTCTGCAAGACTTTCGTGAAGGGTAGCCGCGGCGGCTCCAACCCCAACCAAGAGGATCAGGCATGACAACCACGTTCCCGCAACAGCTGCTCAAGCACGCGACAGAACGCCCCGATGCGCCCGCCCTGCGCGAAAAGGAGTATGGCATCTGGCAAACCTGGAGCTGGCGCGAAGCCGCACAGACCGTGCGCCACATGGCCTGCGGCCTGCGCGCACTGGGGCTTGAAAGTGGCCAGAACCTGGCGTTCATCAGCGATAACCGGCCCCATGTCTACATGGGCTTTCTGGCCGTTCAGGCCTGTGGCGCAGTGCCCATTCCGCTGTACCAGGATGCCGTGGCCGCCGAGATGCGCTTTGTGATGGAGGACGCGGAGATCGCGTTCGCCTTCGCCGAGAACCAGGAACAGGTGGACAAGCTGCTGGAAGTGCGCGAGAGCGTTCCCGGCATTCGTCACATCATCTATGACGATCCGCGCGGCCTGCGCAAATATGACCAACCCGGACTCATCAGCACCGATGAGCTGCTGGCCAAGGGCAAGGAATGGGATGCACGGCACGCGGGAGCCTATGAGGCCATGGTCCAGGCTGTCTCGCCCGACGATGTCTCGGTCATCCTTTACACCTCGGGCACCACGGGCAAGCCCAAGGGGGTGTGCCAGACCCACGCCAGCTTTGGCGAATCTGCCCGCGGCGGCGTGCAGACCGATGGCCTGAATGCTTCGGACAATGTGATCTGCTACTTACCGCCGGCCTGGGTGGGAGACCATCTGTTCTCGTTTGCGCAATGGCTGGTGGCGGGCTTCACCATCAACTGCCCGGAATCCGCCTCGACCATCGCCATCGACCTGCGCGAGATCGGACCCAGCTACTACTTTGCTCCGCCGCGCATATTCGAGGGCATGCTGACCTCGGTTTCCATTCGCATGGAAGATGCCTCGCCGCTCAAGCAATGGATGTATGCCAAGGCCATGGAGGTGGCACGTCGCGTAGGCTCGGACATTCTGGACGGCAAGAGCGTCAGTGCCATGGATCGCTTCAAATACCAGTTGGGCAGCTTGTTCATCTACGGGCCGCTGCGCAATGCTCTGGGCCTTTCGCGCATCCGCGTGGCCTATACGGCAGGCGCTGCCATCGGCCCCGAGCTGTTTCGCTTCTTCCGCTCCATCGGAATCAACCTCAAGCAGCTCTACGGTCAAACCGAAACCTGTGCCTATGTCTGCCTGCAGCGCGACCGTCAGGTGGAACTCTCCAGCGTGGGCCAGGCGGCTCCGGGCATCGAGCTCAAGATTGCCGACAATGGCGAGGTGCTGGTCAAGGGTGTGTCAGTGCTCAAGGAGTACTACAAGCGTCCCGACGCCACGGCCGAGGTGATCGACGCCAGCGGCTACTTCCATACCGGCGATGCCGGCGTGATCGACGCCAACGGCCAGTTGCGCATCATCGACCGCGCCAAGGATGTGGGCAAGACCAGCCGCGGCGCCATGTTCGCGCCCAACTACATAGAGAACAAGCTCAAGTTCTTCCCGCATATCAAGGAAGCCGTTTGCTTCGGCCATGGCAAGGACGAGGTCTGCGCCTTCATCAACATCGACTACGAGGCCGTGGGCAACTGGGCCGAGCGCCAGGGTCTGCCCTACGGCGGCTATGTGGACCTGGCCAGCAAGGCCAAGGTGCTGGAGCTGGTGGCCGACTGCATAGACAAGGTCAACGCCGACCTGGCCAGCGAGCCCGGCATGGCCGACACCCAGGTGGCGCGCTTTCTGGTGCTGCACAAGGAACTGGACCCCGATGACGACGAGCTGACCCGCACCCGCAAGGTACGCCGCAACTTCATCGCCGACAAGTACGGCGTGCTGGTGGATGCGCTCTACACCGGCAAGCAGCAGCAGTTCATCGAGACCCTGGTGAAGTTCGAGGACGGCCGCACAGGCAGCGTCAGCGCCACGCTGACCATCGTCGAAGCCAAGCTCCACCCGGCTGCCGCCTGAGAGGAATTTTCATGAATACAAGAACCAGCGGCGAAGTGATTCTGGACATCAAGAACATCAGTCTGCGTTTCGGCGGCGTCAAAGCCCTGACCGATATCTCGTTCAATGTCAAAGAGCACGAAATCCGCTCCATCATCGGCCCCAACGGCGCCGGCAAGAGCTCCATGCTCAACTGCATCAACGGCGTCTATACACCGTCCGAAGGCTCCATCACCTTTCGCGGCCAGACCTTCAGTCATATGAACAGCCGCCAGGTGGCCGAGATGGGTGTCGCACGCACCTTCCAGAACCTGGCGCTGTTCAAGGGCATGAGCGTGATCGACAACATCATGACCGGCCGCAACCTCAAGATCAGGAGCAACATCCTCATGCAGGCCCTGCGCATCGGCCCTGCGCAACGCGAGGAAATGCAGCACCGCGAGTTCGTCGAGCACATCATCGACTTTCTCGAAATCCAGGCTTATCGCAAGACTCCCGTGGGCCAGCTTCCCTATGGCCTGCAAAAGCGCGTGGACCTGGGCCGGGCCCTGGCCATGGAACCTCAGGTTCTGCTGCTGGACGAGCCCATGGCCGGCATGAATGTGGAAGAAAAGCAGGACATGTGCCGCTTCATCCTCGATGTGAACGAGGAGTTCGGCACCACCATCGTGCTCATCGAACACGATATGGGCGTGGTCATGGACATTTCGGACCGTGTCGTGGTGCTGGACTATGGCAAGAAGATCGGCGACGGCGCTCCCGATGAAGTACGCAACAACGAAGACGTGATCCGCGCCTATCTGGGCGCAGGCCACTGAAGGAGCAGTCATGGGATTTTTCTTAGAGACATTGTTCGGCGGCCTCATGGTGGGCACGCTGTATGCACTGATCGCCATCGGCTTTGTGCTGATCTTCAAGGCCTCTGGTGTCTTCAACTTTGCGCAAGGCGCCATGGTGCTGTTTTCGGCCCTGGCCATGGCGCGTTTTTCGCAATGGATTCCCAGCTGGCTGGGCATGGAGCCCGGTCTCGTCGGCAACCTGCTGGCCATCGTCGTCACCCTGGCGCTGATGGTGGTCGTGGCCTGGGTGATCGAGCGCCTGGCCCTGCGCCATCTGGTCAATCAGGAGCCCATCACCTTGCTGATGGCCACGCTGGGCATTGCCTATCTGCTCGACGGCCTCGGTCCCATGGTCTTTGGCAGCGAGGTCTACAAGATTGACGTAGGCATGCCCAAGGACCCCGTCTTCATCATGGACAGCCTGTTTCAAGGCGGCGTGATGATCAGCCTGGAAGACCTGTATGCGGCCTGCATCGCCGCCATTCTGGTGATCTGCCTGAGCATCTTCTTTCAGAAAACCAAGACCGGACGCGCGCTGCGTGCCGTGGCCGACGACCACCAGGCCGCCCAGTCCATCGGCATTCCGCTGTCGCGCATTTGGGTCATCGTCTGGTCGGTGGCCGGCGGCGTGGCTCTGGTCGTCGGCATCATCTGGGGCAGCAAGCTGGGCGTTCAGTATTCGCTGTCGCTGGTGGCCCTGAAGGCCCTGCCCGTGGTGATTCTGGGCGGCCTGACATCACTGCCCGGCGCCATCATCGGCGGCCTGATCATCGGCGTGGGAGAGAAGCTCTCCGAGGTCTACATCGGCCCCATGGTGGGCGGCGGCATCGAGACCTGGTTTGCCTATGGTCTGGCCCTTTGCTTCCTGCTGGTACGGCCCCAAGGTCTGTTCGGCGACAAGATCATTGACCGCGTCTGAACGGGGAGAACAAGAATATGTTTTATCGTGAAAACGGCCAGTTCAAGACCAGCTACGCGGCAGACCAGCAGATCTTCGGCGTCGCGCAGGACCGCTGGGTCATCCTGCTGGTGCTGGCCTTTGCCTTCCTGGCCATTCCCTTCATTGCCAGCGACTACACCTTTCAGGCGATTCTGATTCCTTTCGTCATCATGTCGCTGGCGGCGCTGGGACTCAATATCCTCGTCGGCTACTGCGGCCAGATTTCGCTGGGTACCGCCGCCTTCATGGCCGTGGGTGCCTATGCGGCCTACAACCTGCAGGCCCGCATTGAAGGCATGCCTTTGCTGGTAGCACTTCTGGGCGGTGGCGTGGTGGCCATGGCGTTCGGCGTGGTGTTCGGTCTGCCCAGCCTGCGCATTCGCGGCCTGTATCTGGCCGTGGCCACGCTGGCCGCCCAGTTCTTTGTGGACTGGCTGGCGACCCGCGCGGCCTGGGTGACGAACAACTCCTCTTCCGGCTCGGTCAGCGCCAAGCCCCTGGCCATTCTGGGCTGGGCCATCGACACGCCCATGGAAAAGTACCTGCTCTGCCTGGCAATTCTGTGTCTGCTCGGCCTGGCCGCCAAAAATCTGGTGCGCAGCTCTGTAGGACGTGAATGGATGGCCATGCGCGACATGGACGTGGCAGCTGCAGTGATCGGCATTCGCCCCACCTACGCCAAACTGTCGGCCTTTGCGGTCAGCAGCTTTATCGTCGGCGTGGCCGGCGCGCTCTGGGGCTTTGTCCACCTGGGTGCCTGGGAACCCGCGGCCTTCAGCCTGGACCGCTCGCTGCAGCTGCTGTTCATGATCATCATCGGCGGCCTGGGCTCGGTCGTGGGCAGCATCTTCGGCGCCGCCTTCTTCGTGCTGCTGCCGCTGCTGCTCAACCAGGTGCCCCACTGGCTGGGCCTGCCGCTGTCCACTGCCACGGCGACCTATCTCGAGCACATGATTTTTGGTGCGCTCATCGTGTTCTTCCTGATTGTGGAACCCCACGGATTGGCCAAGCTCTGGGCCACGGCCCGTCAGAAGCTGCGCGTCTGGCCGTTTCCGCATTGATATGAAACACCTCCTGAGTCGCTACGCGCCTTCCTCCTCTCTCGCTTCGCGGGAGGAGGACGACATCCTCGCGGCGGGACGCCCCTTGCTCGATGTCTCTGAGATGGCTGTTGCCAAATCCAAAGACAGTTTCCAATGCTTGAGCCCTAGCTCTTATTAATCAAGACACCGCAGAGTGCCTGCAACCGGGACAGCGTCCCATACAACCCAAGGAGACAGTCGATGATGTTCAAGAAAGTTGCGATTGCTGCCGCTGCTATTGCTGCAGGCATGGGAGCCTTGATGGCCTCGCCTGCGGCTCAGGCCCAGGAGCAGTTCGTGCCTCTGCTGGTGTATCGCACGGGCCAGTTCGCGCCCCTGGGTATTCCATGGGCGGACGGCAAGCAGGATTACCTCAAGCTGGTCAATGCCAAGGGTGGCGTCAACGGTGTGAAGATCAAATTCGAGGAATGCGAAACCGCCTATGACACGGCCAAGGGTGTGGAATGCTACGAGCGCCTCAAGAACAAGGACGGCGGCGCCTCGGGCTTTGACACCCAGTCCACCGGCATCACCTTTGCCGTGACCGACAAGGCTCCCGGCGACAAGATGCCGGTGGTCACCCCAGGCTATGGTCTGTCCCAGTCCGTGGACGGCAAGGTCTTCGAGTGGAACTTCCCGCTGCTGGGCAACTACTGGACAGCCGCCGACTCCATCGTGCAGGACATTCTGAAGAAGGAAAAAGGCAACCTCAAGGGCAAGAAGATCGCTCTGGTCTATCACGACTCGCCTTATGGCAAGGAGCCGATTCCGCTGCTGGAAAAGCGCGCCGCCAAGGATGGCTTTGAGCTGATCAAGCTGCCCGTGACCGCCCCCGGCGTGGAGCAAAAATCCACATGGCTGCAGATTCGCCAGAACCGCCCCGACTATGTACTGCTGTGGTCGGCCGGCGTGATGACTCCTACGGCCGTGCGTGAGGCGCAGGCCACGGGCTACCCACGCGAGAAGATGTATGCCGTCTGGTGGGGCGGCTCCGACCATGACGTCAAGGACATCGGTGCCGGCGCCAAGGGCTACAACACGGTGACCATCCACAACACGGCCGAGAGCGACAAGGTGCATGGCGACATCAAGTCCATGCTCTACGACAAGGGTCAGGGCACAGCCAAGGACGCCAAGGAACTGGGCCAGCTGGCACATACTCGCGGCATGGTGATCTCCATGCTGCAGGTAGAGGCCATCCGCACCGCTCAGGAAAAGTTCGGCAAGGGCAAGGTCATGACACCCGAGCAGGTGCGCTGGGGCCTGGAGAACCTGAACATGACGCAGGAGCGCCTGAACGAGCTGGGCTTCGGCAAGATCATCCGCCCCTTCAAGACCAGCTGCGACAACCACCTGGGCGCCGATTGGGCCCGTATTGCCACCTGGGATGGCAGCAAGTTCAAGGTGACTTCCGACTGGTACCAGGCCGACAAGTCCATGGTCGATCCGCTCTACAAGGAATTTGCGGAAAAGTACGCCAAGGAAAAGAACGTCAAGGTAAGAACCTGCACCCCCTGAGGCGATTCACGCCTTCCCCCTCACTGGCGCCAAGCGCCTGAGGGGGACGACGGCGCGGCCTGCCCAGGTCCTTGCTTGATGTCTCTGACCAAGGCCCGCCTCGTCGCAACCGGATTTATAAAAATCAGCCTCGAGCGCTTATCCATAAAGTGCAGACAGCTATCTATTTTGAGTTATCAGGTGACCGCATGACCGATATCGCGCACACAGTTTCCACTTCTGCCCAGACCGCACCGCTGGTGGAAGTCAATGGCATCGAGGTCATCTACAACCATGTGATCCTGGTGCTCAAGGGCGTCTCGCTACAAGTACCCCACCAGAGCATCGTGGCTCTGCTGGGTGGCAATGGCGCAGGCAAGACCACCACGCTGCGCGCCATCTCCAACCTGCTCAAAGGCGAGCGCGGCGAAGTCACCAAGGGCGGCATTACGCTGGAGGGCGAGCAGATCGCCAACCTCTCGCCCGCCGAACTTGTCAAGCGCGGAGTGGTCCAGGTCATGGAAGGACGCCACTGCTTCGCCCACCTGACGATCGAAGAAAACCTGCTCACCGGCAGCTACACACGCACGGACAAGGGCGAGATTGCAGCCAATCTCGAGAAGGTCTACAACTACTTCCCGCGCCTCAAGACCCGGCGCACCAGCCAGGCGGCCTACACCTCGGGCGGCGAGCAGCAGATGTGTGCCATCGGCCGTGCGCTGATGAGCAACCCGCGTATGGTTTTGCTAGACGAGCCTTCCATGGGCCTGGCGCCGCAGATCGTGGACGAGGTCTTTCACATCGTCAAAGACCTCAACAGCAAGGAAAAAGTCACCTTCCTGCTGGCCGAACAGAACACCAACATGGCGCTCAAATACGCCGACTACGGCTACATCATGGAAAGCGGGCGCATCGTCATGGACGGCTCCGCCAAGGATCTGGCCAGCAACGAGGACGTCAAGGAGTTCTATCTGGGCGTGGGCGGCGGCGAACGCAAGAGCTTCAAGGACGTCAAGAGCTACAAACGCAGAAAACGCTGGTTGGCTTGATGGCGGCCCCCTGAGGCGCTTCGCGCCTTCCCCCTAGGGGGACGACAGCCTCGCTGCGCGGCGGTGCTTGCTCGCTGTCTCTGGCTTGGTGCGCGCCAGTTTTTAGCTTGCGCCCATTGACTTCCGTTTTGCTTGCAGATTTTCTCTACAGGATTTGCCATGAGTGATTTCTACGATGCCCTGGAAACCCGCAGCCCCGAACAGCGCGAAGCCGACTGCATGGCCAGCCTGCCGCTGCAGATTGCCCATGCACAGCAGCGCTCCAGCGCTTTTGCCGAAATTCTCAAAGGTGTGGATGCATCCCGTATCACCAGTCGCGCAGCGCTGGCCACCTTGCCTGTGACGCGCAAGAGCGAGCTGCTGGAGCGCCAGGCCGCACAGCGTCCGCAGCAGATTTTTGGCGGATTCAATGCCATTGGCCTTGGCCACGACATGCCCAGGCTGTTTTCCAGCCCCGGCCCCATCTACGAGCCCGAAAGCCGCCGCCCCGACTACTGGCGCATGGCCCGCTCCATGTACGCCGCAGGCTTCAGGGCTGGTGAGCTGGTGCATAACTGCTTCAGCTATCACTTCGTGCCCGCCGGATCGATGATGGAAACCGGCGCCCAGGCCCTGGGCTGCACGGTGTTTGCGGGCGGCACGGGCCAGACCGAGCAGCAGGTGCAGGCCATGGCCGATCTGCGGCCTGCAGCCTATGTGGGTACGCCCAGTTTTCTGAAAATCATTGTGGAAAAGGCCCTGGAGATGGGAGTGAAGCTGCCCAGCCTGACCAAGGCCATGGTCAGCGGCGAAGCCTTCCCTCCCTCGCTCAGCCAATGGATGCGCGAGCATGGCATAGATGCCTACCAGAGCTATGGCACGGCCGATCTGGGCCTGATTGCCTATGAGACCAGCGCCCGCGAAGGTCTGGTGCTGGACGAGGGAGTGATCGTGGAGATCGTGCGCCCCGGAACCGGCGACCCTGTGGCGGAGGGCGAGGTGGGCGAGCTGGTCATCACCACGCTCAACCCCGACTATCCGCTGATCCGCTTTGGCACGGGTGACCTCTCGGCCTATCTTCCGGGAACCTGCCCCACGGGCCGCACCAATGCCCGCATCAAGGGCTGGATGGGCCGCGCCGACCAGACCACCAAGGTGCGCGGCATGTTCGTGCATGCCAAACAGGTGGCCGAGGTCGTCAAGCGCTTTCCGCAGATCGTCAGGGCCAGGCTGGTGGTGACGGGTGAGATGGCCAACGACCAGATGCAGTTGCTGGTTGAAACCACGGAAACCGCACCGGGCTTTGCCCTGCAGGTGATCGACGCCTTGCGCGAAGTCACCAAGCTGCGCGGCGAAGTGCAGATGGTGTCTCCCGGCAGCCTGCCCAATGACGGCAAGGTGATCGAGGACGCGCGCTCCTATCAGTGAAGCCCTGAAGAGCTGCCGGCATTCGGCTGGCTCTGCGGCCCAAAGGTTTTGTACAGGGGCTTTTGTACTGGGACTTGAGCTTGGCCAAGCCCCTGCACATGTGTCGCCAATACGCGACAGGCAATCGGTTTGCTTTAACGCAAATGCAATGTGATCGCCCGCTCCATCAAGGGATAACACTTAGAAAATAACAAAAACCCCACAGATTAGCGCTACCTAGAATCCGGCTTTACGTCACGACAAGTCAACCGTCCTGGTCTGCTTGCACATTATTTTTAGGGAGACACTGTGAAAACTATTTTCAAGATCGCCACCATCGCTCTGGCCGCCACCGCAGCCATCAGCAGCCATGCCGACAGCTACCCAGCCGCTGGCAAGACGATCACGATCATCGTGCCTTTCACGGCAGGCGGCCCCACCGACAAGGTGGCTCGCGACCTGGCCGAATCCATGCGCAAGCAGCTTAACAATGCCACCATCGTCATCGACAACGCAGACGGTGCCGGCAGCACGATTGGCACGGCCAAGGCCGCACGTGCACGCAATGACGGCTACACGCTGCTGCTGACGCATATCGGCATGTCCACCATCCCGACGCTGTACCGCAAGCTGTCCTTCAACGTACTCAACGACTTCGAGTACGCCGGCATCATCAACGATGTGCCCATGACGCTGATCGGCCGCCCCACCCTGCCCGCCAAGAACTTCGCCGAAGTCAAGGACTGGGTCAGCAAGAACCAGGGCAAGGTGAATCTGGCCAACGCCGGCGTGGGCTCGGCATCGCACCTGTGCGGCCTGATGTTCCAGGCCTCGCTGCAGCAGGACATGACGCCCGTGCCCTACAAGGGTGCTGCTCCTGCGATTGCCGATCTGATGGGCAACCAGGTGGACCTGCTGTGCGACCAGACCACCAACACCACTTCGCAGATTGCCGCCAAGAAGGTTCAGGCCTATGCCGTGACCACTGCCAAGCCTCTGACCACGCCTGCACTCAAGGACCTGCCCACGCTGCAGTCCCTGGGCCTGAAGGACTTCAACGTGACCATCTGGCACGGTCTGTACGCGCCCAAGGGCACGCCTGCCGATGTGGTGCAGAAGATCAACGAGGCCATGAAGGCTTCGCTCAAGGACCCCGAGTTCATCAAGCGCCAGGAAGCCCTGGGAGCCGTGATTGCCACCGACGACCGTACCAACCCTGCGGGCCACAAGAAGTTTGTGGAAGCCGAAATCGCCAAGTGGGGCAAGGTCATCAAGGCCGCCGGCATCTACGCCGACTGAGAACGCACGATCCGTTCAACGCAAAAAAGCCTGCATCTGCAGGCTTTTTGCATGGGGCGACCGAAGAAGGCCGCTTACCAGGTCACTTCCTTGCCATCGGCGGCGCTGCGCCTGAGCATGTCGACAAAAGGCACGATGCGCCGGCCAAGGGCCACGCCGTCCTGATTTGCAGGCACGGCATCCTCCTCCTGCGCTTCGTCTTGCGGCTGCGCACGTCTGGCCGCATCTTCGGCGGCAGCAGCCTCCAGCGCGACGATGGCGGCCGGAATCTGCTCCACGGTGATGATGCCATGCACCTCATCGGGAGACTTGCCGATGATTTCCAGCAGCTTGCGGCCGTTGGCGTCCAGCATGATGAGGTCTGCCGTGGCACGCGATTTGAATTTGTAGGGCATGGAGCGATTCCTTCAACGGTAGATGTATTCGCGGTTGAAAGGATAGCCGCTCTGCGCACCCGCCATCGCACCGCTGCGCAGATCGCCATCGGGTTTGCTGCACAGCATCTGATGCAACGCAATCCAGCCATGCTCGAAGCCCATGGCCGAGCCCGCCAGATAAAGACGATAGGCACGCAAAGCCTTGGCGGCCTTTTCCTCGTCGTACTGGGCTTGCAAAATGCTTTGAGCTTCGCCCAGCCTGGCCTCCAACCCATCCGACCAGGCCCAAAGCGTGCGCGCGTAATGCGGGCGCAAGTTCTCGGTATCCACCATTTCCAGTCCGCTGGCCGCCAGATCATGCAGCACGCGGCTGACATGCATGAGCTCGCCACCGGGAAAGATGTAGCGGTTGATGAACTCGCCCATGCCGGCACCCAGCTCCACATTGCTGACACCGCCCGCCGTGATGCCATGGACCAGGGCCAGTCCGCCGGGCCTGAGCATGGAATAAATGGTTTCGAAGTATTCCTGCAGATTGGCGCTGCCCACATGTTCGAACATGCCGACTGAGCCGATCTTGTCGAACGGCGCCACATCACCCATTTGCCGGTAGTCGCGCAACTCGACCTGAACCTTGCCCTGCAGGCCCTTCTCGGCAATCAGACGCTGCACATGATCGAACTGGTTGCACGACAGTGTGATGCCGTGGGCCTGCACGCCATAATGCTCGGCCGCCCAGAAGATCAGCCCGCCCCAGCCAGAGCCTATGTCCCAGAAGCGCTCTCCGGGCTGGAGCTTGAGCTTTTTGCAGATGTGATCGAGCTTGGCCTCCTGCGCCTGCGCCAGGCTCATGCCCTGCTCTTTGTAGTAAGCGCAGGAATAGACGCGGCGCGGATCCAGCCACAGTGCGTAGAAGTCGTCGGAGAGATCGTAATGAAACTGAATCTGCTCGGCATCGCGGGTCAGCGTGTGCATGGCCAGCGACCTGGCCTTGGAGACCGTCTGCCCCAGCCAGGAGGGCGTATGACCGACCGGATCGCCGCGCAGCAACCCGGCCGCTGCCGCCATGATGTCGCGGGAGCTGCCCTTGACCTCCACCCAGCCTTCGACGATGGCCGAACCGATCGAGCCGATCTGGCCGTCCAGCAGCGCCGCAACAGCCTTGGGAGAGCGAAAAATGAGTTGAACCGCACTGTGTTCAGGCCCGATACGCTCGCCCGAGGGAAGCTGTATCGATGCAGTCACAGGAAGTCTTGCTAGCAGCGGCTCCAATGTGCTCAACAGGTTTTTCATGAAAACCATTGTTCACATCGACTATGGCAGGGTCAAGACGGAAAACATCCCTGCCGAAAACTGCCTCCAGGTCTGGCAGAGGATCAGTTACGGGCTTTCACCAGCCTGTCGTAGGCCTTGAGGGTGGCGGGGGCCACAGACTGCAGCACTTGTTCATAAGCCGTCTTGTGACGCGCCAGCAAGCGCATGGAAGCAACGGTGCGGCTGCGGCAGAACCAGTGGCAGGTGTGCTGCATCAGCATCAGCTCGGCCGTCATGGTGAAGGCTCGGCGCTTGCGCTCTTCCTCGTCGGCCGCCTCACCCACACGGGCAGCCGCCAGTGCCTGGGCATGAAGCTTCATGGTCTCGCGCACATCCATGGTGGCCGAAGGCAGGACCCTGGTCATATAGGGCAGCGCCAGCGGCAGGGTGCTGGCACGCGTCTGCTCGGCCGGCAAGGTGGCGAATTCATCCGCGAAACGCTGAAACTGGCTCACCAGACTGCTCTCGGTATTGGCCAGCACGGGCCAGATCTGTTCACGCCTCTGCGCATCCTTCTCACCGATGACACGCAGATATCCCTCCATCAGATTGGCCATGAGCTTCTCGATCTGAAAGCGTGCCAGATGCTGGGCCAGAAGCTGGGTGTGCTGACGCTGCTCCTGCTTCTTGAGCACGTAGAGCACGGTGGTGACAATGATGGCGAGCGTTAGAAAATCCATGAAGCGAAACCAGACAGGCGGACAAGCGCAATGAGAAAAAGGATGAGTGTAGTCAGCCTGAGGGCTTTGCTGGGAATTAGTGCCGCAATTGCAGGCCTGACGGGCTGCAGCAGCGCCGGCTATTACTGGCAAGGTTTCAAGGGACAGATGCAGATTCTTCAGGCCGCACGACCTATTGATGACTGGCTGGCAGAAGACAGTACCTCCGCAGCACTGCGTCAGCGCCTGCAGACCGCGCAACAGATGCGCCGCTTCGCCAGCCGGGAGCTGGCTCTGCCCGACAACGCCAGCTACACCCGCTACGCTCAGCTGCAGCGTCCGTTTGCGGTCTGGAACGTGGTGGCAGCCCCGGCCTACAGCCTGGAGATGCACCAATGGTGCTTTCCCGTCACCGGCTGCATTGCCTACCGAGGCTACTTCAGCAAGAGCGACGCACAGGCGCAGGCACGAACGCTTCAGTCCCTGGGGTTGGAGACCAGCGTCTATGGCGTGCCTGCCTACTCCACGCTGGGCTATCTGAACTGGCTGGGCGGCGACCCCTTGCTCAGCACCTTCACCTCCTGGCAGGAGGGTGACTTTGCCGGCCTGCTGTTCCACGAACTGGCCCACCAGCTGTTGTATGTGAAGAATGACACGGCCTTCAACGAATCCTTTGCCACCACGGTGGAACGCATGGCCACGCCCTTGTGGCTGCACAGCCATGCCAGCGCCGCCACGCAACAACGTTGGCAACAGAGCCTGCAGCGGCGCGAGCTATGGCAACAGCTGACGCGCGAGACCCGCCAGCGCCTGCAACAGATTTATGAACAGAAAAATACCGAAGCCTTTGATGCCAAAGTGCTGGAAGCCATCAAAAGCAAAGTATTTGACGAATTCCGCGCCACTTATGCGCAACTCAGAGCGCAATGGATTGCCAGCGACGAGCCCCTGCTGACCAGCCTCGCCCTGCGCGAGCAGTATTACCGGCGCCTGACCCAGACCGATGAATGGGTGGCCCAGGCCAATAACGCCAGCTTCGGTGCCCTGGCCGCCTATGACGACTGGGTGCCGGCCATGACTCGCTGGTGGCAGCAACTGCGCGGCGAAGGCCCGGCCACTCCCGAGACCTGGCGCAGCTTCTATGCGCAGATGCACGAGCTGGCAGCCTTGCCTGCTGAAGAGCGCAAGCTGCGGCTATGCGCCCAATGGGGAAAAGCGGCAGAAACAGCGACTCAGTGCCAATAAATACTTCAAATTGACACAAAACAATTTTTTACAAGGGTTAACCATGTAGGAGGCTTCAGCGGTTTTTAAGAAAGTCCCGCCAGACTTCTCCGATACCTATTTTTTGCCGTCCACCGTGGCTACCCAAGACTCCGTTTCTGCCCCATTTTTCAAGGGGCTTTTTCAACCTCGCACGCCTCAGTTCATCGCTCTGGCCCTGGCCATCTGGCTGACACTGACGGCGAACTGGGCCCTGTGGCTGCGCCTGCCTTCCCTGGATGGCTATCACGGCAGTCTGGCCCTGCTGGCCCTGCGGGTTGTGCCGCTGGTGCTGGGCGCCAGCCTTCTGCTGACCTCCTTGTTTGCCTGGCCGCGCTTTACCAAGCCGTTCTGGGTGGCGCTGCTGCTGGTGGCGGCCAGTTCCCAGTACTTCATGGTCAGCTACGGCACCGTGATGGACAAGGGCATGATTCACAACATCCTGCAGACCGATGCGCGCGAAAGCTCGGACTTGTTCAACATCAAGCTGCTGGCCGAGGTGTTGATCATCGCCATACTGCCAGCCATCTGGCTGTGGAAAACCCCGCTCAAACGCGCCAACAGCGCCTGGCGCAATATGCTGCGCACCGCCTTGCTGCTGCTGGGCGGCATTGCCCTGATAGCCGCATCGCTGGCCGTTTCCTACCGCGATCTGGCCCCCGTGGTGCGCAACAATCTTTGGCTGCGCTACATGATCAACCCGATCAACCCCGTGCTGTCCGCAGCCTCGGTGGCGCTGGATCCTCTGCTCAACAAGCCCAGGCCTTTTGTCAGCATCACGGGCGGCGCGGCCCTGGGTGCCAGCTATGCCGCAGCCCAGAAACCGCCGCTGCTGGTGCTGGTGGTGGGCGAGACTGCACGCTCAAAGAATTTCAGCCTCAACGGTTACGAGCGCGATACCAACCCCGAGCTGGCCAAGCGCGATGTGCTGAGCTGGCGCAATGCCCGCTCCTGCGGCACCAGCACCCGCGAATCGGTGCCCTGCATGTTCTCCAACCTGGGCCGCGAAGGCTTTTACGCCTCCAAGGTCGAGCATGACAACCTGCTCGACGTGCTGCAGGCCGCCGGACTGGCCGTGCTTTGGGTGGACAACCAGGCAGGCTGCAAAGGCGTGTGCAAGCGTATCCCCATGGCCGATACCGCCGACAGCGTGAATACGCCGGCCGGCAAGACGCTGTGCGCCCAGGATGGCGAATGCCTGGATGCTCTGCTGCTCAGCGGCCTGGACGAGCGAATCGCCAAGCTGGACCCCGCACGCCGGGCAAAGGGCCTGGTTCTGGTCATGCACCAGATGGGTAGTCACGGTCCCGAGTACTTCAAGCGCTCCACTGCAGACCTCAAGGCTTTCAAGCCCGAGTGCGCCACCAATGCACTGTCCAGCTGTTCGCAGCAAAGCGTGGTCAATGTCTACGACAACTCCATTCGCTATACCGACCACTTCCTGGCCCAGACCATAGACTGGCTCAAGACCCAGCAAAACCAGTTTGAAACCGGCATGTTCTACATGTCAGACCATGGCGAATCGCTGGGCGAGCTCGGTGTCTATTTGCACGGCATGCCTTACGCCATGGCGCCCGACGATCAAAAACATGTGCCCATGATTGCCTGGCTGGGAACGCTGGGTGCGCGCACCGGCCTGAATCAGGCCTGTCTGAGCAAGACTCTGGACCAGCCGCTCTCGCACGACAACCTGTTCCATACGGTGATGGGATTGATGGATGTCACTTCTCCAACCTACAAGCAGCCTCTGGATGCATTTGCCAGCTGCCGCACGGCCAGCTAGCCATTGACTGCGCAGCACAAAAAAAGCCTGCCGGATGCACGATCCGGCAGGCTTTTCCGCTTTCAGCAGCTGCGTATCACTCGCCCTGAGAGCCGCGGCGCGCCCAGCCCGTGGTGTGCTTTTCCAGCAGGTTGAACAGCTCGTACATCACCATGGCCATGGCTCCCACCACGATCAGCCCCGCAAAGGCCAGGCCCATCTGCATGGAAGAGCCAGCGGAGACCAGCAGATAGCCGATACCCTCGTTGGCAGCCGTCATCTCGCTGACCGTGGTGCCGACGAAGGCCAGCGTGATCGCGACCTTGAGCGAGCCGTAGAAATACGGCAGGGAGCGCGGCAGGCCGACCTTGATCAGCACGTCCCAGCGCTTGGCTCCCAGCACGCGCAGCACATCCTCCAGTTCGGGCTCCAGCGTGGCCAGACCCGTGGCGATATTGACCATGATGGGGAAAAAGCTGATCAGAAAGGCCGTGAGAATGGCCGGGCCTGCGCCGATGCCGAACCAGACCACCAAAATCGGCACGAACGCTGCCTTGGGCAAGGCGTTGAAAGCCGTCATCAGCGGGTAGAAGGCCGCATAGGCCAGACGCGAGGAGCCGATCAGAAAGCCCAGCAGCACGCCCACCACGATCGCCAGGGCAAAGCCTGCCATCGTCACCCAGTAGGTGCGCCAGGCATGCATGGCAATCGTGCCCGCAAACTCATAGAGCTGATGGCCAATGGCCCAGGGGCTGGGGAAGATGAACTCCGAGACGCCTAGGCCCGAACAGATGATCTGCCAGAGCAGGACGATCAGCAGCAACAGCAGCCAGGGAGCCCAGCGCTCGGCGGTTTTTTGATGTTTCATGATGCGCCTTATTGAGGAATGGCGGCAGCGGTTTCGGGGCCGCTCTTGCGCAGGGCGCCGATATGGCCGCGCAGCTCGTAGACGATGTCCGAGAACTCGGGGGTATAGGTGACCTCCAGATCACGCGGGCGCGGCAGGTCGATGTCGCGGCGCACCACGAAGCGGCCCGGGCTCTTGCTCATCACATAGACGGTATCGGCCAGGAACACGCTCTCGCGCAGATCATGGGTGACCAAGATCACATTGAACTTCTGCTCGGCCTGCAGGTCGCGCAAAATGCACCACAGCTCTTCGCGCGTGAAGGCGTCAAGCGCGCCAAAGGGCTCGTCGAGCAGCAGCATCTGCGGCTCGTGAATCAGGGCGCGGCAGATGCTGGCGCGCTGCTGCATGCCGCCGGAAAGCTGCCAGGGAAACTTGCGCTCATAGCCTGCCAGACCCACCTTGCCCAGCAGCTCTATGGCACGCGCCTCGTATTCCTTGCGCTTTTGCTTGAACTGCGAGCGGTGCGGCTCCACGATCTCCAGCGGCAGCAGCACATTGTCCAGCGTGGTACGCCAGGGCAGCAGCGAGGACGACTGGAACGCCATGCCCGAGATCTTGAGGGGCCCTGTCACGCGCTGGCCATCGACCGTGATGCGGCCCATGGACGGCATCTTCAGGCCCGTGGTGAGCTTCATGAAAGTGGACTTGCCGCAGCCCGAAGGACCGACGATGGCAATGAACTCACCGCGCTGCACCGTGAGATCGATGGCTTCCACCGCAAAGTGGTTGGCCTGCAGCAGCTCTTCGTTATAGGCCAGCCAGACGTCCTTGAATTCGACGAAGGGCCGGGCAGCTTCTGTATCTGATGATTTCATAAAAACAGGCTGCAGCGCCTGTCACAAAAGCGCATACAGCTATCAATCAATGAGCAATTACTTCTTGGGGAAAACATCGAGATCCGCGACGGGCGGCAGGAAGCGGCCGTTCCAGAGCGTCTCGGGGTTCACGCGTGTCTTGGTCGCATAGACGTCCGAGATCTGGGACGCCATCAGCGCCATGCGTGTGGGGCTGACCTGACCAAAGCCTTCGCCGCGCGCATCGGCGGTGTTGATCACCGTGTCGATCGCCAGCTGCAGGCGGCGGGTTTCCAGAGCGGTGTTGACGATGCCGTCGCGCTCCTTCACATAGGCGATGGCGGAGCCGGGGTTGGCCATGACTTCCTTGGCACCCTTGCTGAAGGCCTTGAGGAAGGCACGCACGGCTTCGGGGTTCTCGCGCACCAGCTTGGCGCTGGCGATGATGGCGTTGCCATAGAGCTTGACGCCATTGTCGGCAAACGGCATGACCGCCACATCGGCCGCCTTGACGCCACGAGCCTCCAGGTTCAGCAGCGAAGTAAAGGTAAAGCCCGTGATGGCATCGATATCGCCGCGCACCAGCATGGTCTCGCGCAGCGGCGGATCCATGGTGGTCCATTGCACATCGCCGACCTTGTTGGCCTTGGCAAACAGCGGGAAACCGCGTCGGCCTGCATCAAAGACCGGCGCTCCCAGCTTCTTGCCCGTCAGGTCCGCCGGCTTGGCGATGGCGCTCTTCTTGAGCGCCATGACCGAGGCCGGCGTGTTGTTGTAGACCATCATCACGGCCACGGGCTTGTCCTTGACTTCGGGGTTGTTGGCATGAAACTCCATGAGCGCGGCCAGATCGGCAAAGCCCATGTCGTAGGAGCCCGATGCCACGCGCTGGATGGCGCCGCCCGAGCCGCTGCCGGCATCCACCGTCACATTGAGCCCTGCGGCCTGGAAATAGCCCTTGGCGACTGGCTGCAGAAACAGCGCCGCAGGCCCTTCAAAACGCCAGTCGAGCTGGAATTTTATGGGCGTTGCGGCAAAGGCTGCCGTGGCGCTGGCAAAGCTGCCCAGGGCCAGAACGGATTGCAGGAACAGGCGCTTGGTTTGCATGGTGGCTTCCCTCTCTCTATGTCAACGAATTGCGGTTGAATGCGTGCCGGGGCTCAGACTTTCCAGGCGCCCTGGTGTGAACTGCTGGCCTCTTCGATCAAGGCCGGCCCGATACATTCGATGGTGTGCGAAGCGGTCTGAAACACATCGCGGCAGGACAGCTCGGCATCCTTCTGATCGAGCCGCTCGCCACGGAACACGCGCAGCCGCTCGGCATCGATGCCATAGACCACGCGGCCGATGGCGGACCAGAAGATCGCGCCGGCACACATCACGCAAGGCTCGGCAGACGAGTACAGCGTGGCGACGGCCAGCTCATCGCGGGAATGCAGGGGGCTGGCCAGGCGGATGGCGGACAGCTCGGCATGGGCCGTGCAATCGCCGCTCTCGCCGTTGGCATTGCTGGCCCGGGCCAGCACGCGTCCGTCGGCCGCCACGATCAGCGCTCCAAACGGCCGGTTGCCGCGCTCGCGCGCCGTATCGGCAAGCGCAATGGCTTCACGCAGATAGCGGCCATCGCTGTCGCTCAAGGTCTGGGCTTGAGGCAGGGACATGGAGGCTTCCTCCTCAGGCCTTGAGCATGCGCGCCGACCTGGCGGGCAACATGCTGCTGTTGAACAGTGCGTCGGCAGATGGCGTGGTCTTGAGCGCAAAGGTCTGCACCACGCTGTCCAGCTGCTGCTCCATCAAACGCTTGCTGAAGTCGCCCAGTCCATGGCTTTTCGTGTCTGCCGCTGCCACATACTGTGCGGTGATGGACCAGCGCTCCAGCTCCAGCTTCTCATCGAGAATCGACTCGCGCTGGCGCACGGCGGCAATGCCTGCTGCGGGGTTGGCAAGGCATTCCACAATCGCACGGTTGGTGGCGCGCAGGAAGGCGGCCACGACCTGCGGCTTCTCGGCGATCAACTGGCTGGACGCGAGAATCGCATTGCCATACAGATGAACGCCTGCATCGCTGTAGCGCAGTATGGAAAGCTCCTCGGGCTTGAGGCGCGCAAAGAGCGACACCGCCGAGTCATGGAAATAGGTGGCGGCATCCACATCGCCACGCACCATGACGTTGTCGCGTGCCGAGAACTCCGTCGTCGACCAGGCAAACAGATCGGCGGGCAGATTCTTGCGCCGCGCCACCATGGGCCAGGCTCGGCGCGTGGACTCCACTGCCGCTGCAGCCACCTTCTTGCCCTTGAGACTTGCGAAGTCCGAAGTGATGCCTCTGTCCTTGCGCCCGATGATCACAAAGGGCGCGCGGTTGTAGTACTGGTAGACGGCCTGCACGCGAGGTGTGCCGGCGTTCTGTGCATTGAACTCGATCAGCGAACTGATATCGCCCAGTCCGAGCTGGTAGGCACCACTGGCGATACGTGTAATCGAAGCCACCGAGCCCGACCCTACGTCCAGACTCACATCCAGCCCCTCATCGCGGTAGTAGCCGTTTTGCTGGGCCAGAAAGAACGGCGCCGTCTGGCCGTTGACGCGGAAATCCAGCGTGAATTTCAGCGGAGTCAGCGACTTGCCCTGGGCATGAACCCAGGGTGCGCCGCAAAGAGGCAGGGCGGCAAGAAATTGGCGACGTAGCATGGTGGAACTCTCAGGTCTCTGGCGACAGGAACGCCAGCAGCTGCCGCTGCTGACAGGACTTGAGCAATTTCCGGGCACTGCACGCGGATGCAGGCTGAACGCTTCTACTCGTTCAACCTTCTAGCAATTGGCGTGCCTGCTTTGGGTTGCGCCTCGCCAGGTATCAACAAAGTGCATGCAAAAGAGATGGATGCATGGATTCATGCATGGCAATGCACCAGATTGAAGCCATGCACCAAAACCAAGAGTGTCAGCGCCCTGGTAAATGGCTGGCACGCTGTTTGCTGCACTCAAATCAAGAGTAGAAGCGTTCAGCACGGTGCTCTGACCTTCCTCCGGTCAGCAGCTTCGCGGGTCATTGCTCTTGAAGTGGGTGCGGCACACAGCCGCGCCTGGTATCCACACTTCAGATGCCCGCACCAAGCCTCACTGGCAAAGCTGGTGTCTGAAGTCATCGCAAGAGAAATTCTTATGCAGACCATGACCAGCCACTCTTACAGCCTTGGCGAACTGGACAAGGAAGCCCGCATGGGCGGGCAAGGCGCAGAAACCTCGGCGCGCGAAGTTCGCGTCATAGACATCAGCGACTTCGAGCAGCGCAAGCAGGAGATTGCCGAGCAGATCTGGAGCGCTTCGATAGAAATCGGCTTCTTCCAGGTTTCCGGCCACGACATTGCCCAGGCCGATATCGACGCCGCGTTCGGTAGAGCCGAGCAGCTATTCGCCTTGCCGCCCGAAACCAAGTCGCAATGGCCGCTATCGCGCAATGCAGGCTGGGAGCACAAGGCGCAGATTCGCCCTTCCACACGCACTCCCGACCAGAAAGAGTCCTATCAGGTCACACGCCCGCGCATGCAAGGCTTGTGGCCCAGCGAGCAGGAGTTGCCCGGCTTCAAGCAGGCCACGCTGGCTTTTGAGCATCAATGCTGGCAGGTTGGCATGCAGCTGCTGTCCTGCTTTGCCTACAAGATGGGCTTTGACGATGAATTCTTCACCCGCGCACATGACCCCGCCGTGCCCAGCTACCAGAGCACGCTGCGCATGCTGCATTACTTTGCAGTGGACCCGGCGCTCAAGGACGAAATCGGCCTGTGGCGTGCAGGCGCACATACGGACTTCGACTGCCTGACGCTGTTGTTCCAGCGTGCCGGCCAGGGTGGGCTACAGGTGATGCCCGGCAAGGAGGCCGAGACCCAGCAATGGACGCCCGTGAAGCCCGTGGATGGCGTCATCACCTGCAATATCGGCGACATGCTGATGCGCTGGAGCGACGACCAGCTGCCCAGCAACTTCCACCGCGTGCGCAACCCTCAGCCCCATGAGTACCAGGGGGCCCGCTATAGCCTGGCCTTCTTCTGCCAGGCCAATGAGGATGCGGTGATAGAAGGGCCGGCCCAAAAATATCCGCCCATCACAGGGGCGGAATATTTGCGTCAGCGCATCAGCGCCAATTTCTCGAACAGGTACTGACACCCCCTGAGCAGCCCTGCCGCTTCCTCCAAGGGGACGACACCTTCGGGGCGGCCCTTCCTCGGTGTCCCTGGCTGGGGGGCGCCAGTTTCCAGCCCCCCGTCTCTGGTGCAGCGTGATGTGGTCCGAATTGAAACGACAAAGCCCCGGAGCCCGGGGCCTTGTCGGCGATCAGGGGTGGCGCGGATCAGCGCAGCGACTCGATGAGATCGATGTACTGCTGCTTGGCCTCATCCGGCGTTGTGCCTTCCAGCTTGGCCCAGGCATCCCACTTGGCGCGGGCCACCATGTCGGTGAAGCTGGGCTTCTTGGCTTCGTTGTCACCCTCGGTCGCCTGCTTGTACAAGGCATAAATCTTGAGCAAGGTGGCGTTGTCGGGACGCTCGCCAAGCGAGGTGGAATTCTTGACGGTCTCTTCAAACCGGGCGTTCAGATCGGACATGAAAGGTCTCCTGGGCTTTAATAGTCGAGGCCAGTGTAGCCAAAAATCCGGGAAATTAGAACGACCGTTCTTTTTATTTCACAAAGTACTGCAACGCCGGCAAGCAAGCAGCCCTTTGCGGCACGCACTCCCTCAAATCCGCCTCTTCGTGATTCGCCTCGCGGCAGCAGCAACGGACTGCCTTCAGAACATCATGCGCAGACCCGCATCAAAGCCCAATGCGCTGCGTGGCTGCATGCCGGGGCTGTTGCTGTAGGCCGGTTGCGGCATGATGACCGGGCTGCTGACGGCCAGCGGCGTCACACCCATCACCGCAGGATTGTTGTGTCCATTGCTCACGCTGATGCGCGACACCGTGGTGTAGAGCGCCGTGCGTTTGGAGAGGTTATGCACATAACCCAAGGCCAGCTTGTTCACCGATGCGTCGCCGGCTCCCTGCCCATTTTTGAATTGCACCCTGGCCACCGACGCCCTGAGCTGATGCAGTCCGACAGGGATTTGCACACCAGCCAGAAGCCCGTCATAGCGGTCTGTGGCCCGCACATCGCTGCGCGCATTGCGCACCTGCGACCACTCGCCCAACACACGGACCGGACCGAAGTTGTACGAACCTCCCAGGTTCAAGGACTTGATGGTTTCCTTGCGGCCGTTGAAAGTGCCCAGCATGCTTTCGCCATAGCCCAGCGCAATATCGGTGGGGCCGCTGGCCCAGCCAATGCGCCCACCGGCATAGCGGCCGCGCCTGGCATCATTTTCCGGGAAGGCATACATCAGCTGACCATAAATTCCGCCCAGCCCTGTAGGCAGGTGGTAGCCGATGGAGTTGTTGGCGCGCAGATAATTGTCCGTGCCTGCCGACAAACCGTTTCCCAGCAAGCGTTCGGGCAGCGTACCGCTGGTCTGCGTACTCAGCGCACGGTTGATGGCCAGGTTGCTGCTGACCACCGCCAGCAAATTGACGCCCACGCCGTTGACGGAATAGGGATCAAAGGCCCAGTCATTCAGAAACGACGGTGTGTGATCACGCCCAAGGCGCAGCTCGCCCCAATTGCCCGCCAGGCTGACGGTGGAGCGTCGCCCAAAGTTCAGCGCGCCGCCGCCCGTGTCGTTGGTCACTGGCGCTTCCAGCCACATGCTGGCAGACATTCCAGCACCCAGATCTTCAACGGCACGAACACCCAGACGGCTGGCCAGATTACCCGAGGGTGACAGCGCCCATATACCTTGGCTGGCCGTGCGGCCGGAGCCATCCCAGGAATTGCTGCGCACCATGTAGCGGCTGACGCCCGCATCCATGACACCGAACAGCGTCACGGATGACTGAGCGCTGGCCAGGCTGCTGGCGGACAAGGCAAAAAGACTCCAGATATAGCGTGAAATACGTGGCATTTCATGTCTCCTTTTCGTTATGAATTCGCGGTATTGATCCGCGAAATCACTCTAGAAAAGGAAGGCTGCAGCTCTTGTGCAGTTGATGCCATTCATTGCTTATTTGGTGCCATGATCCCAAGGTGAAATCCCTAGGAATGTCGCCCTGCCGCATGGCCAATGTCAGACAGAAAAAAGCCGGCGCCTTGGGAAAGGCACCGGCACGGATTTTCGCAATGGTTTTACCCGCCCAATATTTGCGCCCAGCAGCTCATGGCACAAGTACCGTGGCCCCCACAGTCTTGCGCGCTTCCAATGCGCGATGGGCTTGTGCCGCCTCGGCCAGGGCAAACTCCTGCTGAGGCTCGCTCACGATGCGCCCCGCCAGCACGTGCTCGAACAGCTCTGCAGCCATCTCCAGCATATGTGAACGGGGCTGGATGTAATGCATCATGGCCGGCCTGGTCATCCAGATCGAGCCTTTGGCGGCCAGCAGCGATGAGTCCACCACCACGGAGCCGGAAGAGGTTCCGTTGCTGACCAGCGAGCCACGCGGCTGCAGGCAATCGAGCGAGTCCATCAGTGTGTCCTTGCCTACCGAGTCGTAAACCACGGGAACGCCCTTGCCTGCCGTGATTTCCTTCACTCGCTCGACGATGTTTTCACGCGAAGTCACGATGGTGTGCGCGCATCCGTTCGCCCTGGCCAGCTCGGCCTTCTCATCCGTGCTGACCGTACCAATCATGTTGACCCCCATGGCGCGAGCCCACTGACAGGCAATCAGGCCTACGCCTCCGGCAGCAGCGTGATAGAGAATGGTTTCACCGCCCTGCAGCGGATAGACCTGCCGGAACAGATACTGGGCCGTCATGCCTTTCATCATGAGTGTGGCTGCAGTACGGTCTGAAATTTCGTCGGGCAACGGAATCAGCACTTCTGCAGGCATCACACGCGCCTGTGCATAAGCGCCTTGCGGGCCGGTCAGATAGCCGACGCGGTCACCCACCCGGATATCCGTCACACCCGTTCCGACGGCCTCGACCACACCGACGGCATCCGAGCCCAGCCCGTTGGGCAAGGCCAACGGATAACGCCCGGAGCGGAAGTACACATCGATGAAGTTGAGCGCGATATAGCTGTGCCGCACGCGCGCCTGGCCTGGGCCGGGGTCTCCCACGGCAACGTTTTCCAGTCGCAGGACTTCTGGACCGCCAGTCTCGTAAAAGCGAATGGCCTGAGTCATGAAATGCTCCTGTATCTATTGAGGTGCAAGTCCGGGCATCCTCAGTCGCAGACATGCCCGGACCGATTGACGAGCCGACTCAGTTCAGCTTGATGCCGAAATTCCTGACGATCTCGCCATTGCGTTGGTATTCGGCCTGCAGATCGGTAGACAGCTGCTCCAGAGTGCGCTCCTGCTTGATGGGTTCGAAGCCGGTGGACAAATAACGTGCCTGCACCGCCTGGCTGGCATTGACCTTCTGCAGCGTGGCATTGATCTTCTCCAGCAACGGCTGCGGCGTCTTTGCCGAAGCAAACACACCCGCCCAGTTGCTGAAATCAAGCTCCGGATAACCGAGCTCTGCCATCGTCGGCACATTGGGAAAATCGGGCAGTCGGCTCTTGTAAGCAACGGCCAGCAGCTTGACCTTGCCGCTGGGAACCAGCGGTTTGGTGGTCACGGAGCCGTCGAACATCAGCGGGATCTGATTGCCCATGATCTGTGCCAGCGCCGGTGCCGAGCCAGGGAACGGGACATGTTGCATGTCCAGCCCCGCCTTCTGATTCAGGATTGCCCCTGCGTACTGCGATGCCGTCCCCTGGCTGTAGGAGGCAAAGGACAGCTGACCCGGATGGGCCTTGATATAGGCAATAGCCTCCTTGGCATCCTTGGCCGGGAACTGAGGCGAAGCAATGAAGACCATGACGGAGCGTGCCATCTGCGAGACGGGTCTGACATCCTTCATGGCATCAAAGCCCCCCTTGAGCACATGCGGAACCTCGGTCAGGATATTGGTCACCGTCACCAGCAGGGTATTGCCGTCTGAGGGCTGGGACAGCATGTATTTCACCGCCATGGCACCGCCGGCACCGGGGCGGTTTTCCACAATCACAGGCTGTTTGAGCTCATGCGCCAGCTGATCGCTGATGATGCGAGCAAACACATCGATCGTGCCGCCGGGCGGGGCCGGAACAATGAGCTTGACGGGCTTGTCGGTGAAAGCGAAGGCGCTGCCAGTTGGCAAAGCTGCAGCCAGCGCAATGGACAGCAGGACTGGAATGCGTTGCATCGTGCGCTCCTTTGACCTCAGGCGACTTTGCGCAGAAAACCCTGCTGAGCACCGTTGCGATTCGGAGCAAAGCCGTTCCTTGCCAGGCTTTCCTCCACCGTGTCGTAGAACACGCCGATCTGGCAGATTTCGCGCGCCTGGGCAGGAGTGGCGATGGGGCGGCTGCATTCCTTGGCAATGCGCACCAACTGCTCGATCTGCTCCACCGTGCCCATTTTTCGGGTTCGGGTCTGATTCCACAGATTGTCTTCGGTGCCGCAGCGCACATGCAGACCCATGGCAATGCCCATGAGATTGATGGGCAGCACGTTCAGCACCGAGGCTTCTACCGTGAGCACCGCACCGTCGGGCACGGCGCGCACAAAATTGGCCAGGCTGTAAACGCTGGGCTGGTCCATTCCGCCGCCGATGGCCACCCAGTTCAGCACCAGCGGACCTTTGTAGATGCCGCGACGCATCAGCCGCTCAACCGACTCGAAGCTGTTGATGTTGTAGCACTGGAAGGCACTCTGAATGCCGGCCGCACTGAGGCGGCGTATATGTTCTTCGGCCCAGCCCGGCTGCGCTGGCACGGTCATTTCCTTGTAGGCATTGAACACCGCAGGGTCCTCCATCGAAGTGCCCTCGATATCCCGCGCATCGAACTGCTCCAGAATGTTCATCTGCGAGGTATTGATGGTCACCGTCACCTGATCGGGCTTGGGGTCCAGCTCGGCCAGCATGTGGCGGGTATCGTCAGACAGCCATTTGGCGGCCGCGCCATCGGTTTCGGGTGCAAAGCTGATCGACCCACCTACCTGGATGATCATGTCCGGGACACGGGTACGCACGCCGGCAATCAGCTCGTTGAACTTGGAAAGCCGCTTGCTGCCGCGGCCGTCGAGCTCGCGTACATGCAAGTGCAGCACCTGGGCGCCGGCGTTGTAGCAGTCCACGGCTTTTTGAATCTGCTCCTCCATAGTGACGGGAATTTCGCCAGGGAAGTCCTCCGGCAGCCACGAAGGTGCATAAGGAGCTGCAGTGATGATGAGAGGCTGCTGATTTTCGGCAACCAGGTGACCGTCGAGGAAATTCATGATGATGTCTCCGTTGTTATATGAATGCCATGCCCGCACTCAGAGCCTTGCGTACAACTGTGCTTCGCACCGCCCGGCCAGGTTCTGCGCCTTGTCACGGGCGTTTTCCGATGCTCAAAAAGTCGGTGTGCCAATGATTCCGGCGCGCTCCATCTTTCGATGGCTGGGCGGGTAGTCCATCACCGCGTAATGCTGTGTCGCGCGGTTGTCCCAGATGGCGATGCTGCCGGGCTCCCAGCGCCAGCGGACCTGGTACTCGGGGATCGCGGCCTGGCTGATCAAGAACTGCAGCAGACTGGATGAGCCCTGGGTGAAGTCCTGGCCCACACGCACATTGGCGGGCGTGTGGAAGTTCGTGAAATGAGTGGTGAAGCCGCTGACAAACAGCACTTTTTCACCGGTTTCCGGATGTGTACGAACCACCGGGTGCTCCGCATCCGGAAACTGCGCCTTGAGGGCCAGACGCTTCTGCGCAGGCATGGCGGCGCCAAAGGTGCACTCAATGCTGTGGCGTGCCCGCAGCGGGGCTATCACGTCCTTGATATGCGATGGAAGCATCTCGTAAGCCAGCGCCATATTGGCCCACATGGTGTCGCCGCCGACCGGCGGACATTCGACGCAGCGCAGCACGCAGCCCATGGGCGGCACCTCGCGCCAGGTGGCATCGCAATGCCAGGAGTTTTCATACCGGTCCAGCGGCTTGTCCGGCGTCTTGTAGATCTGCACCAGGCCGGGATGCTCGGGGTCGCTGCCGACCACCGGGTGGTCCTCCAGCTCGCCAAAACGCCGGGCAAAACCGACATGCTCGGCGCGACTGATACTCTGGCGGCGCAAGAACAGCACCTTGTGCTTGAGCAAGGCCGTCTTGATCTCTGCGAAAAGCCCATCATCGCGCAGCGCATCCGCCAGTTGCACATCGACCAACTCCGCGCCTATGGCACAGGTCAGAGGGTTTATCTGCATCACTGTCTCCTACACTTTTTTGAACCCAGGCTTGTTGCTAGTCTCTGCCGCCCGGTAAGTCCACTGTAGAAAACCTGTGTCACATAGGTTGTGCATTTCATGCCGCACGCTATGCATCTCATGCCAGAATTTCTCCGAATTTTTGCGTGGAGCAGTCATGGTCACTTTTGTGCGCGCGGCATCTCTGACGAATTTCTCAGAACTCTTCAGCGAACTGGGAGGAGACCCTGATGCGGCATTGCGTCGTGCCGGCCTGCGTCCAGCCGTGGTGCGCGAGCAGGATCAGCTGATCGATGCATTGACGGCCGGACGCCTGCTGGAAGAAGCTGCAAGCATCACGGGTTGCGAAAACTTCGGGCTGCGCATGGCGCAATCACGGCAGGTTTCAAACTTCGGTGTCGTCAGCCTTTTGTTGCTGCACCAGCCCACCTTGCGCAAGGTGCTGAGCACGCTGATCGAGCATGTGCACATGCTCAATGAGTCGCTGGTGATTCATATGGACGACGCCAATGGCGTCGTGGTGCTGCGCGAAGAGTTCACCCTGCCGGATGCATTGCCGCAATCCATGGAACTGGCAATCGGCGTGCTGTTTCGTACCTGCAACCTGCTGCTGCATGAGCAATGGCGCCCGCTGCGGGTCTGCTTCAGCCACCCCGCGCCCGGCGACACCGGCCTGCACAAGCAGATGTTTCGTTGCCGCGTGGAGTTTGATGCGGACTTCAACGGCATTGTGTTTCGTACCGAGGACCTGGATGCACCCAACCCCTTGGCCGACCCGGTTCTGGTGCGCTATGCCAAGACCATGGTGGACACCACGCAGCAGGGCCGTCAGGCCTCCATCGGCCAGCAGGTGCGCAAGGCCATCTATCTCATGTTGCCCTCGGGCAATGCCACCTGCATCTGCGTGGCCCAGGGTCTGGGGCGCAGCGTACGGACCCTGCAGCGCGAGCTTGATGGTGAAGGCCTGAGCTTTACCGACCTGCTGCAGGAGGTTCGCTCGGATCTTGCCCAGCGCTATGTGCGCAACCCTGACTACCCTGTGGGCCAGATCGCCTCCATGCTGGGCTACAACAGCCACAGTGCCTTCACACGCTGGTTCAGCACGCTCTTTGGCTGCCCGCCCGAGGTCTGGCGTGAAAGAAATCTTCCACCCAGCCCGCAGCGGCGGGGCCAAGCCTTCAGCCGCGCGTAGGCTGGTCCAGCCAGCGCTGGGCCAGCTTGACCCAGAAGGTCGCTCCCAGCGGAATCAGCGCATCGTTGAAGTCGTAGCTGGGGTTGTGCAAGGTACAGGGGCCACCGCCATGCCCGAGGGCGCGATGATCACCATCGCCGTTGGCGATAAAGCAGTAGGCACCGGGCTTTTCCAGCAGCATGAAGGCAAAGTCCTCGGCCCCCATGGATGGCTCTTGCGGCACCACACCGGCATCGCCCAGAATCTCGCGCATCACGGCCTGGGCAAATTCGGCCTCGGGGGCCGTGTTGATGGTTGGCGGGTAGTTGCGCACGAACTCGAACAAGCATTGCGTGCCATGCGCCGCACAGACGGCCTCGCTGATCTGCTGCATGCGCTGCTCGATGAGGTCCAGCACCTCCAGCGTAAAGGTACGCACCGTGCCCTGCAGCTCCACGCTGTCCGGCACGACGTTGGTAGCCTCGCCGGCATGGACCATGGTGACCGACACCACGCCCGCCTCAATGGGCTTGACGTTACGGCTGACGATGGTCTGGAAAGCCATGATGAGCTGGGCCGCCACGGGTACCGGGTCCACCACCATATGCGGCATGGCCGCGTGGCCGCCCTTGCCGCGTACCACGATCCTGAATTCGTTGCTGGATGCCATGGCGGGCCCCGCACCCACGGCCATGGTACCGGCCTTCATGCCCGGCCAGTTGTGCATGCCAAACACAGCCTGCATGGGGAACTGCTCGAACAGTCCGTCGTTGACCATCTCGCGGGCACCGCCACCGCCTTCCTCGGCAGGCTGGAAGATGGTGTAGACCGTGCCCTCGAAGCTGTCGCGATGTGCGGCCAGATATTGCGCCGCCGCCAGCAACATGGCCGTGTGACCGTCGTGACCGCAGGCATGCATCTTGCCCGCATGGCGGCTGGCATGGTCAAAGGTGTTGAACTCCTGCATGGGCAGGGCATCCATATCGGCGCGCAGGCCGATGGCTCGGCCGCTGCTGCCGCCGTCGCGGCCATGGATGACGCCCACCACACCGGTCTTACCCAGACCGCGATGGATCGCTATGCCCCATTGCTCCAGCTTCGCCGCGACCAGATCCGAGGTCCGTATTTCCTCGAAACACAGCTCGGGGTGGGCGTGGATATCGCGACGCAGCGCGGCAATGTCAGGGGCGCTTGCTTGAAGTTCGGGCAGCAGGGCCATGCGCTCTCTCCTTGGGGTCATCAATGGCAAAGATGCCATGATGGCCCAAAGCGAGAGAGCTTGCGCCCTGCGCGCCTCAAAGCCTCACACCCGGACCTTTCCGTCGCCCGTAAGCATGGACAGCTCGACAAAACGCGGCTTGCCGGCCTGTGGGCGGAAGGCGATGGGAAAGCCCGCAACCTGCTGGCCATTCATGGCCTCCAGTGCCGCCACCAGGCCATCGCGCTGCAGGCGGCCTGCGGCAGAGGCAGATTTCAGCGCTTCGCTCACGACACGGGCAGCCAGATAGCCTTCCATGCTGGAGTAATCGGGCTGCAGCGACGCGCCTCCTTTCTGCAGGGCTGCCTGAAACTCACGCGCCAGGGGGTGCGAGGTCTTGAAGGGAGAGGGCACGACCTGGGTGACCACCACGCCCTCGGCCTCCTTGCCAAGGGCCTGTACCAGTGCCGAAGTGCCCACGAACGACACGTTGTAGAACTGACCGCCATAGCCTGCCTGGCGTGCCGCTCGCACAAAGGCAGCGCTGGCCGCATAGGTGCCGACCTGCACGATGACATCGGCCCCCAGCGGCACCAGAGTCTTGACGGCCTTGGTCACATCCTGGGAGTTGCGCTCCACCGTGGCTGCACCCACGGGTTTGAGGCCATGGCCTTGCAGCGCCTGCATCACCCCCTCGAGACCTGACTGGCCATAGGCATCGTTCTGATGAAACACCGCGATCTTCTTGAGGCCCAAAGAAACCAGTTGCCTAACCATGAGCGCGGTTTCATCGGCATAGGAAGCACGCAGATTGAAGACCGCCTGCGCCAGCTTGGGGTCGCGCAGGCCGGCGCCCCCTGTCAGTGGAGCAATCAGCAGCAGCTTGGCTTTCTGCAGCAAAGGCAGTGCGGCCATGCTGGTGGGCGTGCCCAGATAGCCAAACAAGGCCATCACATCATCGGCAATGAATTTCTGGGTATTGGCCACGCAGCGCTCTGGCTCATAGCCATCGTCCAGCGTGCGCAGCTCCACCTGGCGGCGGCCGATGCCGCCCTGGGCATTGAGTTGATCGAAATACAGCTTGGCGCCCTGCACAAACTGCATACCCAGCTGTGCCGAGGGGCCGCTCAGCGCGCAGGACTGCCCAAGCACAATGGGCCCGCTCGAATCCTGGGAATGACTTGCGCCGATCCAGCTCCCGGCTGCCACAGCTGCGCCAGCAGTCATGAATTGACGACGATTCCACTCCACTCGCTTGTACGGCATTGCTCTTGATCTCTCTGTACGGGCTACTCATTGCTACGGGCTGGATCAGCCCGCTCCTGGGGTCTTGCATCTCAGGTTTTTTGACATGGATGCGCGCCGCATAATAGGCCCACAAAACGGTCTTCAGACGCAAACCGATCCAGATTTTCGAGCCCACGACATGCCTCATATCGTTCAAGTACGCGGTGCCTGCCCGCATGACTGCCCGGACACCTGCGCCCTGCTCACCACGGTGGTCGATGGCACGGCCACCAAGGTGCAAGGCAATGCTGAACACGCTCACACGGGCGGCGTGCTCTGCGCCAAGGTCAGCAAGTACACCGAACGCACCTACCACGCCGGGCGAGTGCTGCAGCCTCTCAAACGCAGCGGCCCCAAAGGCAGCGGCCACTTCACCCCCGTGAGCTGGGACGAAGCACTGAGCGATATTGCCCAGCGCCTGCACGGCATCGCCCGGCGCGCGCCCGAAGCCATACTGCCCTACAGCTATGCCGGCACCATGGGACTGGTACAGAGCGAGAGCATGGACCGGCGCTTTTTCCACCAGCTGGGCGCCAGCCTGCTGGATCGCACCATCTGCGCCAGTGCCGGCAGCGAGGCGCTGACCGCTACCTATGGCGGCAAGCTGGGCATGCGTGTGGAGTTCTTTGCCGAAAGCAAGCTGATCCTGATCTGGGGCAGCAACAGCATCGCCAGCAATCTTCATTTCTGGCGCTATGCGCAGGAAGCCAAGCGCCAGGGCGCCAAGCTGATCTGCATAGACCCGCGCAAGAGCGAGACCGCCGACAAATGCCACGAGCATCTGCAACTGCTGCCCGGCACCGATGCGGCACTGGCTCTGGCGCTGATGCACGAGCTGATCGTGCACAACTGGCTGGACCATGACTACATCGCCCAACACACTCAGGGCTGGGAGGCACTCAGGGCCAGAGCATTGCAATGGCCGCCCGAGCGCGCCGCCAGTGTCTGTGGCCTGAGCGTGGAACAGATTCAGTCCCTGGCCCGCGATTACGGCACGACCAGGCCTGCGGCCATCCGCCTCAATTACGGTATGCAGCGCGCGCGCGGCGGCGGCAATGCCGTGCGCGCCGTGGCCTGCTTGCCGGCTCTTGTCGGCGCCTGGCGCCACCGCGCTGGCGGGCTGCTGCTGTCCGCCTCGGGGGTCTCGCCGTTCAAGCGCGCAGATCTGCAAATGCCGCAGTTGCTGGGCGAGCGTCGCCCACGCACGCTGAACATGAGCCAGATTGGCGATGTGCTGCTGCATGAGGGCGATGCCGGCTTCGGCCCCAAGGTGGAAGCCGTCGTGGTCTATAACAGCAATCCCGTGGCGGTGGCGCCAGAGTCGGCCAAGGTGGCTGCGGGCTTTGCGCGCGAAGATCTGTTCACCGTGGTGCTTGAGCATTTCCTCACCGACACCGCAGACCATGCCGACTATGTGCTGCCCGCCACCACGCAGCTAGAGCATTGGGACATCCACGGCAGCTACGGCCATACCGATGTGCTGCTGAATCGCCCCGCGATCGAGCCCCAAGGCCAGGCGCGCAGCAACGCGCAGATCTTTCGCGATCTGGCCATGCATATGGCCAGGCTGGACCCCGCTTTTGCCGCAGCCTGCTTCTCTGATTCCGACGAAGCGCTGTGCCGCGCAGCGCTAGCACAGACAGCCATTGATTTCGACGATCTTCTGCAACAGGGCTTTGCCCATATCCCGCTGCCCGATGCGCCGTTTGCCGAAGGCGGCTTTGCCACGCCATCGGGCAAATGCGAATTCGACAACCCCGCCCTGGCGCGGCTGGGCATCAACACCCTGCCCGACTATCTGCCCAATTACGAGCCACCCACGACCGCCTACCCACTGGCCATGATCTCGCCACCCGCACGCAACTTCCTCAACAGCAGCTTTGCCAATGTGGCCAGTCTGGCCCGCATGGAAGAGCGTCCACTGCTGGAGATGCACCCCGATGACGCAGCTGGGCGCGGCATTGCCGACGGGGACCGGTTACGCGTCTTCAACCAGCGCGGCGAGCATGTCTGCCATGCCGCCGTCAACGGCCGCGCTCGCGCCGGCGTGGTGGTGGGCCTGGGCATCTGGTGGCGCAAGCAGGGAGCCAACGGCACGAATGTGAACGAGCTGACGCATCAGCAGCTCACCGATATTGGCCGGGCGCCCTGCTTCTACGACTGCGCGGTACAGGTGGAAAAGTTCAAGGAGTTGTCAGCCTGACGCGGCTGCATTGTGGTTGACCATGAGCAGGGCCACGGCGCGAGCAACCATAATGCAGACACTCAATGAATATGCGGCCGGGGTCTGAGCCTGTCAGAGCACACAGGTACAGCGCAGAGCCGCCCTGCTCTCGCGACATCATCTGTGAAGAAATCTCTCCCCTGGCACCACCGGCTTGCGCCTAACCGGCTTGATTTGCGTCGACTGATCCTGGTCCTGACCATCTGCAGCGCGCTGATCCCGTTTCTCAACACCTTCTATGCCGGCTATCTGGTGCAGCGCCAGCAGCTGATAGACAACACGCTTGAAGGTCACCATGCCTATGCGACTAAGCTGGCGCAGAGCACGGATGATTTTCTGCAATCTGCCCTGCAGCAGCTGGAGTACAGCGCCAATCTGATGGGCGCGCACATGGATGACGTGGACTATCTGGCCAAGGAGGCCACACGTCTGCGCCTGCAAACCAAGAGCTTCAACTCCGTCACCATCATCGACCCTACGGGCTATGTGCTGGCGACATCGCCCGAAACCCTGCAGATCAAGGGCAAGACACTGCAAAGCGCCGGAGTGGCACAGACCTTGAGCACTCGCGGCCCCGTCATCAGCCAGCCCTATATGTCCACGGCCGGCAACTACATCGTCTTTGTCTCGCAGCCCATTTTCGACCCTCAGGGCGAATTCCTGGGAGCGGTAGGCGGCAGCATCTACCTCAAGGAAGACAGCATCCTCGACACCCTGCTGGGCTCGCACTTCTACCAGGATGGCACCTATGTCTATGTGGTGGACAAGAACAAGCACATCATCTATCACCCCGACAACAATCGTATTGGCGACCAGGTGATCAACAACGATGTCATCAACGCCGTGATCCGAGGCGAGTCGGGTACGGCGCCGGTCGTCAACAGCAAGGGCGTGGAAATGCTGGCCGGCTATGCCGTCATCCATGCCTCGGGCTGGGGCATTGTGGCCCAGCGCCCCAAGGCGGCCACACTGGCCCCGCTCAACAAGCTGATGCGCTCCGTGCTCTACAAGACCCTGCCCATCGCCCTGCTGATGCTGGTGGTCATCTGGTGGAGCGCGCGCCGCATTGCCAGCCCGCTGCGCCAGCTCGCCAATGGCGCTCACGATATGGACAAGCCCGAGACGGCGCAGAACATTCAGGCCGTCAAGTCCTGGTACTTCGAGTCCTACGAACTCAAGAAAGCCATGCTCAAGGGCCTGGGCCTGCTGCAACGCAATATCACCAAGCTGCGCGAGGACGTGAACACCGATCCGTTGACCGGGCTGGGCAATCGCCGCCATCTGGAGGCAGCCATCAGCGCCTTTCAGACGCAAGCGCTGCCGTTCTCGGTGATTGCCATCGACATCGACCACTTCAAGCATATCAACGACGGTTTTGGCCACGATACAGGCGACGAGGTACTCAGACAGCTCGCACGCACCATGCGCGAGGTCTCGCGTGTCGATGACCTGCCCTGCCGCGTGGGTGGCGAGGAGTTTCTGCTGCTGCTGCCCGGCACGGGGCTGGAGGCCGCCGCCCATGCCGCCGAGCGCCTGCGTCAGCTGGTCGAGAAAATGGAGATACCGCCAGTGGGCCATATCACCATCTCGCTGGGCGTGGCCCACTGGCCCGACAGCGATCCCGATATCAAGGCCGTCTTCCAGCAGGCCGATGCCATGCTCTATGCCGCCAAGCGAGGTGGACGCAATCGTGTCATGGTCAGTAAGGCCAGCGAGCCTCCCAGCGAGCTCTGAACCCGGCAGCACCGTAGTTCCGCTCCCACACTCAAGGCGTATCCGCTGTCACAGCCGATACGCTTTTTTTGCAGCTTATTGTGTGACTCCGTTGCACCAATTTGGCCATTGACGCTTCAAATTAGTGAGCATGCACCATAAGCGTCAAGAGGATTGAGCGCAAATTGATCTGAATTTCATAACAAGTAACTGATTTCATTGAACTAATGCCTTGAGCCCTCTGACCTGGCACAGCTCTTGCTGAAAACCCTTGCCCCGCAGCCCCGGATGGACAGCGGAATACACAACAGCAAAGGAATTTCAGATGCCAGAGCCAAGCAAGCATGTCAGTCGCAGACAACTGCTCTCGATGATCGGAAAGGTCGCGGGCGGCAGTGCCATGTATCAAGCCATGAGTTCACTGGGCTATGCCGCCGAATCGCATTACAGCGGTCCGGTCAAGCTCGGCAACGCAAAACCCGGCGCATCGGTTCTGGTGCTGGGCGCGGGCCTGGCAGGCATGGTGGCAGCCCACGAGTTGCGTGCGGCCGGCTACAAGGTGCAGTTGCTTGAATACCAGAGCCGCGCCGGAGGCCGCTGCTGGACGCTGCGCGGCGGCGATGAGTTCAGCGAACTCGACGGTACACGTCAGAAAGTGGGCTTTGCCAAGGGCAACTACTTCAACCCCGGCCCCTGGCGCGTGCCCTACCACCACCATGCGATGCTGGACTACTACAAGCGCTTCGGCATCAAGCTCGAAGCCTTCAACCAGGTCAACTACAACGCCTATCTGCACAACAGCAAGGCCCTGGCCGGCAAGCCCCAGCGCTTTCGCCATGTTCAGACCGATGTCTACGGCCATGTGGCCGAGCTGCTGTCCAAGGCTACCAATCAGGGCGCACTGGACCAGAGCGTCAGCCGGGAAGACAAGGAACGCCTGCTGGAGAGCCTCAAGGCCTGGGGCGTGCTGGACAAGGAATACCGCTACCGCGCCAGCAATGCGGTCAGCGATTTTCGTGGCTACGACATCGACCCCGGCGGCGGCCTGATGGCGCAGGCCAAACCGTCGACGCCCATGGGCCTGCACGAGCTGCTCGAATCCAATTTGTGGCGCCAGATGGGCGTGGGCAATATCTACGAATTCCACAGCGCCATCTTCCAGCCCGAAGGCGGCATGGACATGCTGGCCCAGGCCATGGCGCGCGATCTGGGCTCGGCCATACGCTACAACGCCAAGGTCACCAGGATCGCCCAGAACGACAAGGGCGTGACCGTGGACTATGTGGACGCCCTCAAGCCCAGCTCCACGCTGCAGGCCCGCGCCGACTGGTGCGTGTGCACGATTCCGCTGTCCATCCTGAGCCAGATCGAAGTGCAGGCCGGCAGCGCCATGCAGAACGCGATTGCTGCCGTGCCTTACGGCAGCTCCATGAAGGTCGGTCTGGAGTTCAAGCGCCGCTTCTGGGAAGAGGACGAGCGCATCTACGGCGGCATCAGCTACACCGATCTGCCGATTCAGCAGATCTCCTACCCCTCCACCGGCTATATGGGCAACGGCCCCGCCGTGCTGCTGGGCGCCTATGCCTTCGAGAACTCCAACAGCTACCGCTTCTCCTCGCTCAAGCCGGCCGAGCGCATTCGTCTGGCGCTGGAGTATGGCGCGCAGATCCATCCGCAGTACAAGCAGGAGTTCCTCAACGGTGTGTCAGTAGCCTGGCATCGCATGCCCTGGATCAATGGCTGCTTCGGCAACTGGACAGATGCGCTGCGTGAGCAGCACTACAAGGATCTGGCCCAGATCGACGGCCGCCTGGTGCTGGCGGGCGAGCATGTCTCGTACATCCCCGCCTGGCAGGAAGGTGCCGTGCTGTCTTCGCTGGACGCCATCCAGCGCCTGCACGCCAAGGCCTCCAGCCTCTGATCGCCCATGTCTGCAACAAGGAACTTCACCATGCACACATTGCACCGTCTTTGCTCCGCTTTCGCCCTGGCCCTGGGTCTCTCCGGCGCCGTCCTGGCCCAATCACAGGGCATGAAAACCCAGGATGTGAAAAACCTGCAAACACTGCAGTCTGCCGCCGTTCTTTCCATCTCGCCCGCCGATACCCAGGCGCTGATGCAGAACTTCTCGGCAGTCCGCCCACGCTTCAGCCAGAGCGGCGGAGAGACCCTGTACCAGGCCATCTGCCAGGGATGCCACATGGTCAAGGGCGAAGGCGCCAAGGGCGCCGGCTTCTACCCAGCACTGGCCTCCAACCCCAAGCTGGCCGCCGCTGCCTACCCGGCCTCGGTCGTCATGAACGGCCTGCACGGCATGCCGTCCTTTGCCAGCAAGCTGTCCGACGAGCAGATTGCCGACGTCGTGAACTATGTGCGCAGCAACTTCGGCAATCAGTACCCGGACAAGCTGTCTGCCGCCGACGTCAAACCCTTTCGCGTCACCCCATAAACCCATTCAGGAGATCACATGAGCGTTCCATCCATCTTCAAGACCGCCACCACCGCCGCCTTGCTGGGCGCTGCAGTCCTGCTCACCGGCTGCGCAGCCACCACCTCCGGCGGTGGCGATGTGCTGCGTTACAAGACACCGGGCTCGACCTTCCCCATCGCCGCAGCCGTGGAAATCCCCACCGATGCCCGCACTGTCTACCTCTCGGGCAAGGTGCCGCCCGTGGTGGACAAATCCAAGTCCGCCACTGATCCTGCGGCCTACGGCGGAGATACCGAGGGCCAGACCGTCGCCATCCTCAAGGGCCTGGAAGAGCAGCTCAAGAGCATGAATCTCGGCATGAGCGATGTGGTGAAGATGCAGGTCTTCCTGGTGGCCGATCCCGCCAAGGGCGACAAGATGGACTTTGCCGGCTTCATGCGTGGCTACACCCAGTTCTTTGGCACTGCTGCCCAGCCCAATCTGCCCGCACGCTCGGCCTTCCAGATTGCAGCCCTGGCCAACCCGGCCTGGTATGTGGAAATCGAGGTCGTGGCGGTGCGTGCCGCCAAGCCCGTCAAGTAAGTGACGCTCCAGCCCCTGGAAAAATAAATCGGGTGGCATTCATCGCCTGTCCCGTCAGCGATGAATGCCGATTCCTGCGCTGCTTAGTGAGCGGTGGAGCCAGATCCCTGCTGGGCGCTGCGCGCATCCAGGGCCAGGAAATGGTGAACCACGGGCTTGTCCGGCCCCTGGTGGTAACGCAAAGCGGCGGCCTGCAGATCGGCGTCGGCCTTGGACACGCGACCATGCTGGCGCAGGTGCTCGGCCCAGGACTCGACCAGGAACCACTCGATCACCCGACCTGGCTCGCCGGTGTGCTCGGCCACGCCCCAGGCATAGGCACCGTCACGACGACGCTCCTGGGCCACTTGCTGCATGGCCTGGAAAAAGGTGCCCAGGTCTTGATGCGCAATCCGGTACTCGACCTGAATCATGACCGGACCACGGTCGTGGGCCACGGGTTCTGCCAGCAAAGGCTCGGGCCAGTGGTTGGACGGCTGCAGATCGGCTTCGCCGCCAGGCAGCTTGACGCGGTGAAAGACCAGGGACACCAGCACCAGACCCAGGGCCCCGATCAGCAGCGTGACCGGCAGGCCCAACTGGCCGGCAATCAGGCCCCAGCCCAGGCTGCCCAGGGCCATGGCACCGTTGAATACCATCAGGTAGATGGCAAGACCCCGGCCGCGCACCCAGTTGGGCAGCACCGCCTGGGCCACGCCGTTGAGCGTGGTCAGCGCAACAATCCAGCCCAGACCCAGCACCAGCATCAGCGCCACGGCAGCCCACTGGGGCGGCGCCAGGGTCAGCATGCCCATGACCAAGGCAGTAACCACAGAAGCCAGCAACACCAGACCGTCGGTATCGAGACGCTTGCGCAGCTTGGGCAGCAGCACGGCGCCCAGGATGGCTCCGGCGCCCACAGCGCCCAGCATCACGCCATAAAAGCCGGCCGTGCCATCCAGCATGCGCCGCGCCACCAGGGGCAGCAGGGCCCAGACCGAGCTGGCGAACAGGAAGAACACAGCGGCGCGCAGCAACACCACATGCAGCTCGCGGCTGGCACGGGCATAGCGCACACCGGCCCGGAAGGCGCCGAAGAACTGCTCGTTGAGCGCCGAGGCCTCGGCCTTGGGACGCTTCCACCAGATGAGGGCGGCGATCACGAACACATAGCTCAGCACATCAAGGCCGTAGGCCGCCGCGGCGCCGAAGCTGGCCAGCAGCAGGCCGCCGGCGGCCGGGCCGACGGCACGGGCGATGTTGATGCCCAGGGAGTTCAGGGCCACGGCGCTCTTGAGTTCGCTGCGCGGCACCAGCTCGGGCACGATGGACTGCCAGGTCGGACCCATGAGGGCGGCGCCAATGCCGCCCACAAAGGTCAGGGCCACCAGGTATTCCACCGTGAGGGTGTTGGTCTGGGCCAGCACCAGCAGCGTGCCGCTCACGGCGCCCAGCAACACCTGCACGCCGATGAGGAAACGACGGCGGTCCAGGATGTCGGACAGCACGCCGGCCGGGATGGCCAGCAGAAAAACTGGCAGCGTGGCCGCCGTCTGGATCAGGGCCACGGCCGTGGGGCTGGACGAGAGCTCGGTCACCATCCAGGCGCTGGCCACATCGCGCATGAAGCTGCCGATATTGCCCAGCACCGTGGCGGCCCACAGCACTGCAAAGACGGGAATGGCCAGGGGCGCGAAGCTGCCCGAGGCGGCTTTGGTGTTATCCGGCATGGGAGTCTCCTAGATCGTGCCAGGCGACGAGCAGCATGCCGCCGACCAGGCCCCAGTGTTCAAAAAATGCGTTGACAGCACGCTGGCGCTCGGCCAGCAAGGCCGCCAGCACCGTGAAACCTGCGAGGGCCAGCGACTGCACCTGGGGTGCAGTGGCTACGGCATGCAGTGTCTCGCCCATCTCACACCGCCCAGCAGGCGCAGCCCAGGGCGCCCCAGAAGCCCTTGAGATCGGCCACGGGCAGCTTGCTGCTCCAGGCCGTGGCATGGGCGTGGCCGTGCATGTTGCAGCTGCTGGCGCAGCCGCAGTTCACTGCCGCGTTGCGCATCACGGCCTGCAGCGGTGCACCTTCCTGCACACCCCAGGCGCCATAGCCCTTGAAGGTGCGCACGGGTGACCAGTCGGGCATGGCCAGGGGCGGGGCCGATTCATCGAAGTCGGCGAAGCTGCCGGCGCCGTAGACCACCTTGCCACCCACCACGGTGAGCAGGGCCGAGGTGTCGGCAATATCGGACTCGGAGCAGGCGAAGAAGTCGCGGTCGGGCACGATCACATCGGCCAGCTGGCCGACCTGGATGCGGCCCTTCTTGCCCTGTTCGTTGCTGAACCAGGTCACGTTCTCGGTCCACATGCGCAAGGCCTGGTCGCGGGTCAGGCAGTTGCGCTGGGGCGTGAGCTGCAGGCCGCCCACGGTCTTGCCCGTGATGAGCCAGGACAGCGAGACCCAGGGGTTGTAGCTGGCAACACGGGTGGCGTCGGTGCCGGCTGACACGTTGACGCCCTTTTCCAGCATGCGCTTGACGGGGGGCGTGGCCTCGGCCGCGGCCGCGCCATAGCGCTCGACGAAGTATTCGCCCTGATAGGCCATGCGATGCTGCACGGCAACACCGCCGCCCAGAGCCGCAATGCGGTCGATGGACTTTTCGGAAATGGTTTCGGCGTGGTCGAAGAACCAGTTCAGGCCGGCCAGGGGGATGTCTTTATTGACCTTCTCGAACACATTGAGCGCGCGGTCTATGGTCTCATCGTAGGTGGCGTGCATGCGCCAGGGCCAGCGGTTCTGGGCCAGGATGCGCACCACTTCTTCGAGCTCGCCTTCCATGCCGGGCGCCAGCTCGGGCTGGGGCTGGCGGAAGTCCTCGAAGTCGGCGGCCGAGAACACCAGCATCTCGCCTGCGCCGTTGTGGCGGAAGTAGTCCGTGCCCTGCTTGTACTGCGAGTTGGCGGTCCAGCGCAGAAAGTCGTCCTTCTCTTCCTTGGGCTTTTGCGTGAACAGGTTGTAAGCCAGGCGGATGGTGAGCTGATCTGCATCGGCCAGTTCCTGGATCACGTCGTAGTCGTCGGGATAGTTCTGCATGCCGCCGCCCGCGTCAATGGCGCCGGTCACACCCAGGCGGTTGAGTTCGCGCATGAAGTGGCGTGTCGAGTTGACCTGGTAGTCGCGCGGCAGCTTGGGCCCCTTGGCCAGCGTGGCGTAGAGAATGGAAGCGTTGGGTTTGGCCAGCAGCAGGCCCGTGGGATTGCCGGCGCTGTCGCGCAGGATCTGGCCGCCGGGCGGCTCGGGCGTGTCCTTGGTGTAGCCCACAGCACGCAGGGCGGCTGCATTGAGCAGGGCTCGGTCGTACAGATGCAGGATGAAGACCGGGGTGTCGGGCGCCACGGCATTCAGTTCGGCCAGCGTGGGCAGGCGCTTTTCCACGAACTGATGCTCGCTGAAGCCGCCCACCACGCGCACCCACTGGGGCGCAGGGGTCACGTCCACCTGGGCCTTGAGCATGGCCATGGCATCGGCCAGGCTCTTCACGCCGTCCCAGCGCAGCTCCATGTTGAAGTTCAGGCCGCCGCGGATCAGGTGCAGGTGGTTGTCGATCAGACCCGGCAGCGCACTGCGTCCGCCCAGATCGATGCGCCTGGTCTGCGGGCCGGCCAGGGACAGGACTTCGCGGTCGCTGCCGACGGCGCTGAAGCGCCCCTGGCTTACTGCCACGGCCGTGGCTGTGGGGTTGCTGCGGTCCAGCGTGGTGAAACGGCCGTTGAACAGGATCAGATCGGGGGTGGAGGGCTGGGTCATGATGTGCCTATGGGGGTCAGCAACGCAAAGAAGGGATGAGAAAGCCGGAGAGGGGGCAAAAAAGGAGGCAGAGGCCGTGGCGAGCGGCCGCAGCCTGGGCCGAGGACCGCAGCCGTACCGACGTGCGGCGAGGACCACAGGCGCAGGATACGGCCGCGCAGCAGGCCCCTGCCCCTTTTTTTTAGCCTTCGTGCGCGCCGAACATGGTCTTGGCGTAGGTGATGCCGATGCCGTAGCCGCCACCCAGCTTCTTGGCAATGCCCGTGGTCATGTCATAGGTCTCGGTGCGGGCCCAGTCGCGCTGCATTTCCAGCAGGTATTGCAAGGAGGTGATGGGCTGGGCTCCAGCCTGGACCATGCGCTCCATGGCACGGTTGTGGGCTTCGGTGGAGATGTCGCCGCAGGCATCGGCGATCACGAAAACCTCAAAACCCTGGTCCAGCGCCGACAGGGCCGGTCCGACGATGCACACGCTGGTCCACAGGCCGGCCAGCACGATGCGGGGCTTGCCGATCTCGTTGACCTTGCGGATCACGGCCTCGTCTTCCCAGGTATTCATCGAGGTGCGGTCCAGCAGGGTCTGGCCGGGGAAAGGCGCAGTCACTTCCTCGAACATGGGTCCCGAGAAACTCTTTTCTGCCACGGTGGTCAGGATGGTCGAGGCTCCGAAGCCGGCGGCAGCCGAAGCGACCAAGGCGGCGTTGGAGCGCAGCTGCACGGGGTCGATGGAGTGCGTGGCAAAGGCCATCTGCGACTGGAAGTCGATCATGATCAGCGTGTGGTCATGGGGGTTGAGCAGCTTGGCACCGGGCTTGGCGACGGCGACGGGACGGGCGATGGAAGCGTTGGCGTTGGTCATGGAGAAACTCCTGGGTAAAAGGTGAGCGAGAGGCTGCAGGGGAAACAAGAAAGCAGGATGAAACCGGGGTGTGAAAACTGTTGCTTACAAGGTGGGCAGTTCGCGGGGACGCAGATCAAAGACCAGCACCTCGGCGTCTTCGCCCTGATCGAAGCGCATGGCCCCGGCGTTGCGGATGCGGGCGCCGTCGCCTTCGGACAGGTGCGCTCCGTTCACGCTGATGCTGCCGCGGGCCACATGCACATAGACATGGCGCTCGGGCCCCACATCGAGTTCGGCGGACTCTTCACCGTCGAACAGGCCTGCATAGACCCGGGCGTCCTGGCGCACGGCCAGCGTGCCGTCTGTGCCTTCGGGGGCGATGATCAGGCGCAGGCGGCCGCGCTTGTCGGCATCGTCCACATGGACCTGCTGATAGCGTGGAGCGGCGCCACGCTCTGCGGGAACGATCCAGATCTGCAGAAAGTGCACCGGATCCTGGGCCGAGTGGTTGAACTCGCTGTGCTCCACGCCGGTACCGGCGCTCATCATCTGCACGTCGCCGGGACGGATCACCGAGCCCGTGCCCATGGAGTCCTTGTGCTCCAGGGCGCCATCGAGCACATAGGAGAAGATTTCCATGTCGCGGTGGCCGTGGGTGCCGAAGCCCTGACCGGGGGACACATGGTCGTCATTGATGACCAGCAGATCCGAAAAGCCTTGCTGACTGGCGTCACGGTAGTGGCCGAAGGAGAAGGTGTGGCGCGATTGCAGCCAGCCATGGTTGGCGCGACCGCGGTGGTTGGATGGGCGAACTTCAAGCATTTCTCTCTCCTAGACAATCGATGGTGTTCACACTTCCTGCTGCTGGCCCGCTTGCCTTTTTCTTCTGCATTCCGTGTGGCGATGAATGAAGTATCCGCGGCCTGATATGCGGTTATGCTGAAAGAAAATTCCCTCAATCATCGATAATTTCGATGATTGTTTTTTAGGCAAATCCAGTATGCTCAAACTCTCTTTGGAAGCCATCGAACTGGTGGACACCATTGCGCGCTACGGCTCGTTCGCCGGTGCGGCAGAGCGCCTGCACAAAGTACCGTCGACCATCTCCTATGCCGTCTCCAAGCTCGAGGAACAGCTGGGTCTGAACCTGTTTGTGCGCAACGGCCCGCGCGTCAGTCTCACGCCAGCGGGCGAAGAACTGCTCAAGGAAGGGCGATGGCTGTTGGCTGCCGCGCGCCAGCTCGAATCGCGGCTGCGCCAGATCGCCACGGGCTTCGAGACCGAGGTGCGCCTGGTGCATAACTCACTGATCCCCACGAGCGCCTTCGGCTCCGACATTCAGGCCTTCGAGGCGCTGAACAGCGGCACGCGTCTGCGCATCGGCTGCGAGACGCTGACCGGCACCTGGGAAGCCTTGCGCGAAGGCAGGGCCGACCTGATAGTGGCTGCGGGCGAAGGCCCGGCCGGCGGCGGCCACAAGGCCGTGGCCGTGGGCCAGCTCGATTTCGTGTTCTGCGTGACGGCCAGCCACCCGCTGGCGCGCCTGGGCCGGCCATTGGCGCGCAGCGACCTGCTGGAGCACACCGCCGTGGTGGTGGGCGACGGCGCCCGTTCGCTGACCGACCGCACCGTGGGCCTGCTCACCGGCCAGCGACGCATCACCGTGCCGAGCATGCAGGCCAAGATCGCATGCCAGGCCGCCGGGCTGGGCCACGGCTTTGTGCCGCGCGCATGCGTGCGTGTGGAGCTGGAGACCGGGGTACTGGTGGAACTGGCGGTGGAAGAACCGCGCCCACCCGAAACCTTCTGGCTGGCCTGGCGCAGCGATGCCCGCGGCAGGGCCCAGCAATGGTGGCGCGAACGCCTCAGCCGCCCACTGCTGCCCGGCATACTTCCCTACTGAAAACGGCCCTGCAACTCAAGGTGGCAGGGCCGCTACGATGCGAGCCGACGAGGTCTGCGGCAACGGCTCAAGCCATGCCCAGGACCTCGCGAAGCTCAGGGAAAGGACGATCAGTCCAGCTTCACGCCGGCCGCCTTGATGACCTCACCCCAGCGCTTGGCTTCGGTGCGCGCCAGCTGGTGAAACTGCTCGGGCGTGCCGGGCAGGGCTTCCATGCCGAAGTCGGCCATGCGCTTGACCACGTCGGGGTCCTTGAGAGCTTTTTGCAGGTCTGCATTGAGACGCTGCACGATGGCTGGCGGCAATCCCTTGGGACCCAGAATGCCCTGGAAGGCATAGACCTCGGAATCCTTGAGACCCAGCTCGGCCAGCGTGGGCACATTGGGTAGATTGGGCACGCGCTTGGCCGTGCCTATGGCCAGGGCTCGCACCTTGCCGGACTGAATCACCGGCAGGCCCGATGCCAGATCCAGGAACATGCAAGGCACCTGGCCGCCCATCACATCGGCCAGCGCGGGCGCGGCGCCCTTGTAGGGGATATGGGTCAGGCTGGTGCCGGTGCGGTTCTTGAACAGCTCCATGGCCAGATGATGGGGCGAGCCATTGCCGGGGGAGGCGTAGTTGAGCTTGCCGGGGTTGGCCTTGGCATAGGCCAGGAATTCCTTGAAATCCTTGGCTTCGAACGCGGGGTTGACCACCAGCGCCATGGGGAAACGGCTGATGCCGCCCACATAGGTGAAATCCTTGTCGGGACTGAAGGGCAGCTTGCTGAACAGGTGCTCGTTGAACGCCAGGATGGCGTTGTCGGCCGACATGATGGTGTAGCCATCAGGCTTGGCCGCGGCAACGAGCTGGCCGCCGATATTGGTCGAGGCGCCAGGACGGTTGTCCACCACGATGGTCTGGTTCAGCGTCTTGCGCATGGACTCGGCCACAGTGCGGGCCAGCACATCGGTGCCGCCTCCGGGTGGGTAGGGCACAACCCAGCGCACGGGGTTGGCAGGCCAGTCCTGCGCCATGGCGAAGGGGGATGCGGCAGCAGCCGAGCTGGCTGCCACGGCAGCCAGGAATTGACGACGATCCATCGTTTGTCTCCTTGAGGGTGATGTAGGGGGTTGTGGAATGATTTTTAGACCCCGCCAGGCTGCCTTTTCTATTAATTGATAGCTGCCTGCGCTTGTCTCTATTCGGTTTGAATCGGCTTTGACTCCGACTTCTGTATGGGTGGCAGTTTGAAACTCACGCGTTCGACCTGATAGCCTTTCTGACGCAGCAGCTCAGGCAGGCCCTTGGGACCGATCATGTGCAGCGCACCCACGGCAGCAAACACCGTCTTGCCCTGCTGGAGCTGACGAACAATGCCATCTGCCATGCCCGGATTGCGTCCATCCATGAGGCGCGCGTACTTGAGCCGGTCACGCTCGGTCTTGATGCAGTCGCACCAGTCGGCATAGTTCTCCAGCTGTTTTTCATTGCCGCTGGCCCAGATATTCGCCAGCTGCTGCAGGATTTCCGGAGCCTTGGGGTCATCAAGCTGGTCCAGCCCGTCGCGCACGCTTTCCTGCACCTCCAAGGGATTGTCGGAAAGCAGCTCCTCGAGCTGGGTCTGCGCCGACTCCAGCCCCAGCACGGGCTTGTGCAATGCATGGGCCATGCCTGCCAGCAGCAGATCGGCGCCAAACTCGGCCACCAGCCCCTGCTTGCGGCCCAATTGGCTGACCAGGCCCAGCAGCTGGGCGTCCGGGCGTTGTGTGCTCAGATGCTCGGCACAGGCCTGCTTTCGATGCTGCGCCAGCCGGGCTTCCAGCTCTGCGGGCAGCGCAGGTGCGTCGACACGGGCCTGGAAGCCGTCGATCAACTGCTGCATGACCTGCGGATTCAGCACATCAAGCTCCAGTGCCAGCAGGTCCGCCCCATACATGGAGCGCACGATGGTGCGGCCGGGCAATATCCACTCCCGCTTGCCCACATGCAAAGTGCCGTAAAGCCAGCTGGTGCGCTCGCCGTCCTGCACGCGCCAGAGCAGGCCTCTGTCCTGCATATGGGGGGCCATGGCCTGCACTTCGGCCGGCGTTGGCGGGCTGAACGGCGGCGGGCAACTGGCAGCCGGTTCGGCGGCTGGTTCTGCCGCCATGGCCAGGCCCGTCAACAAAGCGAGCGCCATGGCCGGCACGGCCTTCAGAGGCAAAATCCAGCGCGAGAGATTCAGACTTGGCATGGGCATGGCGACTGCAACGAGGGCTTAGTCTTCAGAGCTATCCAGAGGCTGAGCTTCGGGCAAGTCATCCTTGCTGCCGCCGGGCGGCGCAATGTTCTGGTCGATGGCACCGAAGATGCTCTGGCCGTCCTTGCCCTTCATCTCGATGCGGATGGTGTCGCCGAACTGCATGAACTCGGTCTTGGGCGCGCCGTCCTGAATGGTCTCTATGCAGCGTTTTTCGGCGATGCAGCTATAGCCCTTGGGCCATTCCATGCGCTTGTTCTTGCCGCTGCCGGTCTCCACGCCCTTGTTGCTCACCGTGCCGCTGCCCACGATGGAGCCGGCGCGTACATTGCGGGTCTTGGCGATATGGGCGATCAGCTGGCCGAAGTGAAAAGTCATCTCCTCGCCCGCATCGCACATGCCGACCTTGCGGCCGTTCCAGGTGCTCTGCAGCGTCAGATGCAGACGGCCGCCCTTCCAGGCATCGCCCAGCTCGTCCAGTGTCACGGCCACAGGGCTGAAAGCCGTGGCGGGCTTGCTCTGGAAGAAGCCGAAGCCCTTGGCCAGTTCGCCGGGAATCAGATTGCGCAGGCTCACGTCATTGGCCAGCATGACGAGACGAACGCCATCCAGCGCATCCTTGGCATCCGTGCCCATGGGCACATCGCCGGTGACGACGGCGATCTCGGCCTCGAAGTCTATGCCCATGGCCGTGCTGGGAACGATCACATCGTCGCAGGGGCCGATGAAATCATCGCTGCCGCCCTGGTACATCAGCGGGTCGGTGTAGAAGTTGGCCGGCACCTCGGCATTGCGCGCCTTGCGTACCAGCTCCACATGATTGATATAGGCCGAGCCATCGGCCCACTGATAAGCTCGCGGCAGCGGTGCCATGCAGCGCTGGGGATCGAAGGGAAACGCGTGGCGGGCCTTGCCGTGATTGAGTTCATGCGACAGATCCTGCAGCTGGGGGGCCATATAGCTCCAGTCGTCCAGCACCTGCTGCATGCGATTGGCAATGCCGGTGGCATAGCAGGCCTGGCTCAGGTCGCGCGAGACCACGACCAGTTGCCCATCGCGCGAGCCATCCTTGTAGGTTGCCAGTTTCATTCTCTGTCCCTCTGCTCACGGCAGCGGTGCTGGCACAATGCCTGACAACGCTAGCCAAAATTACGATTGGTTAAATTGATTTAACTAAACAAAACACGATTCTATTGCAATGGAAAAGGAACGCGCAGGGATTCAGTCGGTCGAAGTGGGTTTCTCCCTCGTCGAGGCGCTGGCACAGGCCAGCGGACCGCTGATGCTCAAGGATGTCGCCGCCGCCGCCGGCATGAGTGCCGCCAAGGCGCACCGCTATCTGGTGAGCTTTCAGCGCATCGGCCTGGTGGCGCAGGACGAGCGCAATTCGCGCTACGACCTGGGCCCTGCGGCGCTGAAGATCGGCCTGGCCTCGCTGGCTCGCCTCGACCCGGTGCGTCTGGCGCGCGAGCGCATTCCGGCACTGCTTGAGTCCCTTAATCACACGCTGGCCATCGCCGTCTGGGGCAACCATGGCCCGACCATCGTGCATTGGGAGGAATCGGCGCAGTCCGTCACCGCCAATCTGCGCCTGGGCGACGTCATGCCCATGCTGGCCTCGGCCACAGGGCGCTGCTTCGGTGCCTGGCTGCCGCGCGAGGCGACGGCCGCGTTGCTGGAGCCCGAAATCGAGCGCGCGCGCAAAGCCCGGCGCCAGGACCTGCCCCAGACCGAGGAGGCCGTGGCGGCCATGCTGGCCGAGGTGCGCGAGCGCGGCACGGCCCGCGTGGTCGACACCGTGCTGCCGGGCATCGTGGCCTTTTGCGTGCCGGTCTTCGACGCGTCCGGCCATATCGTGCTGGGTCTGATGACCCTGGGCTCGCTGGCGACTTTCGACCCGGACTATGGTGGAGCCATAGACGCGCCGCTTCAGGCGGCCGCCCGCCAGCTTTCCTGCGATCTGGGCTGGCGCGCCGACCCCAATCACTGAAACCCGCAATCTCCGAATCACGCTCATGGGCCGCTCCCCTCAGGCAAGCCAGGCACGCGAGACACTGCTGCCCATCACCGGCTTGGTGCTGGCAGCCCATGGGCTGTTGCTCTGGGGCCTGCCCGAACTGAGCCCGCCGGACAAAGCGGCGGACGACCAGATCGTGATGGAGACGCGCATGCTGCAGGCGCCCCCTCCTCCGCCGCCTGCACCCGCAGCGCCCAAGCCGGCTCCAGCTCCAGCGCCCAAACCCCAGGCCTCACCCCGGGCGCCGGCTCCTGCTCCCGTGCCTGCCCCAGCACCGGACGAACAGGAATCAGAGCCAAATCCGCCTCCAGCCCAGGAACCACAAACGCAAGAAGCGCCTGAAAAAGAAGCACCCACCAATACAGGGCAGCCCGCTGCTGCTGCAGAGCCGGCTCCCGAGCCCATGGCCGAGCCTCCCGAAGCCAATGGTGCCGACACGGCCCGCCCCATCCAGGTCACGCCCGCAGGCGGCGCGCCGCTGCCACCTGACTCTGTGCTGCCCGTCACCCTGCCCAACTCCGCCACACTGGAGTTCAATGCCTCGGGTCAGGTCAAGGGTTTTCAATATTCGGCCGGCGCCCAGCTGCAATGGCAGCATGACGGCCAGTATTACCAGGCCAGACAGTCGATCAGCATGTTCTTGCTCGGCGAGCGCGCCCAGACCAGCGAGGGGCTGATCACGCCCAAGGGCCTGCAACCGCTCAACTTCAGCGACAAGGGGCGCAAAACCCAGTCCGCCGCCTTTGATGTGGCCAGTGGCAAGGCGCACTACAGCGGCGGCCAGACCGATGCGGCCATCGGCGATGGAGTGCAGGACCGCCTCAGCGTGTTTCTGCAGCTCTCGGCCCTGATGGCCGCCGCCCCAGAGAAATACCCGCCAGGCACGCTGATAGAGCTGACCACCAGCAGCGCACGCTCGGCCGTGCGCTGGCAGTTCCGCGTGGGTGCCAGCGAGGCGCTGGAGCTGCCGTTTGGCAGCGTCATGGCGCTGCGCCTGGACAAACTGCCCGGCAAAAGCAGCAGCGACCAGCGCGGCTCGGTCTGGCTGGCTCCGTCCATGCAATACCTGCCCGTGCGCATCAAGCTCACTCAGGGACAGGACGACTTTGTCGACCTGCAGCTCAAGAAATATCTGCCCGCGCCGCAATAGCCTCCATGCTGCCCCCCTGGCGTAAACCCCGGGAGCACCGCGCCCCAAGCGCTCACTCACCTCCCAGCCAAGGCCTGCAACCTGCATCGGCTCGGGCTGAACGCTGTCGCGCCATTCAAGGACTTGCCTACTACAGATCGGGAAAGCCGGTTGCCCACAACCATGTCAAATCCATGGAATACTGTGCCCAAGTGCCAAGAGCAGGCATTTCCACCTTGAAATGCGGCACCCTGTCGCCATATCCATGGCAGGCATGCTCATAACGGAAGTGAAAGGAGGAACACCATGCAAATGCTTTACGACTCTGAATCCTTTGCGGTGCTCCATCTGCGTCCCGATATGGAGGCAGACGTTCCGGCAGGCAAAGCCAAGGCCGAGCAAGCCCACCAACTGCCGCGCCACGGCTTTGAAATCGTGGACAAGCGCTCGGGCAAGGAGGTGTATCTGGATGGCTCCTGGGCCGAAATGTTCCAGAAGCAGATCCTCGCCTGGCAGCAGGACGCCCCCACCGAGGAAGAGGTGGAGGAAATTCTCGATACCTACACGGGCCTGGCCCAGCAGCCGGTCATCATTCACTGAACACCTTGAAAAAAGCCACTCGAAAGAGTGGCTTTTTTGATGTCTGAAAGCACACTCTAGTGCTTGCCGGAAGAGCGCGAGCCACTATGACTTTCTGCACAACAGCATCAACACGCAGGCACTCAGCATGCAGCCCAAAAAGCCCAGCAGCCCCCCAGCCGCACCCAGCGCAAGCCAGTAGCCCCAGTCAATGCCTTGCTCTGCGCAGTGAATCTCGCACTGGGGGTTGTGCTCCCAGGCCATCCACATCAGAAGTCCGGCCATCGCAAAGCCGGCGCAGGCGCTGATGATCAGGACCGACTTCCAGGGATTTCGCCTGCTGCGGATCATGGCCTCGCCCCCGGCAGCGCTCTGTTCAGCCACCGGTACAGCGGCGCTACCAGCAGCAGCACGGCAATCAGCCGGCAGACCTGGAAGGCCGTGACCACGGGCACGCCCAGTTGCAGGACCTTGGCGGTGATGGCCATCTCGGTAATGCCACCCGGCGATGTGCCCAGCAGCAAGGTGACCCAGGGCAGGCCGGTGGCCCAGTGCAGCAGCCAGGCAAAGCCGGCGCAGACTGCCATCAGGCCCACGGTACCCAGCGCCACCATGCCCAGCCAGCGCGGAGCCGTGTGCAGGAACTCACGTCGAAAGCGCACCCCCAGGCTTACGCCGATCACCAACTGGGCGGCATTCATCAACCATTGCGGCACGGCGGACAGCTCCAGGCCTGCCATGGTCAAGCCCATGGATACGGCCAGCGCCCCCAGAAACCAGGGATTGGCACGCCTGAGCCTGAGCATCAGCAATGCCCCGGCGCCGGTGGCCAGCACCAGCCAGGCAAAGCCTGGCCATTGCACGGTGCGCACGCTGGGCAGCGTCAGGCCCGGGTCGCCCTGCAGTCCCGACCATTGCAGTGCAAAGGGAATGCTCACCGTCACTATCACCAGCCGCAGGCTGTGCGCCGCCGCCACCAGATCTGTGCGCGCATGCTCGCGCTCGGCCAGCAGCGTCATCTCCGAGGCCGCACCTATCGCCCCCGAGAAATAGGTCGTGGCGCGCAAGCGCTCTTCATCCATGTCCGGTTGCGCCAGCATGGAGGGGGCCTGGACGCGATACAGCCAGCGCCCGAAGACCCAGCCCAGCAACAGGGCCCAGGCAATGGCCAGCGCAATCGCCCACCACAGACCGGCGACCAATTCGGTCACCGCAGGCGTGAAGTACAGGCCCAGAGCGCCGCCTATCGTCCACTGCCCCAGATCGCGCAGCCTGGCCCAGCTTTGGGTGGGCGCCCCGCCAATCGATAGCAGGGAGACGGAAATCAGCGGCCCCAGCATCCAGGGCAGCGGCGTATGCAGCACCAGACAGAGCTGGGCTGCCAGCCATGCCAGCAGCAAAGTAGCGGCCACACGGGCCAGAAACACGGGAGGAAGCAATACGGACATGTGCACGGGAATCCGGCAAGGCACGACAATGGGCGCGCGACAGGGGCAATGCCCCGCAGTATCGCGGCAAAACTCGGTGGGCAAAGCCGGTACGAAATCTACAGCTACGAAGCCATGCCCCGTCTCAGACGAACGCAATCAGCTCATATGTGGACTTTCATTTCTGCGGCGCAGCCGCGCCAGCGTTTCAATCCTTTGGCCTTGACAGCTCTAGCCAGCGCCCTGCTGCTGGGTGGCTGTGCCCATCAAAGAACTCAGTTGACCTCCGACACCGAATGGCAGCAGACACTGGGGCAGTGGGCCGGAACACCGGCCATTCTGCTCGGCGAGCAGCATGACCAGATCGCCCATCATCAGTGGGAAGCAGCTACCGTGCGCCACCTGGCAGCGCAAGGCAGGCTCGCAGCCCTGGTGGTCGAGATGGCCCCCGCAGGCGGCAGCACCCGGAGCCTGCCCGCATCGGCCAGCGATGAGGAGGTGAAAACTGCTCTGCAATGGGCTCAGGGCGGCGGCCCGGGCGGCTGGCCCTGGCAAGACTATGGCCCGGTGGTGATGGCTGCCGTGAAAGCCGGCGTGCCCGTGCTCGGTGGCAATCTGCCACGTGCCCGGATGAAGCAGGCCATGGGCGAGTCCCGCTACGACGGACACCTGCCGGCTGCGGGCTGGCAGTTGCAGCTCGATGCCATCAAGGATGGCCACTGCGGCCTGCTGCCCGAATCGCAGTTCGCGCCCATGGCCCGAATTCAGCTGGCCCGCGATGAATCCATGGCCAGAGTGACTGAAACAGCCGTACGCGAGCTGGGCCAGCCCGGCAAAAGCGTGCTGCTGGTGGCGGGCCGCGGCCATGTGCGCAGCGATATCGGCGTGCCGACCTGGCTGCCCGGCGATTTCAAGCAAAAGGTGGCGATAGCCCAAGCAGACAAGGCTCAGACTGCTATCGCCATGAAGGCAGACAAGCTGCTGACGCTGGAGGGCAACGCCTCCGAAGACCAGTGCAGCCAACTGCGCGAACAGTGGAAGAACAGACCTGCGACCAAGCCTTGACGGGCTGCTGCAGCGCTGGTGACCCTCAGCCCGCGGTCGCGACAGCCACCAGCGGCTGCCCCTCACGCGTCTTTTCCAGCAGGCGCGTGAAGTCCTCGGCCGGCAAGGGCCGGCTGCAGAAATAGCCCTGAAAGTAGTCACAGCCTTTTTGCTGCAGGAAGCTCAGCTGCTCCTGGGTTTCCACGCCTTCGGCCAGGACCTTCAGACCCATGGCATGACCCAGGGCAATGACCGAGCTGCTGATGGTCATATCGTCCGCGCTGTGCGGAATGTCGCGGATAAAGCCCTGGTCGATCTTGAGCAGATCGAGCGGAAAACGCTTGAGGTGCGCCAGCGAGGAATAGCCGGTGCCAAAGTCATCGATGGCCAGGCGCAGGCCCAGCTCGCGCAGGCGGTTGAGCACGGCCAACGCCTCTTCGGGCTTTTCGGCCAGTGCGCTTTCGGTGATTTCCAGCTCCAGCAGGCTGGCCGGAAAACCCGATTTGTTGAGCGCTTCGGCCGTCGCCCCGGCAATATCGGTCAGCAAAAACTGATGCAGCGAGACATTGACCGCAATCGCCAGATCGGGCAGTCCGGCGGCGCGCCATTGCTGGCCCTGACGACAGGCCTCACCCAGCACCCACAGGCCCAGCGGGCCGATGACGCCCGAGTTTTCCGCCACGGGAATGAAACGGGCCGGCGAGATCAGGCCTTCCTCTGGGTCCAGCCAGCGCAACAAGGCTTCAGCCCCCACCACGCGCCCCGTCGCCAGATCGATCTGCGGCTGGTAATACAGACGCATATGGCCCAGCTCCAGCGCACGGCGCAGGCGCGCCTCCAGCGCCAGACGCTCGCGGGCGGCCTGGGTCATGTTCTCATGGAAGAAGCACCAGGCATTGGAGCCTCTGGCCTTGGCGCCATACACCGCTGCATGGGCGCCCTGCAGCAGATCGTCGGCTGTCAATGCATGGTCGGGATACAGACAGATGCCTGCGCTGACGCTGACCACCACCGACAGGCCATCTGGCGTGGTCCAGGGCTGGCCGGCTGCGGCCATCAGGCGCTCGGCCACGTCCACCGCGCTGTCGCGACCGCAAATGGATTGCGCCACCACGCAGATTTCATCGCCCGCCAGGCGGCCAATGATGTCGCCGTGCCGCAAAGCACCCTGCATCTGCACAGACACATGCCTGAGCACCTCGTCGCCGATGGAGTGGCCATAGCTGTCGTTCACGTCCTTGAAGCGGTCGATATTGAACAGCAGCACGGCCATGCGACGGTTGGTGCTCTGACTCAACTCCACCGCCTCGCCCAGCATACGCGTGAATTGAGAGCGGTTGGGCAGACCGGTCAAGGTGTCGCGATGGGCCAGAAACTCCAGCTGCTGCTCGCGCGCCTTCTCGGCCGAGATATCGGTGAACATGCAGACGTAATGCGTCACCTTGTCGTTGGCATCCTTGACCGCGCTCAGCGACATGCGCTCGGGAAAGACCTCTCCATTCTTGCGTCGATTCCAGATTTCGCCCTGCCAGTGCCCTGTGGCATGCATGCTGGCCCACATGGCGTCATAAAAGGCCTTGTCATGCCGGCCGGACTTGAACATGCGCGGCGTCTTGCCCAGCATTTCCGCTTCGCTGAAGCCCAGCAGCTTCGTGAACGCGTGGTTGACCGAGAGAATTCGGCTGTGTGCATCGGTCACCACCACGCCCTCGATGGTGTTGTCCACCACCGTGGAAGCCAGGCGGCTGCGCTCATCGGCCTCGCGACTCGCAGTCTGGTCGGAGAGCAGGCCCGAGATCCGTATCAGGCGTCCGCTCTCATCCCTGTAGGCCTGGCCGCGTGCGCGGAACCAGCGATACAGACCGTCAAAGCACAGCAGACGCGCCGTCAGCACCAGCATGCTGCCCTGCTCCAGTGCTTGCTCGGCCTGGGCGCGCGCACCTGCGGCATCTTCGGGGTGCAGGCGCTGATGGAAATCGAACTCGCGGGCCAGATCCTGGCCCTGATAGCGCAGCAAGGCACTCATGCCCGTGGAGAAGTTCAGCCGCTGCTCAAGCGCGTCCCACTCCCACACGCCATTGCCGCTGCCCTCCAGCGCCAGGCGCAGCATAGTCTCGCTGCGCATCATGGCATTGCGCGCACTCACCATCTCGCTGAGATCCTGCAGCACGCAGACCAGGGCCACCGGCCCGTCCACACCCGAAGCCGCCACGCGGCTGGTGGTGCACAGCACGGGCGTAACCTTTCCGGTGCCGGCATTCACGCATTGGCGCAACACCTGGAAGTAATCGGTGCTGCCGTCCAGCAGGCGCTGCAGCTGCAGAGCAACGTCGTCCTGGTCATTCACAGGCACCAGAACACGAAAATCCTGACCGCGCAGCGACTCGACGCTGCAGCCCAGCCAACCCGCCAGCTTGGCATTGGCCCAGACAATCTCTGCACCGCCCACATGCACGCGAGCCATACCGGCCGGTGCGTGGCGCACCACCAGCTCCAGCTCCTGCGCCGTCTCCCGGCCACGCTGGTCGGCGCGCGCCTTGCGCTGCATGAACCAAAGTGCAATCAGCGCTGTTGCCAGCAACCAAACAATGAACAGGCCTATCTGCCAACGCAGAGACTGTCGATTCAGCGATACATCAAAATAGCCGAGCACGCCCGCCTGCGCCCCCAACCAAAGCATCCCCACGCACAAATAGAGGGTGACAATCACCCAGGGTGTGAGCGCAGAATGCCCCTCCTCGCTTTTCATGAATTTCCTTTGTCCGCAGGGTCCTCGCCTTGCTGCGACAATTGCCGAGCTATGACCCAAGCCTATATTTTGACTTTATCCTGCCCAGACCGACTGGGCCTGGTGCATGCCGTTTCCGGATTCTTGCTTGAACAAGGCGGCAATATTGAAGAAGCAGCGCAGTACAACGACCCGGTCACCGGTCTGTTCTTCATGCGCGTGCAGTTTGCCTGCGATGGCAAAGACGCCGCCTCTCTAAAGGCATCCGTTGCCGAATTAGCTGATCAATATCAAATGCAGTGGAGTTTGCACTCCAAGTCCGAGCGCATCAAGACCGTCATCATGGTCAGCAAGGAAGGCCACTGCCTCAACGACCTGCTGTTCCGCTGGAAGTCGGGCCTGCTGCCCATCGAGATCAAGGCCATCATCAGCAACCACCGCGAGTTCTATCAGTTGGCGGCCAGCTACAACATCCCCTTCCATCACATTCCCGTGACTGCCGCGACCAAGGCCCAGGCCGAAGAGCGCCAGTACGAGATCATCGAGGAAGAAGGCGCCGAGCTGGTGGTGTTGGCACGCTACATGCAGGTGCTGTCCAACGACCTGTGCAAAAAGCTGTCCGGCCGCGCCATCAATATCCACCACAGCTTCCTGCCCAGCTTCAAGGGCGCCAAGCCCTACTACCAGGCGCATGACCGCGGCGTGAAGCTGATCGGCGCCACCGCCCACTATGTGACGGCCGACCTCGACGAAGGCCCGATCATCGAGCAGGACGTGGCACGCGCCGACCATACCGACACCGTGGAGGACCTGACGGCCCGCGGCCGCGACACCGAGAGCCAGGTTCTGGCCCGTGCCGTGAAGTGGCATAGCGAGCGCCGCGTCATTCTCAACGGTCACAAGACCGTGGTGTTCCGTTAAATCCCTGGGCTTGGGATTGATTGTATGACCCGCAGCCCCGGCGCCTTGAACAGCATTACGGCCAGGCGGATTCCGCCGATACAGTGCCTGCTCACCTTCGAGGCTCTGGCGCGGCTGCGCTCGGTCACCTTGACGGCGGAGGAGCTGTGCGTAACGCCCAGTGCCGTCAGCCACAGAGTCAAGCAGCTGGAGCAGATTCTGGGGGCTCGCCTGTTCGGCCGAACGGATTTCTCGCTGACCACGGACGGCAGCTCCTATCTGGCCCATGTGCGTGAAGGCCTGGGCGCCTTGCAACGCTTTCCAGGAGCATCAGCCTCGCCTGGGCGCAGACGCCTGAAGCTGGCCGTCACCCCCACCTTTGCGCGCGTGATCCTGATCCCGCGCCTGCGCCAGTTCACCGAGGCCTATCCCGAGATAGACATTGCGCTGCAGGTGTCGATTCCGCTGCTGGATGTGATCGGCGAGGATGCCGACCTGATGGTGCGCTTCGGCGCCGGCCACTATGCCGATGTGGAGCATATCGAGCTGGCCCGCGACACGGTCACGCCGCTGGCCTCGCCCAGCTTCATCCGCGAACATGGCCCGTTCGAGCGCCCGGACGACCTGGAAGGCATGCCGCTGCTGCGCAGCCCGCTGGAGCCCTGGCGCACCTGGTTCGCAGCGACCGGCCTCGACATGGCCGAACCCAACGAAGGCTCGCAGTTCAACGACATCGGTCTGATGTGCGACGCCGCATCGGCCAGCATGGGCATTGCCCTGGTACGCCACAAGCTCGGCGCCCCCTGGCTGGAAAACGGTACGCTGGTGCGCCTGTTCGATGTCGATGCTCCCAGTCCCCACGCACACTATCTGTGCTGGAAGACCGGCATCATGGACCGCTGGGAATGTGCGGCCTTCGCCGAGTGGCTGCGCAAGGCCATGGGCTGAGCTGCAACCCGGCGGCTTCGCGGCGGCGCAGTTCTTGCTCGCAGTCCCTGGACCGGCGAACAGCCGTTGCACGGATAGCTCGATGGATAACGAAGATGGAGCACCCACTGCATGAACCTGCAGCCCAGGCTGTACCCCGGCCTTGACCAGAACCAGGCCCTCAACAGCGAAGCGTCCTCGCTGCTCATCCGCGCCCTGGCCGGCACGGGCAAGACGACTACGCTGGCCATCAAGGCCACCGACCTGATCTGCACCCAGGGCGCGCGCAACGTGCTGATGCTGGCCTACTCGGAGGCCGGCATCAAGGCCATTCAGGCTCGCCTGGACCGGATCTCCGCCGTGCGACTCGAAGGCCTGCATCTGCTCACTCTGGAGCATTTTTGCGCCCGCCTACTCGAAGAGCAGGGCGACCCTGTCCCCATGCTCTCCTCCAGCCTGGAAAAGAACCTGCTCATCCAGCAGGCGCATGAAGCGCTGTCGCAAGAGGCCGAACGGCATGCCGAGCTCGACATACCCGAGCTGGCGGACTACTTCGCACGGCCTCTGGACATCAGCGCCTTCCTCGCTTTCGAGGCCCTGGCCAAGCAGTGCATGCTGGAACTCGACATCGACGACAGCGGCCTCAGCGCGCTGGCATATTGCCGCGACAACGCTCTGGACTACGGCCTGTACCGGCTGCTGCGCAGCTATGAACGGCTACGCGCAGGCCCCACCCAGGAGCCGCTGTTCTATGCACCCGGCGACTGCACCTACGCGCTCGCCTGCCAGCTGGCAGCACTGGACTTCGACGCCGGCTTCCCGCTGCTGCAGGGTCGCTTCGAAGCCGTACTGTTCGACGAACTGCAGGACCTTGACGAAGCCGCGCTGCTGGTGCTGCGCCATCTGGCGCGCGGCAACGGACGCTTCATCGGTGTCGGCGACTTCAACCAGCACATACTGCCGGGCGCCTCCTCCATCTTTGGCGACAGCGCCCAGCGCATCCTGCAGGAGCTGCCCGCGGGCACCGGCCAGGCCACGCTCAACACGACCTATCGCTTCGGCCCCCTCATCTGCCAGGAACTGAACCAGCGCTTCGGCGTGGAGTTCGACGCCCATTACCGCAACGCCTCAGCCTGGTTCGAACATCGCCATGGCGATGACGAGGACTGCGCCCGGCAATTGCTGGATATTCATGCCACCGTGGCCCGTCTGCCCCGCAAACCGCAGGACCCGCCAGCCGTGCTGCGAGTCATCCTGCATTCACCCGAAGATTCGGTACTGCTTGAATGGCTGTTCGCCCACGAGGGCGTGCACTATGCCTGCAAAGGCATGCAGCGCTTCTACCAGCGCCGCGAAATCGCCCTGGTGCTGGCCATGCTGTGGGCCATGCAGGGCTGCAGCGGCGGTGCGCTGCTCTCGCAAGGCATTCTGAGCAGCGCTGCCGAAGGTCTGATGCGCTATGTGCGCCATGCCAGCCCGCCCGACCGGGATCTGCTGGCCAACGGCCTGTTCGACATGACTGCACTGGGCGACGCCCCGCCGGAGTCCGACACGCTGCGCATTGCCGCCGAACTCATGGGACAGCAAGCCGCCATGCGCCGCTTCCTCGCCGCCTACATCGCACCAGACTCCCCCTGTGCCCGGTTGCTGGCCTTGCCCGCAGACCAGTGCGCCGATGCGGGGCAGTTGCTTCTGCACCCTCTGTTGCGACAGTTCTTCGCCCAGGCCCCCATCAGCCAGGACGAACTGCGCCAGTGCCTGGCCAGCCTGCAAGCGCTGTCGCGCATCTGCGCCGGGCTTTCCGTCGATGAATTCCTGGGCCGCCTCAGCCTCATGGTCCAGTCGAGCATCGCGCAGCATCAGCGCCATGAAAAGCCCAGCTTGCAACTGCTCACGGTAGAACGCAGCAAAGGCCATGAATACGAGTATGTGGCCGTGCCCTTTGTCAATTCCAGGCACTTCTCGCCCAATGCGAGCGACCCACAGCGCAACATGCTCTACGTCGCCATGACCCGCGCCAGCAAGCGCCTGTGGATACTGGAGAGCAGATGACGACGCAAGGCCATGGGGCGATGCAGATCAAGTCCGTACCTCATAAGCGGGTCAAAACACCATAACGTCGCCCCCAGCCGACATGGCCACAGTTGCCCTCTCCCACCCTTGTTGCAGTCCTCCCACCATGGGCTCACAACAACGAGGAGGAGACCCATGCAAACCCCATCGCGCTGCGCCTGGCTACTGGCCGCCGGCATCACCGCCAGCCTGACCCTGCATGCGCAGGAGAACAAGCTCACCATAGGCGCCAGCTTGCCACTGTCAGGCTCGCAGGCCGAAGCCGGCAAGGAAGGGATGAGCATCATGCAGGCGCAGGTGGAGGCATTCAACAAGCAGGGAGGCCTGGGCGGCAAAGCTTTGACACTCAAGGTGCTGGACGATGGCTACGAGCCGCAGCGCGCCGCCGGCAATGCACGCCAACTGATCCAGGAAGGAGCCCTGGCCCTGCTCAACTGCTGGGGAACGGTCAGTTGCACAGCCATGCAACCCGAGGTACAGCAAGGCCAGACGGCCCTGGTGGGCGTGATTGCCGGAGCCGGCAGCATGCGCCAGCAGCCGGGCCGTTTCATCTATCCGCTGCGCGCCAGCACCCAGGCAGAAGTCGCGGCCATGCTGCAGCAGATGCAGACCATAGGTCTGCGGCGGATCGCCATCGTTCACCAGAACGACGGCTTCGGCAAAAACAGCCTGCAGATCGCCCTGAACGCCTTTGCAGCCAATGATCTCAAGGCCGCGGCAACTCTGGCCGTGGAGGCTTCGGGCAGCAACACCCCGGACCTGGCCAGACAGCTGGCCGCCCTGCCCGATCTCCAAGGCGTCATCGTGCTGGCGGGCGCCCCTGCCACCATAGGTCTGATCACCATGGCCAGACAGGCTCATGTCACGGCGCCTTTCTACAACCTGGCCGCCCAGGCCAACCGTGCGGTGGTGCAAGGGCTGGGCCCTTATACACGCGGCATTGCCTTCACCACCCTGGTACCCAGCCCCTGGAAGGGCGCGGTTCCGGCCATCAAGGACTACCAGCAGCTCCTCGACCACGGCGGCATGCCGCCGGCCTCCTATCTGGGCCTGGAAGTCTTTCTCAACACCCGAACCTTGCTGGATGCGCTGCGTAAAGCTGCGCCCACAAGCAATCGGGCGGGCTTGCTGGCCGCCCTCGACGCCATGGGCGAGATTCGCTACGGCGCCATGCATCTGCGCTTCACACCGCCGCGCAGCGGCTCCAGCTATGTGGGGCTGACCATGATTGATGCGAGCGGTCATTTCAGGGAATAAATCAACTCCAAGCCTTATTCATCAATCGTCAATAGCTATTGTTTCAAGAGCAAATATCATCATCGTCGCAAAGCATTTCAAGCAGCTTTGCAATAAAGCTCACACCAATGCGCGGGCGCATCCCCTACATTTGCAGGCATGACGTTCGCCAGCACTTTTACCGATCTCGTCGCCACCTCCAGCGCAGCGGCCAACGCCGCACACCACCCGCCCGAGCAGTCCGAGCGTGCTCGGCGCCAGGCCGAGGTGGTGGAGGCACTGCGCCCCCATGTGCCGGCGCATGCCCTGCTCTATCAGAGCGAAGACACCACGCCCTATGAGTGCGACGGACTGACGGCCTACCGCCAGCGCCCTCTGCTGGTCTGCCTGCCCGAGACTTATGCTCAGGTGCAGGCTGTGCTCCAGGCCTGCCACGCCATAGGAGCGCCCGTCATTGCACGTGGTGCGGGCACCGGGCTTTCGGGTGGCGCCATGCCTCACCCCATGGGCGTGACGCTGTCGCTGGCCAAATTCAACAAAATCCTCAAGGTCGATGCCTACAGCCGTACAGCCCTGGTGCAGTGCGGTGTGCGCAACCTCGCCATCAGCGAAGCCGCTGCCCCCTACGGTCTGTACTATGCGCCCGACCCCAGCAGCCAGATCGCCTGCACCATCGGCGGCAATGTGGCCGAGAACTCGGGCGGCGTGCACTGCCTCAAGTACGGGCTCACGGTGCACAACGTGCTCAAGGTCAAAGGCTTCAGCATCGAAGGCGAGCCCGTCGAGTTCGGCTCGGATGCGCTCGACACCCCCGGCCTGGACCTGCTGGCCGTCATGATAGGCAGCGAAGGCATGCTGGCCGTGGTGACCGAGGTCACGGTCAAACTCGTGCCCAAGCCCCAGCTGGCGCGCTGCATCATGGCCAGCTTCGACGATGTGCGCAAAGCGGGCGACGCAGTGGCTGCGGTGATCGCGGCCGGCATCATTCCCGCCGGACTGGAAATGATGGACAAGCCCATGACGGCCGCCGTGGAGGACTTTGTGCGTGCCGGCTACGACCTCACGGCGCAAGCCATCTTGCTGTGCGAGAGTGACGGCACGCCCGAGGAGGTCGAGGAAGAGATCGCCCGCATGAGCGAAGTTTTGCGCCACGCCGGCGCCACGGCCATCACCGTCAGCGAAGGCGAGGAAGAGCGTCTGCGCTTCTGGAGCGGGCGCAAGAACGCCTTCCCCGCAAGCGGTCGTATCAGCCCCGATTACATGTGCATGGACTCCACCATTCCGCGCAAGCGTCTGGCCGACATCCTGCTGGCGATTCAGGAGATGGAGAAGAAATACCAGTTGCGCTGCGCCAACGTGTTCCATGCAGGAGACGGCAATCTGCACCCCTTGATACTGTTCGATGCCAACAACCCCGACGAACTGCACCGCTGCGAGCTGTTCGGAGCCGACATTCTGGAAACCAGCGTGGCCATGGGCGGCACGGTGACGGGCGAGCATGGTGTGGGCGTGGAAAAGCTCAACAGCATGTGCACCCAGTTCACAACGACCGAGAACGCCCAGATGTTCGCGCTCAAGGCGGCGTTTGATCCGCAATCGCTGCTCAACCCCGGCAAGGTGATTCCCACGCTCAACCGCTGCGCCGAGTACGGCAAGATGCTGGTGCGCGGCGGACAGATTGCCCACCCCGATCTGCCGCGCTTTTAACCTCCTGGAGAACCATGCAGCGCAAATACAGGTTGATTCTGAGACTGTCTGCGCTGCTGCTCATGGTTGCCAGCCCAGGTGCGCATGCACGCGGCTATGCCTCCACCGGCAAATGCGGTATCTATCCACGCCTGGCCATCACCAGTCCCTCGGGCACCTGCGTGGGGCTGATAGCCGACGATGCCCATGGTCTGCGCTTTCCGCGCCGCGTATTGGAGATTGAGCCGGGCCGTATCTGGGTGCTGGACATGGGCAACTGGATGCCCCAGGTGGGCCAGCTGATCGAGCTGCGCCTGCCGCCAGACGCGGCGACTCCCGCCAATGCCAACACCACGGCCAGGGCCGTCGAAGCCAGAGTGTTGCTGAGCAAGCTCAACTACCCTTCGGGCATGGCGCGCGGTCCGGACGGAAAAATCTATATCGGCGAGGCCGACAAGATATGGCGCGCTGCAGTGCCTTCACTCGGACAGACACCTCAGCCCGAGTTGCTGGCCAGCGGCCTGCCGGCCGACGGTGCGCACCTGCTCAAGGAGCTGGCGTTTGCGCCGGACGGCAGCCTCTACGTCAATATGGGATCGGCCACCGATGCCTGCCGGGGTGAAGACCAGAAGCAAGCCGTGCCCTGCCCCGAGCGCAGCGCGGCCATGCCGCGCGCTGCCGTCTGGCGCATGGTGCTGCAGGCCGGCAAGCAGCCCGTCAAGGAATTCAAACCCTTTGCCAGCGGCCTGCGCAACTCCATGGCGCTGGCCGTGATGCCCGACGGCCCTGCGGCAGGCACCGTCTGGCAAGGCGAAAACAATATCGACTACCGCGACCCCAGGCAACCGCCGGAGGAGCTCAACCTGCTGCGCGCGGGTGCCGACTACGGTTGGCCTTACTGCACAGGCGCACGCCAGAACGCGCAGGGCTATGAAAAGCGCTTTGACTGCAGCAAGACCGAGGCGCCGCATATGCTCTGGCCCGCCCACGTGACTCCACTGCAAATGCTGGCCACGCCTGTGGGCAGCGCGTTTGGCGGGCAATTGCTGGTGGCCTGGCACGGCCAACGCGCAGACGGTCAACGCCTAGTGGGCTTTGCGCGCGACGACAAGGGCCGGCCCTCTGGCAAACCCATTCAATGGCTGAGCAACTGGGACGCCAGGCCCGGTCTGCGCCCCGGCGGGTGCCCCACGGGCATGGGCATCGATCACGCGGGCCGCCTGCTGGTGGTGGAGGACTTCAACCGCAGCCTGCTGATACTGATGAGTGAAGCGGGCAGGGCGCCAAGACCCGGGTAACTCAGGCAAGGCGCTCAGTTCAGCAGATCGCGTCCACGTGCCAGAAACCTCGCGTACTCCTCGTCGGGGACAAACAGGCCGCCCGTGGTCCAGACAATATGTGTGGCGTTTGCCATGTGCGGCAGCAGCTTCTGGCGCTGCAGATAATCCTGACCCGCAACACTCTCCAAAAGGGCGCGCGGACCGCTAAAGCCCGCTGCGGCCGATGGCTCGATCTGCAGCCCCTCTCTATCCTTCAACAGGCACAGATGGCAAAACAGGGTTTCGTCCTCCACCGTGAAAACTCCGCCGAGAAAACCACGCACCACGTCGGCAGCCAGCTCCGATGCACGCGGCACTGCCAGGCCATCGGCCTCGGTCTGGTTGTTCAGGCCCAGCTCATAGACCGAAGGATGGGCTTCCAGACCAGGCAGCGCTGCAGCACCGGCGAGCATCTCCACCATGAAGCAGGGCGACTGCACGGGCTCGGCAAAAAAACAATGCACATGCGGCCCGAATGCCTGCTGCAGACCCAGCGCCACGCCGCCGGGCGCCCCCCCAACGCCGCAGGGAATATAGACAAACAAAGGATGCGTCTCATCCACGGCAATCCCGTTCTCTGCAAGTTGCGCGACCAGGTGCGGAGCCGCCGCCGCATAGCCAAGCAGCAGCGAAAGCGAATGCTCGTCATCCACAAAGTGACAGTGCGTATCCTGGTCGGCCAGCGCGCGGCCTGCGGCCACGGCCTGGGCATAGTCGCCGGCATGCTCCACCACCTGCACGCCACGGGCTCGCAGGCGCTGCTTTTTCCACTCCTTGGCATCGGCAGACATATGGACCGTTGCCTTGAAGCCAAGGCCCGAAGCCATGACGCCAATCGACAGGCCCAGATTGCCCGTGGAGCCTACCGCCACCTGGTAGCTGGCGAACACCGCACGCGCAGCATCGGAGGCCAGTTGCAGATAGTCGCCATCGGCCAGCAGGCCATGCTGCAAAGCGATCTGCTCCGCATACTCCAGCACCTCATGCACGCCACCGCGTGCCTTGATGGAGCCCGCTACAGGCAGGCTGTGATCGGCCTTGAGCCAGAGCCGACCCAGTTGCTCGGGCAGCTGCAAAGCCTGCTGCATCTGCGGCACGTGCAGCAGCGCCGACTCAATACGTCCGCCAGACGCCTGCAACTCTGGAAACAGCTGCGCCAGCAAGGGTGCAAAACGTTCAAAACGCTGTACAGCCTGCTGAACCTGAGCTGCGTCTATAGAGTGCGTGGACCGAGCCCCCTCGCTGCGCCCGGCCCATAGCGCGGGCCGGGCATGACGCAGGTCTTCAACAAGGTCGCGCAGTGCGGGGAAAGTCATGGCAAGCATCCATCGTCATACAAGACCGCCATATTAGGGCCAATGGTGCATGCCAGACAGGTCAGCAAAGGCGCAGCATGGTCGCTATACCTCGCCCATGGCCGGGTCGCTGATCGTGTGCTGACCGGTTTCCACGCGGCCGGCAAAGCGCCGGTAGTACGCCGGATCGCTGTTGCAGGTTACGGCAAAGTCATACCACTGGCCGCTGGCCTTCAGCTCCCAATGCCTCTCGGCGTTGGCGGCAGCGGCAACGCTAACCGTCCATGGACCGTCGCTCAGGTAGGCCATGGGTGTGATGGTGAACACCGCAGCCTGAGCGCCCTTGTTCATCAGATCCACATAGACATTGCCATTGGCGATGTCGTAGCAGACACGCACCTCGGGGGCAGCCTGTGTACTGCCCAGGCGATTCAGGTCGCCCTTGAAGTGACGGTGAAAACCGTTGGGACCCAGCACCCAGAGATCGTACTTGCCGAAATTGTCGCGCACGGCATCCCAGGTATCGGACAGCGTCTTGCCCGCTTCCACCATATAGCGACGCGGCGTGCGATCCAGCTTGTAGCGGTCATAGACATGGAAGACGGCCGCCTGTGTACCGGTGTTGGCAAACACCAGCTCCACCTGGCTGTTGGCCTGACAGCGCGCACTGGTGTGCAGCTCGTAGGGCAAGGCCCGCGAGGGACGCGTACCGACCGCCTGCAAAGGCAGCTGCATATCGCGCGGCACCGGCACGGCGGGCAGCTTTTGCTGATCGGCACGCAGCTGGTCGGCGACATCACGTGTGGATCGTCCGGCCAGCAGGGGCAGGGTCTCGTTGTTCGGCGTCTTGAAGTTGAAGGTGCTCAGAAGATCTCCACATACCGCACGACGGAACGGGCTGATATTGGGTTCCTTCACGCCAAAGCGGGCCTCCAGAAAACGCAGCACCGACGTATGGTCGAATACCTGCGAGTTGACCCAGCCGCCACGACTCCATGGCGAGATCACATACAGCGGAACGCGCGGCCCGGGACCGTAGACACGGCCATCGGGGGCGGGCTGGCTGCGGCTGCCGACCGGCGCGTCATGCGTGAAGTACTCGGCCTGCAGATCGGCCTCCGGCAGCGTGGTCTTGCCTGCATAGGTCTTGTCGGCGTTCTGCGATGGCGCCGAGGGCGAAGGCATATGGTCGAAGTAGCCGTCGTTTTCGTCGAAGTTGACCAGCAGCACGGTCTTGCTCCAGACCTCGGGATTGGCCGTCAGCGCGTCCAGCACCTCCTGCAGAAACCAGGCGCCCTGCACCGGGCTGGATGGGCCGGGGTGTTCGCAATAGATGGACGGTGCATTGACCCAGGACACCTGGGGCAGCTTGCCTTCGCGAATATCGCGCTTGAAGGCGTCCAGGTATTCCTCGGGCTTGTTGCCGGGCAAGGTGTTGGCCACGCCTTTGTACAGCGGGTTGGCAGCGTTGTCGCTGGCCGCATCATAGGCGTGGTAGGGCAAGGCCTGGCCGGTGTTGGTATACGGCGCATTGGGCGCTCCGCCGCTGGAGACAGGAAAGCCGGAGGCCAGATTCGCTCTGCGGAAGTTCTGGAACGCCCCCAGCATGTTGTCGCCCCATTCGTCGGGCATGTTCTGGTAGCTGATCCAGCTCACCCCGGCTTCCTGCAGCCGCTCGGCATAAGTCTTCCATGTGTAGCCGGTGTTGGCGTCGCTGGGCACGCCGTTGATGGCATCCCACTCGTTATTCACGAAGGCCACGTTCTGCGGTATGGCACCGTTGGTGCCTGTCATGTGGAATGACCGGTTGGCGTCGGTTCCGGTGTGCATGGCGCAGTGGTAGGCATCGCAGATCGTGAAGGCATTGGCCAGCGCGAACTGGTAGGGCAGCTCCTGCTCCTTGAAATAGCCCATGGAGGTGTCCGTCTTGGCCACGGGCCAGCGCGACATGCGGCCGTTGTCCCAGGCCTGCTGACTGTCCAGCCAGGAATGAGGGGTGCCGGAAACGCGCTGCGCGTTGTTGGCCGTTCCGTCCAGATGGTAGGGCGTGATGACCGTACCGTTGGCACGCTCCTGCTGCCAGACCTTGCGGCCGTTGGGCACGGGAATCGTCATCCGGTCGCCAAAGCCGCGCACCCCCTTGAGTGTGCCGAAGTACTGGTCGAAAGAGCGGTTTTCCTGCATCAGGATCACCACATGCTGCACGTCCATGACCGTGCCCGTGACATTGTTGGCCGGAATGGCCAGCGCACGGCGGATGCTGGGCGGAAAGGCCGCCAGTGCGGCAGCGGAAAAGGCGGCGTTCTTGCCGGCCTGCAGAAGGTTGCGTCGCGAAATCATGGTGAAGCCTTGTCTGTCACCGCGCTCAGGGAGCACAGCGCATCTCCGGCTTGGCCGGCTCGGTGGGGTTCGTGGGGGTCGTGGGATTGGTCGGGTTCGTGGGAGCAGGCGGACTGTCATCGCTGCCGCCACAGGCGGCCAGCGTGGCGGCCGTCAGGCAGACGAGCGCCAGCGCCTTGATCAAACGCTTGTTTTGCATGGAGTCTTTCACTTGGATGTCGACAGGTTTCGACCGGCAAGAATCTAGGAAAAGCTCGTGTCATGCCGATGACGCCCGTGTTTCAATCCGTTTCCTCGCATCGCGCCAGCGCCCGGAATTCGCGGGCCTTGCCCGGCACGAAGCGCCATGTAAAAAGGGCCGATGCATCCGCATCGGCCCTGTGCAGAAGACATTGCAACGCCGTTCAGAGCACTGACGCTTGCACGGTTATTGGTGCTTCTGGTAACCGAGTCTGTACAGCAGCGGCAGCACCAACAGCGTCAGCACCGTGGACGAGAGAATGCCGCCAATCACCACCGTGGCCAGCGGCCTTTGCACCTCGGCCCCCGTTCCCGTGGCAATCGCCATGGGCACAAAGCCCAGCGATGCCACCAGGGCCGTCATCAACACGGGACGCAGACGCGTGAGCGCCCCTTCGGTCACGGCCTGTTCCAGATCCATTCCCTGTTCGCGCAAGCTGCGGATATAGGAGATCATGACCAGGCCGTTGAGCACGGCCACGCCGCATAGGGCGATAAAGCCGATGGCCGCCGAAATGGACAGCGGAATGCCGCGCAGCCACAGCGCTGCAATTCCGCCCGTCAACGCAAACGGAATGCCGGTGAAGACAATGAGACCGTCGCGCACGTTGCCGAACATGGCAAACAACAGCGTGAACACCAGCGCCAGCGCCACGGGCACCACGATCATCAGACGCTGGCGGGCCGACTCCAGGTTCTCGAAGGTTCCGCCCCAACGTGTCCAGTAACCTGCAGGCAACGCAACGCCTTCGAGTTCCTGCTGAGCCTGTGCCACAAAGGAGCCGATATCTCGCCCGCGCACGTTGGCGCTGACCACGATGCGGCGCTTGCCGTCCTCGCGGCTGACCTGGTTGGGGCCCGGAGCCAGCTCCACCGTCGCCACCGATGAAAGCGGCACAAAGCCCAGACGCCCGTCACCGCCGCGCGGCAGCGCGATCGGCAGGCGACCTATGCCGCCCACATCGCTGCGCATGGCCTCGGGCAGGCGAACCTGGATGGCAAAACGTCGGTCACCCTCGAATACCGTGCCGGCTTCACGCCCGCCAAAAGCCGTGCTGATGGCATCTTGCACATCACCCATGTTCAGACCGTAACGCGAGGCTTTTTCGCGGTCGATCTGCACCGTGAGCATGGGCAGGCCCGTGGTCTGCTCGACCTTGACCTCGGAGGCACCAGGAATCTTTTGCAGCATGGCGGCTACGGCCTGCGCGGACTTTTCCAGCTGGACCATGTCATCGCCGAAGATCTTGACGGCCACATCGCTGCGCACGCCCGAAATCAGCTCGTTGAAGCGCAGCTGAATCGGCTGCGAGAACTCGTAGTTGCTGCCCGGAATCTTTTCCACGGTCTCTTGTACGGCAGCCAGCAGATCGTCACGCGAGCGCGCCGGATCGGGCCATTGCTCACGCGGCTTGAGCATGATGTAGCCATCCGAAATATTAGGCGGCATGGGGTCGGAGGCGATCTCTGCCGTGCCGGTGCGCGCAAACACACGCTCGATCTCAGGGAACTGCTTTTTGAGCTCGCTCTCGATCTGCATCTGCATCTGCACCGACTGCGTAAGGCTGGTGCCCGGTATGCGCAACGCCTGAATCGCAAAGTCGCCCTCATTGAGATTGGGGGCAAACTCGCTGCCCATGCGCGTGGCCAGCAGCAGGCTCAGGGCAACGATGACGCTGGCCGCCGTCAACACCACTGCTGGTGCATGCATGACCTTGTCCAGCACCGGCGCATAGGCACGGCGCGCCCACTCCATCAAACGGTTTTCCTTCTCGGCCACCTTGTCGCCCATGAACAGCGCAATCGCGGCAGGGATGAAGGTGATAGACAGCAGCATGGCACCCAGCAACGCGATCACCACCGTCAGCGCCATGGGGTGGAACATCTTTCCTTCCACACCGGTAAGCGCAAAAATGGGCAGATAGACCACCATGATGATGAGCTGACCGAACAACAACGGACGCCTTGCCTCCCTGGCTGCCGCAAACACTTCCTCGAAACGTTCGCTGCGGGTCAACGATCGGCCTGCTGCTGCCTGGGCATGGGCCAGACGGCGCACGCAGTTCTCCACGATCACCACCGCGCCATCAATGATGATGCCGAAGTCCAGCGCCCCAAGGCTCATCAGATTGGCGCTGACGCGCATCTGCACCATGCCCGTGAAGGTGAACAGCATGGACAGCGGAATGATGAGCGCCGTGATCAGCGCTGCCCGCAGATTGCCCAGAAACAGGAACAGAATCGCCACGACCAGCGCCGCACCTTCGATCAGGTTCTTCTTGACCGTGGCAATGGCTTTGTCCACCAGATTGGTGCGGTCGTACACCGTCACGGCCTTCACGCCAAGCGGCAGGCTTTTGTTGATCACCTGCATGCGCTCATGCACCGCCTGCGCCACTGCGCGGCTGTTCTCGCCAATCAGCATGAACACCGTACCCAGCACCACTTCGCGACCGTTGTCCGTGGCAGCCCCCGTACGCAGCTCGCGGCCCAGGCCCACATCGGCCAGATCGCGCACGCGAATCGGCTGGCCTTGCGCCGACCCCACGATGACTTCGCGAATATCGGCAATGCCCCCCACCTGCCCCGGCGCGCGGATCAGATACTGCTCGCCCTGGCGCTCGATATAGCCGGCGCCCACATTGGCGTTGTTGCGTTCCAGCGCCGCGACGATATCGGCCAGCGTGAAACCATAGGCCGCGAGCTTTTGCGGCTGCGGCGCCACCAGGTATTCCTTGGCGAAACCGCCGATGGAATTGATCTCGGTCACGCCCGCCACATTGCGCAGCTGGGGCTTGATGACCCAGTCCTGAATCTCGCGCAGATCCATGGGTGTATAGGGCGAACCGTCGGGCTTGGTGGCGCCCTCATCGGCCTCCACGGTCCACAGATAGATCTCGCCCAGCCCCGTGGAGATAGGTCCCAGCGCAGGCGCGACACCCGCCGGCAGGGCATCGCGCGCCTGCTGCATGCGCTCGTTAACCAACTGGCGTGCAAAGTAGATGTCCGTGCCGTCCTTGAATACCACCGTCACCTGGGACAGGCCGTAGCGCGACAGCGAGCGGGTCTGCTCCAGCCCCGGCAGGCCGGCCATCACGGTCTCTATGGGGAAGGTGACGCGCTGCTCGGTCTCCAGCGGCGAATAGCCTGGAGCCGAGGTATTGATCTGCACCTGCACATTGGTGATGTCGGGCACGGCATCGATGGGCAGACGCTGGTAGTTGTAGATACCCAGGCCCACCAGGGCAAGCGTGGCCAGCATGACCAGCCAGCGCTGGGCAATCGCAAAGCGGATGATGCGCTCAAACATTCAAACTCCAAATATCTTCATCTGCCCTGTCACACTGGCGCAATCCAAACCAGAGACACCGAGCAAGAGCCGCCTCGCGGCGGGGCCACCCAGGCGAGGGTGTCGTCCCCCTTGGGGGCGCCGTGCAACGGGAAGGCGCGCCGCGCCTCAGGGGGTGGCTAATCAGTGCACATGCTCGGCTGTTGCCTTGCCAAGCTCGGACTTCAGGACGAAGCTGCCGTCCTTCACATAGCGCTGGCCTGTACTCAGGCCCTGCAGCACTTCGGTGTTCTGGCCGTCGGTCTTGCCCAGCTTCAGGGCCTGCGCCTTGAAGCCGCCGTCCACCGGCACAAACACCACGGGCTTGTCGCCGTCGATCTTCTGGATGGCCGCACTGGCCACCGTCACCGCCGCCTTCTGGCTGGATGCCGTCAGATCCACATTCACGAAGAGGCCCGGACGCCAGATACCATCCGGGTTGTCCAGGGTGATGCGTGCCGGTGCCGTGCGGGTTTCCTGCCCTATCAATGCGCCCACATAGGCCACCGTCCCCGTGGCTTTCGATTCAAAGGCCGTCGCATGCACAGTGGCCTTTTCGCCCACGCGCACAAAGGGCAGGTCGCTGGCGGCCACCTTCATTTCAGCCCAGACCGAACGCAGATCGGAGATGGTGAACACGGCCGTGCTGTCCTGCACGGCTTCGCCCACGGCAAGATGCTTTTCCACAACCACCCCATCGAAGGGCGCGCGCAGCTCGAAGCGGTTCAGCGCCCCGGCAGTGCCTGAGCCGGCACCGATTGCAGCCAGCTTCTGTTGCGCATTGGCGGATGCGATCTCGGCCTCGCGCAGTGCCTGCTGGGCCTGCAGATAGTCCTGCTCGGCCGAGATCTTTTCCTGCCACAGCTGCTTTTCGCGCTGGTAGGTGGTGCGCGCCAGTGCGAGACGCTTTTGCGCGGCCATCAGCTCGCTGCGCTGCTCGGATACCGCAGGGCTGGTCAGGGTGGCCAGCAACTGGCCCTTCTTGACCACCTGCCCCAGATTGGCCGCCACGCTCTCCGCCACGCCCGCCACCCGCGGCACCACATGAGCCGTCCTGTCCTCGTTGAAGCGAATCTCGCCCGGCAACTGCAGCATGCTGGCTATCAACGCCGGGCCGGCCTCGGCCAGCGCCACGCCCGCAGCCCTTGCGCGCTCGGCATCGAGTTTGAGCAGGCCTTCATCCTCATCATCGGCATGAGCGGATTCGGGCTTGGCTGCAGGTTTTCCGGCGCTTGCTGCCTGTTCATGCCCAGGCTCGCTGCCATGGTCATGCCCCTCTTTTTCGTCATGCTCATGCCCGTTGTTTTCTTCATGGGCATGACTCTTCTCTGCAGCACCGTGACCGTGGCCTTCAGCGCTGACAGCCGCCGGCTGCGTACCGTAGACAATGGCTGCAGCAGCGGCCGCGCCGAGCGCCAGAATGATGGCGATGGCAATCGCCGTGCGGCGGGGCTTAGGGGATGTGGAATTCATGATATGTGCTTGTTCTTACTCAAGACCGGGCACATCGCCCAGTTGGCGGGTGATGTCCGCAGCCGCCTGATGGGTTGCCACCAGCTGCTCCAGATAGAGGCTTCGTGCCTCGGCCAGCGTGCGCTGGGCATCCAGCACTTCCAGATAGCTGAACTTGCCCAGGGCAAAGCCCTTGGCTGCGACTTCGTAAGCGGACTCGGCCGCCGGCAGGACCTGCTGTGCAAGTTGCTCGGCCTGGGCCCGGCTGGACTGCAGTTGCTCGCGTTGCTGCTGCAACTGTGCGTACATTTGCTGGCGTGTGGCCAGCAGCTCGTCCTCGGCCTTGTCGGCCAGACGCAGCGCCTGCAGCTGATTGCCGCGGTTGCTGTCCAGAATCGGCAGCGGCACCGAGATACCCACCACCAGCTGATTGCGTCCCACTTCCTGTGCACGCTTCATGCCCAGACTCACGCTGGGGTCAGGCAGGCGCTTGGCACGCTCGAGCTCGGCGACGGACCTGGCTTGAAAAACGGCCTGCTGCGCGCGCAGCATCTGCGGTGAATGCTCCAGCTTTTCCAGCATCAGGCCTTCATCGGGCAGCACAGGCAGTTGCGCCAGCTCCCCCACCGCACTGCCAAATGCCGCAGGCTGCGCTCCCCACAGCGCCGCCAGCTGCTGACGTGCCACACGCAGACCGGAGCGCGCTTGCGCCAGCGCCAGCTCGGCACTGCTCTCGGCCACGCGGGCCTTGGTTTCCTCCAGCGGAGCCACCTTGCCTGCCAGCACGCGCTTGGCCGCGGCATCGCGGGCACTGCCGGCAATCTCCAGCGTCTTCTGATGCAGCTGCACGCGTTGCTGGCCGGCCAGCACATTGGCAAAAGCCGTGCGCACATCGGCACGCAGACCGGCCTGCGCGGCCTCCAGCTCGGCCCTGGCCAGTTCGCGACCGTGTTCGGCCGCCTTCATGCGGGCCTCGCGCTTGCCGCCGATCTCTATGGACTGGTTCCATTGCAGAGTCATGGACCTGGTTTCGCGGCGCGTGTCTTCCTGCGAATAGGCCAGCTCGGGATTGGATCTGGCGCGACTCTGGATCAATGCCCCCTCGCTGGCCGCCAGGGCCTGCGCTGCCGCTCGCAGACCAGGGTTGTGCTCCATGGCCAGCGCCAGTGCGGCCTGCAGGCTGATGGGGGCGGCTGCCGCTGCTGTTGCTGCTGTTGCTGCTGTTGGCGCAGCTTGTTGCGCCCAGGCACAAGGAACGAAAAGGCCCAAACCGCTGCCCAGCAACACAGCGGCCGCCTTGGTGATGAATGTCATGGTGATGCTCCGCCGGCATGCCTGCCCTTCCATTGGCAGTCTTGTGCAAGCGGAGCAAATCTAGCCTCGCGGCCCCCACAGGGTTCTGACCTCAAGATGACAAATTTGTCATCTTCGCAAACGACCGACTTGCTCGACAATCTGCGCATGAAGCTTCTAGTCATCGAGGACGAAACCAAACTCGCCGAATACTTGCAAAAAGGCCTGGGCGAGGAAGGCTTTGTGGTCGATGCCGCACACAACGGCATTGACGGCCTGCATCTGGCCACCGAGCAGCCCTACGACCTCATCATTCTGGACGGCATGCTGCCCGGCATAGACGGCCTGGCCGTGCTGGCGGCTCTGCGCCAGTCCCGCCAGACACCAGTGCTCATGCTCACGGCCCGCGCCCAGGTGGAAGACCGCGTCAAAGGACTGCAGGCCGGCGCCGATGACTACCTGGTCAAGCCTTTTGCATTTTCAGAACTGGTGGCCCGCATTCATGCGCTGCTGCGCCGCGGCCTGCAGGCCACGGCCACGCCCGAAGCCACGGTGCTGCGCATGGCCGATCTGGAGCTGGATCTGCTGCGTCACCGCGCCACGCGTGCGGGCCAGCGACTGGACCTGACGGCCAAGGAGTTCAATCTGCTGAGTCTGCTGCTGCGGCGCCAGGGCGAAGTGCTGTCGCGCACCGAGCTGGCCTCCCAGGTCTGGGACATGAACTTCGACAGCGAAACCAATGTCGTCGAGGTCGCCGTGCGCCGCCTGCGCCTCAAGCTCGACGCACCGTTCGAGCTGCCCCTGCTGCACACGGTGCGCGGCATGGGCTATGTGCTGGAGCTGCGCTCCGAGGCCTGAGCCCCGGTGCTTACCATTCGCGTAGAGCGATCAGCTCCTCCACATCCGCATCTTCAAAACCATAAGCCTTGGCAATGGCCTCGAAGTCAGCCGCAATGCATTCACGCGCCGCCGTTTCTATCTCGCTGCCCTGCTCTTCGAACTCCTGCTGCAGATCGTTGAAACGCTCGGTCGCAGCGTGGGTCAATCGATGCAGTTGCTCCAGGTTCTGCGGCTTTTGCTGCTCTATCTGCAGGCAGAGTTCTCTCAGAATATCCTCACCCTTGCGAACAAGTTCCTCGGGGAAATAGCTGTCCTCGTACATCTCCAGCAAGAAGGCGTAGTTGTTCATGATGGCGTTACCAAGACTCATGGTCCGTTCCTTTTCCAGCAAACCGCAAACAATGAATCTTCCAGCATAGCAGCCACTCATGACCGCTGATCACGTCTCTCCAGGCACTCCTCAGATCCCGAACCTGAGCCGCCGGCTGTCGCGCTCGCTGGCCCTGCAGACCATGCTGGGCCTGGGCCTGGTCTGCGTTGCCGTTTACTGGGGCAGCTGGCTGGCACTGGCCCAGCGCCAGCAGGAAAGCCTGGAGCAAAAGCAGGTCACGGTCACCCATCTTCTGCAACAGGCGCGTGCCAACCGCTCCGCGTCCAGCATGCAGCACATGTTGTCCGACTTTCTCACGGGCCACGAGGATATGTCGATCCGCGTCAGCTATGCCAGCGGCGCGCTGCTGTTCGAGAAACTGCACCAGCCCCTGGACGATGTTCACAGCGCACGGCGCAGCTTCAGCGTCGTGCTGCCAGCCCATGTGGACCAGCAGGAACAGCAGCTCGTACAGGTGCTGCTGATGCTGGACCGCCGCCCCGACGATGCCCTGCTGCGCCAGCTGGCCTGGATTCTGGGCCTGGCCGCCGTCAGCGGTGCGCTGCTGGTGTCGCTATTCAGTGCCTGGTTGGTGCGCCGCGGGCTGGCGCCTCTGCATTCGCTGGTGGAGCAGACCCGGCAACTGGGCGCCAAGGATCTCACGCACGACTGGCAGACCAGGCTTGACGACAGCAACCAGCCCCAGGAGCTGCGTCCGCTGATTGCACAGTTCAACGCGCTGCTGGAGCGGCTGGCGGTGGCCTACCGGCAGATGGAGGCCTTCAATGCCGATGTGGCCCATGAGCTCAACACCCCGCTGACCACGCTCATCAGCAGTTGCGAGCTGGCTCTGCGCAAGCCCCGCGATGCGGGCGAGCTGCGCGACATCCTGGCTTCCAATCTGGAGGATCTGCAGCGCATGGCCGGCATCGTGGCGGACATGCTTTTTCTCTCTCACGCCGATCGCGGCGAAAGCGCGCACCGCATTCAGGTGGCCAGCCTGGCCAGCCTCGCGCACGAAGTGGTGGAGTATCACGAGGCCGCGCTGCAGGAGGCTGATCTGCAGGTGCGGGTGCAGGGCGATGCGCAGGCCCAGGTCGATGCGCGATTGCTGCGCCGGGCACTGTCCAATCTGCTGGGCAATGCCACCCGCTATGCCACGCCGGGAAGCTGCATAGAGATACAGATCAGCACGCCGCAGGCCGGCCAGGTCAGGCTGGCGGTGCAGAACCAGGGCCAGGCCATTGCCGCAGAACATCTGCCCAGACTGTTTGACCGTTTCTATCGCTCGGACGCAGCCCGCAGCCAGGCCGATCGCAACCACGGCCTGGGCCTGTCCATCGTGGCCGCGATCGCGCGCATGCATGGCGGACAGGCGTTTGCGCACTCCGACCGCTCTGTCACCTCCATCGGGCTGAGCCTGCCTGCGGGACAGGATGCGCAGGCCCGGGCGCCTGTTTCATCCGGCAACCTGGCGTAAAAGCCGATGAGGCCCACACGCAGCACCGAGCAGGGATGACATGGAGCTGCGCGCTCAGGCCGCAAGATGGCCGGCCGTGTATCGCTGAAAGGAAACACCATGCATTGCTTGAGAAACGCTGCCTGCCTGGTTCTGGCCGCCAGTGCCGGTATCGGCCTGCCCGCTCTGGCTCAGGGCCGGATTCCCGATATGCAGCAGGCCGGCGTGCTGCGCTACAGCTGCGGCGGCATAGGCGAAGATGAATCCACACTCATGCGCGCCGCGATGAAGGACTACCCGCTGTCGCTGCTGTTTGCGCAAAAGGACGGCGCCTATCTGGCCAATGTGGCGGTCGAGGTCAGCTCCGGCAAGGACAGCAGCCGCTTCACGGCTAACGGCCCGGTCTGTCTGATCCAGCTGCCCGCCGGCAGCTACAAGATCACCGCCACCACCAGGGAGGGCGCCAGCCAGACCCAGGCGGCAGAGATCGGCAAGGGCCCGCATCAGCTGGACTTCCGCTACTAGCGGCGAGCCGCCGGCAGGCACCGGCAATGCCCCGGGCCTGTCCAGGGGCGATGCGCGTGGGCGGGTTCGGCCGGGCCCTGCAATGAGGACAATAAGCGCCATGTCCCAAGATCAAGACGCATCCACCTATCAGGCCCATCTGCAGGCCGGCAACGCGCTGGTACAGCAGGCCCAGAAGATTGCCACGCAGGACTTCGAGCAGGCCCGCGCATTCTGGCAGGCCGCCGGCAAGGAGTTCTATCTGGCGCACAAGGCCGATATGAGCGAGCCCGAAGCCGCCTTTCGCCTGGCACAGGCCTGGATGGCCGAGGCCCACGCCTTGCAGAAGGAAGAGAACCGCAACGCGCTGGTCATGTGGGCCAACGCCGCTGCGCAATGCGAGCTGGCCTTCGACCTGGAGCCAGAGAACGGTCGCATCGCCATGACGGCCGCCAGCTGCCACCTGTTTGCCGGCCAGACCGATGCCGCCAAGGCCTGGCAGCTGATTGGCAAACAGCTGCTGCCGCCCGAGCCTTCCGCGCCCGATGCCTGATGTTTTTTGATAGCTTGCTGCGTATTAAAACAAAGGGGTTCAGTGCATGAATGCATTGAACCCCTTTGTTTATTGGCGAGAGCAGCTATTAAATTTGCCACCTCCCGCGAAGCCTAGCGCTCGAATGCAGCGCGAATCTGCCGCGCATTGGCCCGCATGGCCTGGGGACCGCTGCTGCCCAGCAAATACCAGAGCTGGGGATCGACGAACACCAGCTGCTGCTTGCGGCCTGCACGGGTGTTCTTGATGGTGTCGTTGTCGAACAGCTCACGCGACGGCACCACCGGCTTGCCGTCCTTGTCCCTGGTGCTGCCCGTGCCCGCATTGCGGTCGATCACGAACAGCCACTCTGGGTCTATCCTGGCAATATCGTCCATCTTCAGCGCAATGCCGCGCGCCTGGGCCGGATCTGTGGGCAAGGCAGGCTTGATGCCCAGCACGTCATGCAGCAGACCGAAGCGCGAACCCGGGGTCTGGGCGCTCATGTTTTTGTTGACGGCCAGCACCAGCAGGCCCGGTGCGGCCTTGGCTGCGGCAGCGCGGGTGGCCTGCACATCGCTGCGCACCTGCTGCATGAGCTGCTCGCCCTGCGCCTGCTTGCCCCAGAGGCTGGCCAGTGCGGTCACATTTCGCTGCATATCGCCCAGCAAATCCTTGCCCGAGGTACTCAGATCCAGCGTGGGCGCGATGCGACTCAGCGCTTCGTACTTGCTGGCCGAGCGGCCGGCCACCACGATCAGATCGGGGCGGATGCGGCTCAGCGCCTCGTAGTCGGGCTCGAACAGCGAGCCAGCCACCTGATAGCGGGCATCGGCGTAGCCCGCCAGATAGGCGGGAAAATGGACCTTGGGCACTCCCGTCACCGGCAGCTTGAGCGCCTGCATGGTGTCCAGCGAAGCCAGGTCGTACACCACCACACGCCGGGGAGCGAAAGGCAGCTCGGCCACGCCCCTGGCATGCTCGACCTGGATACGGACGGGTTGGGCCGCAGACGGCTGGTCCGCCTGCGTTTGCGCCCAGGCGGTTCCGGCCGTCGTCAGCAGTGCCAGGGTGGCGGCGCGACGGCTGATCAGTTGCTGCATGAAGAACCTTGAAAAGCAAAACAGAAGAAAAGTCAGTAGCCCTTGCCGCGAATCTTGGCAACGGCTGCGATGGCGATAATCAGAACTTGACGTTCATGCCCAGCCAGTAGCGGCGGCCGTCGAGCACAGTGTCGTAATTGACGCCGTCATAGATGACCTGCTTGTCCAGCAGGTTGTAGATGCCCGCATACAGCGTGACGGTCTTGCTGAGCTTGTAGGAGCCGCCCAGGTCCAGCATGGTGTAGCTCTTCTGGGTGAAGCTGCCCGAGGACGCTCCGCCCGTGGGGGCGCTTTCCTCACCGCGGTAGGAAGCCTTGAGCCAGCCGTTGAGCTGGGCCGTGGGGCTCCAGTCCAGCGAGACATTGAACAGATGGCGCGGCAGCTGGTTCAGCGGCAGGCCGGCAAACTGGCCGCTCTTTTGCTCGGACTTGGTGAAGGTGTAGTTGGTCTTCAGGCGCAGCGTCTTGCTCAGCTGGGTGCCCAGCGAAGCCTCCACGCCGCGCGTGATGGCGTTGTCCACATTGATGTTCGTGGTGGGCACGCGGCCCGAGCTGTTGAGCGGGCCGCAGCTGGGGCAGGCCACGCGGGTTATCTTGTCCTCGAACTCGTTGTCGAACACCGTCAGCCCCGCCGTGGTGCCGGCGCCGCTGTCGTAGAGCACGCCGATTTCCTTGGTCAGCGAGGTTTCGGGCTTCAGATCGGGGTTGCCGTAGATATTGCCGCCACGGCTGCTCTGGCCCCAGTCACCCACGGTCTGACGCAGCGACGGCGCACGAAAGCCCGTGGAGACACCGCCCTTGACCGTCCACTGCGGGGCCAGATTCCACACGCCATACAGGCGCGGGCTGACCTGGCCGCCAGCCTGGCTGTCATGGTCGTAGCGCAGGCCGCCGGTCAGCGCAAAGTCCTGGTGCAGACGCCATTCGTCCTCGGCAAACACGGCCCACTGGCTGCGGTTGATGCTGGTGCGGCTGGCATTGGGCAAGGTGTTGGTGGTGGTGTCCGTCAGGTCCTGCTCGTTGTAGCTCACACCCGTGGTCAGCAGATGACTGGCCCCCAGCGGCGCCACCCAGCTGCTGTTGAACACCGTGTTCTTGATGGTCATGTCGCGCGACAGATTGCGCGTCTTCTCCTGCTGCAGATAGGTGTCCGAGGACGCCCAGCCCCAGCGTCCCTTGTGCTGCAGCGAGAAGTTGTCGCGCTCGAACTTGCGGTCGCTGAGTGCGGCCGTGGCCGCCAGTGTCTTGCCCGGCGTCGATGTGTAGTGCTGCTTGCCCGTGCCCAGCTCGGCAATGATGTCGTGGTCCTTGTTGGGCGTCAGTGCCAGCTTGACGTTGAGCGCGCGGTTGTCGTAGTCGTTGTAGCCGTTGAGGATGTTGTCCTCGCCTCGCTTGTTGTAGTTGCCGTAGATGCTCAGGCCCAGCAGATCGGTCTGTATGGGGCCGGACAGATAGAAATTGCTCTGGTAGATATTGCCCGAGGAAGAGCGCTCCTGCAGCGTGGCCTCGGTGCGGATGGAGCCCATCCACTCTTTGGCCACCTTGCGCGTGATGATGTTGATCACGCCCCCCATGGCGTCCGAGCCGTAGAGCGAGGACATGGGGCCGCGCACCACCTCGATGCGCTCTATCGCCTCCAGCGGCGGCACCCAGCTCTGGTCGGTGCCGGTGGAGCCGTTGGCCTGGGTTTCGCGGGTATTGGTGCGCTTGCCGTCCACCAGGATCAGGGTGTAGTTCACGCCCATGCCGCGCAGGCTGATGTCGTTGGAATTGTTGTCCGAAGGCACCAGATTCACGCCGGGCACATCGCGCAGCGCATCATGCAGATTGTTGTAGCTGCCTTTTTCCAGCTCTTCGCGGGTGATGACGGAAATCGAGGCCGGCGCATCCTTGATCTCCTGCTCGAAGCCCGAGGCCGTCACCACCACGGTCTCCAGCGATTTCTCCTGTGCCGCCGTCAGCCCGTGGGTCAGCAGGCCTGCTGCAGCCAGCGCCATGCCCAGCACAGGACGCAGCGACCGGCGGGTGGTGAACAGAGGACGGAAAGACGAAGACGCGCAGGCCATGGCCAGGCCTGCAGCAGCGGCTGCATGAATTTGCATGATGAGTTTGGAAGAAGATGCACATCGACCAGACACGGCTGCGCCTCATGGCCAAAGCCACGAACAGCAGGTGCAGGTCAGCGAAGCATTCGCGCTGTTGGAGTGATGAAGAAGGCAATCACGATCTGCGCAGAGATCGTCCTGGCTAAACATGCAGCTGGGCATGGCGGCATGCAGTCATTCAATGTGCATGCCTGGCTGAGTCAAAGATTACCGCAAGGTCTTCTTGTTGCGAATAATTCTCATTGTAACCGCAACCAACAGGCCTTCCAAAGAATTTTTACTGTTAAGTACTTTGACAAGGACGCTAACCAGCGCCAACTGGCACCGGCTGCGGCTCATAGAGCTTTATCCCAGCCAGGCCAGCAGGCTGCGCCACAGGGCCGCGGCATGCGAGATCAGAAACAGCAGCAAACCGATGGCGCCGCCCACCAGCGTGCCGTTGATGCGTATGTACTGAAGATCCTTGCCGATATGCGCCTCGATCAGCGTGGCCAGTTGCTCGGCATCCCAGCGCTGCACCGTGTCGGCAATATGTCTGGCGATGAACTGCGAGACATCGGGAGCCAGCGTCGTCGCCCAGCGCTTGAGGCGCTCGTTCATGGAGTTGCGCAGCGCCTCGTCATGCGCCAGTGCCTGACCCAACCAGCGCCCCATCACGGCGGCACGCCGTGCCATGGCCGAGTTTTCGTCGGCCAGATCGCGCTCCAGCTTGGTGCGCCAGCCTGCCCATAGCTCGCGCAGATAGACGGCCAGCTTCTCGTCATGCAGCAGATAGTTGCGCAGTTTTTCTACCCTCTCGGCGTAGACCGGGTCGTTCTGCAGACCGTCGATCAGGCGCTGTATGGAGCTGTCGAAGGCCTCGCGCAGACGGTGGCCGGGGTTCTGGGCCACGTCCTGCAGCAGGCTGTCCAGAGCGCTGGCGATCAGACTGGCGCCCTTGTCGCTGAGCCAGTCCGTGGGCAGCATTTTTTCCTTGATCGGGTGCTCGCGCTTGAGCCAGACCACGATGGTCTGCGCAATCAGCACATGGGTCTGCTCCTGGCGCAGCACGCGGCTGATGCGTGCCAGCACATCGTCGAGCACCTCCTGATGGCGCCCGCCCGCCGTCAGCCCCGACAGCAGCGATGCCGCCGCGCGCGACAGATCCACATGCTGCATCACGGCCTTGAGCGACTGGGTCAGAAACTTCTCTACCTGCTTGTCCTGCACCATCTCCAGCGCGGCCAGCGCCAGCCGCGCCACCTGCCTGCCCAGCAGCTGGCTGTTGGCGGGAGCCGTCAGCCAGTCCGCCAGCGCCTGGGCGGGGTTGTTGCGCTCGATCAGCGCCACCAGCGAAGGCGCGTCGAGAAACTTGTCGCGCACGAAAGTGGCCAGGTTGCGGCCTATGCGATCCTTGTTGCGCGAGATGATGGCCGTGTGCCGCCCCACCAGCGGCAGCGGAATATGGCGGAACAGCGCCGAGACCGCAAACCAGTCGGCCAGCGCCCCCACCATGGCAGCCTCGCAAATGCCGCGCAGACAGACCAGCCATAAAGGCACGGCCTGCCCCTCTATGGCCCAGCGCGAGCCAGCCAGCGCAGTGGCGATGAAACCTGCGGCCACCAGCAGCAGCAGAACCAGCGGCATGCGCTTGGCCTGCTGCAGTGAGCGACGTTGTTCAGACGTGAGCATGCGCTAGAGCATACGGCCTCTCGGCCCGCTCGTCTGCAGCCCAGGGCTGCCGCCAGCATCGGACGGGTCAGCCGACCTTGACGTTTGCCGTGAAATCAGCAAGCCGGTGGTCCTGGCTCCAGGGCCACCAGCTTCTCTCAAAGCGCACATCAATGGGCAGGCGGTTGACGCGGTGCTCGGCAGGCAGGGCCTGTAGCGGACGCAGCTTGACCACCACCGCGGCGCTTTGCGACTCCATCGGGCCCACGCGCTCGGCCGGGATGCGCTGGGTTTCCGAGAAGACCTCATCGACCTCGGCCGGCACCTTCTGCCCATCTAGGAAGACCAACGTGGCCTTCTGGCCCTTGCGCGCGTACCTCAGGTGCTGGGGCGTCAGATAGGCCTGGACCCAGGGCGCCTTGCGCGTCTGCAGCACCATCAGCTCGTCTCCGGCCACCACCCATTCGCCTGCCTTGACGAAGCTGCGCACCACCTGCGAGGGCACGGGCGCCATCAGATCCGCAACCGGCGTGATGTTGCCGGCCTGTGCCAGACCGACAGCCTGGCGCGTGGCCGCAGCATCCTTGGCCGCCTGCAGATACAGGGCGCTCTGCTGCTGGCTGGCAACCAGGATTTCGCGCTGGGCACGGCCAATCTCGGCCTGTGCCTGCAGCATCTGCAGGCGTGCCGCGTCCACTTCCTGGCGCGTGGCCGCGCCCTGGCGGAACAGCTCATCAATCTGCCGCACGCGATCCTGCATCAGGGACATGCGGCCCTGCATGGCCTGCAGACTGGACTGCAAGGCCTTTTGCTGGCCCTGCAGATCCTGGCGCTGCATCGCATAGGTATGGTCCGCGGAACTGGCCACCACGTCGGCTGCCTGCACCGTACCGGCCGCCGGCGTGGGCACCTGCTTTTGCACCACACGCAGCACGCGCGCGCCCTGCTCTGTAGCCTGCCCCTCCGGGGCGACCTGCTCCACCTGGCCCGTGATCGGTGCACGCACCACGACCTGGTCGATGACCACCATGCCGGGCGAAGCGCGCAGCACCGTACTGCTCACGGTTTTGTAGACAAAGTACAAGGGTATCAGCAGCACAATGCCCAGCACCAGATACCAGCGCCAGCGCGGCACCTTGCGCTTGACGTTGTCGTACTTGACGGGAATGCCATTGCTGACTTCCGCCGAAGCCGGCGGAGCATTGAATTGGATCTTCACGGTTGAGCCTCCATATAGTCTTCCCAGGACTGCACGACGACGCCTTTGAAACCGTGCACCGTCCGCAGCGCTTGTGCCACGCCCTGCCAATGAACCAGTGCCTGGCGCCTGCCTATGCGAAACAAGCTCTCTTCCGAGGGCAATTCCTTTTCAATGCTTTGCGCCACGGCCAGGTCCAGCCCCTGAGGCATGGGCGGCAGCTGCTTGATCACGTTCACCGTGCTCTGCGCATTGGCGCTGTAGATCATGGGCACGACTTCCTTGACGCCGGCCTTCTGCAGGGCCTGCAGAAAGCCGGGTTCGCGCAGTTCGCGGTGGTGGGTCGTCAGCGAGATCGGAAGGCGACTTTGAGTCACCGCCTCCTGCAGGCTGTCGAGCACATTGCGGCCCCAGTCCTTTTGCTGTACCTCGGGCAATTGGCTGCGCTCCAGGTCCAGGTGGACCATGCCGAACGGCATGGATTGCACCTTCTGCAGCAGCGCCAGCATGTTGCCGCGCCCCTTGGGCAGCACCCAGGTCGGCTCGCCCAGCAGCAGCTCCAGCCGGATGCCGCGCTGGCGTGCACGCTGCGCCAGCTGCTCCAGTCCCTGGCGAGCCTGCTCGTCGGCCGCCAGGCGCTGCAACTGCTCTTCGGTGAACGACACCAGAAGGCGCTGCGTGCCTTGCGGCAGCTGGTCGATGCGGGCCGGCTGCTGCACCCATTGCCAGCCTTTCCATGCATACCAGCCGGTTCCCGCAGGTGCGGCTGCCGCAGCGGCTGCAGCGGGTTTGGCAACGCCCGCTTCCCCGCTGAGCCTAGTCTGCTGCGCCACTGCTACCAGTCCGTCAGCACCCACTGCGGAAGCTGCGGCACCAGTACGCTGCAGCACCGCAGCCTGCAGGGGGTCGTCGCTACGCACCTGCAAGCTACAACCACGCGTGTAATACAGCATGTCCATGGCCGCCAGATCCTCTCCTTCGGCGGAGCTGATATAGCGCACCGCCGCTTCGTAGCGGCCGTTGTCGGCCTTGATGGTCTGCACCATGCCGTCACCGCCGAGGCTGGGCGCGCGCAGTTGCGCCACACGCAGCCCTTCGGTGGCCGCTGCATAGCGCTGGGCACTGCTCTTGAGTTCGCCCTGGCTCAACCTGTACTGCTCCAGCACGGTCTGCTGCTCCAGCTGCAGCTTGCCCTGGGTCTGCGCGTATTGCTCGGCCGCCTCGTCATACTGGCCCTGCAGTTTGGCCGCCATCGCATCCTGCTGACTGCGCCATTGCAGGGGGATGGACACATCCACCGCCACGGCCGTCGCATGGCCGGGGCTGCCGCCGAAATCCTTGCTCAGGCTCTGGCTCAGTTGCACGCCGCCCGTCACTCCGCCATAGCGCGTGTGCCGGGCCTGCTCCCGCAATCCTTCCATCGCATAGCGTGCAGATTCCAGCGCGGGATGCGTGTTGAGCGCATCCTGCAGCATGGCCGGATTCATGCAGGTCTGCGGCAGGGCCAGAGCCGGCACCGACTGGGCGCGCAGACGGCGGCCGGTCAAAAAACCCATTTGCTGCAAGGCTGCGCGCTGCATTTCCTTCTCCTTGGCCACGCGGTTCTGCGCGGCTTCGTAGTAGCCCTGCAGGTCCAGCCCTTCAGAGCGCAGCATGTGGCCGCCAGCCACGCGCTCCTGCAGCCTTCCCTCGATCTGGGAGCGCGTGGACAGATAGGCCCGCGCCACCTGCTCGCGCTGCTGGCTGCGCAGATAGCGCACATACAGCCGTCCCAGCTCCGTCACGGCCTGGGCCTGCAGCAGCTGGGTCTGCGCGGTACTGCTCAGTTGCTCGGTCCTGGCCTCCTGCACATTGCGCCGGCGTGCTTCCTCGGCGCCCAGAAAACTCCAGCGCAGACCAGCCTGCCCCGACAGACGGCTGTAGTCGCGGTTCAGGGTATCCGTCACCGGCTCCTTGGCGCGTGCCAGGCCGGCAGCCGCGATAAGCCGTGCACCGTTGTCCGACTCGACCAGCTTGAGGTTGCTGCCGGCCACATGCTCCTTGAGGCGCGCCAGCCGCACGGCTGGCGCCTGCTCCGCGCTCCAGGCCTGCAGGTCGGCCCAGCTCCATGGCTGGCCCGTGTCAGCGGAAGCGACAGGAGCACGCGTCTCAGACGCTGCGGATACGGCAGTGGTAGTCTGCGCGCTCGCGCTTGTTCCCAGCATGGAAGCCAGCAGGCTGACGCCTATCAGGCCGCTCAGGGCACGGACGCGGTGCGGCCCACCCGGCAGGTAGTGAAGGGAAAATGGTTTCATGCGTTGGTTTTTAGAATTTGTTCTTGCGCAGCACCCAATTGGGCGCCATGGACGAGTCCAAGTGCGAATGGGTCAGCGCTTCCACCAGGATGGCGTAGCCGCTGTGCACCCGGGTCACGAAGGCAAAGAGAGGAAACAGCGGCAGGTACGGCAGATAGGACAGGTCCAGCCGGATGCGCTCCGACACCGTGGCCAGGTAGACCAGGTAGTAGGCCAATAACAACAGCAGATAGCCCAGGTAGACGAAAGCCAGCGTGCCCAGCACGATGCCCAGCGGCTGGATGAACAGCAGCATTGCCAGCGATCCCACGATCAGATAGGGCAGCACCAGCTGCATGAGCAGGCCGTTGATAAGGGTGAAAAGAAAGTTCGGCCACCCCAGCAACGAAGGCCGCAGGTTGAAACGGTACTTGCGCACGAACAGGTAGTACATGTCCCCGTCCCAGCGCAAGCGCTGCTTGAAGAACACGCGCCAGGATTCCGGTGCGTCGGTATGCCCCATGGCATGCGGCTCGAACTTGATGCGCATGCCGCTGTAGCGACCGAAGTACTGCTTGATGCGCAGCGTCATGTCCAGGTCCTCCGCCGTCCCCGCGTCCCAACCGCCAAGGTGCCGGACCAGCGAAGTCCGGAACACTCCAAAGGCACCCGAGATGTTGTTGACGATGTTGAACTCGGACAGGCCCGTTTTGCCACCGCTGATGGAGAGCATGTATTCCAGCCCCTGCATCTTGGTCACCAGGTTTCTGCCCTGGTTGCGCACACGCAGATTGCCCGCAACCCCCGCCACCAGTGGGTCGTCGAAGTGGCGTGTGGCGTTCTCCACCATGTCGTTGTCGAACGAGGTATCGCCGTCCAGTGCCATCACCACGTCGCCCGTGGCCAGCGTCAGCCCCGCATTCAGCGAAGACACCCGGCCGCCGCGCTGCCACTTGGGCAGCACGGTGACTTCGCGCCCCTCGGTACCTTCCCAGCGTTTGGCCTCGGACAGTGCCGCATGCAGCGTGTCGCTGTTCTTGATAGCTCCGTCGATGATCGGAATGAGCTGGATGCGCCCCGCATAGCGCTGATTCACCAAGGAGCTGATGGTCTTGCGCACATCATCGCCTTCGGAATAACAGGTGATCAGGCAAGACACGGACGGGTACTGCAGGCGCCGGACCGGAACACGCCAATGGCGCAACCCGTAGCGCAGCATCCCGCCGACGACCAGCACATAGAACGGCAGTTCCAGCAGGACGATGAACGGGAACAGGTTGAATGCCTGATCCCATGCGCCCCGGGTGCTGAAGCTGTGCGCTAGCAGCAAGAAAGATTCCACAAACTGCTGCCACATGGTCAGGCCTCTTGCAGCGTGTCGGCCTGCATCTTCCGCATCAGATTGCTCGCGGATGGTGCTTCGCTGCCGTCGTTCATGGCCTTGACTTCCATGCTGCGCAGGTGCACCGACAGGGCCAGGCGCTTGGCTTCACCCTCTTCCTCGGCCAGCTTTTCCATGGTTTTCTCGATGCGGCTTTGCAGGCCCTGCGGCATCGTGTATGGCAGGATCACCCACAGGCTGTGCTCGTCCACGCGGGTAATCAGATCGGACTCGCGCAGCTGGGCATTCAGGCGCACGGCGAGTTCGTCCAGCAGCTCGGTGATCTGCCAGGGGCTGAGTTGCTGCGCCGGTAGCCCCTTGTGCTCGAGCTCCATGCGCATCAGGTGGAAGCTGAACTGCGGGTTGCGCGCCTGGATGTCGCTGGCCCAGCCCAACATTCGCTTGAAGCCCTGCGGGTCCACATAGTTGCGCGCCTTCAGCGGCGGGTAGGCCTCGCCCACTCCGCCATTGCGCACAGCCTGACGCCCACTGGCGCTCAGCATCAGCGTGGCGACTTCACGCACCTCCAGCTCGTCGGGCGTGCTCGTGCGCGCACAGTCCAGGCAGCGCGCCTGGACCATGGAATCGACCGATGAGCGCTGGCAGCTGCGGCAGTGGTACTGGGCCAGCGGCTTGTCGTAGTCCACGCCGATGTGACGCAAATGCACATGGCATTTGGGGCAGTCCAGCGCACCGCCTTCAACGAACTGCGATTCGGCGCCGACATGGCCGCAGGCAAAGCAGTGCAGCATTGACTCGCGTCGGGTGTCCAGGCTCTGGCAATGCGGGCATACGTCCACGAAATGGATGTGCGCCGAGCCGCAACCCGAGCACAGCCGGGTGCGGTCCACCAGCCCCTCGGAGCGCAGCAGCCCGCGGCGGCGCAGCTCCTCCAGCGCCTGGGACACGCTCTCCTGTGCGCAGGCCAGTTGCTCCGCGACCGGATAGCGGTAGAGCTGGTCGCTGTCGCGGTCGAGCAGCGGCCGAAAGCCCGTCTGCGGCCCGCGTTCGTAGAGGAAGTACAGCAGACGCTCCTCCAGCCCCAGCACATCGCCAGGATCGGGCAGCATCTGGCGGCGCAAGGCCATGCCCTCGGTGACTTCATGTGCCCGCTCCACGCTGCACAGCGCATCCACGTACGGCTGCGCGTCGCGCAGCGCCGGTTCCGCAAAGACCGGCAGGCTCCACCAGTCGCTCTGGCGGGTGCGATTGAGCCATTTGCGCCAGACCTGGTGCGGCACGGCACGCAAATAAATGCCCTGCGGCTGTACACCGGAGTGCATCAGCGCATCCAGATCCTGATAGGAGACAGATCGCTCTGACTCAGGGACGGCTGTAGTGAGTGGCCCCAGAAAAACCAAGCCTGCCTTGGTGCGGATGGCTGTATCCATCAGACTCTCCTGTGTTGCGCGCGCCGGGCTGCACAAGCTCGGGGCGCTGTTTCGGAGAGCTCATTTTTCGGTTTGGAAGTGAAGCTTCGACTACCGTTTTCATAGCTTTTAAACTTTGAAAACCAAGTTGCATTTAGCAAACAAACAAGCTGTACAGCCGTTACGCTACATCCACATACAGAGTTGGACATTCACGCTGTTCCTGCCTTATCAATTCGGGTTTTCATCAACCCGAACTTCCCTTGGGCCTCTCGGGGTGACAACACAAACCAACACAAAAAGTCACCGTCGACACACATGAGCAGCGACTCAGCGGAAACTGTATGCAGACATGTAAAACCGAACCGGCCATCTGGCGCACGCACAGGTAACATTTGCGGCAGTCAATAACCCCAGGAATTGACAAAAGTAGTCCAACAGCTTGTTTTCACGCAGGAAGAAAAGCAGAGACTCATGGCAGGAGCTCACCGGACTAGCCAGCAAAGCAGAGGACAATAGGCGTTTTTGGATCCGCACGATATGACCGACATACAACGCCCCGAACTGCCCGACCATCTGTCCGTTGACCCTCGCAGCCCCCACCATGTGGCCGCCGTGTTCGAGCACGACATCGGCATCCGCTTCAACGGCAAGGACCGCTTTGACGTCGAGGAATACTGCGTGAGCGAGGGCTGGGTCAAGGTGCCCGCCGGCAAGACCCTGGACCGCAAGGGCAAGCCCCTGCTGATCAAGCTCAAGGGTACGGTCGAAGCGTATTACCGCTAAACCCAGTCCCCGTGGCCGCACAACGCCTGAACAAGCGCCAGCTCAAGCGTGAGCTGAATGCCGTGCGGCCATACTCTCGCAGCCAGATCGCCGATGGACAAAGGCAAGAGGCCGAGCTGCGACACAGAATCACGGAGGGCGAGCTGGGATGGTTGATGCCCGGGCTTGCGCTGCCTTGGCAAACCTGGGTGCAACAGGTGCTGCGACCCGAAGCCATCGCTGTACAGCCCGCGCTTTGCAGCAGCTTCGTTTTAGGGATGGACATACCGCTGCTGCAACGCTTTGCCGCAGAAGTGCCAGAGTCCAACAGACTCTATGTACACAGCCTGAGCGATGCTCAAGCGCTGGTCTTCGGCGATGCAGGGCACTGCGTCAAGGCCACCCTGCAGCAGGGGCAAATCAGCGACTGGCAAACCAGTCCCGCGGAAGCCTCCGAGCCTGAAACACGATTGCGCGCAGCAGACGCCACGGCTTTGCATGCTGCATGGCAGTGCTTTGCTCAAGAGATGGATTGCCCCGCCAACCTGAGCCAGTTCCGCGCACAAGTGTTTGATGCTGGTCTGCAGAGCCAGCGTCTGGTTTGCATTTCACCCATCACGCTGGATTGGATGGATCGCTACGCCAACATCCACACCGACTGCCGCTGGTTCAATGGTGTCAGCCGCATCCTGGATGGCAGGGAAATCATTCACACCATAGTGCATGGAAGAGACTGAAGGCTTGAGTTCAAGCCTGTTCAGCCTCTCCCCCTTTCACACCAAGCGCATAAAGCTATTTATTCAATAGCATTCAGCTCGCTCAAGCCAGAGCTTCCGCAGGACCGAAGAACTCATAGTGCACCTGGGCCTCGGGCACGCCCAGCTCGCGCAGCGACTGCTTGACACTGCGCATGAAGCCGCGCGGGCCCAGGAAGTAGACATCGGCATCGCGTGACTCGGGCAGCCACTGGGCCAGTCGATCGGTGCTCAGCAGGCCCTGGGCATCGACCTCGTCGCCCGCGTCTGCCTGGTCGTAGCAATAGCGGCGCGTGAGCTGCTCGTGGCTGTTAGCCAGCGCATCAATCTTCTCGCGGAAGGCATGCACGCCGCGATCGCGCGCGCAGTGGATGAAGGTGATCTCGCGCCCCGTGGGCAGCGCGGCCTGCAGCATGGGCAGCGTGGGCGTGATGCCCACACCGCCGCTGATCAGCACCAGGGGCTTGGCATTGGCCTGCAAGGTGAAATGGCCGGCAGGCGGGAACAGCTCCAGCGTATCGCCCACATGCAGCTGGTCGTGCAAATGGTTGGAGACCTTGCCGCCGGCCTCGCGCTTGACGCTGATGCGATAGCTCTTGCCGTTGGCAGGCGCCGACAGCGAGTAGTTGCGGCGCTGCTCCAGGCCGTCGACCACCACGCGCAGGCCGATGTACTGGCCTGGCTGATGGGCAATCACCGCGCCGCCGTCCACGGGTTCCAGATAGAAGGACGTGATCTCGGCGCTTTCGGCCTCTTTGCGCACCAGCTTGAAGGCACGCGCACCACGCCAGCCGCCTTCGGCTGCCGCAGTCTGCTCGTACACCGCGCGCTCCGCACCGATCAGGATATCGGCCAGCTGCTGATAGGCGGCGGCCCAGGCGGCGATCACCTCATCCGTGGCGATCTCTGCCCCCAGCACCTCGCGAATGGCGCGCAGCAGGCAGGCACCGACGATGGGGTAATGCTCGGCCTGTACCTGCAGCGCCACATGCTTGTTGATGATTTGCGCAGGCAGATTGCCCAGGTTTTCCAGTCGGTCGATGTTCTTGGCATACATCAGCACGCTATGTGCCAATGCTCGCGGCTGGGCACCGCTTTGCTGGTGCGCCTGGTTGAACAGCGGGCGCACCTCGGGATACTCACCCAGCATGGTCTGGTAGAAATGCGTGATCAGGGCCTCGCCGCCGGTTTCCAGCAGCGGCACGGTGGCCTTGACGATCTCGCGTTGACGTTCGGTAAGCATGCAAATCTCCTGGTTGCTGCCTTGCCAGCTGCAAGGCTTGAGCGGATAAATGCAAACGGCGTGCCAGCAACAAGACCATTGCAGAACAATGGCTTGCAAAAACATGCGTCAATATGACATCCATCAATTGCTGTCTCATTGACACCATCCGATGTCGTTATGACAACATCCCACATTCTCAACGCCGTCAGCCCGCTGATCGCCGATCTGGCCCAGGACCTGTCCGAGCGCGAACGTCTGCGCCGTCTGCTGGCCGCACTGCGCAATCTGTTGCCCGCCGATGCCGTAGCCCTGCTGAAGCTCGAAGGCGAATGGCTGCGCCCCATGGCGATCGACGGCCTGATGCCGGACACGCTGGGCCGGCGCTTTCGCCTGGGCGAGCATCCGCGCTTTGCCCAGTTGCTGGCGGCCGGCCAGGCCATGCGCTTCGAACCCGACAGTCCCCTGCCTGATCCCTATGACGGGCTGGTGGCGCACAAAGGCCAGGCCATCAGCGAGCTGCATGTGCATGACTGCATGGGCTGCGTGCTGCAGCTGGGCGGCCTGCCATGGGGTCTGCTGACGCTGGACGCACTGGAGCCGGGCCGGTTCGCCGACCCCGCGGCGCTGGCCATGCTGCAGGCCTTCAGCAATCTGGCCGCAGCCACCGTGGCCACGGCCGAGCGCGTGCACCAGCTGTCCCAGCTCGCGCGCGGCGCCACCGGCTCGGCCAGAGCGGCCGCGCCGCAGGAGCGCGGACTGCAGGGCGCAAGCCCTGTCATGCGCCAGTTGCAGAAAGACATTGCCCTGGTTGCCGCCAGCGATCTTTGCGTGCTCGTCACCGGCGAAACCGGCACCGGCAAGGAGCTGGTGGCCCAGGCAGTGCATGCGCAGTCGGGCCGTGCCGACAAGCCCATGATCAGCATCAACTGCGCGGCCCTGCCCGACAACCTGGTCGAGAGCGAGCTGTTCGGCCATGTGCGCGGGGCCTTCACGGGAGCACTGAGCGAGCGCAGCGGCAAGTTCGAGCAGGCGCATCAGGGCACGCTGTTCCTGGACGAGGTCGGCGAACTCTCGCTGCCCGTGCAGGCCAAGCTCCTGCGCGTGCTGCAAAGCGGCCAGCTGCAGCGCCTGGGTTCGGACCGGGAGCACCATGTGGATGTGCGCGTGATCGCCGCCACCAACCGCGACCTGGCTGCGGAGGTCCGTGCCGGGCGCATGCGCGCGGACTTCTATCACCGCCTCAATGTCTATCCGCTCACTGTGCCGCCGCTGCGCGAGCGCGACAGCGACGTGCTGCAGCTGGCGGGCTATTTCCTCGAGGAGAACCGATCCAGACTCAGGCTCGGCGGCCTGCGCCTGGATGCGGCCGCACAGGCGGCCCTGCTCAATCGCAGTTGGCCCGGCAATGTGCGCGAGCTCGAGCACTGCATCAGCCGCGCCGTGCTCAGGGCCCTGAGCCGCAATGACGGCAGCGCCAGCCGCGCCGGCGCCAGGCTGCGCATCGTGACCCTGGGACTTGCCGATCTCTGGGAGCGGGCCGAGGCACCTGCCGCCGCACAGGCCACAGCATCCATGGACCCGGCCACCGCTGAGGTGGCGCCCGAGGCCGGTCTGCGCGCCGCCGTCAGCGCCTATGAACGCCAGCTGGTCAGCTCCAGCCTGGCCCGCCACCGGGGCAGCTGGGCCGCCGCAGCGCGCGAGCTGCAGCTCGATCGAGCCAATCTGCAGCGCCTGGCCAAGCGGCTTGAGATCGACAGGCCTTGATCAGCGGCCCTGGATGCCCAGCAGCTCCACATCGAAGTTCAGCGTGGCATTGGGGGGAACGGCACGGCCTGCACCACGGCTGCCATAGGCTATGCCGGGAGGACATGTCAGCTTGGCCTTGCCACCCACTTTCATCTTCTGCACGCCCTCGGTCCAGCAGGGAATCACGCCATTGAGCGGGAACTCGATGGGCTGCTTGCGTGCATAGGAGCTGTCGAACTCCTTGCCGGTATCGGGGAAGTAGCCGCGGTAGTGCACCTTGACGGTGTCCGTCGCCTTGGGACTGGGCCCGCTGCCTTCGACCTGGCTTTCATAGATCAGCCCGCTGGCGGTAGTGACCGGCGCAGCATGAACCACTGCGCCAGCGCCCAGAGCAAATACAAATCCGATCACGGAGATTGCTTTTTTCATATCGGATGCACTGAGTAAACAAAACCCGACTTTATTACGAAGTCGGGTCGAGAAAATGTCACGGCAGCAATGCCGCAAGCCGCACCTATCTCAGATCCGGGCAATGCCGATATCGTCCAGAGCCTTGGACAGATGCGCCACAGAGCGATCCGAGTCATGCCATTTGTCCAGGCCGAACAGGCCGATGCGGAAGGTCTGGAAGTCCGGGCCTTCATCGCATTGCAGCGGAACGCCAGAGGCGGTCTGCAAGCCCACCTTGAGGAAGGCGCGGCCGCTCTGGATTTCCGCGTCAGTGGTGTAGCTGACGACCACGCCAGGCGCCTTGTAGCCCTCGGCGGCGACGCTGGGGAAGCCGCGCGACTGCAGCAGCTCGCGCACCTTGCGTCCCAGTTCCATCTGTTCTTCGCGCACCTTGGCAAAGCCGTATTCGCGCGTCTCCAGCATCACGTCACGCAGGCGCAGCAACGCATCCGTGGGCATGGTGGTGTGATAGGCGTGCTGGCCTTTTTCGTAGCCCTCGGCAATCTGCATCCACTTCTTCAGATCGCAGGAGAAGCTGGAGCTCTGCGTATGCTCTATGGCCTCGCGAGCGCGCGCCGAGAGCATGACCATGGCGCAGCAAGGCGAGCTGCTCCAGCCCTTTTGCGGCGCCGAGATCAGCACGTCCACGCCGGTTTTTTCCATATCGACCCACATGGCGCCGGATGCCACGCAGTCCAGCACGAACAGCGCGCCGACCTCGTGCGCGGCATCGGCGACGGTGCGCAGGTATTCATCGGGCAGCATGATGCCGCTGGCCGTCTCCACGTGCGGGGCAAACACCACTTTGGGACGCTCCACGCGAATGGTCTCGGCCACATCCGCTGCCGGACATGGCGCCCAGGGGTCCTGGCTGCCCTCGCCCTGCTTGCGCGCCTTGCAGACCACTGAGCCGCCGCCCAGGCCCGCATCGGCGTCGAAGATCTGCGTCCAGCGGTAGCTGAACCAGCCGTTGCGCACGATCAGCACCCGCTCGCGATTGGCGAACTGGCGCGCCACGGCTTCCATGCCGAAGGTGCCGCTGCCGGGAATCAGCACGGCCGTGTTGGCGTGATAGACGTCCTTGAGCATGCCCAGGATGTCCTGCATCACGCCCACGAACTTCCTGGACATGTGGTTGAGCGCTCTATCGGTGTAGACCACCGAGAATTCGAGCAGGCCATCGGGATCGATATCGGGCAGAAGTCCGGGCATGGGGGTTATCTCCGCATAGAAAAACAGCTGGGCAGCTTATCACGCAGCGGTACAGCCTCTGGCCCGCCAGGCACGTTGGCTACACCCGCTGCGCCGCTCTTGTGCCAAGCTCACGCTCACGCCGCCGACTGCGACTGCTGAAACACCCGAATGCCTGCGCCTCCAACACCATCTGTCGACGCCTGCGCTTATGCAGCCCTTGAAGGGAAGCTGCAGCCGCCCAGGCTTGGCCACGCCTGCGTGCCGCGCAGCAAGCTGCTGGGAATGCTGAAACAAACGCCGGAATGGCGGGTTCTGATGCTGCGCGCCCCGGCTGGCTACGGAAAAACGACGCTGATGAGCCTGCTCTTCGAGCACCTGGGCAGCGCGCCCGCCACCTTTTGCCACTGGTTGACGCTGGACCCATGCGATGAGGACCCCTTGCACCTGCTGACCCATCTGCAGGCCTGCATAGACCGCAGTTGGGGCAGCCGCAGCGCCAGCGGCATCGCGCGCTTTGCCGATCTGGGCACATGGCTACAGGCCGTGGCCCTGCTGCCCGGGCAGCGGGTGCTGTTCCTGGACGAGCTGGAATCGGTGCAGACAAGCGCCTCGGTACGACTGCTGCATCAGCTGCTGCGCTTTGCGCCGGACAATCTGCGTATCGTCGCCAGCGCCCGCCCCCATTCCCCCATTGCGCTCGCGCGCATGAAGGTCGGCGCGGGTCTGCTGGAGTGGAGCGCACGTCAGTTGCGCTTCGATGACGGCGAAACCCGGGCCTTGCTGCAGGTGGGCAATGTCGGCCGCCCCCCGCCACCCCAGCCATGGCTGGAGCTGATCGCCCAACGCTGCGAGGGCTGGCCTGCTGCACTGCGCCTGGGGGCGCTCGCGCTGCATCGTAGCGAAAACGACCCGCGCTTCCTGGACATGCTGCAGGACAACCGCTCCGATCTGGCCGAATACTTGGCCAACGAGGTCTTCGAGCAACAGCCACCGCAATGGCGAGCCTTTCTGCTCGACACCTGCGTGCTGCGCTATCTGCTGCCCTCTCTGTGCGATGCGCTATGCGGACGCAGCGACAGCGCGCCGCTGCTGGAGGAGATGGCGCGGAGCCTGCAATTCATCACGCCGCTGAGCCAGGGGCCGGGGCAGAGCGGCGCCTGGATCTGCCACTCGCTGCTGCAGGATTTCTTGCGCAAGCGCCTGGACGCCCTTCACCCCGGTCGCGCCGCGCTGCTGCACTGCAGGACAGCAGCCTGGCTGGAAGCCAGAGGCCTGCTGACCGAAGCCGTGGGACACGGTCTCGATTGCGGCAACCCGGATTTCGCTGCCGCGCTGGTGAACCGCGCAGCTCGCCCGCTGGTGCTCAGCGGACACCTGGCGACAGTCCAGCAAGCGATTGCCCGCCTGCCCGCGCATATCGCGGACAGCCATCCAGGCATTGTCTGGGCCTCTGCCCGCGCGCATGCCTATCTGCATCAGGTCGAGGAGGCTCAGGCGCGCTTTCAGCAGCTGCGCGCGCTGTCCGCCCAGCAGGCGTTCGACCGCCCGATGCGGGAGGACTATCTGGCGCTGGAGGCGCTGATCTCCATTGCCTCGGGCGATATGGAGCAGGTGCTTCGTGTCATCCAGCGCAATCTTTCATGGACCGAAGGTGACTATGCGCGAGGCAGCATGCTCAATGTGCAAGCCTATGCCGAGCTTGCGCGCATGAACTTCGATACGGCGCTGGCGCTGCTGGATCAGGCCGACCTCCACAACCGCAAGGCCTTGCACTTGTTCGGCCTGTCAGCTGCACAGGGGTTGCGTGCGGCCATCTGGAGTTCGCGCGGCGAACTGCGGAAGGCTCTGGCTTGCTACAGCGGCCAGAGCATGGATGAACGCAGCGAGTATGCAGCCCCCGGCCTGGGGCTGCGCTGCGAATTGCTCTACGAAACCGACCAGCTTGATGCGCTGCAAGCATTGCTGGCCCTGCATACGCCACATGCTGACGACTCCCAGGCCACTGATCTGGCGATAGGCAGCTATCTGGCTGCGGCACGGCTGGACTTTGCGCGCGGCAACCACGAGGCCGCGCAAGCCATTCTGGACAGGACGCTGGCACGCGCCCTGCAACGGAATTTTCACCGGCTGGTGATGGCTTGCCGCTGGGAGAAGGTGCGCATGGCCACGCTATCGGGCCAGCATGACCTGGCGCAGAAGCTGATGCCCGCAGAACGGCCCGATGCAGGCCGCTTTCACTTCGCCACCGATGCCGAGGCTGGCGACCTGACCTGGCTGCGCCTACTGGTGCGCAGCGGCCAGGCGCGCCAGGCACTGCCAGCCATTGCGCAGCGGCTGGCCCAGGCGCAGTTCATGCAGCGCGGCTGGCGCGCGCTCAAGCTCGGCATTCTGCATGCCTGCGCGCTGGACGCGCTGGGCCAATGCAGCGATGCCGATGCTGCATTGGCCTCAGCACTGGACATGGGTAGCCGACAAGGCTTTGTGCGCAGCTTTGCCGACGAGGGGCCGCCCGTGCTCGACCGCATCGGCGCCTGGTTGACCAGCGCCGCGCCACTGCCTGCACCGCGCGAATATCTCCACCAGGTGCTGGCGGCAGGACGCAGCACGGCTGATGCGCAGAAGAAGCCGCGACACATCGGCACATTCAGCCAGCGCGAACGCGAACTGCTCCAGGCACTGGCACTGGGCGGACGCAACCAGGAAATCGCCCAACGGCTGCAACTGACTGAAAACACGGTCAAGTGGTACCTGAAACGGCTGTACATGAAGCTCGATGCACACAACCGCACGCAGGCCATCGCCCAGGCCCGGCGTCTGCACCTGCTGGACTGAGACACTGTTCACGAACCCACATGTCCGTTTTGATCGCTCATCTTGGACACTCGGGGTTCATCCGCACCTTCCGACAACGCGCCCAGGGCCGTAGCGCGAGACGCCTGGGCGACTGCAAGACCTGGCGACAAACCCTAATACCACCCAAACAGGTGGTGACGCATCTTGCCCCCTGTTCCTAGACTGCCTGCCACACAACGAATGATGGAGGCAGGCAGCATGAGCAATCCACCGCAAGGATTCCCCACATCAGGCGCTCGGCAGCCCGGCGATGCATCGACGGCAGTGACCAATGCCGTCTTTTCCAAGGTCAGCTGGCGCATCCTGCCGCTGCTGCTGATTGCCTACATGGTGGCCTACCTCGATCGCGTCAACGTCGGCTACGCCCAATTACAGATGAAGGAGACCCTGCCCTGGGATGTGGCTGTCTACGGCCTGGGCGCAGGAATTTTCTTCATCGGCTACTTTTTGTTTGAAGTGCCCAGCAACATGCTGCTGGAGCGGATCGGCGTGCGCAAGACGCTGCTGCGCATCATGGTGTGCTGGGGCCTGATCGCCGCAGGCATGATGTTCGTGCAGACGCCGACACAGTTCTACATTGCACGCTTTCTGCTCGGAGCCTTCGAGGCCGGTTTCTTCCCCGGCATGATTCTGTATTTCACCTACTGGTATCCGTCAACGCGCCGAGGGCAAGTGATCGCCACCTTCATGGCAGCCACGACGATCATCGGCGTTCTGGCCGGGCCGTTGAGCGGTGCCACCCTCAAATACCTGAATGGGGTCAACGGCTGGCACGGCTGGCAATGGCTGTTCCTGGTGCAAGGCCTGCCCGCAGCAGTGCTGGGCGTGGTGGCTTTTTTCTGGCTGCAGGACAAGCCCGGCTCGGCCAAATGGCTGACCCACGCCGAAAAGGATGTGATCAACGAGAGCTTCGCCCAAGAGCAGAGCTCCGCCACCGACAAGGCCGCCAACGCCACCCACGGCCAGTTGCTACGCGATCCGAAGACGTGGCTACTCGCGCTGACGTATTTCTGCCTGCTGGGGGCCAGCTACACCATGGTGTTCTGGATGCCGACGCTGATCCAGAGTTGGGGCGTCAAGGACGTGCTGACCGTCGGCCTGCTGGCCGCCATCCCCAATGCCTGCGGCGTGGTGGGCATGATTCTGATTGGCCGCCACTCGGACCGCCATCGCGAGCGCCGTCTGCACTTTGCCGCCTGCACAGGCCTAGCCGCGGTTTGCCTGTACGCGACGACCCTGCTGCAGGGCAATCTGCCGGGCTCGCTGCTCGCTCTGTCGCTTGGGGTCATCGGCCTGGCCTCGGCCACGCCGCTGTTCTTCGCCATGGTCAGCGAGTATCTGCCCGCCAAGGTAGCCGCCATCGGCATCGCCCTTATCAACTGCCTGGGCAACCTGGGCGGCGCCTTCAGCCCCTATGCGAACGCCCTGCTCATCAAGCAGACCGGCAACAACACCTACAGCATGTATCTGGTGATCGCTCTGTATGTCTCAGCGGGTCTGCTGCTGCTCTTGACCGTGCGCCCGCCCCCACGGCATGCCGTGCCGCAGGTGGCCTGAGTCGCCCCGGATACCTGCACGCAAGCCTCTATCTTCTATCCCCCAACAATGAGTTCACTTCATGAAGACATCGATACAGGACACTCCCAGCCTCCAGGGCAAGATCAGCGCCGAGGAATGGCGCACGCGCATCGATCTGGCGGCTGCCTACCGCCTAGTCGCGCTGATGGGCTGGGACGATATGGTCTACACCCACATTACCGCCAAGATTCCTGGGCCGGAGCACCACTTTCTCATCAATCCCTACGGCATGATGTTCGACGAGATCACCGCATCCTCGCTGGTGAAAGTCGATCTTGCGGGCAATGTGGTGATGGACTCGCCCTTCCCCATCAATCCGGCAGGCTTCACCATCCACAGCGCCGTCCATGCGGCGCGCGAGGACGCCGGGTGCGTGCTGCACACCCACAGCGTCAACGGCGTGGCCGTGTCGGCGCAGGCGGATGGCGTGCTGCCCATCTCCCAGCAGTCCATTTTCGTGCTCAGCTCGCTCGGCTACCACGACTATGAGGGCGTAGCGCTGCGCGACGATGAAAAGCCTCGCCTGGTGCGCGACCTGAGCAACAACAATTTCTTCATGCTGCGCAACCACGGCCTGCTGACCGTGGGCCAAAGCGTCGCCGACGCCTTCATGGCCATGTATACCTTCGAGTCGGTGTGCATGATCCAAGTACGCGCGCAGTCCGGCGGCGGCAGACTGACCATGATTGACCCGGCCATCATCGCCACCTCGGCGCAGCAGGCGCAGCAGGTCACCAAGGGCATGGGCTCCGGCGCGCTGAACTGGCCGGGGCTGCTACGCAGGCTGGACAGGCGCAGCCCCGGTTACGAACGCTAGCCCTCCGCCCTACCAGGTATCGACAAACCGGGCCGGCTCATCGCGCAGTCGCGCACCGGCCAGGCCGCGCACCAGCCAGGCGCGGGTCTCCGCAGGGTCGATGACGGCATCGACTTCCAGCGTGGCCGCCATGTGCATGGCCTCGCCATGTGCGTATTGCTGGGCCAGCAGCTTCTGGAACAACGCCTCGCGCTGCGCGCCCTCGGGCAGGGCTTCGAGCTCCTTGCGAAAGCCCAGCCGCACAGCCCCTTCCAGGCCCATGGCGCCGAACTCGCCCGTGGGCCAGGCCACATTGAAGATGGGCGCATGAAAGCTGCCCGCCGTCATGCCCATGGCGCCCAAGCCGTAGCCCTTGCGCAGCACCACGCTGAAATACGGGACGCGCAGCTTGGCCGCCATGACGAACAGCCGGCTGACATGGCGCACCTGGGCGGTTTTCTCGATCTCCGGCCCGACCATGAAGCCGGGCGTATCGACCAGGCTGACGATGGCGATGCCGTGGGCATTGCACAACTGCATGAAACGCGCCGCCTTGTCGGCCGCATCGGCATCGATGGCGCCGCCCAGATGGCCCGGGTTGTTGGCCATCAATCCCACGGGCCGCCCCTCGATGCGCGCCAGCGCCGTGTGGATACCGGCGCCGAAGCCGGTTCTCAGCATCAGCAGGCTGCCCTCGTCCACCAACCCGGCCATGGCTGCGCGCGTATCGTAGGCACGCAGGCGGTTCTCGGGCACGACCTGGCGCAGCAGACGCTGATCGGGCTCGGACCATTGCTCGACCCGCCCCTGGAAGAAGGACAGATAGTGCCTGGCCGCGGCCACGGCCTGGGCCTCGTCGTCGACCAGGATATCGATCACGCCATTCGCATGCTGCACGCTGGCGGGGCCGACTTCCTCGGGACGGAAGACACCCAGGCCGCCGCCCTCGATCATGGCCGGTCCGCCCATGCCGATATTGCTGCTGCGCGTGGCGATGATCACGTCGCTGCAACCCAGCAGCGCCGCATTGCCCGCAAAGCAGCGGCCATGGGTGATACCCACCACGGGCACCTGACCCGAGAGCGCCGCATAGGCCGCGAAGGTATGCACATGCAGGCCTGCGACCACGGGCGTGTCGGTATCGCCGGGCCGGCCGCCGCCGCCTTCGGCAAACAGCACCACGGGCAGCTTTTGCTGCAGCGCGATGCCCAGCATGCGGTCGGTCTTGGCGTGATTGCGCGCCCCCTGGGTGCCGGCCAGCACCGTGGCGTCATAGGACATGACCACGGCGCGCGAGCGCTCCGCGCCGAACTGCGCGGCATTGATGGAGCCCATGCCCGTGACCATGCCGTCGGCCGGCGTGTTGGCCACCAGATCGTCGAGGCTGCGCCTGCGTGTCTGCGCGGCAATCGCCAGCGCCCCGTACTCGATGAAGCTGCCTGCATCGCAGAGATCGGCAATGTTCTCGCGCGCGCTGCGGCTGCCCTGGCCATGGCGTCTGGCCATGGCATCGGGCCGCGCTGCATCGAGCGTGAAGGCATGGCGATCCTTGACGCGCTGCAGATCGTCTCGAATGTGGTCGGGATCCTGCCGCTGCGGCACGACCTCGGCATGCGCGGCCTCCCCCTGAACGGGCGCGAGCACCAGCAAGGCCTGGTCCTGCGCCACATAGCTGCCGGCCTCCGCGAGCAGCGCCTGAACCCGGCCCGCCGCCTGCGCGAACAGCACATGCTGCATCTTCATGGCTTCGAGAATGCCCAGCTCGGCGCCCTTGGCCACCGTCTCGCCCACCGCAACAGACCACTGCACGACCCTGGCCGGCATGGGGGCCAGCACTGCATTTTCAGGAGCTTGCTGCGCTTGGGATACATTGTTTTTAGACTCAAAAGTATCTAAATTCCTTGAATGACTTGCGCTTGAAGCTATCTTTTCTGCGGCTTCCACCAGCTGCGGCAGGACCTCTTCCAGCCAGCGCGTGTGCACGGTCTGCTCCAGCATCTCGGGCCGCTGGGCCAGGGCCTGCAGCAGCGGCAGATTGGTGGCCAGGCCCGCGATGCGGCAGTCGGCCAGCGCGCGCCGGGAGCGGCGCAGCACATCCTCGAAATGCGGCGCGTTGCTGTGCACGACGAGCTTGGCCAGCAAGGTGTCGTAATGCGGCGACGGGCTCGCCCCCTGCTGCGCATGACCGTCCAGGCGTATGCCGGGGCCTTGCGGCCACTGCAGCGCGGCAATGCGGCCGCTGCCGGGGCGGGAGTTGCCCTGGGCATCCAGGGTTTCGGCATTGATGCGCCACTGCATGGCATGGCCGCGCGGCCGGGGCGGGGCATTCACGTTGAGGCCCAGGTCGGCAAAGTGCTCGCCCGCCGCAATGCGGATCTGGGCCTGCACCAGATCGACGCCAAAGACCTCTTCGGTAATCGTGTGCTCCACCTGCAGGCGCGGGTTGGCCTCGATGAACACATAGGGCAGAGACTCGGACTGCAGATCGACCAGAAACTCGAACGTGCCCAGGCTTTCGTAGCGCAGCCTGGCTGCCATGCGCAGCGCATCCTCGGTGATGCGCTCGCGCAGCGGCTGCGTCAGGCTGGGGCTGGGCGCAATCTCCACCAGCTTCTGAAAGCGCCGCTGCAGCGTGCATTCGCGCTCGCCCAGCGCCATCGGCCATTCGCTGCCGTCGCCCAGCAGCTGGATCTCGATATGGCGCGCGCCGCTCATCAGCCGCTCGACATAGACGCCATCCACGCCGAAGGCTGCCTGGGCCTCGCTGCGGCAGCGCTGGTAGGCGGCCGCCACTTCGGCAGCCTCGGTGACCGCACGCATGCCGCGACCGCCGCCGCCGCCGATGGCCTTGATCATGATGCCGCTGGCCCCGTCGGCCTGCTGGCGCGCAAAGAACTGCTGTGCCTGCTCCAGCGTCACGGCCTCGGTGCTGCCGGGCATCAGGGGCACACTGCATTGCTGCGCCAGCGCACGGGCCCTGGCCTTGTCGCCAAGCAGCGTCAGTTGCTCGGGCGTCGGGCCGATAAAGCGCAGGGCCGCTGCCGCACAGGCGCGCGCAAAGTCCGCGTTCTCGCTGAGAAAGCCATAGCCCGGGTGCAGCGCATCGCAACCGTGCTGCTGCGCGATACGCAGCAGCTGCGCGCCATCGAGATAGGCAGCCGGTCCGCTGGCGCCCAGTGCCTGCGCTTCGTCAGCGGCCTGCACATGCGGGGCCGCCGCATCGTCGGCGGCATACACCGCCAGGCTGGCAATGCCCAGCTCCTGCAGCGCACGGATGATGCGCAGCGCGATTTCACCGCGGTTGGCGATCAGGACTTTCTTGAACATAGGACTCTCGTTTTAATAGCTTTTAGCGCTCACCAATCAATGATCACAATCACTTTTGATGCAAAAAATCAGGGAATATTTCGCAGCAAACGGCGCAGCACCTTTCCTGCGCCCGTGGCCGGTAGCGCATCGATGAAGCGCACCTCGCGCGGCGCCTTGTAGCTGGCCATGTTTTCCTTGCTCCAGGCCAGCAGGCCTTCCGCTTCCAGGCTCTGCCCGGGCTTGCGCACGATGAAGGCGCGCACGACCTCGCCTTTCTGAGCGTCGGCAACACCGATCACGGCAGCCTGGGCGATGGCCGGATGCTTGATCAGAATCGTCTCCACCTCCTCGGGGAACACGCTGTAGCCCGAGACCTTGATCATTTCCTTGAAGCGGCCGATGAAGGTCAGATAGCCGTCCGCATCGAATTTGCCCATATCGCCGGTATGCACCCAGCCGTCCTTGAGCGTCTTGGCCGTGGCCTCGGGCTTGTTCCAGTAGCCCTTGAAGTTGCCCGGGCCGCGAATGATGATCTCGCCCACCTCGCCTGCAGCCAGCGGTGCGCCGGTCTCCGGATCTATCACCCGGATTTCGTTGCCCGGCGCGGGCTTGCCATGGGTGCCCCAGCGAATGGCATCGCCCGGCATGAAGGTATCCATGGTGTGGGTTTCGGACAGGCCGTAGGCCGCCTCGCTGGAGATGGCATTAGGTGCGAACCTGCGCCATTGCTGGGCCAGATCCTCGGTATAGCTGATGCCGAAGCTGGTGACGGTGTTGCGGCGCAGCGCGCTGAAATCCATCTTCTCCACGCCGGGCACCTGCATCAGCGCCACATTCATGGGCGCGATGCTGTACCACCAGCTGACACGGTAGCGCTCCAGCGCCTGCGCCACGGCCAGCGGATCGAAGCGATGCAGCAGCACGCAGGGCGCCCCCGAATGCACGGGCATGTTCACCCCCATGGACATGCCGGCGATGTGATAGAGCGGCGCCACGGCCAGCAGGACATCCTCGGCGCTGACGCCGGTCACCCGGGACGCGCCGGCCGTCTTGTAGGCGGCCGCGCCAAAACTCAGCATGGCGCCCTTGGGCAGGCCCGTGGTGCCCGAGGTGTAGGTCATCAGCGCCACCTCGTCCATGTCCACCTCGACATGTGAAGGCCTGGCGCCGCTGTGCATGAGATCCCAGAACGACGTCACATTGCCGGGCAGCGGCTGCACGGGGGCCTGCAGTTCGACAGGCAGGGGCAGCGTGACTCTGGCGGGCAGCCAGTCGCCGTAGCGCACGGCCAGCACATGCTGCAGTGCGGTGCTGCCGCGCACCTTGTCGACCACGGGCAGCAGCACATCGGCCGCAATGATGACCCTGGCCTGCAGATCATTGAGCTGATATTCGAGTTCATGCTCCTTGTTAAGCGGCCCGCAGGGACAGACGATGGCCGCGATCTTCTGCACCGCGTAGTGCGCAATGATGTACTGCGGGCAGTTGTTCATGAACAGGGCGACAGGCTCGCCGGGCTTCACGCCCAGTTGCTGCAGATGCGCGGCCACGGCATCGCTGGCCTCGTCCACCTGGCGCCAGCTGATGTGCTGGCCGTACCAGATATAGGCATCGCGCTCGGGGTGCTGGCGCGCATTGCGGCGCAAGGCCTCATGCAGGGGAATGAGGATTTCGGATTCAGCCATGGTTGTCTCCTGGGTGTCTCGTATAGACCGAACAGCGGCGCCACTTTGCGGGCGTTCTCAGGGATTGCCTTAGGGCAATCTGCTGCTCGGCGTCTTGTCAATGTATACCTGCCGGTAGAACAATGCTACCCATTGGTATAACGAATGCGACACACGCAAACCCTCATGCCCGCCACGACCAGAAAGACCGAGAAAAAGCCGGCTGCGCCCGTGGCGCCGCGCGGCCGCCAGCGCCTGCCCACAGCCGGCTCCGACGAGAAGCGCGAGCGCATTCTCAAGGCCGCCGAAGCCCTGTTCGACCGCTATGGCTATGCCAACACCACCATAGAGCAGATCGTGCAGGCGCTGGGCGTGACCAAGCCCTTTGTCTACTACTACTTCCGCAACAAGCAGGAGATCTTCGAAACCCTGTGCTGGGCACCGACCGAGGCCTGTTTCACGGTGCTGGACTTTGCGGCCGACGACCCGCGCCCCGCGCATGAAAAAGCCATCGACGGTCTTCAGCGACTGATCGCCGCCACCATTGCGCACTACCCGGCGGGCTTCTTCCCCTACCGCGAGCCGCAGGCCTTCAGCCCCGCCTATCTCAAGGCCTCGCGCAATGTGGCCCAGCAGTTCTACAAGCAGTTCTGCGCCCTGCTCGACGAAGGCCGCGCCAGCGGGCATTTCGATTTCCGCGACACCCGCATCACGGCACAGGCGGCCTGCAGTCTGCCCGGCTTTCTCTACAACTGGTATCAGCCTGGCGGCAAGCTGGGCCCAGCCGAGATGGTGGTCGAGCTCACCGAGCTGGCCTCGCGCGTGCTGGGCCTGCGCACTGCGGCGGCCCCTGCGCGCAAACGCGCGGCCAGAGCCGCGCCGGCGCCGGCAGCGCAGAACCCTTCGCCCCCCAGGCGCCGCAAGAGCGCTTCATCCACCACCAACAGCGCCAGCTGAGAGCCTCGAAGGCCAAGGCGCCATTCCAACTCCTGGAGACAAAACCATGTCAGTTCGCTTCTCAGCCCTTGCGCTGGCTGCCAGCCTGTGTGCCGGCACCGTATCCGCCCAGACGGCAGAGCCGTTCAAGATCGCGTTCATCGACCCGCTCTCCGGCCCGTTTGCCAATGTGGGTGAAGTCATGCGCAACCATGTGCTCTACGCCGTCGATGACGTGAATGCCAAGGGCGGCCTCTACAACGGCGCGAAATTCCAGCTGCTGCAGTTCGACAGCAAGCTCTCGGCCCAGGAGAGCCAGAGCGCGCTGCAGGCCGCCATTGACCAGGGCGCACGCGTGGTGGTGACCGGAGGCTCGGGCTCATCGGTGGTCACGGCCTTGGTGCAGGCGGCGGCGCGCTACAACCAGCGCAACCCGGGCAAGGAGGTGCTGATACTCAACCACAGCTCCATCGATCCAGAGCTGACCGGCAAGTCCTGCAGCTTCTGGCATTTCATGTTCGACGCCAACACGGCCATGCGCATGCAGGCCATTGCCAACTACATCAAGACCCAGCCCGAGATCCGCAAGGTCTTTCTGCTCAACCAGGACTACGCCCATGGCAAGCAATGGGCTAGCTTCGGCCGCAGCATGGTAGCCAAGGCAAGGCCGGATGTGCAGTTCGTGGGCGAGACCTTGCACCCCATGGGCCGCATCAAGGACTTTGCGCCCTATGTGGCCAAGATCAAGGAGGTCGGCACCGATTCGGTCATCACCGGCAACTGGGGCCAGGATCTGGCTCTGCTGCTCAAGTCCGCTGGGGACTCGGGCTACAACCTGCGCTACTTCAACCACAGCGCAGGCGGCTTTCCGGGCACCGTGACCTCGATTTCCCAGGCCAGGATCGGCCAGGTGACCTGGGTCGCGGAATGGCATCCCGGCATGGCCGACCGAGCCCAGGCAGACGCCCGGGCCAGGGAGTACAAGGCCAGGATGAACCAGGACTTTCTCGCCCCGCGCATGGATCTTGTGCCGCGCATGCTGGCCGCTGCCATGGCCAAGGCCCAGTCCACCGAGCCCGTGAAAATTGCCAAGGCCATGGAGGACATGTCCATGGACACCGTCTTCGGCCCCGTCAAGATGCGCGGCAAGGACCACCAGCTGCTGCTGCCCCAGGTCGTCAACACCATCGCCCCCGTGGACGGCAAGCTGGTCAAGACCGGCTGGGAAGGCACGAACTACGGCTTCAGAACCGATGCCGTCTATTCCGCCCAGCAGCTTGATCTACCGACCGAATGCCAAATGAAACGGCCTTGAGCAAAAGACTACAACACAGCAACTGAAGCTTGAAACCGGCGCGCACCAAGCCAGAGACAGCGAGCAAGAGCCGCCTCGCAGCGAGGCTGTCGTCCTCCCTCCCGAAGAGAGAGGGGGAAGCCGCTACGCGGCTCAGGGGGTTGGTGTACTGTAAGTACGCCGTCCAAACACTCCGCTGCCCACGCGCACCATGGTGCTGCCTGCTGCCACGGCGGCTTCCAGATCGCCGGTCATGCCCATGGACAGCGTGTCGAAATGTTCCAGCCCCGCGAGACCACTGGCCTTGATGGACTCAAAAACGGCTTTGGCCTTTTTGTGGACTACGCATTGCGCCTCGAAATCAGGAGCATCGTCAGGAATGCTCATGATGCCGCGCAGCTGCAGATTGGGCAGTTTCACCATGGCTTGGGCCAGCTCCAGTGCTTGCTCGGCCATGACGCCGGACTTGGTGGCACCGCCATCCACATTGACCTGGATGCAGACATTGAGCCGTGCCATGCCTTGCGGACGCTGGGCCGAAAGGCGCTCGGCGATCTTGAGCCGGTCCACGGTCTGAGCCCAGTCGAAATTCTCGGCCACCAGCCGCGTCTTGTTGCTCTGGATGGGGCCTATGCAATGCCACTGCAGCGCTTCGCCGCCCGCCAGCTGCATAGCGCGCACCGCGGCAATTTTCTCCACGGCCTCCTGGATATAGTTCTCGCCAAAGCTGCGCTGGCCGGCCAGCACCGCCTCGCGCACCGCATCCGCGCCAAAGGTCTTGGAAACGGCCAGCAGTTGCACCGATGTCACGGGCCGGCTTGCACTGGCGCAAGCGGCTGCCATGCGGGCATGAATCTGCCCCAGATTGTTTTCAATCGTCGTCATAATTGGCGCCAGAGTATCAAACCAGAGAGGGATCTCCGTGGATATCACGCAATTGCTGGCATTCAGTGTCAAGAACAAGGCTTCGGACTTGCATTTGTCGGCAGGCCTGCCACCCATGATTCGCGTCCACGGCGATGTGCGCCGCATCAACATCGATCCGCTGGACCACAAGACCGTGCACGCCATGGTCTACGACATCATGAGCGATGCCCAGCGCAAGCAGTACGAAGAGTTTCTGGAAGTGGACTTTTCGTTCGAGATTGAAGGCCTGGCCCGGTTTCGTGTCAATGCCTTCAACCAGAACCGCGGCGCGGCGGCCGTGTTCCGTACCATTCCCAGCAAGATCCTGACGCTGGAGCAGCTCAACGCCCCCAAGATCTTCGCCGACCTGGCCCTGAAGCCACGTGGTCTGGTGCTGGTGACCGGCCCCACGGGCTCGGGCAAGTCCACCACGCTGGCCGCCATGGTCAACTATCTCAACGAGACCGAGTACGGCCACATCCTGACGGTGGAAGATCCCATCGAATTCGTGCACGAGTCCAAGAAATGCCTGATCAACCAGCGCGAAGTCGGCCCCATGACGCTGTCGTTCGCGGCAGCGCTGAAGTCCGCGCTGCGTGAAGACCCGGACGCGATCCTGGTCGGCGAAATGCGGGACCTGGAAACCATCCGTCTGGCCATGACGGCGGCCGAAACCGGGCACCTGGTGTTCGGCACGCTGCACACCTCGTCGGCCGCCAAGACCATCGACCGTATCATCGACGTGTTCCCGGCCGAGGAAAAGGAAATGGTGCGTGCCATGCTGTCCGAGTCGCTGCAGGCCGTGATCTCGCAGACGCTGTGCAAGACCAAGGACGGCCAGGGCCGTGTGGCCGCACACGAGATCATGCTGGGCACGCCCGCCATCCGCAACCTGATCCGCGAAGCCAAGGTGGCACAGATGTACTCCACCATTCAGACCAGCCAGAACATGGGCATGCAGACTCTGGACCAGAACCTGACCGATCTGGTGCGCCGCAACCTCATCAGCCCGGCCGAAGCGCGCAGCAAGGCGAAGATTCCCGAGAATTTTCCTGGATGATGCCTCCCCCCTGAGCGGCTTTGCCGCTTCCCCCCAGGGGGACGACGCCCTCGCCGCGAGGCGGCTCTTGCTCGGCGTCTCTCACTTGGGCTCTGCCAATTTTGACGCTGCCTCAAGGAACGATCATGGAACGCGATCAGGCCAGTAAATTCATCAACGATCTGCTCAAGCTCATGGTCAGCCGCAACGGCAGCGACCTGTTCATCACTGCAGAGTTTCCGCCCGCCATCAAGATTGACGGCAAAGTCACCAAGGTCTCGCCCCAGCCGCTGAACCAGTTGCATACGCTGGCCCTGGCGCGTTCCATCATGAACGACAGGCAGGTGGCGGACTTCGAACACACCAAGGAGTGCAACTTCGCCATCTCGCCTGCCGGTGTGGGGCGCTTCCGTGTCAACGCCTTCATGCAACAGGGCAAGGTCGGCATGGTGCTGCGTACCATTCCCAGCACCCTGCCCACGATTGACGGCCTGGGCGTGCCGCAGGTGCTCAAGGAAGTGACCATGACCAAGCGCGGCCTGTGCATCCTGGTCGGCGCGACGGGCTCGGGCAAGTCCACCACGCTGGCCGCCATGGTGGACTGGCGCAATGAAAACTCCTTCGGCCACATCATCACCGTGGAAGACCCCGTGGAATTCGTGCATCCGCACAAGAACTGCGTGGTCACGCAACGCGAGGTGGGACTGGACACTGAAAGCTGGGAAGCCGCGCTCAAGAACACGCTGCGCCAGGCGCCCGATGTGATTCTGATGGGCGAAATCCGTGACCGAGAAACCATGGAGCACGCGATTGCGTTCTCGGAAACCGGGCATCTATGTCTGGCCACGCTGCACGCCAACAGTGCCAACCAGGCTCTGGACCGTATCGTCAACTTCTTCCCCGAAGAGCGCCGTCCGCAACTGCTGATGGACGTGTCGCTGAATCTGCGGGCCATCATTTCCCAGCGCCTGATCCCCAAGCAGGACAGCAAGGGCCGTGTCGCCGCCATCGAGGTGATGCTCAACTCTCCGCTGATCGCAGACCTGATCTTCAAGGGTGAAGTCGTCGAGATCAAGGAGATCATGAAGAAAAGCCGCAACATCGGCATGCAGACCTTTGACCAGGCGCTGTTCGACCTGTTCGAGTCCAATCTCATCACCTATGAAGACGCGCTGCGCAATGCAGACTCGGTCAACGACCTGCGTCTGCAGATCAAGCTCAACAGCCAGCGTGCCCGGACTCTGGACCTGGCGGCCGGCACCGAGCATCTGACCATCGTCTAACCCCAAGGCGCCGGCATCTCCTCCCACAGGTGGAGCGCTGGCTTTGCTGTGGGGCGGCAGGGCCGCCCAGGACCCTGCTCTACGCCAAGGCCATGCACTGCGGCGCTACCATGATCGAACTGTTCCGTACCCAGTCTTAGAGGATTTCATGAGCACAGCCACCATCGCCTCCCGCAGCTACGCACCCTGCACTTCCACTCCTGTGGCCTTTCTGGGTCTGGGCGTCATGGGTTCCCCCATGGCCGGGCATCTGGCTGCGGCAGGCCATCAGGTCACGGTCTACAACCGCACGACCACCAAGGCCGAGGCCTGGGTCGAGGAATTTGTCGGCGCCCGCCATGCAGCCACGCCCCGTGAAGCCGTCAAGGGTGCACGCATGGTCTTTTGCTGCGTGGGCAACGACGACGACCTGCGCTCGATTGCGCTGGGAGACGACGGCGCCTTTGCGGGCATGGAGCCTGGGGCCATCTTTGTCGATCACACCACGGCCTCGGCCCAGGTGGCACGCGAGTTGTATGCACAGGCCCTCCAGCGCGGCCTGCACTTCATGGATGCCCCGGTATCGGGTGGTCAGGCCGGTGCGGTCAACGGTCAGCTCACTGTCATGTGCGGTGGCGATCAGGAGGTATTCGACCAGGTGGCACCGGTGGCTGGTGCCTTCTCGCGCGCCTTTACCTATATGGGTGCCAGCGGCAGCGGTCAACTGACCAAGATGGTCAATCAGATCTGCATTGCGGGCCTGGTCCAGGGGCTGTCCGAAGCCATTGCCTTTGGCCTGCGCGCCGACCTGGACGTGGAGAAGGTCCTCGACGTGATCGGCAAGGGCGCCGCTCAGAGCTGGCAGATGGACAATCGCGGCAAGACCATGGCCGTGGGGAAGTTCGACTTCGGCTTTGCCGTGGACTGGATGCGCAAGGATCTGGGGCTGGTGCTGGCCGAGGCCCAGCGCAATGGCGCACGCCTTCCCGTCACCGCGCTGGTGGACCAGTTCTATGCCGATGTACAGGCCATGGGCGGCAATCGCTGGGATACCTCCAGCCTGATCCAGCGCTTGCGCTGAGCCGCTGCGCCATGAAAAAAGCCGGACTCGAGTCCGGCTTTTTTGTGACCGTCAGCTCACCTCAGTTCATGCTGGAGCGATCCTCGACCACAGGGGCGGCCTTGGATGTTGCTGCAGCCAGCTCATCTTCGGAGATGACCTCAAACAGGCGCACAACCTTGCTCACATCGTTGACGCCACGAGCGATCTCGGCAGCCCGCTTGGATTCGCGCGGCGTGACTATGCCCATCAGATAGACCACGTTGTTCTCGGTCACGACCTTGATGGCCGAGGATGAAATGTCCTTGGCGTTGACCAGACTGGCCTTGACCTTGGTCGTGATCAGAGAATCCTGGGAGCGCTGACCCAGAGTGGCCGTGAAAGGCGCGACCTCGATCTCGTTATAGACCTGGCGCACGGTGGATTGTTCGCGCACCAGCTTCTCGATGGTTGCCTTGTCCGTCGCATTGCCTGCCTGGCCGGTCAGCAACACCACACGGTTGTAGCTGGTGGCGCTGACGCGGGCCTTGTCGCCCATCACCTCGCTGATGCGATTGCCGGCACGCAGCTCTATGCCCTGGTCCTCAACCTGTGTGCCGGTGGTACGCCTGTCCACTGCCGACATGCCCGCCACAGCAGCACCGCCGCCCACCAGAGCCACGCAACCGCTCAAGGCACCGCCCAGAGCGGCAACAGTCAGGGCCGCACATGCAACACGGGTCCACTTCAACTTCATAAAGGCATCTCCTGGTCACCAAGCAGTTGAGAGTCCACACCATCGGCCAGACAGTGCAGGATCAAGGTATGGGTTTCGCGCACGCGCGCCGCACGGTCGTGGGGCACGCAGATCAGTACATCGGTCTCTCGCACGGCGGTGGCCAGATTTCCGCCGGTGCGGCCTGTCAGCACCACGGCCATCATGTCGCGCTCGTGGGCGGCTTCAAGAGCCTCCAGCACAGCCGTGTCGTTGCCGGTCACCGACATGAGCAGCAGCAGATCGCCGGGCTGCCCCAGCGCCCGCACCTGACGCGCCAGATACTGGCTGGCATTGCCGCCCGAGCCCGTGGCTCCCACGCTGCCCAGCAGGCCGCCATCGGAAGTCAGGGCCACGGCCGCCAGCTCGGGACGATCGCGCTCGAACCCTGTCACGCACAGGGAGGCAAATAACTGGGCATCGCTGGCCGAAACGCCCGTACCGCAGGCCAGCACCTTGCCGCCGCCCGTCACGCAGGCCAGCATGGCCTGTACGGCGGAAGCAATAGGTTGGCTCAGCGCCTGGGCGGCCTGGTACTTCAGGTCGGCACTGTCGATGAAATGCTGTTGAATTCGTTGCTCTAGCATGGAGGCCCGATGATACCCGCCACCTGTTATCTCTTTGGTAGCAAACCGTTATTTGCGCATCAGTGTTGCGCACAACTATGACGCGGCGACTAAAGCGCCTCGAATGCCGCTTGGAGCCATTCGAGGCGCATCTGGTTCCCGGCGCTATCGACCAGCACCACATCAAAGCGGCATGGCGGCGCTGCCGCAAGCCGCATCAGATAGTATCTGGCGGCCAGCACGATGCGCTGCTGCTTGAGACGGCCGATGCTGCCGCCGGCACCGCCGAAGCGCTCGGTGTTGCGGCTGCGGACTTCGACGAACACCAAAGACCCGTCGCGGTCACGCAGGATCAAATCGATTTCGCCGCCACCACGGCCCGGCGTCCGATAATTGCGCTCGACAAGCTTCAGGCCCCGCGTCTGCAAATGCGCCAACGCGGCATCCTCGGCCTGCTGCCCGCGTGCGGTTGTGCTTTGCGCCGGCTTGGGCCGCTTTCCAAGGAAATCCATTGACTACCTCTTTCGCCTCTGCACTGACTGCCGCACATGACGCGGCCGCTTCCCAGCATTATCCGCAGGGAGCCCTGTATGTGGTGGCGACGCCGATTGGCAATCTGGCCGATATCAGCCTGCGCTCGCTGCATGTGCTGCAGATCGTGGACTGCATCGCCTGCGAGGACACGCGCCACACTCAGGGCCTGCTGCGCAGCTACGGGCTGGACCGACCCGGCAGCCAGTTGCTGGCCGTGCACCAGCACAACGAGGCAGAAGCCGCCCAGCAGGTGATCGAGCGCCTGCAGCAAGGCCAGCGCATCGCCTATGTCAGCGATGCAGGCACTCCCGGTGTCAGCGACCCGGGCGCGCGCCTGTGCGCGGCGCTGCAGACCGTGGGTCTGCGCAGCATTCCGCTACCCGGCGCCAGCAGCGTGACATCGGCCATCAGCGTGGCCGGCGCCGTCACTCCGGCACAGGGCGAAAGCGGTTTTGTGTTTGCCGGCTTCCTGCCTACCAAGAATGCCGAACGACTGGCCGCCGTGCAGAAGCTGGCCGACCAGCCGCGTTGCACCGTGCTGCTGGAAGCCCCGCACCGCATCATCGAGCTGGCCCAGGCTCTGGCCCTGCTGGGCGAGCGACGCGTCACGCTGGCGCGCGAGATCACCAAGCAGTTTGAAGACATCGCCAGCATGCCGGCCCACGAGCTGGCAGCCTGGCTGCAGGCCTCGCCGCAACGTGTCAAGGGCGAGTTCGCCATCGTGCTGCACCCCGTGGCGGTGCAGCAGGAGTCGGGCGAGGCCGAGCGCGTGCTCAAGCTGCTGCTGGCCGAGTTGCCGACCAAGACGGCCGTGAAGCTGGCCGCCGAAATCACTGGGGCCAGCCGCAACACGCTCTACGACCGGGCGCTGGAACTCAAGCGGGCCGCCGAAGAGGAATAGGTAGGTCAACCGGGCGCGGTACAAACCGGAGACGCCTGGCAAGGGCTGCCCCGCAGCCCCCGTTTGGGGAAGCCTGGTTGCGACTCAAGCGTAGGCCAGACCGGTTGCCACGCCACCAAACAGGTCGCCTTCGACCTGCGGCACATCGGGGAAAGCGACGCGCAGCGCATCGCGCAGGGTACGTAGGGCCGACGAGCCGCCGGTCAGATAGATGGCGTCTGGCGCTGCCACGCCGGCCTGGCGCACACAGTCCTGCGCACATTCGACGACCTGCAGCAGCAAGGCCTGCAACTGCTCCTGCAGAACCTCCGGGGAGATGGCCGCCGGCAGGTCTTGCTCCAGCCAGTCCAGCGCTATGGCCGAGGCCGCATGGCTTTGCGAAGCCGCAATCTTGGCCTGCTCCACCGCATCGGCCAGCCTATGGCCTTCACGCCAATCCAGCACCTTCATCAGGCGCTGGTGCAGCTGCTGATCGCTGTAATCGCTCTTGAGACCGCGCGCCGCAGCCAGGGCCTTGGCTGTGTACAGCCACTGGATCAGATGCCAGGTGGAGAGATCGAAGAACACGCTGCTGGGCACCTCGCGCCCACTGGGGCCGATGTGCTTGTAGCCCAGCAGCGGCATGACCTGGGCCACGTTGAGGCGATGGTCGAAATCCGTGCCTCCGATATGCACGCCGGTGGTGGCCAGAATGTCCTGGGTGCGGTCGGCATGCCCGGCCTGTTGCGGACCGAGACGCACCACCGTGAAGTCCGAGGTGCCGCCGCCGATATCGACCACCAGCACCAACTGCTCCTCGCTCAGGCGCTGCTCGTAATCCAGCGCCGCCGCAATCGGCTCCAGCTGAAAGCTGACTTCGCCCAGGCCAGCAGCGCGCGCCGCAGCGGCCAGGGCATCCTGCGCCTGACGGTCTCGCTCCGGGTGTTCGTCGACAAAATGCACGGGACGCCCCAGCACCACACGCTCGGGCAGACGACCGTCCAGCGCGTGACGCGCCTGATCGGCCACGCGCTTGAGAAAGATCGCGATGATGTCCTGATAGCTGACGAGCTGCTCGTGCACCGCGGTCTTTTCCAGCAACAGGCTGCTGCCCAGCAGGCTCTTGAGGGAGCGCATCAGGCGCCCTTCCTCGCCTGCCAGATACTGCTGCATGGCATCGCGGCCGAAATGCGTGCTGTGTTCTTCGGTATTGAAGAACAGCGCCGTGGGCATGCCCGTGGCCGCTCCTTCCAGAGGCAGCAAAGTTGCGGTCTTGCCAGGCAGGCGATAGGCAGCAGCAGAGTTGGAGGTTCCGAAATCGATGCCCAGAGTGGCAGACGTGAGAGCTGTGGTCATGAAAGGCGGCGCTGCACCGCGCCGGCCCGCAAAGGCTGACGCGGCCGCAACGAAAACGCCCACCGAAGTGGGCATGGGTGTCAGCGGGGGCGCTATTCTAGCGCCCCTGTTATTGGGCCTAGGCGGCGGCGGTTTCCAGCTCGCTGCCGGAATGCAGTGCCAGTTCAATGCGCACCCCGTGGGTGGCAACTTCGTCCAGTCCCTCTGCTACCGCCTGCTGCGGCACCGACAGCACGACCGCATAAGGTCCTTCGCCGCGAGTGGCCAGTCTTTGGGCCAGGAGGCCTGCAGCCTGTACGGGTGCCGCCAGCACCAGCTCGGTGGTGCCCAGACCCAGCGATACCTGCTGCGTGCTGCCGTCGGCCGAGACCCGCAGCGCGCCGACATCCACGCCTTCGCCGAGCAAGGCCCGCCAGCGCGCCAGGCTGGCCCGCAGGTCCTTCACCGCCACTTCCAGGCGCGCCACGCCGGTCACGCCATTGGGATGCACCCGGGCCTGGCCTTCGGGCACCCGCAAGGCACGCGGCGTCAGGTCGCCGCACAGAAACGGCAGATCCTGGCTGTGGGCGCGTGCATTGCGCCAGCGCAGCTGCTCTCCATCGGGACGCAGACGTCCGCCCTCATAAGGCGCTTCATAGTCCAGGCCGCGCGCCTGGGCCGCCGCCACCACGGCGCCGGTCTCGGAGGGCAGCAGCGCAAAGTCGACCAGGCCCTCACCGTGCTGCTGCAACTGCTGCCACCAGCGTTCCTCGGGCGCGGGCGCACGCCAGGCAATGAGTTCGAAATAGACGCCGTCGGCAAACACCACCAGGGCATTGTGCGTGGAGCGGCCCGGGTGCTCGCCGCCGCGCAGCACGTTGAAGCCCAGGGACTGGTAGTCGGCAATCGTGCGCTCCAGATCCTGGACCGCGATGACGATATGGTCGAGTGGCAGGCTCATGCAAAAGTCTTTCCAAAAGGTTCTCAGGCCGCCAGGCGCTCGGGCGCGCTGGAGTCGGTATGGCGCACCTCGGCGCGGATGGACTGGGGGTTGCGCAGCAGGTTGAGGATGGGGCAGCTTCGCTCCACGGCCTCGAACAGCGCATCGATCTCGGCACGGCTGGCTGGCGAATCGATATGCACGGTGTAGCCGATATCGTGCGGCCAGATCGGCGTCGCCTCATGGCCGGGCTTGCCGCCGCGCGGGTCTATGACGCCCGTGACCTCGACTTCGAGGCTCTCCAGCGGCACCTGGCGCTCGGCCGCCTGGATCAGAAAGATATGGGTCACGCAGGTGCCCAGCACGCCCAGTTGCAGCTCGGGCGAGCTCGGGCCGAGGTTGTAGCCCGCGAAGTCGGGCGGGCTGTCGCTGATGACCTGGTGTTCGCGGATGCGCAGACGACGCACGCCGCTGCGCCCCTCGGCACGCACGCTGGCCTTGAGCCTGGCGGCCTGGGCCGTGCCCGCCTCGATGGCGGCGCTGCGCGCCAGCACGGCCGCGCGTTTTTCGGAAAGATATTCGTTGAGATGGCTCATGAGCGGGCTTTCGATAGAGGAATGCCAGGCCATTGTTGTGAGAGCGGCGCGCCGGGCCAACAAAGGAATTCGTCTGCGCTTATGCGCTTTGCAAATATGCGGCCTCTCACCGCTTAGTTGTTTTTCGCATAACGATGCTACTCAATATATGAACACGAATATTTGGTGTCGATAGCATGAGAACCATGAATCCGGTCGGTTGCTGCGGCGATGCGTCCGGAACCTGAGTTTTCAACGCCATGTGGCGACGAGGTATGAACGTGTTTTTCCCTTCGCAGACGGATCCATCGATAAAACAGCCGGTGAACAAGCCGGCCCAACGCCGCGCCCTATGGGCCGCAGTGGCGGTACTGACGGGCAGCATGCTGCTGGCCGGCTGCTCCAGGCAATCCGGCACGGCCCAGGCCGGCGCATCGGCGGAACCGGTCCAGGGCGGCACCCTGGTCTATCTCGAGCAGCAGGCACATACCAATCTCTATCCGCCTGCCGGGGGCTTTTATCCCAACGGCGGCGTACTCAACCAGATCACGGACAAGCTGACCTATCAGGACCCCGAGACGCTGGAAATCCAGCCCTGGATCGCCGAGTCCTGGACCGTGAACGCCGACGCCACCGAGTACAGCTTCAAGCTGCGCTCCGGCGTGAGCTTCTCGGACGGATCGCCGCTGGACGCGGCCGCCGTGGCGCGCAACTTCGACACCTACGGCCTGGGCAACAAGGCGCTCAAGCAGCCGGTTTCCGAGGTCATCAACAATTACGAGCGCAGCGAAGTCGTCGATCCGCTGACCGTGAAGTTCTTCTTCAAGAAACCCTCGCCGGGCTTTCTCCAGGGCACTTCGGTGATCGGCTCGGGCCTGGTCTCGCCGGCCACGCTGGATCGTCCCTTCGAGGAGCTTGGCGATGCCACGCGCATCATAGGTTCGGGCCCCTTCGTGGTGGCCAGCGAGACCCTGGGCAAGGAACTGGTGCTCAAGGCGCGCAAGGACTACCGCTGGGGCCCGGCCAAGCTGGCCCACCAGGGCCGAGCACGCCTGGATGAAGTCAAGTTCATCGTCACGCCCGAGGACAGCGTGCGCATAGGCGCACTGCTGGCCGGTCAGGCCGGCTTCATCCGCCAGGTCCAGGCCTATGACGAAAAGCGCGTGGAGCAACAGAAGTTCAGCATCTACGCGCCGTCCACGCGCGGTGTGAACAACAGCATCGCCATCCGTCCCGACAACGCCCTGGTGGCCGACCTCAAGGTGCGCCAGGCCCTGTTGCATGGCACCAATACCAAGGAGATCGTCGAAACCCTGTTCTCGCCGCGCTACCCGCAGGCACGTTCGGTGATCGCCTCCACGGCAGCCGGCTATGTGGACCTGTCGGCCAAGCTGGTCTTTGACGAGGCCAGGGCAAAGCAATTGCTCGACGAAGCCGGCTGGAGCCTGGGCGCCAACGGCCTGCGCCAGAAGAACGGCCAGGACTTCGTGCTCTCGACCTACGAATCCCTGCCCCAGCCACAGAACAAGGAAACCCTGCAGCTCGTGGCCCAGCAATGGGCCAGGCTGGGTATCAAGCTCAATGTGCTGGCCGGAGACTCGGGCAGCCGCACGGTGGACACGCTGGACCCCGACAAGACAGGCGTGCTGCCGGGCATGGTGGGCCGCGCCGATCCTGACGTGATCAAGAGCAATTACTACCCGAGCAACCGCAATGTGCTGCTGCAAAAAGGCGGTGTGAGCCAGAAGGTCAAGTCCTTCGAGGACGGCAAGCTCAACCGCCTGTTCGATGCCATCGCGGCCGAGACCGATGCCAACCGGCGCCTCGCGCTGACCGGCGAGGTGCAGAACTATCTGATCGACCAGGCCTACGTAATCCCGATCTTCGAGGAGCCCCAGGCCTTCGCGGGTGCGACCTGGGTGCGCGAGGTGGGCTTCGAGGCCGTGGGCCGTCCCAGCTTCTACAGCACCTGGCTGGCCAAGCGCTGATTGCGCACCGATCAAGGAGGCGCACCCATGCCACGCCGCTATCTGCTTGGCCGCATCGCACAGGCCGCCCTGGTGCTGTGGGCGGCCTTCACGGCCTCTTTCATCCTGCTGCAGTTGCTGCCGGGCGATGCCGTGCTGATCAAGTTCCTGAACCCCGAGCTGGGCCTGGGCCCGCAGGAAATCGCCGACATCCGCGCCGCCTATGGCGCCGACCAGCCCGTCTGGCAGCAATACCTGCATACGCTGGCTCAGTTCCTCACGGGCCATTTCGGCTACTCGCTGCAGGCCGGCGTGCCCGTGAGCCAGGGCCTGGCCACCAGTCTGCCGCCCACGCTGCGCCTCGCGGCCCTGGGCTTTTCCACGGCGGCGCTGCTGGCCATCGCTCTGGCGGCTGCGGCCAGCCTCGCGCCTCTGGCCTGGCTGCGCAATGCCCTGCAAGCCCTGCCCTCGGTCTTTGTCTCCGTGCCCGTTTTCTGGCTGGGCATCATGCTGATCCAGGTGCTGTCCTTCCGTCTGGGCTGGATTCCCGTCATCAATCCCGGCCCCTGGGAAGGCCTGGTCCTGCCCACGCTGACGCTGGCCGTCCCGATTTCGGCGCCGCTGGCCCAGATCCTGCTGCGCAATATCGACAACGTGCTGGCCCAGCCCTTTGTGGCCGTGGCGCGCGCCAAGGGCGCTTCTCGCGCCTGGGTGCTGCTGCACCATGTGGCGCGCAATGCCTTGCTGCCGACCTTGACGATTGCCGGCGTGCTGTTCGGCGAGCTGCTGGCCGGCGCCGTGGTCACCGAGGCCGTGTTCGGCCTCAACGGCCTGGGCACGCTGACCCAGCAGGCCGTGGGCAACCAGGACACGGCCGTGCTCCAGGCCGTGGTCGTGGTCTCGGCCGCCGCCTTCGTGCTCATCAACCTCGCCGTGGACCTGCTCTACCCGCTGCTCGATCCTCGTTTGCGTCATTCTGTGGAGAACCGGGCATGAACACCGCCGTCTCGACCGCCATTCCCAAGCCACTGGCATCCGGCGTCGCCTCGACCGCAGCGCCCAGGCTGGCGCCCCCGCCGGCACCGGCCGCAAAAAGCCTGCGCCCCATCCTGATCGATCTGCAAAGGCTCAGACGCCTGTCGCCCACGCTGGCCCTGGCCTTGCTGGTGATTGCCACGGCCGCGCTGTGGGCCCTGGTTCCGGGCTGGTTTGCGCATCAGAATCCCGTCGTCGGCCAGGCCGGCCAGCAACTGCTGGAGCCCGGCCTCGCGCACTGGCTGGGCACGGATGCGCTGGGGCGTGATCTCTGGGCCCGCGTGGTGCATGGCTCGGTGCACTCCTTGTCGGGCGCTTTCCTGGCCGTGGCCGTGGGCCTGGTGGCGGGCACGCTGATCGGCCTGCTGGCCGGTGCAGCGGGCGGCCGCGTCGATGACGCGCTGATGCGCCTCATCGACGTGCTTCTGGCCGTGCCCTCGCTGCTGCTGTCGCTGACCATCATCATCTTGCTGGGCTTTGGCACCATCAATGCAGCCATCGCCGTGGGGGTGGCATCCGTGGCCGGCTTCGCGCGCCTGGTGCGCTCCGAGGTGGTACGCGTGCGCCGCTCGGACTATGTGGAGGCTGCCTTCGGCAGCGGCGGACGCTTTGCGGCCGTGCTGTGGCGCCATGTGCTGCCCAATTCGCTGACCTCGGTGGTGGCCCTGGCCGCTCTGCAGTTCGGCTCGGCCATCCTGTCGATTTCCACGCTGGGCTTTCTGGGCTACGGCGCGCCGCCGCCCACGCCCGAATGGGGCCTGCTGATCGCCGAAGGGCGCAACTATATCGCCACCGCCTGGTGGCTGACCACGGCGCCGGGCCTGGTCGTGGTGGCCGTGGTTCTGGCCGCCAACCGCATCGGAGCCTCCTTCGCGCGGAGGCCGGCATGAGCACCCTGCTGCAAGACCGCCCCGCCACTGCAATCACTGCCGCAGCCGCCGCCCCGCTGCTCGAAGTCCAGGACCTGGTCATCGCCTACCGCGACCACAGCGGCCAGGAACAGCGCGTGGTCCACGGCCTGTCGTTTTCCGTGGCGCCCGGCGAAGTCGTGGCCCTGGTCGGCGAATCGGGCTCGGGCAAGACCACCACGGCCCAGGCCGTGATTGGCCTGCTCGCCGACAACGGGCGCCGCGAGCAAGGCAGCATCCGGCTGCAAGGCACCGAGGTCTCGGACTGGAGCGCCGCGCGCTGGAACAGCATTCGCGGCCGCGTGCTCAGCCTGGTGCCCCAGGACCCGACCACCTCGCTGAACCCCGTGCGCACCGTGGGCGACCAGGTCTGCGAAATCCTGCGCATTCACGGCCTGCGCGACCGCTCTGCCATCGAGGCGCGCGTGATCGACCTGCTGACCCGCGTGGGCCTGTCCCAGCCCGCCCTGCGGGCGCGCCAGTATCCGCACGAGCTGTCGGGCGGCATGCGCCAGCGTGTGCTGATCGCCATCGCCATCGCGCTGCGGCCTGCGCTGATCATCGCCGACGAGCCCACCAGCGCGCTGGATGTCACGGTGCAGCGGCGCATCCTGGATCTGATCGACGAGCTGCGCCGCGAAACCGGCACCGCCGTGCTGCTGGTCACCCACGACCTGGGCGTGGCGGCCGACCGCGCGCATCGCCTCATCGTCATGCAGGGCGGTCGCATCCAGGAACAAGGCCCGACACTGGAGCTTCTGCGCCATCCGCAAAGCGCCTATACGCGCCGCTTGCTGTCGGACGCACCTTCGCTCACGCCCGCCCCCCGTCGCACACCGCCTGAGACGGCGATTGCCACCGAGGACTGGGCCATCGAGGTCGAGGACCTGGTTCACGACTTCCATGCCCCCAGCCAGGGGCGCGGCATTTTCCGCGCCGTGGACGGCGTGTCGCTGCGCCTGCGCCGGGGCTCCACGCATGCCATCGTCGGCGAGTCGGGCTCGGGCAAGACCACGACCATACGCGACATCGTGGGCCTGGCACGCCCTACATCGGGTCGCATCCGCATCGCCGGCGCCGAACTCACGGGCCTGCGCGGCGAGGCCCTGCGCCAGCTGCGGCGCAAGGTCCAGCTGGTCTACCAGAACCCGTTCAGCTCGCTGGACCCGCGCCAGCGTGTCTTCGACATCATCGAGGAGCCGCTGCTCAACTTCGAGCCGCTGCCGCCCCAGGAGCGCCGCCAGCGCGTGCTTGACATGCTCGAGCGCGTGGGCCTGCCTGCCGCCGTGCTCGAACGGCGCCCGCATGCGCTCTCGGGCGGCCAGCGCCAGCGCGTGGCGATTGCACGCGCCCTGGTGCTGCAACCGGAGGTGGTGGTGCTGGACGAGGCCGTTTCGGCCCTGGACGTGACCGTGCAGGCCCAGATCCTCGCCCTGCTCGCGCAGCTGCAGCAGGACCTCGGCCTGAGCTATCTCTTCATCTCGCACGACCTTGCCGTGGTGCGCCAGATCGCCGACACGGTGTCGGTGCTGCGCGCAGGCAAGGTGGTGGACGCGGGCAGCGTCGAGGACGTGTTCCTGCGCCCCACCAGCGACTACACGCGCGAACTCATGGACGCCATTCCCGGCAAAAGGAGCATTGATTTTGTCCCCCACCCCGCCTGACACTCTTGCTCGCGTGCGCCCTGCCCCACGCCTGGGCTTCTTCAGCCGCCTGCTCGATGAGGTACCGGCCGGCGAACGCTACCGCCTGGTCACCGAGCAGATCGCCCATGCCGAAGCCCAGGGCTTCGACTCGGCCTGGATCGCCCAGCATCATTTCCACGAAAGCGAGGGCGGCCTGCCCTCGCCCCTTGTCTTTCTCGCGCATGTGGCGGCACACACGCGGCGCATCCGCCTGGGCACGGGCGTGGTCACGCTGCCGCTGGAAAACGCGCTGCGCGTGGCCGAGGATGCGGCCGTGCTGGACCTGCTCTCGGACGGCCGCCTCGAGGTGGGCCTTGGCACGGGCGGCACGGCGGAGTCCTTCGAGGCCTTCGGCGTCACAGGCAGCGAGCGCGGCGCGGTCTTTGCGCGCAACTTCGCCGTGCTGAGGGATGCCTGGGCCGGGCGCGAGCTGGCAGGCGGCGTGCGTCTGTACCCCGCAGCCCCGCATCTGCTGGAGCGCGTCTGGCAGGCCACGTTCTCGGTCGAAGGCGGGGCACGCGCTGGTGCCAACAGGGACGGCCTGATGCTCTCGCGCACACAGCCCCGACCCGAAGGCCGCCCCCGGGCCACGCTGTCCGAGATACAGAACCCCATCATCGAAGCCTATCTCGCGGCCCTGCCCGCAGGACGCGCACCGCGCATCCTGGCTTCGCGCACCCTGCTGGTTTCCGACCAGCGCGCCCAGGCACTGGAATGGGCCGAAGCCGGTCTGCGCCGCGCGGCCCAGCGCCATGCGGCCCTGGCCTCAACCTCCTCCACGCAATGGGCAACGCGCGTCGATCCGCAGGCGCCGCTGCAGCAGCTCATTGAAGCCTACGACGTGCATGTGGGCACGCCCGAGGAGGTGATCGCCTCGCTGCGCGCCGACACGGCGCTGGCGCAAGCCAGCGACATCGTGTTCCAGGTCCACTCCATCGACCCGCCGCACCAGGCCATTCTGCGCTCCATCGAGCTGACGGCAGCCGTCGTGGCGCCGGCTCTGGGCTGGCGCCGCAGCGAGGCCCCCGCCGGCGCTTCACAACCCCCAGTCCGGACCGAACTGCTTCAAGCCGCATGACCATGAGCAACACCGCACAGACCCGCTTTCCCGAAGATGTGATCGACCATCTCGCCGATATCGCTGCCGGCAGCACGCTCGATCAGGTGCGCCGCCACCGTAGCGAGGCACGCACCCAGGCCCAGCAAAGCTTTGCCGCGCTGTTCACCCCCGCCGAGCCGGTTGCAGGAACCGTCTCGCTGCGCGAGCGCCTGACGCTGGCCGCCTTCACGGCAGGCCTACATGGCGAGCCTCGCAGCACGGCCTTCTATACACGCGCCCTGGCGGGCGAGGATGCCGATCTGGCCGATGCCGTGAGCTCGGAAGTGGTGCGCGGGCGCGCTGCCAGCCTGCAGCCCGGCAGCGGCCCGCACGGTCCCTACGGGATCTATCCGGCCGGCCCCTTGAGCCGCGAGGACCAGAGCGGCCCCAACTACGCCGTGGACCCGGCCCATGCGACTTTGCTGGGCCCGCGCCTGAGCGCCGCGCTGGCCCATGCCCATCTGCTGGCCTACCACCCACGCGATGCGAGTGCCCAGGCCTTGCTGGCGCTGCAGCAGGCCGGCTGGAGCGAGACCGATATCGTCATCCTGTCCCAGCTCGCCTCTTTCCTGTCCTTCCAGATCCGCCTTGTGGCGGGGCTGCGCGTGCTTGGCGCACGAGCTGCAGTCACCACGGCATCTTCCACCCTCGCCCTGCAAGCCCAGCCATGAGCACCACGCACAACACCTCCCCCCAGGTCTTCACCCAGGAACAGCTCGACTGGCAGCCATGGATAGCTCCGCTGCAGGAGAGCGAGCTGAGCGAGCGCCACCATGCAGGCCTGGTGGACGCGGCGCGCGCGCGTTCACCCTATTTCCGGCTGCTGGCGCGCGACCCCGACACGCTGGGAGCACGCACGCGCACCGACAAGGACATCTTCTACAACCCCGACGCCGGCCTGCCGCGCGCCGAGCGCGAACTGGCAGCAGCTGCAACCTCACGCACCAATGGCTGCATCTACTGCGCTTCGGTACATGCGCGCTTTGCCACGCATTTCTCGCAACGCGCCGCCGATGTGCAGCGCCTGCTCGATGAAGGTCCGGGCAGCGATCTGGGCCCGCGCTGGAACGCCATCGTCGCCGCCGCCGTGGCCTTGACGCAGACGCCGCCCGCACTGGAGTCCAGTCATATCGATGCGCTGCGCGCCGCCGGCCTGGATGACGCGGCCATCTCCGATGCGCTGCAGGGCACTGCCTTCTTCAACTGGGCCAACCGGCTCATGCTGTCTCTGGGCGAGCCCCTGCGCACGAGCAGCTGACAGCGCGGCTCACCACAGCCCCAGCAACTTCCACCAGGCGCTGCCGACGACAGCGAAGATCAGCAACTCCAGCACGCACATCGCAGCCCCCACGCGCCACCAGACACCTAGAGTCACATAGCCGCTGCCGAAGATGATGGGTGAAGTGCCGGTCGCGTAGTGCGTCAGCGTCATCATGATGGCCGAACCGGCCGTCATCATCAGCATGAAGGGGACGACGTAGTCAGCCGGGATCAGTTGCGCGCCCACGGTCAGAAAGGCCAGCATCATGGCGCTGATATGGGCCGTGGTGCTGGCAAACAGATAGTGCGAGAAGACGAAAACGCCCACCAGAATGGCGGCCACGGGCAGCCAGTCCAGGCCGCTGGCGACGATGGCGCTCTTCAAACCCTCGGCAAACCAGGCGACCACACCGAGCTTGTTGAGCTGCTCGGCCAGCATGACCAAGGCACCGAACCAGATCAGGGTGTCCCAGGCGCTTTTCTCGGACAGCACATCATCCCAATCGATGGTCCCCGTGATGATCAGGGCGAACAAACCGAGAAAAGCCACCACGGTCGGGTCCAGCGTGAACGCCGGGCCGAACAGCATTTGCGGCACATTCGCCCATAGCAACAGCATCACGCCGAAGGTGCCGAGCATCACGCGCTCCTTGCCTGACAGCGGGCCCATGCCTGCCATCTCGGCGCGCGCGTACTCCACGGCATTGGGCGTGGCCTTGAGTTCGGGTGGCGACAGCAGATAGATCGCCAGCGGCATCAACAGCAGACACAGCAGCCCTGGCAGCAGCATGTACAGAGCCCAACTTGTCCAGCTCAGGTGCAGGGACTGACCCGTGGCCTTGGCCACCAGGTCCACGACCAGCGGATTGGGCGCCGTCGCGGTCAGGAACATCGCCGAGGTGATCGGATTGGAATGGTAGTTGACCAGCGCCAGATAGGTCCCGACCTTGCCTTGCGTTCCCTTGGCCGGATCCGATTCAAAGGCATTGGCGATGGACTTCATGATCGGATGCACGATGCCGCCACCGCGTGCCGTGTTGCTGGGCGTGAACGGGGCCAGTACCAGCTCGCAGATCGCGAGTCCGTAACCTATGCCTATGGTGCGCTTGCCCATCAGCGCAATGAACAGCAATCCGATGCGGTTGCCGAGCCCCGTCTTCTTGAGACCGCGCGATATCAGAACCGCCACCACGATCAGCCAGATCAGAGGATTCGCAAAGCTGCTCAGCGCATCCGTGATCGCACCTTTGGACGAACTGGAGGTGACCTGGGACAGCGACACGATGACAATCGCCATCAATGCCATCACGCCTATGGGCATGACCTTGAGGATGATCGCCACGATGGTCGTCAGAAAGATGGCCACCAGTTGCCAGGCCTTGCTGTCCAGTCCCGCAGGTACCGGCGTCAGCAGCAGACCGGTCAGCACCAGGGTGGAAATCAGTGCAGGCACGACCCGAAACGGAACGGCCGATTTGAAGTAACGGAACATCGAGACGATCTTCTCGAACATAGAAGTCCTTTTCTTTACCTGCAGCGCATCGAGACACCATACCTCAGCTCAGCAAAAGCCAGGAGTCCCCGACGGACATTGGCGCTCGGGTCACAGACTGGCATCATGATGCAGTGCCGCATGGCTTCGACTCCAGGCCGACTTTTACGTTGCCAAAGTTTGATCGACGGCAAGACTTGCAGAAGCAAAACCAATGGCAAGACCTCGTACATGTCAGTATTCAAGCATTGGGCACATGCCCATGGATTCAGCAGGAGAGACACTCTAAATGCCAGCGAACCGATTCCTGCCCGATGAATGGGAAAGCCGCCTTGAAGAAATAGATCTAGCGATACTGCATCAGGCTGCTATCTGCAAGATCCGGCTGCTTGAGCCCGGTGCCGTCGAACGCGTGCTGGCCAACGATGCCGGCATCTGCGGTGCCGAACATGAGACGGCATTCAGGACCTTGCGCGGCCTGCTCTATCTGCACTACACCGAGGTACTTCATATCAGCGAGGTACTGAGCCCGGAAATCGCTCAGGTGATTGCCAGCCGGGTGCGCGAGCATCTGAGCCGGCGCTCGGGCACAGCGTCGGGAGGTATGACGAGCTGATACCAGCGCTGCCGCCCTTCAATGGAAAATGGACAAAAAAAAGGTCACGACATTGTCGTGACCTTTTCAATTTGGTTGCGCGAGAAGGATTTGAACCTCCGACCTTTGGGTTATGAGCCCAACGAGCTACCAGACTGCTCCATCGCGCGGTATTTCCAAATTATAGCAGGCTTTGCAGCCTGCCCTGGCTTATTCAGCTGCTGCAGCGGCTTCTTCAGCGCGCTCGACCAGTTCCACATAGGCCATGGGAGCGTTGTCGCCCACGCGGAAGCCCATCTTCAGGATACGTGTGTAGCCACCGGGACGCTGAGCGTTGCGGGGACCCAGCACGTTGAACAGCTTGGTCACGCTGTCGCGGTCGCGCAGGCGGTCGAAAGCCAGACGACGGTTAGCCACGGTATCAACCTTGGCCAGAGTGATCATGGGCTCGATGACGCGACGCAGTTCCTTGGCCTTGGGGACCGTGGTCTTGATTGCTTCGTGCTCGATCAGCGAGTTCATCATGTTCTGCAGCATTGCCTTGCGGTGTGCAGAAGTGCGGTTCAGTTTGCGGAGGCCGTTGCCGTGACGCATGGTGCTTTTCCTTTGCTCCCCGTTTTTATCCGGAGATCTTTTCTAAATTAAATCAGGCAGCCGTATCAGGTACTGCCCGAGGCACTTGGACTTTGCCGGATCAACTCCAGCAAAGTCCTCTATTGTAGCAATTAACGCTTTTCCAGGCCAGCGGGTGGCCAGTTTTCAAGCTTCATGCCCAGAGTCAGACCGCGGGAAGCCAGAACTTCCTTGATCTCGTTGAGCGACTTGCGACCCAGGTTGGGAGTCTTGAGCAGCTCGTTTTCGGTACGCTGGATGAGGTCACCGATGTAGTAGATGTTCTCTGCCTTGAGGCAGTTGGCAGAACGCACGGTGAGCTCGAGCTCGTCCACAGGACGCAGCAGGATGGGATCGAACGACGTGGCAGCGCCGCGGCCACCGGCAGGAGCGTCGAACACGCTGGCGATATCGCCACCGTCGAGCTGGGCAAACACTGCCAGCTGCTCCACCAGGATCTTGGCGGATGCACGCACTGCGTCTTCAGCGGTGATGGCACCGTTGGTTTCGATTTCCAGAACCAGCTTGTCCAGATCGGTACGCTGTTCCACACGTGCGGATTCGACAGCGTAGCTCACGCGCTTGACGGGCGAGAACGAAGCGTCGAGCACGATACGGCCGATCGACTTGGTCGATTCGTCACCGTAGCGGCGCACGTTGCCGGGCACATAGCCGCGGCCCTTTTCCACCTTGATCTGCATGTCCAGCTTGCCGCCTTGCGACAGATGGGCGATCACATGATCAGGGTTGACGATTTCTACGTCGTGGGGGGTCTGAATGTCACGGGCAGTGACAACACCTTCGCCATCCTTGCGCAGGCTCAGGGTGACTTCGTCACGATTGTGCAGCTTGAACACCACACCCTTGAGGTTCAGCAGGATGTTGGTCACATCTTCCTGGACACCGTCGATGGAGGAGTACTCATGCAGCACCCCAGCAATCGTCACTTCCGTCGCTGCGTAACCCACCATGGAGGAGAGCAGAACACGGCGCAGGGCATTGCCCAGCGTATGACCGTAGCCACGCTCAAACGGCTCCAGAACAACCTTGGCACGGTTGTGACCAAGTTGCTCGACATTGATTGTCTTGGGCTTCAGCAAATTCGTTTGCATGCAGACTTCCTCTCAATACCCTCGGCTCGTTACACCGGTAAGGCTGGTGAAGCACCCACGGCGCGATGCCTCGCGCCGTGGGGACGGTTTACAGAAATGTCGCTGCTAAAGATTAACGCGAGTACAACTCAACGATCAGGGATTCGTTGATGTCAGCTGCGAATTCATCGCGGTCAGGAGACTTCTTGAAAGTACCTTCTGCCTTGTCAGCAGACACTTCAACCCATGCGGGGAAGCCCACTTGAGCAGCCAGTTGCAGAGCCTCGACCACGCGAGCTTGCTTCTTGGACTTTTCACGCAGGGCAACCACGTCGCCTTCCTTCACGGAGAAAGAAGGAATGTTCACGGACTGGCCGTTCACAGTGATAGCCTTGTGCGACACCAGCTGACGTGCTTCAGCGCGAGTGGAGCCGAAGCCCATGCGGTACACGACGTTGTCCAGACGCGATTCCAGCAGCGACAGCAGGTTGGCACCAGTGTTGCCACGCTTGCGGTCAGCAGCTTCGAAGTAGCGGCGGAATTGCTTCTCCAGCACGCCGTACATGCGCTTGACCTTCTGCTTTTCGCGCAGTTGCAGACCGTAGTCGGAAGTGCGCTGACCGGAAGTGCGGCCATGCTGACCAGGCTTGGTGTCGAACTTTGCCTTGTCTGCGATGGAGCGACGTGCGCTCTTCAGGAACAGATCGGTGCCTTCGCGGCGGGAGAGTTTTGCCTTAGGGCCAATATAGCGTGCCACTTGATTTCCTTTGTGTCATCTACCGTGCGCAAACACGGGAGCCGCCCGCGATGCAAATGCACCTGGGCGGCGGTGGGCTTGATAAAAAATTAGATACGACGACGCTTTTGAGGGCGGCAGCCGTTGTGGGGAACCGGAGTCACGTCCGAGATGGAAGTGATACGGATACCCAGAGCACCCAGGGCGCGAACCGAGGATTCACGGCCAGGACCGGGACCCTTGATTTCGACTTCCAGGTTCTTGATGCCCTGTTCGATAGCAGCACGACCGGCCACTTCCGAAGCAACCTGAGCAGCAAAGGGAGTCGACTTACGCGAACCCTTGAAGCCCTGGCCACCCGACGAAGCCCACGACAGAGCGTTGCCTTGACGGTCGGTGATGGTGATGATCGTGTTGTTGAACGAAGCGTGCACGTGCGCGATGCCGTCAGAAATATTCTTACGGACCTTCTTGCGAACGCGAGCAGCTGCGTTGTTTGCGGGAGACTTAGCCATAATGATCTTTCAATCTCTTATTTCTTCAGAGCCGCAGCACCCTTGCGCGGACCCTTGCGAGTACGGGCGTTTGTGCGGGTACGTTGACCGCGCATGGGCAGGCCGCGACGATGACGGAAACCGCGGTAGCAACCGATGTCCATCAAGCGCTTGATGTTCATCGTGGTTTCGCGACGCAGATCACCTTCCAGAGTCATGGGATTCAGGAAGTCACGGATCTTTTCCAGATCAGCGTCCGTCAGGTCCTTGACCTTCTTGGAATACTCGATACCGCATGCTTCGCAGATCTTGCGAGCTGTAGTGCGACCGATGCCATAGATGGCAGTCAGGCCGATTTCAGCATGCTTGTGCGGCGGGATGTTAATGCCAGCAATACGTGCCATATTAGTCCTCTAATGCTTTCAATCAACCTTGGCGCTGCTTGTGGCGCTGGTCAGTGCAGATCACGCGCACAACACCTTTGCGGCGGATGATCTTGCAGTTACGGCAGATTTTCTTGACCGAAGCCGAAACTCTCATTCTTTTCTCCTAAAACTTTCCATCCACTATCGGCCTATCGACCGGGAAACAATGCCCGCGATAGATCGATGGGCGTCTACTAACTTTTGGCAGGCTGCCCCCTTGGGCAGCCTTGTCATCAAATACCAGCCTTAAAGTTCGCTTTTTTCAGGAGCGACTCGTATTGCTGCGACATCACGTAGTTCTGCACTTGCGCCATGAAGTCCATTGTCACGACCACAATGATCAGCAACGATGTACCACCGAAGTAGAACGGAACGTTGTACTTCAGGATCAGGAATTCGGGCAACAAGCACACGAAGGTAATGTAGATCGCGCCAGCCAGGGTCAGGCGAACCAGAATCTTGTCAATGTAGCGGGCTGTCTGTTCGCCAGGACGAATCCCGGGGATGAAAGCGCCACTCTTCTTCAGGTTGTCGGCAGTTTCCCGGCTGTTGAAAACCAGGGCCGTATAGAAGAAGCAGAAGAAAATGATCGCGGCAGCATAAAGGATGACATAGATTGGCTGACCAGGGGTCAACGTGCTCGCAATATCCTTCAGCCAGCGCATGGATTCTCCTGCACTGAACCAATTCACCACCGTAGCGGGCAGCAAGATGATCGACGAAGCGAAGATGGGAGGAATCACACCTGCCATGTTCAGCTTCAGTGGCAAGTGCGAAGACTGACCACCGTACACCTTGTTGCCGACTTGCCGGCGTGCGTAATTCACCAAGATCTTGCGTTGACCTCGTTCGACATACACGACGAAATACGTCACGGCTGCCACAACGAGAACAATGAAGATTGCCGCCAGAATGCTCATGGCACCGGTGCGCACCAGTTCCAGCAGACCGCCGATGGAGCTCGGCAGGCCTGCGGCGATACCGCCAAAGATCAGTATCGAGATACCGTTGCCCAGACCACGTTCAGTGATCTGTTCACCGAGCCACATCAGGAACAGGGTACCGGCCGTGAGACTGACCACCGCAGTCATGCGGAAGCCAAAACCAGGGTTCAGAACCAAGCCTGCGGAGCTTTCCAGGGCAACAGCAATTCCCAAGGACTGAAACAGCGCCAGGCCCAGAGTGCCGTAGCGGGTGTACTGGGTAATCTTGCGACGACCCGCTTCACCTTCCTTTTTCATCTGCTCGAATGTCGGGACCACGTAGGTCATGAGCTGCATGATGATCGATGCCGAGATGTACGGCATGATCCCCAGTGCGAACACTGTGAAGCGCGAGAGCGCTCCACCCGAGAACATGTTGAACAGATTGAGAATGCCGCCCTGCTGGCCAGAGAACAGCTGCTGCAGCTGCGCTGGGTCGATGCCCGGAACGGGGATATGCGCCCCGATGCGGTATACGACCAGCGCAAGCAACAGAAAAACCAGACGACGACGCAGGTCGCCGAATTTTCCAGTCTTTGCAATTTGAGCTGCGCTAGTAGCCACGGATGTCTTCTTTCAGAACTTTAATCAGGCGATGCTGCCACCGGCAGCTTCGATGGCAGCCTTGGCACCGGCGGTAGCGCCGATACCATTGAGCTTGACAGCCTTAGTCAGTTCACCGCTCTTGATGATCTTCACGACCTTAGCGATAGAGCCAACCAGACCGGCTTGCTTCAGAGCAGCCAGATCGACTTCGGCCAGGCCGAGCTTATCCAGCTCGGACAGGGTCACTTCTGCATTGAACTTCAGCAGATGCGACTTGAAGCCACGCTTGGGCAGGCGACGCTGCAGAGGCATTTGACCGCCTTCGAAGCCCACCTTGTGGTAGCCACCCGAACGCGACTTCTGACCCTTGTGACCGCGACCGGCAGTCTTACCCAGACCAGAACCGATACCGCGACCCACGCGACGCTTGGCGTGCTTGGCGCCGTCTGCAGGCTTGATGCTATTGAGTTCCATCATCAATCCTTTCAGAGAACCTTCACCAAGTAGGCGATCTTGTTAATCATGCCGCGCACTTCAGGAGTGTCCTGCAGTTCGCTGACGCTGTTCAGCTTGCGCAGACCCAGGCCACGCACAGTCGCACGGTGCGACTCTTTGGTGCCGATGGGGCTACGAACCAGCTGAATCTTGACAGTTTGTTGTGTTGTCATGTGCTGGACTCCGATCAGGCGGTGAAGATGTCTTCGACCGACTTGCCGCGCTTTGCTGCCACGTTCGCAGGGGTCGTGGAGTTCTTCAAAGCGTCGAAAGTTGCGCGAACCATGTTGTAGGGGTTCGACGAACCGTGGCTCTTGGCCACGATGTCGGTGATACCCACCACTTCAAAAACAGCGCGCATAGGGCCGCCAGCAATAATGCCGGTACCCTTGGGAGCTGGGTGCAGCTCGACCTTGGCAGCGCCGTGATGGCCCTTCACCGAGTGGTGAATGGTGCCGCTCTTGAGTGCAACCTTCATCAGGTTGCGACGGCATTCTTCCATCGCTTTTTGCACGGCAGCAGGCACTTCCTTGGACTTGCCCTTACCCATGCCAACGCGACCGTCACCGTCGCCAACCACGGTCAGTGCAGCGAAGCCGAGAATACGACCGCCCTTCACAACCTTGGTGACGCGGTTGACCGCGATCATTTTTTCGCGCAGACCGTCGTCACGACCTTCGTCTTGCACTTTGGGGGAAAATTTAGCCATTTGTATCCGCTCCGCTTAGAACTGCAGGCCCGCTTCGCGAGCGGCTTCTGCCAAAGCCTTCACGCGGCCGTGGTATGCAAAACCGGCGCGGTCGAAAGCCACTTTCTCAACGCCAGCAGCCTTAGCCTTCTCAGCAATGCGCTTGCCGATCAGCGTGGCGGCGGCCACGTTGCCACCCTTGCCAGCGGCGCCGAGTTGCGAACGCACTTCGACTTCTGCAGTGGAGGCCGAAGCCAGCACGGTAGTGCCGTCTTCCGAAACCACGGAGGCGTAGATATGGAGATTGGTGCGGTTCACGCTCAGACGTGCAACGCCTTGCTGGGCAATGCGGATGCGAGTCTGACGGGCACGGCGCAGACGCTGCTCTTTCTTGTTCAACATCATGCAGCTCCTTACTTCTTCTTGGTCTCTTTGATCACGACCTTCTCATTCGCATAGCGAATGCCCTTGCCCTTGTAAGGCTCGGGAGGACGAACGGCACGGATCTCAGCAGCCAATTGACCGACCACTTGACGGTCAGCACCCTTGATCACGATTTCAGTCGGAGTGGGGGTAGCGACAGTGATGCCGGCAGGCATCTCGAAGTTGACGGGGTGCGAGAAGCCCACAGCCAGGTTCAGCTTGGAACCTTGTGCAGCGGCCTTGTAGCCCACGCCAATCAGCGTCAGCTTCTTCTCGAAGCCTTCAGTCACGCCCTTGACCATGTTGTTGACCAGCTGGCGGATGGTACCGGCCAGAGCGTCAGCTTCACGGGAATCGTTGGCGGGAGCAAAGGACAGCTTGCCGTCGTTGTTGCCGATGGTCACCAGGCCGTTCAGAGCCAGCGACAGATCGCCGCCCTTGCCCTTGACCTTGATGGTTTCAGCGTTGATGGACACATCCACACCTGCGGGGATGGTCACAATAGCTTTTGCTACGCGAGACATTTCAGTATTTCTCCTTAATGTCCGTTAGGCCACATAGCACAGCACTTCACCGCCGATACCGGCAGCACGTGCTTTGCGATCAGTCATCACGCCCTTGGGAGTAGTGACGATGGCCACACCCAGGCCGTTCTGGACCTGAGGAATTGCGTGACGACCCTTGTACACGCGCAGGCCGGGACGGCTCACACGTTCGATACGCTCGATCACAGGGCGACCGGCGTAGTACTTCAGGGTAATTTCGAGTTCGGACTTGCCACCTTCGGACTTCACTTCGAAGCCGTCGATATAGCCTTCTTCCTTCAGCACTTGTGCGATGGCAACCTTCACCTTGGAGGAAGGAGCCGACACAGTGGCCTTGGAGACCAGTTGTGCATTGCGGATGCGGGTCAGCAAGTCAGCGATGGGATCACTCATGCTCATGTTTAATCTCTCCTGCTTGCTTACCAGCTGGCCTTGGTGACACCGGGGATGTCGCCAGCAAAGGCCAATTCACGCACCTTGGCACGACCCAGACCGAATTGGCGGAAGGTACCGCGAGGACGGCCAGTGATCTCGCAACGGTTACGCTGGCGAGTGGGGTTCGAGTTACGGGGCAGCTTCTGCAGACCCAGGCGAGCGGCGTCGCGCTCTTCGTCGGAACGCTTCACGTCGCCGGCGATTGCCTTCAGTTCTGCATACTTGGCAGCATACTTGGCTGCCAGCTTTTCGCGCTTCAGTTCGCGCTGAATCATTGCTACTTTAGCCATGCGCCACCTCAGTTCTTGAAGGGGAATTTGAAAGCGGCGAGCAGTGCCTTGCACTCTTCGTCGTTCTTCGCTGTTGTCGTGATGCTGATGTTCAGACCACGCAGAGCGTCCACCTTGTCGTACTCGATTTCGGGGAAGATGATTTGTTCTTTGACGCCAACGTTGTAGTTGCCGCGACCGTCGAACGAACGACCCGAGATACCACGGAAGTCACGCACGCGGGGCAGAGCCACGGTCACGAAACGGTCCAGGAATTCGTACATCTGAACGCCACGCAGGGTCACCATGCAGCCGATAGCTTGGCCTTCGCGGATCTTGAAACCAGCGATAGCCTTCTTGGCCTTGGTCACCACAGGCTTCTGACCAGCAATCTTGGTCAGGTCAGCCACGGCGTTGTCCATCACCTTCTTGTCGGCCACGGCTTCGCTCACACCCATGTTCAGAGTGATCTTGGTCAGACGGGGCACTTCCATAGCGGAGGTGTAGCCGAACTTTTCCTTCAGTTCAGCCGCGATCTTTTCGCGATAGAGTTTTTGCAGTCGTGCCATGTGTTACTCCTTAGGCGGCGATTTCAGCGCCATTGGACTTGAACACGCGAACACGTGTGCCGTCGGCGTTCACCTTGATGCCCACGCGATCGGCCTTGCCGGTCGCTGCATTGAAGATAGCCACGTTGGATTGGTGGATAGGCATGGCCTTTTCCACGATACCGCCGGTGGTGCCCTTCATGGGGTTAGGCTTGGTGTGCTTCTTGACCAGGTTGACACCGTCCACGATCACGTGGGAGTCATCCTTGCGCAGAGAAACCACGCCACGCTTGCCCTTGTCACGGCCGGTCAGCACGATAACTTCGTCGCCCTTGCGAATCTTGTTCATGGTGCTATTCCTTTAGAGAACTTCAGGGGCCAGCGACACGATCTTCATGAACTTTTCGGTACGCAGTTCACGAGTCACGGGGCCAAAGATACGGGTGCCGATAGGCTCCAGCTTGGCGTTCAGCAGCACGGCGGCATTGCCGTCGAACTTCACGAGCGAACCGTCTGCACGACGGATGCCCTTGGCGGTGCGCACCACCACAGCACTGTAGATCTCGCCTTTTTTGACGCGACCACGAGGAGCTGCTTCCTTGACGCTCACCTTGATGATGTCGCCAACACTTGCGTAGCGACGATGAGAACCGCCCAGCACCTTAATGCACTGAACAGACTTCGCGCCGGTGTTGTCGGCAACCTCTAACCGAGATTCTGTTTGGATCATTTCAATATTCCCAACTTGCTCCAGCAACGCTCGACAGCCCCAGAGTCTTCTCAAGGGCTGATCAAGCAGCCGGTCAGTCTTGGGCCCGTCGTCCACCTTCCGGACCATTCCGGAGGGCTTCCCGCTGGGCAGAAAGTTCCACGCTTTTAAACGTGAAGCAGTAGATTGTCGCAGGAAATCCTTTGTGCGTCAAGCGTTTAGCCTGCAATACCCGCACTGATTTCACTGGCGCAAAGCCTGGCAGACAGGTCTTTCGCACTTGCAACCAAAACAATAGCGCATAGCGCTCTTGGAGCATTGATTTCAAACAATATTTGATCTGAAATCAACAGATAGAAAGCGCTGACAGCTCACATTTTCGCAAGACCTGCGAACCACAGCCTGTTGCCCGTACGCCACGCCCCGCAGGGCGGCCGCGCGGATCAGCCCTGGGCGGGCAGATATTGGCGGGTCAGGGCCAGGAAGTCGTTGAGCTGCACATCCTGGGCCAGCTCCTCGGTCAGGATGGCCGCCACGCGGGGCGCGATCTCGGCAGCCTTGCGGGCATCGAGGAAAAGCAGGCGACTGCGACGCGCCAGCATGTCCTCGACGGTGCGCGCGTATTCAAAGCGGGCGGCAAAGCGCACCATGGCTTCCGAGAGACCATCCATCAGCCAGTTCTGCGCACCAGGCAGCGCAGCCACGGCGGCGGCATCCGTGCCGTAGGAGTGCAGGCCCTGGCTCTGGTTCATGCTGTGCGTGACTGCGGCCTCGGCCGGCGCACCGACCAGGGGCAGGTTCACGGTCACCCCGGCAGGACGGCTGGGCAGACGACCGATCTGGAAGCATTCGGCCAGCACATCCTCGGACATGGCCCGGTACGTCGTCCATTTGCCGCCGGTGACGGTCACCAGGCCGGTCTTGCTGGCCATCACCGTGTGCTCGCGGCTGATCTTCTTGGTGTTCTCGCCGTCATCGTCCTGCGGCTTGACCAGGGGGCGCAGGCCCACCCACATGCTGCGCACATCGGCCAGCGTGGGCTGGCGATTCAGATATTTGCCGGCCTCGCCGAGAATGAAGTCCAGCTCTTCTGGGAAAGGCAGGGGTTCGCGCGCCAGATCGTGACGCGGCGTGTCGGTGGTTCCCAAAATGACCTTGCCCAGCCACGGCACGGCAAACAGCACGCGACCATCGGCCGTCTTGGGGATCAGCAGCGCATGATCCGTGGGCAGGAACTCGCGGTCCACCACCACGTGCACGCCCTGGCTGGGCGCCACCATGGGCTTGACGGGCTTGCCCTGGGCCTCGGCATCCTGCTGGCGGAACAGATCCACCCATGGTCCCGTGGCATTGACCACGCACTTGGCGCGCACGGTGAAGTTGCGGCCCGATTCCGCATCGCGGCAGATCAGGCCGGCAATCTGCTGACCCTCGTAGATCAGCTTTTCTGCCGGGCAGTAATTGATCAGCAAAGCGCCCTTGGCCGCTGCGGTACGCGCCAGCGCCAGCGCCAGGCGCGCATCGTCAAACTGACCATCCCAGTACTTGACCCCGCCCTTGAGACCTTTTTGCTGCACGGTCGGCAGGTATTTCACGGTCTTGGCGCTGGAGAGGAATTCGGTAGCCCCCAGGCCGGCCTTGCCGGCCAGCGCGTCGTACATCTTGAGGCCGATGCCGTAGAACGGCGTATCCAGCAGCTTGTACGAGGGCATCACAAAGGCCAGAGGCTGGGCCAGATGCGGCGCATTGTGCAACAGGGTCGTGCGCTCGTGCAGTGCTTCGCGCACGAGGGAGATATTGCCCTGCGCCAGATAGCGCACGCCGCCGTGAACCAGCTTGGTGGCACGCGAGGAAGTGCCCTTGGCGAAGTCCAGCGACTCCAGCAGCACGACCTTAAAGCCGCGCGCCGCCGCATCCACCGCCACGCCCAGCCCCGTGGCACCGCCGCCCACGATAGCCAGATCGAAGCTTTCGGTCTGCGCCAGGCGCTCCAGCAGTTGCGCGCGCGTTGTAGCCAAGGGTTGAGTGGACTGGTTCATGGAACGACTTCTGCGGTGATCGCCGCGCCGCCATCATCCAGCGATGAGACGCGCACAGCAAAGAACAAATTTCAGATCGAATATTTTCGCTCTTTTTCGCTTTTAGTGCATTGCAAATCCCAAATATCGATTCGTTTTTGCGCGATTCAAGCCAAAACCACTAGCCCAGCGCCACCCCGGTCAGGCCGCAACATCGGCAATCGGCACGCTTGCACACTCTCAATGCATGAACTGCATTCTTCTTGCAGCGCCAATTGTTACTGCTGCAACAACTCGCCACGATGACATATAACCGCAGCTTGCTGTCAGACTTCAGACTCGGCGTGGATTCATTTTTGTTTTTTACCGGGCAATTCCATAGAAAATCACCCTATTAGAGGTTCGTTTGGATTCGCTCACAATCCCTGCACTGCCCGCTGCGGCTGGCGCTCTCCCCTATAGAGCTCTTCACCTGCAGCCCGTCCATGCGCCAATAGCACCTATATAACCAGTCATCAGTCATGAACAGCAATCCCCGCCAGTTGCAGCTTGTCGAAGAAGTCCGCGCCCGTCAGTCCACCTCGGTGGAGCAACTGGCAGAAATCCTCGGGGTCACGCTGCAGACCGTGCGCCGAGACATACAGAAGCTGGCCGATGCCGGCTTGCTGGTGCGCTTTCATGGCGGCGTGCGCGTGCCCAGCGCCACCGTGGAGAACCTGGCCCATACCCAGCGCCAGGTATTGCATGCCGAAGGCAAGATGCGCATCGCACGCGCCATTGCCGAAGCCATTCCCAACGGCTGCTCGCTGATTCTCAATATCGGCACCACCACCGAAGCGGTGGCCCAGGCCCTGCTGCAGCACAAGGGGCTGCGCGTCATCACCAACAACCTCAATGTTGCAGCCATCCTCAGCAGCAATGCCGATTGCGAGGTCATCGTCGCCGGCGGCGTGGTGCGCACACGCGACCGCGGCATTGTCGGCGAGGCGGCCGTGGACTTCATGCGGCAGTTCAAGGTGGACATTGCCGTGATCGGCATCTCGGCCATCGAATCGGACGGCAGCCTGCGCGACTTCGACCTGCGCGAGGTCAAGGTGGCCCAGACCATCATCGGCCAGTCGCGCGAAGTCTGGCTGGCAGCCGACCACAGCAAATTCAGCCGCCAGGCCATGGTGGAGCTGGCCCGACTGAATCAGATCGACCGCCTGTTCACCGACGTTGCGCCCTCCGCGCCATTCGATGCCCTGTTGCGCGATGCCGAGGTGCAATGCACCATCGCCCAATGAATGCTGCCCCCTATCTGATCCGCCCCGCGCTGCCCAAGGATGCAGCAGGCATTGCCCAGCTGCTGCACGATATAGGCTGGTTCAAGGCCTATGAAACCCATTCTGCCGCCCAGAACACCGAGGCCGTGCAGGCGCTGCTGGACGAGCTGCAGGCCGGTCCGGAGCGCTCTCTGATGCTGGTGGCGCAAGACGCTCAGCAGCATATTCACGGCTACTGCGCCGTGCACTGGCTGCCGGTCGCCGTGCTGCAAGGATGGGAAGCTTATGTGAGCGAGCTGTTTGTCGCCGAGGCAGCGCGCGGTGCAGGCCTGGGCCAGCAGCTGCTGGACGCAGCCACCCAGGCTGCGCGCGAGCGCCATTGCATACGCATCTGGCTGGTCAACAACCGCGAGCGCCCTTCCTATGTGCGCGGCTTTTACTCCCGGCAGGGCTGGAGCGAGCAGGCCGAAATGGCGCGCTTTGTGCTCCCCCTCTGAATCACGGACAACCCATGACAACCTATCTGCTCGCCCTGGACCAGGGCACCTCCAGCTCCCGCTCCATCGTCTTCGACACGCAAGGCCGCATCGTGGCATCGGCCCAGCTGGAGCTGCCGCAGATCTACCCGCAGCCGGGCTGGGTGGAGCATGACCCGCGCGAGATCTGGCGCACCCAGCTGAGCACCGCCAAGGAGGTGCTGGCCAAGGCGGGCCTCAAGGCCGCCGATATCCGCTCGGTGGGCATTACCAACCAGCGCGAGACCACCATCGTCTGGAACCGCAAGACCGGCGCGCCCATTCACCATGGCATCGTCTGGCAGGACCGCCGCGCCGAACCCACCTGCGTGCAACTGCGCGAAGCCGGCCACAGCGACACCATTCTGCAGAAAACCGGCCTGCGCATCGATGCCTATTTTTCAGGCACCAAGCTCAAGTGGCTGTTGGACAACGTGCCCGGCGCACGCGCCGCAGCGCAGGCCGGCGAGCTGGCCTTCGGCACGGTGGATTGCTGGCTGATCTGGCAGCTGACGGGCGGCAAGCGCCATGTCACCGATGTGAGCAATGCCAGCCGCACCATGCTCTTCAATGTGCACAGCAACCAGTGGGATGCCGATCTGCTGGCCCTGCTCGACATTCCTGCGGGCCTGATGCCCGAAGTCCTGCCCTCTGCCGCCGATTTCGGCCAGACGGCCGACGAGGTGCTGGGCGGCTCCATCAAGATCGGCGGCGTGGCCGGCGACCAGCAAAGCGCGCTGTTCGGCCAGGCCTGCTTCGACGCCGGCATGGCCAAGAACACCTATGGCACGGGTTGCTTCATGCTCATGCACACGGGCAGCAGCTTCCAGACCTCGAGCAACGGCCTGCTGACCACATCGGCCGCCCAGGCGGGCAGCCAGCCCCAGTTTGCGCTGGAAGGCAGCGTCTTCGTCGGCGGTGCCGTGGTGCAGTGGCTGCGCGACGGCCTGCAGGCCATCGAGCACAGCGGCCAGGTACAGCAACTGGCCGAAAGCGTGCCCGACAGCGGCGGCGTGATGCTGGTGCCGGCCTTTACCGGCCTCGGCGCCCCCTACTGGAAGCCCGATGCGCGCGGCACCATCACCGGGCTGACGCGCGGCACGACGATGGCCCATATCGCTCGCGCGGCCCTGGAATCCATTGCCTACCAGAGTGCGGCCCTGCTCGGCGCCATGAGCCGCGACGCCGTGGCCACGGGCGGCACGCCGGTCAGCGAGCTGCGCGTGGACGGCGGTGCCTGCGTGAACAATCTGCTGATGCAGTTCCAGGCCGACCTGCTGGGCATTCCCGTGGTGCGCCCGGCCTGCGTGGAAACCACGGCCCTGGGTGCGGCCTATCTGGCCGGCCTGTCCAGCGGCGTCTATCAGAGCACCGAGGAGCTGTCGGCTTTGTGGAAGGCCGAGCGCCGCTTCCTGCCCACGCTGAGCAAGGACCGCGCCGACGAGCTGATGCAGCGCTGGGAACAGGCCGTGCGCCAGACCACGGCGCAGTAAAGCCGCTGCACTGGGCGCTGGCCAGGCAAGCGCTCAAGCCCTCAAAAAAGCCATCAAAAAAGGGATGCCAAGGCATCCCTTTTTGCTTGTGCAGCAGCCGCGTTGAACGCTCAGTCTTCGTCACCCAGCAGCGCCTTGTGGATCACGGCACCGATGATGGCGCCCACGATGGGAGCCAGCCAGAACAGCCACAGTTGCTCCAGCGCGATGGCCGGCCCGAACAGCGCCGGGCCGGTGCTGCGGGCGGGGTTGACCGAGGTATTGGTCACGGGAATGGAGATCAGGTGGATCAGCGTCAGGCACAGGCCGATGCTCATGCCCGCAAAGCCCACGGCAGCCTTCTTGGTGGTGGAGCCCAGGATCACCAGCAGAAACACTGCGGTCAGCACCACTTCGGTCACCAACGCCGCCGCCATATTGAACTTGCCCGGCGAGTGATCCCCGTAGCCGTTGGTGGCCAGATCGGCCACCTGGGCGCCGGCCTTGCCACTGGCAATGAAATACAGCGCGGCGGCCGCCACAATGGCACCCAGCACCTGGGCAATGATGTAGCCGGGCAGCTCGGCAAAGCGAAAACGCCCCGCCACTGCCAGACCGACGGAGACCGCTGGATTGAAGTGACCGCCGGAGACGGGACCGAAGGCGTAAGCGCCTGTCAGCACCGTCAGGCCGAAGGCAAAGGACACACCCAGCAGGCCGATGCCCACTTCGGGAAAGGCCGCTGCCAGCACCGCGCTGCCGCAACCACCAAACGTCAGCCAGAAAGTACCCAGAAACTCCGCCGACCATTTTTTGACATTGGATGCCATGATTGCTCCCTATTTCCGATGGCGTTGTCCGTGCAGCCCCGCGCGGCACAGAAATGCTGGCATCTTAGAAAGCGATCAGCGAAAAGTACAAGGCACAAATGTGAACAATCCACGACAGCTCTGCCTTTGGGGCCTCTCGTTGATCTGCGCCTGCCTCGCTGCCTGCACGACGGCGTCGCTCGCACCCCACCGCATCTGCAGCACATCCGAGGCTCGGCCCTGGTCCCTGCTTGGGGAAATCCGCTGGCAGCACGACAAGCTGTTTGCCGACACACCAGTGGGCGGCCTGTCCTCGATCGACTACGACGCGGGCAGCAATCTGTACTACCTGGTCAGCGACGACCGCTCCGCCCACGGGCCGGCGCGCTTTTACACGGCGCGCATCGAATACGACGCCAGCGGCCTGCATCAGGTCAGGCTGCAAAATGCCCGACCGCTGCTCAGCCCCGCCCAGGCCCCCTACCCCAGCCACCGCCAACCCCTGCCCGGCATCGCGACACCCGACGCGGAAGCCCTGCGCGTGCTGCCGGGAGGACAGTCCCTGCTGTGGAGCAGCGAGGGCGACTTTACACGCGGATTCGGCCCGCAATTGCTGCAATCGAGCAAGGATGGACACTGGCTGCGCGAATGGCCGCTGCCGCCCGAGCTGCGCCTGCCGAGCAGCAAGACCCAAGGGCCGCGCAGCAACTTCACGCTTGAAGGTCTGGCGCTGAGCCAGGATGGCCGAACGCTCTGGCTGGCCATGGAGGCAGCGCTCAGACAAGACGGGGCCCTGCCCGCAGCTGACCACTCGGGCGGCCCGGTGCGCATCACCGCCTATGACATGGGCACGCAGCAGCCCGCGCGCCAGCTTGGCTATCTGCCCGATGCCCTGCCTGCCGACCTGTGGCTGCAACACGGTGCCATCAACGGCATCAGCGCCGTGCTGGCCGACGGCCCTGAACACCTGCTGGTGCTGGAGCGCTCCTTTGCGCCACCGCTTCGATTCGGCGCCCGCATCTACCGCATCAGCACCCGTGCCGACGCAAGCAGCGATACGCTGGGCCAAACCCGGCTCGTGCCGGGCAGCTACCGCCCTGCAGACAAGGAATTGCTGCTGGACCTGGCCGATGCCGGCCTGCAGTCCGTGGACAACCTGGAGGGCATGAGCTGGGGACCGCTGCTGCCCGACGGCCGACGCGTGCTGCTGCTGGTCAGCGACAACAACTTCAATCCCGCCGAAGTCACCCAGTTCATCGCATTGAGCGAGGAGCGCGGCCGCTGCGGCGCAGGTTTATAGTGCCGTTCTGCGCCTGGAATCCGAATACAGGCTTGCCCACTTGCTGCATCGCAAAGCGAATCGAACCATCATGAGCCAGACCGACCACTCGACCTCCGTTTTCCCTCCCATCGCCTTTATCGGCGGCGGCAATATGGCCAGCGCCATCATCGGCGGCCTGATCCGCCAGGGCGTTCCGGCCAGCAGCATCACCGTGGTCGAGCCTTTTGAAGCCACGCGCGCTGCGATCAAGACCAGCTTCGGCATCGACGCCCTGCCCGCCGCCACCGAGGCCCTGCAAAGCGCCCAGCTGGTGGTCTGGGCCGTCAAGCCCCAGAGCTTCAAGGAAGCGGCTGCTCCCGTTGCCGCCCACACCCGCCACGCCCTGCACCTGAGCGTGGCGGCCGGCATCACCACCGACAGCATTGCGGCCTGGACCGGCACCCACCGCATCGTGCGCGCCATGCCCAATACACCGGCCCTGGTGGGCAAGGGCATGACGGGCCTGTTCGCCCGCCCCGAGGTCGATGTCCAGGGCAAGGCCCTGATCGAGACCGTAATCGGCAGCACCGGCGAACTCAGCTGGGTGGACAAGGAAGCCCATCTGGATGCCGTGACGGCCATCTCCGGCTCCGGCCCGGCCTATGTATTCCTGTTCCTCGAAGCCATGACCCAGGCGGGTGTCGACATGGGCCTCAGCGCCGAGCAAAGCTACAAGCTGGCCGTGGCCACGTTTGCGGGCGGCTCGGAACTGGCGGCACGCTCCAGCGAAAGCGCCGAAGTGCTGCGCCAGCGCGTGACCAGCAAGGGCGGTACCACCTACGCTGCCATCACTCATATGCAGGAGCAGAAGTTGCCCGAGCATTTCATCGAAGCCATGCGCAAGGCTCAGATCCGCGCACAGGAGCTGGCCGCCGAGTTCGGCAAATAAAGAAAACCGGCCTCGGCCGGTTTTTTTTGAGTCATTCAGGCATTCATCGCTTATCAGTCAAGCGCTTTCAGCTATCAAAACAGGACTATTTCAACGCAAACCCTAGCGCCACACCCGCAAAGATTGCGGCGCCAATCCAGTGGCTCTTGCTGAAGGCGACAAAACAGCCTTCGCGCGTGCGGTCCTTGATCAGGCTGAAATGCCAGACGATCTGGGCTGCTGCCACGCCCATGCCCAGCCAGAAGGGCCAGCCCAGCTGATAGGGAGCCAGCACCCAGGCGATCAGCCCCCAGCACAGGACAAAGAACAGCATGATGGCCGTGACATCGAAACGGCCCAGGGTGATGGCCGAGGTCTTCATGCCGATCTTGAGATCGTCATCGCGGTCCACCATGGCGTATTCGGTGTCATAGGCCAGCACCAGAAACATATTCGCCAGCCACAGCGTCCAGGCCGTGGCATTGACTTCGCCCGTCACTGCCGCAAACGCAATCACGATGCCGAAATTGAAGGCAATGCCCAGAAAGGCCTGAGGCATGGCAAAAAAGCGCTTGGTGAAGGGATAAAGAATCGTGAACAACACGGCGGGCACCGACCAGGCCACGGCCTCCCAGCGTGTGGACAGCACCAGGCCGAAGGCCACCAGCGTGAGCACCAGGCCGACCATGGCGGCCTCCCTGACCGAGATCTGGCCGCTGGTGATGGGGCGCTGGGTGGTGCGTTTCACATGCCTGTCGAAGTCGCGGTCGGCAATATCGTTGATGGTGCAGCCCGCGCTGCGCATCAGCACCGTGCCCAGCACAAAGACCACGAGCAGATGCCAGCCCGGAAAGCCCTGGCCGGCCACCCACAGTGCCACCAGTGTGGGCCAGACCAGCACCAGCCAACCCGCAGGGCGGTTGAAGCGGATCAGATCAAGATACAGCGACAGCTTGGAGCGCGGCGAAGCAGGGATGGAGGCGGACATGAGACGGGTTCCGAAAGGCAGGAGATCACGACCGGGCCCCCAGGCCACGATCAGCGCAGCGGCAATTGTGCCTCGGCCTGCGGCGGCCCGATGGCGCCGCCCCCATGCTCGACACGGTCTGTCAACCAGAGCACCAGGGCCGTCCAGCCCAGGCCCAGGCACAGGCCCGCCAGCACATCGCTGGCATGGTGCACGGACAGCAGCACGCGGCTCAAGCCCGTGCTCAGGGCCAGCAGCGTGGCCACCGCAAAGACCCAAGTCCGCCAGCGCCGCGGCAGGTGACGAGCGGCCAGCCAGGCCAGCATGCCGAAAATCGCTGCCGTGCCCGCGCTATGGCCGCTGGGAAAGCTGAAGCCGGCCTCATGCACCAGCCCGTCCAGCGGACGCGCGCGCTGCATGGTCCCCTTGATGAAACGCACCCACAGTCCGGTGCCGGCCACCGCCACCACCCAGCTCAGCAGCTGCAGACCCTGGCGCCGCCACAGCAGCCACAGGCCCACAACCAGACTCAGCAACCCCATGACGCGCAAATCCCCGAGCAGGGTCCATGCCCGCACCAGAGGCTGCAGCATGGGCGGCAGGGCCGCGCTCACCGCGCGCTGCAGCTTCAGGTCCAGGGCCATCAGCCCCTGAGGCGGCAGCACCGACTGGGACTGGTGCACGCCGACGCTCAGCAGGGCCAGAAGCACAGCGGCCAGTGCCGCCACCGCTAGCAAGCGACCGCCATCCGGCCTGAAGTCCGCGCTGCGGTCCTGCCACAGCCACTCGGCCCGGCCCTGCGCACGGCAACGCAGCATGCAGGCCCCAACCAGCAGTAGCAGCAGCAACACCCAGATGACATGACTGTCCACCCATTGCGCCAGCAGGACCACGGGAGTCGCTGCAGAAAACACAGACATTCCTTTCAAAAGCAAAAGCGAAAAAGCCCTGACGGGCCTCCAGAGGCTAGCCCGTCAGGGCTTGGGGAAGACCGGGACGAGCTGCTGCCGCGGCGCGGCTCACTCCTCGAGCAGGGAGCGCAGCATCCAGGCAGTCTGCTCGTGCACGGCCAGACGCTGGGTCAGCAGATCGGCCGTGGGCTCGTCGCCGGCCTTGTCGGCACGTGGGAACAGCTGGCGAGCCGTGCGCGCCACGGCCTCGTGGCCCTGCACCAGGATGCGCACCATCTCCAGGGCCTTGGGCGGCTGGGCCGGGGCATCGGGCAGGCTGGTGAGCTTGCCGAACTGGGCATAGGAGCCAGGTGCATGGTGGCCCAGTGCGCGGATGCGCTCGGCCACGGGATCGACAGCATTCCACAGCTCGGTGTACTGCGCCATGAACATGGTGTGCAGCGTGTTGAACATGGGCCCCGTGACATTCCAGTGGAAGTTGTGCGTGGTCAGGTACAGCGTATAGGTGTCGGCCAGCAGCGCCGACAGCCCCTTGGCGATGGCGGCGCGGTCCTCGTCGCTGATGCCGATATGGATGCCTGCGGGCACCTGCGGCGCGGCGTCCGACTTTTGTTTCTGCGATTTGTCCTTGCCTTGCTTGGTCATGCACTCACCTTTCAGGTTTAACGAATCCAGGCTCCCGCCCTCTTTGAGCCGCTAAAGCCACGCTTATTACGACAGACGCTGCACCCCCGGCAGCGGGCAGGCGTAGACGGCATTGCGCAGTGCGGCAATCGCCTCATAGCGCGTGAAGCTGCGTCGCCAGGCCAGCACCACACGGCGGGTGGGCGGCGCAATGCCGTCTTCCTCATGAATCGGAAGATAGCGAATATGAGGCTCATCGGCGCGGCGACGGCGCTCAATGGGAGCCAGTGCATCCTCGGGCACGGACAGTCGCGGCACCAGGGTCACGCCCATGCCGGCGGCCACCATATATTTGATGGTTTCGAGAGAGGAGCCTTCGAAGGTGCGGCGAATGCCCTCGGAGTTGCTGGCATAGCGCGCGAATTCGGGGCAGACCTCAAGCACATGGTCGCGGAAGCAGTGACCCGCGCCCAGCAGCAGCATGGTCTCGTTCTTGAGATCCGTGGTGGACAGGCTTTTCTTCTGCGCCAGCGGGTGGGTGCTGGGCACGGCGGCCATGAAGGGCTCGTCGTACAGCGGAGCCAGTGCCAGACCGGTATCGGGGAAGGGCTCGGCCATGATGGCGCAGTCAATCTCGCCCGTGCGCAGCATCTCCAGCAACTTGACGGTGAAGTTCTCCTGCAACATCAGCGGCATCTGCGGCGTCATATTGATGGAGTTGCGCACCAGATCGGGGAGCAGATAGGGGCCTATGGTGTAGATCACGCCCAGGGTCAGAACGCCTGACAGCGGGTCCTTGCCACGCTTGGCAATTTCCTTGATCTCATTGGCCTGCTCGAGCACGCTTTGGGCCTGGCGCACGATCTCCTCGCCCAGCGAGGTCACCGAGACTTCACCGGCACTGCGCTCGAAAATCTTGACATCCAGCTCTTCCTCCAGCTTCTTGATCGCCACGGACAGCGTAGGCTGGGACACATAGCATGCTTCGGCGGCGCGGCCAAAGTGCTTTTCCCGCGCAACGGCCACGATGTACTTCAATTCGGTAAGAGTCATAGAGAGGGGGTCTTTGGGATTCTCAATAACAGCATTGATTCATCCTGTTTTTGCATTCAATCACAAATTGCCAAGGCAAAAGATTACATATATTCCTGCAAAAACGTAACTCTTTACGTCTTCAAACGCAGATTTGGGTATTTCAGGCCTTCAAATATTCGGCCTTTCCACCCAGCCAGCGGCTGACATGGCGTGCAGCCAGCGCAGGAAACTGCTCAAGCATAAGCGGTGCCAGCTCGCGCGCCCAGTCCAGCAGCATCACGTCCTGCTCGAGATCGGCAAAGCGCAACATGGGTGCACCCGACTGCCGAGCGCCGAGAAACTCGCCCGGGCCGCGAATCTCCAGATCCCGCCTCGCGATCTCGAAACCGTCATTGGTCTCGGCCATGGCCCGCAGGCGTTCCTTGCCTGTATCGGACAGGCGCCCGTTGTCATTGACCGAATACAGCAGCACACAGGCCGAGGCTGCAGCGCCGCGCCCCACACGGCCGCGCAACTGGTGCAGCTGCGAGAGGCCGAAACGCTCCGAGTGTTCAATGACCATCAACGAGGCATTGGGCACGTCCACACCCACCTCGATCACCGTGGTGGATACCAGCACTCCCATGACGCCGGCAGAAAACAGCTCCATCACGGCCTTTTTCTCGGCCGTGGGCATGCGCGAGTGCAGCAGACCCACCATGACACCAGGCAGCATTTCGCTCAAATATTCATGGGTAGCCGTGGCATTCGACAGATCCAGCGCTTCGCTCTCCTCGATCAACGGGCAGACCCAATAGACCTGACGCCCTCTGGCGACCTGGGCACCGATGCGCTCGATCACCTCGTCCTTGCGGCTGTCCGAGATCAGCTTGGTGACGATAGGCGTGCGCCCTGGCGGCAGCTCGTCGATGGTGGAGACATCGAGGTCGGCGTAATAGCTCATGGCCAAGGTACGGGGAATCGGTGTGGCGCTCATCATCAGCAAATGTGGCTCCATTCCCGTGGCCGCGAGCTTTTGCCGAAGCGCCAGACGCTGGGCCACGCCAAAGCGGTGCTGCTCGTCGATCACGGCGAGGGCCAGATTCTTGAACTGCACCTGCTCCTGAATCACGGCATGCGTGCCCACGACCAGCGCCGCCTCGCCGCTTTCCACCAGCGCCAGCATCGCGGCGCGCTCCTTCTTTTTCTGGGCGCCGGCCAGCCAGGCGACCTTTTTGCCCAGCGGCGCCAGAATCGGCTCCAGCCAGCCGACCAGCTTGCCGAAATGCTGCTCGGCCAGGATTTCGGTCGGAGCCATCAACGCGCATTGCCAGCCGGCCTCGATACAGGCCACGGCAGACAGTGCTGCCACCACCGTCTTGCCCGAGCCCACATCGCCCTGCAGCAAACGATGCATGGGAATACGGCGTTCCATATCGGCTCGAATCTCTCCCACCACTCGCTGCTGCGCCCCCGTCAGGCCAAACGGCAGTTCCGCCAGAAACTGCTGGGTCAAGTCAGCCATGCCGGCCTGCGGCCTGAGCACGGGCGCGCGCAAGCGGGCGCGCTCGCGCTTGGCCTCGTACTGGGACAGCTGCTGGGCCAGCAGCTCTTCCGCCTTGAGTCTTTGCCAGGCCGGGTGGGAATGGTCCTCCAGCGTGACCAAGGCCACATCGGGCGTTGGATGGTGCAGAAAAATGAGCGCATTGCGCAAGTCATATGCCGGCTGCAGTCCATTTTGACCATAGAACTGCGCAATGGGAGGCGACTGCCCCGGTGGCAAGGTCTCGGACAGATCGGCACGCAACAGCGCCGAGGCAATGGCCCGGCGCAGATAGGCCTGGGGCAAACTGGCAGTGGCTGGATAGACCGGTGTCAGCGCCGTGGGCAGCTCGCCGCCCGCCACCCGGAATGCAGGGTGCATCATCTGCCGCCCCCAGAAACCGCCCTTGACCTCGCCGCGAATGCGCAGGCGCGCCCCGGGCGCCATGGTCTTTTGCTGCGACGGATAGAAGCTGAAGAAGGTCAGCAGACAGGTGCTGCTGCCGTCATCCACGGTGACCTTGAGCATGCGCCTGGGGCGCAGCTGCACCTCGCTGTGCGTGACCGTGGCTTCGATCTGCACCGTCTCGCCATCACGCGCGTTCTTCAGCGGCACGATGCGGGTTTCGTCCTCATAGCGCAGCGGCAGATGCAAAGCCAGATCGATATCGCGCGTCAATCCCATCTTCTGCAAGGCCTGCTGCGCAGGGCTGACGGTCTTCTTGGGAGCTGCATCCTGGTCCATGCCCGCCTTTTTCTCACGAGCGGCAGCGCGCTTGACAGCAGACTTCGGCTCGGTAACAGGCTTTTTTGACACAGACAACTGAGACTCCTTGACTACACTCCCCGCGACAGGGAAAGCAATGTATGTATATACAGCATATTCAGGTTCGCAAACAACTGCCGCCAGCGCAATAACGTCAAAATCGCTACCATTCTCAAATTGTTACTATGTGTTTCCTCGTAAATCCATGTTGAAGCGAGTTGATGTCGAGCACCTGCGCCCGGGGATGTTTGTGCACGAGTTCTGCGGCTCGTGGATGGAGCACCCCTTTTTGCGTACCCGCCTCCTGCTCGATCAGCCCAGGGACCTGGAACGCCTGCTTGCCACCACCATCCGCCAGGTGTGGATAGACACCGGCAAGGGGGCCGACATCGCCCCCGACATCACGCCCGCAGAAGTCTTGGAGTCGCCAGGCGACGAAGCTGTGCCCAGCTCGCCGGTACGGCCCACCAGAACCAGCGTGGAGTTGCAGCAGGCCCATCAGATCATTGGGCAAGCACGTGATGTGCTCAAGACCATGTTCAAGGACGTTCGCCTGGGCCGTCCGCTGGACCTGCCTGCCTCAGGTCTGCTGGTCGACGAGATGGCCGAGTCGATCAAGCGCAACCCCCACGCCCTGATCAGCCTGGCGCGACTGAAGACTGCGGACAACTACTCCTATATGCACAGCATTGCGGTGTGCGCGCTGATGATTGGTCTGGCACACCGCATGGGTCTGGACGAGCACCAGGTGCATCAGGCCGGTATCGCAGGCCTGCTGCACGATATCGGTAAAAGCAGAGTGCCGCCGGATGTTCTCAACAAGCCTGGGCCGCTGGATGCCGAGGAATGGGTCATCATGAAGTCCCACCCTCGCTGGGGCTACGAAATCCTGTTGCCTCAGGGGCTGGACGACGCCGTTACCGACGCCTGCCTGCATCACCACGAAAAAGTCGACGGCACGGGCTATCCCGACGGACTGAAGCAGGACGAGATCAGTCTGATGGCGCGCATGACGGCAGTCTGCGATGTCTATGACGCAATCACCTCGGATCGCCCCTACAAGCAGGGCTGGCACCCGGCCATCGCGCTGCAGCGCATGGCGCAATGGGCGCCCCATCATTTCGACAAGGCCATCTTCGAGCAGTTTGTCCAGACGGTGGGCATCTACCCGCTGGGCTCGCTGGTGCGGCTGCAGTCGCAGCATCTTGCCGTAGTGCTGGATGTCTCGCCGACCTGTTTGCTGACCCCGAAAGTGCGGCGCTTTTACTGCCTCAGCCAACAGCGCCGCATCACACCCGAGATTCTCGATCTGGCTTGCCCCCTGGCCAACGACAGCATAGTCGGGCGCGAAGACCCTGCCGACTGGCCCTTCAGGAATCTCAACGAGCTCTGGAATCCAGCCGCTGCTCAGCCCTGAAGCCGGCAGCCCTAATGGCGATTTGCGACAATCGCCCACTTGTTTGATTGAACTTGGAACGGGCCTCGTACGGCCCTCAAGCACCGCATGTCTTCCTGCCCCCGTGAATTCACACTCAGCGATTTCGACTTCGACCTGCCCGAATCCCTGATTGCCCAGCACCCCACCGCCGTTCGCAGCGCCTCGCGCCTGCTTGACGGCCGCAGCCTCCCTCCCACCGACCGCATCTTCCGCGAACTGCCCGATCTGCTGCAGCCCGGCGACCTGCTGGTCTTCAACGACACCAAGGTCATCAAGGCGCGCGTCTTCGGCGAAAAAGCCAGCGGCGGCAAGATCGAGCTGCTGGTCGAGCGCGTGCTGCAGAACAACGAGGTCGTGGCCCATATGCGCGTGAGCAAAAAGCCCTTGCCCGGTGCCAAGATCCATCTTTGCGGCGGCCTCAAGAACGGAGGGTTCGAAGCCACCCTGCTGGGCCGCTGGCCGGACGAGAACGGGCCGCTATTCCATCTTTCCTTCAAGGGCAACCAGGGCGAATCGCCCTATGAATTGCTGGAGCAGTTCGGCCACCTGCCGCTGCCGCCCTATATCGAGCGCCAGCAAAACGCCGAGCACGACCCTGATGAAAAAGAAGACAGCGAGCGCTACCAGACCGTGTTCGCAGCCCACCCTGGTGCCGTAGCCGCACCGACCGCCGCCCTGCATTTCGACGAGACCGTTCTGGCCGCCCTGCAAGCCAAGGGCGTGGAGCGCGCCAGCGTCACCCTGCATGTGGGAGCCGGCACCTTCCAGCCCGTCAAGACCGAAAACCTTGCCGACCACACCATGCACAGCGAGTGGTACGACATTCCCCTGCCCACATTGGCCGCCATGGAGCGCTGCCGCCAGCGCGGCGGCCGCATCATTGCCGTGGGCACCACCACGGTGCGCACGCTGGAGTCCTGGGCCAAGTACGGCAATATCAGCGGCGACACCAGCATCTTCATCACACCGGGCTTTCAGTACCAGGTGGTCGACATGCTGATCACCAACTTCCATCTGCCCAAAAGCACGCTGATGATGCTGGTCAGCGCTTTTGCGGGCTATGAGCACATCATGGGCATGTATCAGCATGCGATTGCCCAGCATTACCGCTTCTTCAGCTATGGAGACTCCATGCTGCTGGAGCGCCGGCGCTGATCTGCAACACATTGGAGCCGCTGTGCCGGCTCCTGGCATAAGGAGTTACAGAAACACTGGGTCCAATCTTTTCTTAGTGGTAGATTTCATCGTTTTGTCAAAGTGCTTATTCATTTAGAAAAATCGATGGAAGTTCAAACCCCACAAGATGAAGAGCTGGATCTGCTGGATCTATTGGTCACTCTCGCAGAAAACTGGAAAATTCTGATTTTCGGCCCGCTATTGGCTGGCATTGCGGCTTACGGAATCGGTCTGGCGATCCCCAAGACCTACGAGAGCAGCGCATCGGTTCAGGTGGAGCGTCCCGGCTCCAGCTTTACCGCCCCCATGGCCGCCAGCCTGGCCATGTCTGCTGACGTGCTGCATCAGATTGCCCCTGTTGCGGGCCTGGACGATGGCCTGACCAAGGAAGAAATCTATAAAAAGCTCAGCAAGCGCATCACCGTCAATGTCGGCAAGCAGGACAAGCTGCTGAATATTTCAACGCAGGCCAAATCGCCCGAAGCGGCTCAAAAGCTCAACCAGGCACTGCTGGACACCTTGTTTCCCCTGAGCAAGCCACGCGGTCTGGAAAAAAAGCAGCTGGAGGTGCAGCTGGCCTCCGAGAAGACACGCCTGGAGGAGTCGCTCAAGCTGGAGCATGACACCTCCGCCAATCTCTCCTCCGGGAAAAGTGTCACCGAAGCCACCAGCCGCCTCTATGGCGAACTGCTGACCGCGAACAGCAATCGCCAAAAGGGGATTCTGGACATGGAGCGTCGCCTTGAAGGTCTGGACAACGACGATGTGATCCAGATGCCGACCCTGCCCGAACTTTCCATCAAGCCCAAGAAGTCCATGCTGGCCATTGGTGCGGCTGTGGGCACCGGTTTCCTGCTGCTGCTGTTTGTCTTCATCCGGCAAGCGCTGCGCACCGCCAAGGAGTCTTCGACCGAGCAGGCCGAAAAAATTGCGCGTATTCGTAACGCCATGCCCTGGTAATCCTTCATCACCCCATCCAGTGCCCGCACCTAACAGTGCGGGCATTTTTATGGGCGTCACAACCAAAGCCGACAACTTCGCCCCCTAGAATTCCTCGCTTCTCTTGTCGCAAATCGCTACGGACATGTTCCCCGGCTGGCTCTCTCCCACACTTTCCCCGTCAGCGCAGTCTGCCATCCGCGGTGTTCTGCTCACCATATTCGCCTGTGCGCTGTTTGCCGTTCTGGATAGCGCCACCAAGTTCACGGGAACGCTGCTTCCGGTTCTCATGGTTTTGTGGCTGCGCTTCACGGCCCAGGCTCTGGTCACCAGCGTGCTGGTTTTGCCTCGGCACGGCCTTTCGGCACTGAGAACCCGGAACTTGAGCTTTCAGCTTCTGAGAGCGATCTCGGGGCTGTTGACCACGGTCTGCGCCTTTTTCTGCATAAAGAACATGCCTTTGGCCAATTTCACGGCCATCTGGTCAGCGGCTCCGCTGTTTATCGTGGTGGCCTCGGCGCTATTTTTCAAAGAGCAGGTCAGTCCTGCCCGTTGGTCGCTGCTGGTGATCGGTCTGCTGGCAGTGATTGCCATCGTCCGACCGGAAAACGATGGACAGCCCTTGGGCCTGGCCGCTCTGTGGCCTGTTGGTCTGCTGGTATCGGGCACCACCTACCAGGTCCTCGGAAGTCGCCTGTCGCGCCTGGATTCACCTCCAACCACCCAGCTTTACTCGACCTGGCTGCCCTTGCTGCTGACTACGCCTCTCATAGGCTTTGTATGGCAGCCCATCGATGACTGGCAGATCTACGCGGCAGCAGCTGTGATGGGCCTTTGCAGCGGCATTGGCCACCTGATGCTGCTGCAGGCATACACACACGCCACGCCCGCAACCGTGGCGCCTTTCCTCTACAGCCAGATCGGCTTTGCCATGCTGATGGGCTGGCTGTTTTTCGGGCAGCTTCCCGACAGCACATCGCTGCTCGGAATGACGGTGGTGACGCTCAGCGGCCTGACGGGCGTCTGGCTTGGAATCAGGGAAAAGCGCTGAGACAGCCCAATCTGGCCATCTCAATAGCCGTGTCTGAGCTTGAACTCCCTGGCCTTGCCGAAGTGTCCGTTACCGATAAAGGGCACAGGAGGCCTCAGGGCCGATAACGGTGAAGGGTGGTTGCTCATCAGCACCAGATGGCCACGATCCTGAGGAATGAACACACGCTTGGACTGGGCGTGCGAGCCCCAGAGCATGAAGACCGTGGGCCGCCCCTGCTCGGCGACATGTCGGATGATGGCATCGGTCAGCTCTTCCCAGCCTTTTTTGGCATGGCTTGCGGCTTGCCCTTCTTCCACCGTCAGGCTGGTATTGAGCAGCAGCACGCCATGCTGAGCCCAGCTCACCAGGCTGCCGCCGGGCTGGGGAAAAGCCGGAAACGGCGTGCCCAGCTCGCGCTGCATTTCCTTGAAGATGTTCTGCAGCGAGGGCGGAACGCGCACCCCGGGGGCAACCGAGAATGCCAGCCCTTCGGCCTGCCCACGGCCGTGATAGGGGTCCTGCCCGAGAATCACGACACGCACGTCCTCTGGCGGTGTCAGCTCCAGGGCCCTCAAGGGGGCAGGGGGAAAGATCACGGCGCTGGCATCCAGTCTTTGCTGCAAAAACTGCAGCAGCTTCTGGCCCGTGCTCCCTGCAAAGAAAGAGTCGACAACGGCTTGCCAGCCGGTTGAGACTGGCCAGTCCTGCGGATCTGCACTCATCAACTGGGTAGGCGCAGCGGTGTTGGCACTAATGCTCTGGCTAGTGAAGTTCATGCGTGGATTCTCTCAACTTCCACGCCCACCTCGAATGATTTCCTCAAGGGTTCTCACCTATTTCGAGGCTCAAAATACCTGATTTCAGTGAGTGACACATTCTGACAATTTGCAAAGAATCGACTCCAACATAGCTGACCATCTGGCGGCTCAGGCTCACAAGGAGTTATTCATGCACACATCTTCTGCCAGTCACTCACAAGCCTCTGCCGCGCAGGCCTTCTTTTCCTGCGCCCGCCCTGCTTTCACCTTGAGTCCCCAGGGCTTCAAGTTTGCCGACTGGGAGCTGAGGCTGCGCTCGCGCAGCCTCATCAGCGCTGCTGGGCATGAGGTGGGACTGACCAAGAGCGAATTCTCGCTGCTGCTGGCCCTGCTCAAACGTCCCAGGCAAATCATGAGTCGTGAGCAGATCATGGATCTGACGCAGGCCGAAGACGATGTCTTTGACCGTGCCATCGATGTGCAGATGCTGCGCTTGCGCCGCAAGGTCGAAGCATCGAGCCGCGCGCCCACGCTGCTCAAGACCAAGCGTGGTGCCGGCTATTTTCTGGATGCCGATGTGCAGGTTCTGCGCTGAACCCGCACAGCAGCCAATCGCTCACTGAAACAACTGGGCCAGGGCCTCGCCCGGCTCGCGGGCACGCATAAAAGCCTCGCCCACCAGGAAGGCGTCAATGCCGGCGTCACGCATGGTCTTCACATCGTCGCGGCTCAGGATGCCGGACTCGGTCACCAGCAGGCGATCTGCAGGCACATCCTTCTTGAGGGCAATCGTGGTCTGAATATCGACCTCGAATGTGCGTAGATTGCGGTTGTTGATGCCCACCAGCGGCGTCTTGAGCTTGAGAGCACACTGCAACTCCTCGCCGTCATGCACTTCCACCAGCACATCCATGTCCAGGCTGTGCGCAATCTGCTCCATCTCCGCCATCTGCGCATCGTCCAGGCAGGCGGCGATCAAGAGCACGCAGTCGGCGCCCATCACCCGAGATTCGTAGATCTGATAGGGGTCGACCATGAAGTCCTTGCGCAGCACCGGCAGCAGCGTGCTCGCGCGAGCCTGCTTGAGATAGTCTGGTTGCCCCTGGAAGAACTGGCGATCGGTCAGCACCGACAGGCAGGCCGCACTGATCTTGCCGTCGCCCACCATATAGCTCTGGGCGATGTCGGCAGGATCGAAGTCGGGACGGATCACGCCCTTGCTGGGGCTGGCCTTCTTGACTTCGGCGATCACACCGGCCTGTCCCTTGGCGATCTTGGCTCGGATGGCGCCTACGAAATCGCGCGTGGAGACACGGCTTTCCGCATCGCGGCGCATCTCGGCAAACGGCACGGCCTTCTTGGCGGCTGCAACTTCCTGGACCTTGACGTCGCAGATTTTCTTGAGAATGTCAGACATGGTTTTCCTTGTTGGTGGCGGCATCCGCTGGGCTGCGCAAGACCTTCACGATGACGCGGTGCATGCCTATGCCCACCACGATGAACAGCAGGGAGAGGCCCAGCACGATCCAGGTGCCGGCATCGCTCCAGATGGGCGCATCCAGCAGGCTCATGCCGCTGCCTGGCCAAGCTTTTGCGAATAGGCCACCAGCTCCTTGAGCTTGGCCAGTGCCGCGCCGCTATCGATGGCCTTCTGCGCACGCTCCAGGCCCTCTTCAATAGAGCCGGCCACATTGGCGGCATAGAGGGCGGCACCGGAGTTGAGACAGACGATATCGCGCGCCGGGCCTTGGTCCCCCTGCAGCACGCCCATCAGCATGGCCTTGGACTCCTCGGGATTCTCGACCTTGAGCGAGCGCGTACCCGCCATGCGCAGCCCGAAGTCCTCGGGATGGACTTCATACTCGCGCACCACGCCGTCCTTGAGCTCGCCGACCAGCGTGCCCGCGCCCAGGCTGATTTCATCCAGGCCGTCGCGGCCATAGACGACCAGCGCATGCTCGGCTCCCAGGCGCTGCAGGGCACGCACCTGAATGCCGACTAGGTCTTCGTGGAACACGCCCATCAGGATATTGGGCGCGGATGCCGGGTTGGTGAGCGGACCCAGGATGTTGAAGATGGTGCGCACGCCCAGTTCCTTGCGCACGGGGGCCACGTTCTTCATGGCCGGATGATGGTTGGGCGCAAACATGAAGCCTATGCCCACATCGCGTATGCAATCGGCGATCTGCGCGGCGTTGAGGTTGATGTTGACGCCCAGCGCCTCCATGGCATCGGCGCTGCCCGACTTGCTGCTGACGCTGCGCCCGCCATGCTTGCTCACCTTGCCGCCCGCTGCCGCAATCACAAAGGTCGAGCAGGTGGAGATGTTGAAGGTGTTGGCGCCGTCGCCGCCGGTGCCGACGATATCGACCAGATTCCTCTTGTCGTGCACGTTCACCTTGTTGGAGAACTCGCGCATCACCTCGGCCGCAGCCGAGATCTCGCCAATGGTTTCCTTCTTCACGCGCAAGCCGGTGATGATGGAGGCCGTCATCACGGGCGAGAGCTCGCCGCGCATGATCATGCGCATCAGATGCAGCATTTCGTCATGGAAGATTTCACGATGCTCGATGGTTCGCTGCAGCGCTTCCTGGGGAGTGATCATTGCAATATCTCTCTATGTTTTTGGGAGCTGCTTGCGCTTACCTTCACTTGATTTCCCATTGTTTTCATTCTGAAATCAAGCAGTAGCAAACGTTAGCAGCTATCAATAAATCGACAGTTATTTCTGGTCGAGAAAGTTCTTCAGCATGGCATGGCCGTGCTCGGTCAGAATGCTCTCGGGGTGAAACTGCACGCCCTCGATGGCCAGCTCGCGGTGGCGAACCCCCTGGATTTCACCATCTTCGCTGGTCGCCGTGATTTCAAGGCACTCGGGCAGCGTGTTCCGGTCGATGACCAGAGAGTGATAGCGGTTGACCGTGAACTGCCTGGGCAGGTCGGCAAATACGCCCTTCTGGTCGGTGCTGATCACGCTGGTCTTGCCATGCATCTGCTGGCCCGCCCGGATGATGTCGCCGCCAAAGGCCGCGCCGATGCTCTGGTGACCCAGGCAGACGCCCAGAATCGGCAGCTTGCCCGCGAAATGCTTGATCGCCGCCACCGAGATGCCCGCCTCGTTGGGCGAGCAGGGGCCGGGCGAGATCACCAGCCGCTCGATGCCTTCGCGCGCGATCAGCGCCTCGACTTCGGCCACCGTGGTTTCGTCATTGCGCACCACGGTCACCTCAGCGCCCAGCTCGCTAAAGTACTGGACGATGTTGTAGGTAAAGCTGTCGTAGTTATCGACCATCAGCAGTTTCATGGTCTTACTCCCCTGATTTCTTGGGTTCACGCAGGCGCGCAAATTCCTGGTGTTCGTAGGCGATGCAGGCTTCCATCAGCGCGCGATAGACGGTCTCCATCACATCGGGCTGGCCGCCTTCCTGCGCCGTGCGCTCACGCACGCGGCTGACGATGGCTTCGATGCGCGCCTCATCGCGCACCTGGCCCACGTCCCCCTTGATGCGCGCCGCCTGCTGCATATAGCCGATGCGCGTGACCAGCAGCGGCACCAGTACATCGTCGAGCGCATTCACATTGCGGCGCACATCTTCCATGGTGGTGCAGTGCTGCACCAGATCAATGGCTTGGCTCATTCCAGACCTTCCTCAACCAGTTCTGCGGCGCGCAACAGGGCGCGGGCCTTGTGCTCGGTTTCTCTCCATTCCAGCTCGGGCACGGAGTCGGCCACCACGCCGGCAGCGGCCTGCACATAGAGCACGTTGTCCTTGATGACGCCGGTACGGATCGCAATCGCCAGATCCATGTCGCCGGCAAAGCTCAGATAGCCGCAGGCACCGCCGTAGATGCCGCGCTTGCTGGGCTCGAGCCGGTCGATGACTTCCATGGCATGCACCTTGGGAGCGCCCGTCAGCGTGCCTGCAGGGAAGGTGGCCTTGAAGACGTCCATATTGTCCATGCCGTCCTGCAAGATGCCTTCCACATTGCTCACGATATGCATGACATGGCTGTAGCGTTCCACGGCAAAGGCTTCGGTCACCTTGACGCTGCCGGTCCTGGCAATGCGGCCGATATCGTTGCGCGCCAGATCGATCAGCATCACATGCTCGGCACGCTCCTTGGGATCGGCAATCAGCTCCTGCTCGGTGGTCTTGTCGGCCTCCACCGTATTGCCGCGCGGACGAGTGCCGGCCAGGGGTCGAATCGTGACCTTCTGGCCGTCGGGCGTGCGCTCCTGGCGCACCAGAATCTCCGGGCTGGCTCCCACCACATGGAAATCTCCGAAATGGTAGAAGTACATATAGGGGCTGGGATTGAGCGAGCGCAGCGCGCGGTACAGCGACAGCGGCGAGGCCGTGAAACGCTTGTGAATGCGCTGGCCCACCTGCACCTGCATGAAGTCGCCCGCCGCGATCAGCTCCTTGGCCTTTTGCACGGCGTCCAGATAGTCCTGCTTGTCGAAGCTGCGCTCTGCGGGATAGCTCTCGCCGGCGCGGATCTGCGGCGCGCTGACGGAATAGCGCAGTTGGTCCTTGAGCTGGCGCAGACGCTTCTTGGCGCGGGTATAGGCTTCGGCCTCGCCGGGGTTGGCGTAGACGATGAGATAGAGCTTGCCCGAGAGGTTGTCGATGACGGCGACCTCTTCGCACTGCAGCAGCATGATGTCGGGCGTGCCCAGGCTGTCGGGCGGGCAGCTGTTCTCCAGCTTTTTCTCGATGTAGCGCACGGCGTCATAGCCGAAATAGCCGGCCAGGCCGCCGCAAAAGCGCGGCATGCCGGGCGTGACGGCCACCTTGAAGCGCTGCTGATAGGCCGCGATGAAGTCCAGCGGATTGCCGCCGGCTGTCTCCACCACCTTGCCATCTGTCACGACTTCGGTCTTGGCTTCAGTGCCAAAGCCCGAGGCGCGCACAAAGCTGCGTGCCGGCAGGCCGATGAAGCTGTAGCGGCCGAAGCGCTCGCCGCCGACGACGGATTCCAGCAAGAAGCTGTACTTGCCGTCACCATTGGCATGGGCCAGCTTGAGATAGAGGGAGAGCGGGGTTTCGAGGTCGGCAAAGGCCTCGATCAGCAGCGGGATGCGGTTATAGCCTTGGGCTGCAAGCGATTTGAATTCCAGTTCCGTGATCACGGGAGAAGCTCCGGGAGTCATGGCGCATGGTGCATCTGCACGGATTGATTACGGGCAGATGACGCGTTTGAAGAAAGGATGCGCCGGTTCATTCCAATTGGCCCGAAGTATGCAACGCATGGGGCCGCGGGGTGCACGCCGGGCTCGTGCCGGGTGCTTCAGCAGTTCGGATGTGCAGGCTTACGCCAGGGCCAGGCTCCCCGGTCTCCACAACCTGCATTGAACGTGCGATGAATGAACATGATGCGGACAGTGTAGCGCATAGCGCCGCCGCGCAAACAATGACGCTCCGATGCCATGCAATGACTTCCATGCTGGGGACAGACCTGATTGCGGCAATCACGGGCAAAAACAAACATACCGTTTTCACCGGAACGCGGGCCCACGGCGCGCAAAGCGAAGCGGTCACCAGAACTGCTCGGCCGGAAATCACGAGGAGACAGCCATGCCCAGTGCCCGTTTGATGCCAGCCCTGCTGCTGGCAGCCGCTCTTGCCTGCCCGGCCGCTCAGGCACAAGGCATGCCCTCCGAGCCCGTGAAACTTCATGGTGTCATCTATGCCCCCAGCTTGCAATCCCAAGGCAGGACGCTGGAACTCAATGGCGCAGGCACCCGCTACAAGGCCGTTTTCAAGGTCTATACCGCCGGCCTGTATCTGGAAAAACCGGCACGCAGCCTGCAGGAAATCGCCGCCCAGCCCGGCCCCAAGCGCATCAGCGTGACCATGCTGCGCGATATCGACTCGGCCGAGCTTGGCAAGCTGTTCTCGCGCGGCATGGAAGACAATATGGAGCGGGCCGCCTTCTCCAAGCTGATTCCGGGGGTGATGCGCATGAGCGAGATCTTCACCCAGCACAAAAAACTGCTTGCGGGCGAGAGCTTCATGGTGGACTGGCTGCCCGGCCAGGGCGCCATCGTGACCGTCAAGGGCCAGCCTCAGGGCGAGGCTTTCAAGGAGCCCGAGTTCTTCAATGCCCTGTTGGGCATCTGGCTCGGGCCCAGGCCCGCCGATCAGCAGCTCAAGAAAGCGCTGCTGGGCGAGGCTGGCTGACTCACTTGAGCAGCTCGCGGTAATAGTTGGGCAGCGCAAGCAGCGCGCCGTGCACCTGCTCGTTGTAGTACTGCAGATCCCGCACCTTGCGCTGCCTGAGGCGCTCGGCCACTTGCTGCGCCTTCAGCTCCAGCGGATCCAGCTCATCGGAGGCCACGGCCAGCCCCCAGTAAGCGCCGTAAAGCGGAATATAGAGGCCGTAGCAGCGCACCACGGCAAACTGCTGACGCAGGCTGCGCACCAGCTCTGCCACCTGCGGACCGTGGAAGACAGGGCTGCCCAGATGCAGCACCAGCGCGCCGCCCGGCGCCAGCACGCGCTTCATGCGTGCCAGCGAGTCGGGCGCGTACAAGGCGCTGGCTGGCGTGTCGGGGTCGGTCAGATCCATCAGTGCCAGATCAAAGCGCTCATCGGTTGCCTCCATCAGGGCCAGACCGTCGCCTATGCAGACTTCAACACGGGCATCATCGAGTGCGCCGCGATGCACGGCATGCAGATGCTGGCGCGAAAAATGCACCACGGCCTCGTCCAGCTCAGCCAGCACCACGCGCTCGATGCTCGGATGCTTGAGCAACTCCTCCACGGCACCACCGTCGCCGCCGCCCAGAATCAAGGCCTTGCGCGGCGCGGGGTGGGCCATGGCGGCCGGGTGCACCAGGGCCTCGTGATAGAAGAACTCCTCGCCCTCGGAGGTCATGAAGCGATCATCGAGACGCAGCACCTTGCCGAACTGCGGCGTCTGCAGCAGCTCCAGCTTCTGGTATGGGGTCTGCAGCGTCTGCAACGACGTGGCGCGATAGCCAAAGCGTGCATGGGGCGCGAGCTGCTCCAGGGCCCAGCCGGATTCGGGCTCGGGTGCAGGGTCCACGTCATTGTCTGCCAGCTGCGCCATGCCGATGTCTCCGCGCATCAATTGCTGGCGCAGCACCTTTTTGGGCGCAAAAGCCTCGATCACGCCTTCCATCAGACGGCGGGCCTTGCCCGAGTTGTCGGCGGAGAAATTGCACACATAGACGTCAATGGTGACACTGCCCGTCTCGGGCCAGGTATGTATGGCCAGATGGGACTCCGCCAGCAGCACCGTACCCGTCACCCCGCCGGGCTGGCCTTCATAGGGCGGAAACTTCACCCAGGTGTCATCCACCAGGGTCAGCCCCGAGGCAGCGGTCTGTTCGCGGCAAAGCCCGGCGATGGCGTCGGCATCGAGCATGTAGCGCTCATGGCCTGCGCATTGGTAAAGGTCGGCAGTCAGGTGCAATCCGTGCATGTGGCGTGAGTCCTCCTTCGTTCTCTGCCGGCTGCAAGGCGATGCACGAGCCGACATGGGTTCAAACAAAGCAAATGACTCTAGCAAATATGCTTATCCGCACTCTTTCTTGCCAGATATGCGGGCCAACAGACGGCATCACACCACAAGCTGCTCCAGCGAATCCAGATGGGCCCTGGCCTCGACCGCCGTGATGGGCTGACCGTGGTTGTAGCCGTAGGTCATCAGCACCACCGGACAGCCAGCGGCATGGGCGGCCTGGGCATCGTTGCTGGAGTCGCCCACCATCAGCGTGCGTGCGGGTTCGCTGCCCAAGGCCTTGCAGGTTTCGACCAACGGCATGGGGTCGGGCTTTTTGCGCGGGAAGGAGTCGCCACCGAACACGCAGTCGAAAAAGCCGTCCAGCCCCTTGGCGGCCAGCAGGGGCTGGGCAAAGGACAAAGGCTTGTTGGTCAGGCAGGCCATGCGCAGCCCCAGGGACTGGAGTGCCTGCAGACCTTCGGCCACGCCCGGATAGACATCGGCAAACTGGCCGTTGATGGTCAGGTAATGGTGCTCATAACGCTGCCAGGCGCGGGGATACAGGGCATCGATGTCCGGCGCCTCCACATGCGCCAGCACGGAGCGGATCAGATGCTCGCTGCCCTTGCCCACCATGTTCTCGATGATCTGCGGCGCTATGGCCGGCAGTTGCAGATCGGCCAGCATACGGTTGAGCGCTTCGGCAAAGTCGCCCAGCGTATTCACCATGGTGCCATCGAGGTCGACCATGACGGCATCCAGTTCCAGGGCGGCGGCGGGAGCAGGCAGATTCAGCTTCATACAACTATTAATTCAATAGCTGCATGCGCTTTTCAATATTGGGCTTGCAGCCAAAAACACTAAAACTTTCATACCCCGACTCCAATAGCCGCGCTCTTGCATCGAGCGCAGCCGAAGCCAGGACAGCGAGCCAGACCTGGGCGGCTTCGCCGCCTCAATGCAAAGGAGCTGCGGGGCGCAGCACCTTAAGCGGGAGTCAGGCAAGATTCTTGCGCATGGTGTCGATGACAGCCTTGTAATCCGGCTTGCCGAAGATGGCGCTGCCAGCCACAAAGGTGTCGGCACCGGCATCGGCCACGGCGCGGATATTGGCTTCCTTGATGCCGCCGTCCACTTCCAGGCGAATGTCTTTGCCAGAAGCATCGATCAACTTGCGGGCCTTTTCGATCTTACGCAGCGTGCTATCAATAAAGCTTTGACCGCCGAAACCGGGGTTCACGCTCATCAAGAGGATCAGGTCGATGTCTTCGATCATCCAGTCCAGCACCTCCAGCGACGCGGCGGGATTGAACACCAGACCGGCCTTGCAGCCGTGGGCCTTGATGTTCTGAACACTGCGGTGCACATGCTGCGATGCATCGGGGTGAAAGCTGATGTAGTCCGCTCCTGCCTTGGCAAAGGCCGTGGCGAGATCGTCCACGGGCTGCACCATCAGATGCACGTCGATGGGCACGGGCTTGCCATCGGGTGTGACCGAATGGGGTTTCAAAGCCTGACAGATCATGGGGCCGAAGGTCAGATTCGGCACGTAATGGTTGTCCATCACGTCAAAGTGGATCCAGTCGGCGCCGGCCGCAATGACATTACGCACTTCTTCACCCAGACGGGCGAAGTCGGCTGACAGGATGGAGGGGGCAATACGGTAGGTGGGGCTCATGGATTGCAATTGTCGCAGTTACCATTAGCTCATGCCGATGAATGAGTTTCTGGTCCAAGTCCAGCCCGCCTACCTGCCCGAGCAATCCGCTCCGGCCGCCGGCGTCTATGTGTTTTCCTACACCATTACCGTCACCAACACGGGTGAGGTGCCCGCGCAGCTGATTGCGCGGCACTGGATCATCACCAACGAGCTGGGCCATGTCGAAGAGGTCAAAGGCCTGGGCGTGGTGGGCCGACAGCCGCTGCTGCAGCCCGGTGAATCCTTCGAGTACAGCAGCGGCTGCCAGCTGCGCACGCCCACGGGTACCATGCGCGGCAGCTATCTCTGCGTGAATCACGAGGGCGAGACCTTCGAGTGCGAGATTCCGCTCTTCGTATTGCAGATGAATGACTCCGGCGACCCCATGCCCATGCCCGAGAAGCGCGTTCTGCACTGAGGCAAGCACCCACATTTGCATGAAGAAAAGCACTCTTGACCTGCCCGGCCTGCTGGCGTCCCTGGACCCCGATGCTGGCCTTGCGCAACGCCATCTGTGGCTGATCCATCTGGCCGAATGGATACGCGCAGCCGAACCCTCTGTCGAAGGCGCCGTGCAGCGCGTGAAACAGATCGTCGAGGCCTTCGAGGCCGATCCCGAAGCCCTGGCCCGGCTGCGCCGCTGGAGCCAGACGCTGATGGAGACGGTGGACATCACCGCCCTGCTGGCCGATTTCGGCTTTGCCCCGCGCACCGCCATGGCCAGCGAGGTTGCCGAGCGCCTGCGCTACAAGTTGCTGCCCAGCACGCCCGAGACCGAGGACGCCTCCGAGCTGTTCATGCTGGTCTTCCCCGACCGTTTTGACGCCCGCTGGCTGCATGCGCTGGACAGCCAGCTCATGGCCCGCATCACCACCTTGCTGACCCCGCAACAGCTCGAAGAAGGCGTGAGCTTCTGGGAGCGCAACCTGCTTGACGCCATCACCTATTGCGCGGGCCAGATTCTCTCCACGGGGTTTGCCCCAGAGCTGCGTCTGCGCATGAGCGAGCAGGCACGCGAGGAAAAGCCGTTTCATGCGCTGATCCACGATGTGGAAAACCTGCGTGTGGAGGTCATGCTGCCACTGCGCACCACCGACAGGCGCGACGCCGCAGCCGCCCAGCTGCGCGAACGGCTCGAGGCCTGCCGCGCCGCAGTGTCCTCGGTGTACTCCTATGTCGAGGCCGAAGGCATTTCCGTCGGCCTGATCTTCCGCCTGCGCCAGGTGCGTGCGCGCATTCTGCGCATTCGCCGCCTGCTCGATTGCCTGCTGGCAGAAGACCGTGCCTACGAGACGTCCGAGCTGCTCTCCAACCTCGTGGCCGTGGGCATAGAGCGCCGAAGCGTGCGTGCGCTGATGTCCACCAACTCGTCCTTGCTGGCCGCCAAGGTGGCCGAGCGCAGTGCCGAAACCGGCGAGCACTACATCACCCGCGACGGCAGCGAATATCGCAAGATGGTCGCCAAGGCCGCGGGCGGCGGCTTTGTGATGGCCTTCACCACGCTGGCCAAGTTTGCACTGTATGCGTTGGGCCTGTCCGTCTTCTGGTCAGGGCTGGCTGCGGGCTTCAACTACGCCATCAGCTTTGTGCTGATCCAGATGCTGCACTTCACGGTGGCCACCAAGCAGCCGGCCATGACGGCGCCGGCCATGGCGGCCAAGCTCAAGGACATCCAAAGTGATGGATCCATCCAGGAATTCGTCGACGAAGTCGCCCATCTGGTGCGCTCCCAGGTGGCCGCCATTCTGGGCAACGTGCTCATCGTCTTCCCCGGGGCGTTGCTGCTGTCGCTGGGCTACGCCTATCTTGTCGGGCACCAGGCGCTCAGCACCCCGCATGCGCGCCAGGTGCTGGACTCGCTGAGTCTGCTGGGGCCGTCCGTGCTCTTCGCCGCCTTTACCGGCGTGCTGCTGTTTGTCAGCAGCCTGATTGCCGGCGGTGCGGAGAACTGGTTTGTGCTGCGCAACATCGATTCGGTGATTCGCTACAACCCGCGCATCACACGCTTTCTGGGCACGGGCCGCGCGGATCGCTGGGCAAGCTTCTTGCGCAAGAATGTCTCCAGCCTGGCATCCAATATCTCGCTGGGTTTCATGCTGGGCCTGGTGCCTGCATTTGCGGCCTTCTTCGGCCTGGGGCTGGAAGTACGCCACGTCACCCTGTCCACCGGCCAGATCGGCGTGGCCGTGGCATCACTGGGCTGGGAGGTGCTGCATGACGATCTGCTGTGGTGGGCAGTGGCCATGCTGCCATTCAATGCGGCGCTGAATGTGGGAGTGAGCTTCTACCTGGCTTTCCGCGTCGCCCTGCGTGCCCACAACGTCAGCGGCGTGGACCGCTCGCGCATCTACAAGGCCATACGCCAGCGCTTCTGGCGCAGGCCGCTGAGCTTTTTCTGGCCTTGACCATCAACCGCCGCCGACCAGCGGCTCACCAGGCCGCAGCATTGCGGGCGGCCAGAGACTTCATGGGTGAATTCGATCTGATCCGCCGCTATTTCCAGCGCCCCGTACGTCGCGCCGCCCTTGGCGTGGGCGACGATTGCGCGCTACTGGCCCCGGCCCCCGGCATGCAGCTGGCCATCTCCAGCGACATGCTGGTCGAGGGCCGCCATTTCTTTGCCGACGTGAACCCGCGCCTGCTGGGTCACAAGGCTCTGGCCGTCAATCTCAGCGACCTGGCCGCCAGCGGCGCCAGGCCTCTGGCGTTCACGCTGGCCCTGTCTTTGCCCCGTGCCGACGAAGACTGGATCAGCGAATTTGCAACCGGCCTGCTGACCCTGGCCGATGTCCATGACTGCGAACTCATCGGCGGCGACACCACGGGCGGCCCGCTTAATATCTGCATTACCGTGTTCGGCGAAGTCCCTGCCGGCCAGGCCTTGTTGCGCAGCGGCGCCAGGGCCGGCGATGAGATCTGGGTCAGCGGCACTCTGGGCGATGCACGCCTGGCACTGGAGGCCATGCTGGGCCGCGTGCAATTGCCTGCCGAGCTGCTGCAACAGACCCGCCAGCGGCTGGAAGCACCCACGCCGCGCGTGGCCCTGGGCCTGGCGCTGCGCGGCATTGCCAGCAGCGCGCTGGATGTCAGCGACGGCCTGCTCGGAGATCTCGGCCATATTCTGGAACTGTCCAGCGTCGGGGCCACGGTAGACAGCCGCTGCACCACGCCCTTGATGGCCGCAGCCGCCTATCCGCACAGCGATGCATGGCAATTCGATTCAAAGCTGCAACAGCAATGCACACTGGCAGGCGGCGATGACTACGAGCTGTGTTTTACCGCCCCCGTAGCCCGGCATGCCGACGTGCTGGCAGCAGGCGCTGCCAGCGGCACGATCGTGCATCGCATAGGCCGCATCGATGCCGAGCCGGGCCTGCGCGTGATCGACGCAAATGGAGCCCTGCTGCAAAACCGCTGGAAATCCTTCGACCACTTCGGCGGATGAACGCAAGGAACGTGATCCGGACGCAAGAGGCACAAGGAAAGGGATAGGAAACCGCCTGGGTTAAGCTCAAACCCTTAGGACTTACGCAAATAGGAATGCAACAAGGGCCTGCCTGCTGAGGCAGTCGTCTTGCCTGAACCCATTTTGCGTAAGTCATGTCCCTGTCCACTGTCCAAAAGAGCTGCCAATGCGTTCAAGCCGTCTTCTGCCTGTGTCCATGGTCTGTATTGCAGCTGCTTTGCCCGGGCTCGTCCTGGCCGACGCCAGCAGCCTCAGTGTCTCGGGCAATCGCGCGCCCATCACCGAGGTCACGCTCTATCCCGGCATCGCCGCCGTACAGCGCGAGGCACGCATCGAAGCCCAGACCCGCCTGCTCAGCTTTGAATGCCTGCCCGCCAGCGTGGATACGCAAAGCCTGCAGATCAGCGGCGACGAAGGCGTGCGCGTGGGTGAGATCAAGACCCTGATGCAGTCCAGGCAGATGGCTGCCAAGGAATGCACCAGCCCGCTGGACCAGCAGATTCGCAGCCTTGAGGATCAGCTCGCGAACATCGAGGCCGAAGAAGGAGCAGCCAGGCTGGTGGGCGATTTTCTGCAGGGCATGAGCAAGCCCGGCGACGAAGCCAGAATCAGCCCCGCTCAGATCGCCGGCACCAGCCAGGCCCTGCGCCAGACCAGCCGCGACAACAGCCTGCGTGCTCACCAGATTCAGCGCCAGAAGCAGGATCTGCTGGCACAGCTGCAGCCCCTGCGCCAAGAGCGCGACCGCACGGGCTCCGAGCAGTCTCAGGTCATGAAAGTCAGCGTGCAGCTGGCCAGCGCACGCGCTGCCAATGTGCGCCTGAGCTATCAGGTGCGCGGCCCCAGCTGGCAGCCTAGCTACCGCGCTCAGTTGAACACCACCAAGCAGCAGGTGCAGCTGGAGCGCCAGGCCCTGGTCGTGCAGGCCAGTGGCGAGGACTGGAGCAATGTGCGCCTGCGCCTGTCCACCGGCCAACCCAGCCGCAGCACCCAGGGTGTCATGCCGCGCCCCTGGATGGTAGATATCGCCCAGCCACTGCCCCCCGCCGCTCCGGCACCAGCCCCCATCGCCATGATGGCGCGCGGCGGAGCCAGGGCAATGCGCGAAGAGGCAGCAGCACCGGACTTGCCGGTGCTCGATGTCTCCAGCATCAACACGGCCTACAGCACGCAATTCATCGTGCCGTACAAGATCAGCGTGCCCTCCAGCGCCGAGCGCATCACGCTGTCGCTAGGCCAGGAAAATCTCGCCACCAGCCTGCTGACCCGCACCGCGCCGGCCATGGAAGAAGCGGCCTATCTGATTGCCACGCTGCAGGCTCCGCCAGGCATCTGGCCCGCAGGCCCGGTGGCGCTGCTGCGTGACGAGGCGCTAGTTGGCAATGGCAGGCTGGACTTTGGCAACGCCCAGGCACTGGCGCAAGGACTGTCTTTTGGCCGCGATGACAACGTGGTGGTGCGCCGCCTGCCTGCGCAAAGTCATACCGGCAGCGGCGGCTGGGTCAGCAGCAAGACCGAGCGCAGCATCGTGCGCAACTACGCCGTCGAAAACCGTCACAACCAGCCCATCGCGCTGCAGGTGCTGGACTCGGCCCCTGTTTCGCGCAATGAGCAGATCAAGGTCCAGTCGCAGTACAGCCCGCTGCCTGCCACCATCAGCTGGAATGCGGAAAACGGCATGGTTGCCTGGGAGCAGAATCTGGCCGCCCGCAGCACGGCCCAGTTCCAGGCCACGCACCAGATCCGCTTCCCCGAAAACCAGCCCATCTCCGGCCTGCAATAAGGCAGGCGCGTATCATCACGCCATGACGGATGACTCATCAAACAGCGCTGCAGCGCCTTCCGATATTGCGCAAGCAGCTATCAATAACAAAGCACACCCCGGCATGAGTGCGGCGGGAATCGCCCACCCCAGCGTGAAGTTCATGCTGCAACACCCGGCCCATCTGATTGCTCTGGGCTTTGGCTCCGGCCTGCCCCGCGTCGCCCCCGGCACGGTGGGCAGCCTGTGGGCCTGGCTGGCCTACCTGGTGCTGGCACTGTGGCTGAGCCCGGCACAGATCGGCTGGCTGATTGCCGCCAGCATTCCCGTAGGCTGGTGGGCCTGCACCGTCACCGCAAGGCATATGCGCGTGGCCGACCCCGGCCATATCGTCTGGGACGAAGTGGTCGCCATGTGGATTGTTCTGTGGCTGTGCATGCCCATGGGCTTCTGGGGTCAGCTGGCCTGCTTTGCGCTGTTCCGATTTTTTGATGCCGTCAAGCCCCAGCCCGTCAAATGGGCAGACCGCCTGTTCAAAGGCTTCGGCCCGCGCGGCGGCTGGGGAATCATGTGGGATGACCTGGTAGCCGCTTTCTGCACCCTGCTGGTCGTGGCTCTCTGGCGACATTTCTTCTGACTGTGCAAGCCATGGAGGAGACGATGAGCACACAAGCAAGCGGCATCGAAGAACTGGTACGACAACTAGCCGCCAGACTGACCGAAAAAGGCTGGATGCTGGCCACCGCCGAAAGCTGCACCGGCGGCATGATTGCCGCAGCCTGCACCGATCTCGCAGGCTCCAGCCAATGGTTCGAGCGTGGCTTCGTGACCTACTCCAACGAGGCCAAGACCGAGATGCTGGGCGTTCCCGCCGAGCTGATCGCAAAGCACGGCGCCGTCAGCGAAGAAGTCGTGCGTGCCATGGCCGAAGGCGCAATTCGCCATTCACTCGCCCAGGTCAGCATTGCGGTCACGGGGGTTGCAGGGCCGAGTGGCGGCTCTGCCGACAAGCCTGTGGGGACGGTGTGGGTGGGCTGGGGTCTGGGCCAATCGATCTACAGCATGCGACTGAATCTGCAGGGATCACGGGCCCGGATTCGTCTGGAAACGATGTCGCACATCTTGAAGACGGTTCTTGAGAACCTGCGTTGATTGCCACTAATAGACCAGCGCAACCGTTCCGCAGTCCATGCGCCCCTCCAACTCGGCCTGCGCCAGATCGATCCCGAGAAGTCCCAGGAGCTGATTCAATACGGGGTCCAGCAGAGGTGCCAGGATTTGCGCAATCACTGTGGACAATGTTTTGAGAATTTCCGCAACCAGCTTGGTAACAAGATCCAGCAGCCCGGCCAAGATATCGCTGCCGGACGGAGGCTGAATGACTTCGATCTTGTTGTTGCCAAACAGTCCCTGCAAGCTGGCTATCAAACCCTTCATGCTGAATTTCTGAAATGCCTCATTGTTGCTGTTCAAGGAAAGCAGGCTGTCGGGCGCACTCAAATCGAATATCTTGGAATCTTTCAAGGCCTCAGAGGAGTCAATCTTCAATCCTATTCCCCCGTAATAGCCGGCCTCTCTGGAAAGTAAAAGCTGGCGGCCTATATCGATAATCTTGAAGGGCTGCAGATAGCTCGATGGGTTCTTGCTGAAGGCATTCGTGAATGCCTCATCAGCAGAGTTGCCGAACCGCCCGAACCGGATCTTGGCCACCGAGGTTTCGGCATGGACCCTCATCCTCCTGGTGGGCAAGCATTGACCATTCTCAACCCAAGCTTGCGCCCCAACCCCTTCGACCTGCACATCGAACCGGGTGGGCAGCGTTGTCAGCTGAGGCGAGACACTGGTCAGCAAGCCAATCAAACCGCCCAGTGCATTGACGAGCCCGGACAAGCCGTCCAGCACCTTTAGATCTACCGATATCAGTGCTTGAATCTGGGCGGTCTTCACCGCTACTGCAGCATTGGCATAAGAGGATGCACTGGTGGTGGGCAAGGCGGCAATCACCGATGCCTGAGGCGGCTCGATCACCTTCAGGTTGAGCTTCACGCCAGCCACTCCTGGAATATCCAGTGCATTTCCCTTGACGGCCACTCCATTCTTCTGTCCTGAAACCTGAGCCAGCAGCTGGATGATGTTCAAGGCGTTCAGTTGCGTCTGCAATGCAGCTTCCGGCAAGCCTGAACTGACATTCAATATTTTTCTAAGCGTGATCTGCACATTGGATATGTTGGCTGCAATCACGGCATTCAGTGCGGTAATCGCCGCATTGACTGCGGAGGCAGAGTCTCCATTGGAAATCGGCCTTTGGAAAAGCGTCAGCATAACGTTGACCACATCCAGAGCCGAAATGGGCGCATCCAATATCTTCTCGTAATCAATAACGGTCGCATTGATATCTATGAGTCCTTTTTTCCCACCCAATTCCTTGAAGAAATCGAGCAGGGAAACATGGGCATTGGCCAGACCGTTCCAGCCCACTGCCTGAATATTCAAATTCCCCCCCAACAAACCGCCAATGATCGGATTCAAAATGGCCGATTTCTTATCGTCGATGACGAGCAAGGTGCTTCTGATTCTCAGCTGTGCCAACGGCCTGCTTCGCGCCGCAGTTGCAACGGCTTCGACCTGACGGCCATTCGCGGCAGTTACTGAAAACAGGAACAAATACGGCACCGTTCGCGCAACGGTCACACGGGAAGCATTCAAGGGGCTGGCCCCATTCACAAAATACGTCCTGGTATCGGCCACCCCGGGACTTGGGGTCCAGTTCCCGCATTCAACCTGCGGCACACCCGTCATCCCGTTCAATGTCGCGATACGAGCCGCATTCGCTTGGCAGGCTGCTGGGGTTTCGCCCTGGGCCCCCGCCAGGGCAGCCAGATCCGCAATCTTCTGCAGCTCACGCTTCTGCCAGAACACATTGCCGATATCGATGGTTGCCAGGCAGATCACGGCAATCATCAGCCACAACGCCCCCAGCGTCGCCACAGAGCCCGATTGGCGACGAATGCGAGTACGGCTCAGGCCTGTTGCAAATGACTGCATGCAAGAACCTCTTTGGCCACCTAACGGCTGCCGCCGGCTTTACTGCTCACCTGTGTTTCCGTGCTTTCCGGGATCTTGTGGGTAAAGCTCTCCAGATAGCGCTGATAGCTGCGCTGGGCCACATCGCTTGTCACGGGATAGGCATTGCGCGATGCGTACTGGCCACTAGCCTGCAGCGCCAGCAGATAGCTGGTGGCATCGCCCACCCGATTGCTTGCAGGCTGTGTCAGAGAGGTATTGCCTGGAGCCGGTGTCTGCGTCACTGCAGCCTGCGCAGATGCTGCAGGCATCGCTGCCGCACTTCGGGGCGCACTCATATTGGTCACGCCCGTGCCGATGCCGGTATTGCTGCTGGCCTGCGCCAAGGCGGCCGAGGCCATGCCGAGAGCCATCAACGCCAGGGTGAATGCGCGGGCCCGTTGGGTGAATGCTGTCTGCGTATTCATGGGGACTCCTTGAAGGTTCAGGGCCAGGCACGCTCGGGCGCGCTCTTCTTGGCAGAAGCTGCAGGCTTGCTGCCGGCATCTTCATCAGGTGTCTCGAAAAACAAGCCACTCGCCGCCGTTCGCTGGGGCAGCAGGGCTTGCACGGCCTGTTTGCTACCGAATTCACCGGCTTGGCGAACGGCGGCAGGATGTGCCGCAGCCATCACCACCGCAGCCTCCGGCGCCGATCTTGTCGGGCGCGAGATCACGGGCTGCGGTGCAGGCTCGGCGCGCGGAGCCGGTACCGCCTGCGTCTGCTGCAGTTTTACGGGCATCGCCTCGGTAAGTAGAGGCTGTGCAGGCTTGGGCGTCTCCTGCTTCGCGGACTGAGAAGCCGTCGCCACGGCTACCTCCAGGGGTGGTGCCATTTTTGCCATCAATACAGGAGCTTGTTGCGCTTTAATTATGGCCACCTCAGACTTCTTCGACTCTGAAACCCTTTCCAATGGCGCGGCAGCCGCTACATCGACAGGAGCAGCTATTGTCTGCACAGGCACAGGCGGCACGTAGGCATAGGTTTGCGGAGCTGCCGGCACAAACTGGCTCCCCCCCTGACCGGGGTGACGCGGTCGCCCTGCATCGAAGCTGCCGCCAGAGACCATCCACTGACCACCGCTGGGCGCCCGCTCCACATTCCGCGCCACCATGGGCTGCGCTTGGGGCAGCGGCAACAGGGTCTGGGGCACATGAGAACGAGACGGCACAGACTCCGCTGCCTTGACTACCACTACCGGAGCCTTTGCGGCTTCAGGCTCCGGTGCGGGCTTTTTTGCGGCGGGCACCTCCTGCACTGCAGCAGGCTCCGGCACTTCGACGGATTTTCCGGAACTGGCCACGGCCTCGGGCGCGGTCTTCACTTCCGGACGGGAGAGGTTGACGACCTTTCCGGTCGCAGCCGCGGCAGGCTTTGCGGCTGCCAGGCTTGCAGTCCTCAGCCACTCCCCGGCCTGCTCCTTGACCAGTTGCTGGGTCTGTGCGTCCAGCTTGCGCTGGCGCATGAATTCCTCGGCCTGCGCGCTCTGGCCGCTGACCATCATGAACAGGCTCAGGTTGACGTTGACCTGTGCATCCTCGGGGTTGAGCTGCGCCGCCTGCATCAGGGGAATGCGCGCAGCGTTCAGATCATGCGCACGCAGATAGGCATAGCCCAGATCGGTCAGCAGGCGCGAGTCCACGGGATTGCTCATGCGCGCCTGCTCCATCTGTTGAGCGGCACTGCGAAAGTCGCCCTGCTCTGCGGCCACACGACCCAGGCCGTAACGTGCGGCGCCATCCTTGGCGCTGCCCAGCAGGCCCTGATAAATGGGGATAGCCGCACTGAGCTGCCCCACCTGACGCAATGCATCGGCACGCAACAGCCGCGAATCGCTGGAAGCACCCCACTGCTTGTCAAGCGCATCCAGGTGCGCGATGGAGGCATACCAGAGCGACTTGGACTGCATCTGCTTGACCAGAGAGAGGTAGGTGTCCTGTGTGTCGACCACCGCCTCCTTCTCCAGCGGCCTGTCTGCCGCAGCCTTGGCCGCCGGCGACAGCACGGGCTGGTTCTGCCCCAGCAGATTGCCCATGCCGGAGCAGCCCGACAGCAGGGCCATGGTTGCGGCCACCAATGGCAGCATCAGATATCGGCTTTCTTTATTCATTTTGTCATCCCTCCCAGTGCCCGGATCACGGCTAGAAAACCCGGTCCGGCGGTAATGATGATCAAGGCCGGAAGCAACGTGACCACCATGACGCCGGTCATCTTGACCGAGATCTTTCCTATCAACTCCTTCATCTTGGCCTTGCGCTGCTCGCGCAGACGTTCGCCAAAAATGCGCAGCGGCTCCTGCACGGCACCGCCGTATCTGTCGATCTGAATCATCAGCGATGTCAGATTGGCCAGGTTGTCGTTCTGATAAACCTCGCTCATGCGAGCAAAGGAACGCTCACGCGTGCTGCCCCGGCTGTACTGCTGGCTGGCCAGCTGTATCTCTCGCGAAAGCACAGGCATGACATTGCCGAAATCAGAGCCAATCACCTGTAGGGTCTGGTCCAGACTCATTCCCGTGCCTTGCAGCAAGCCCAACAAATCGACAAACAAAGGCAGCTCGCGGGCGACGCTGGCCCTGCGACGACGAGCCACGCTGCGCAGCACCCATTTGGGAAGCAGAAAACCGATGGTGAACGCAGCAAACAGGTAGAGCAGAAATAGCCTGCTGCCCGAGAAAACAAAGGCAGCAAGCAGTACAAGCAATACAGAGACTACGCAACGCGCTATCAGGTACTGCAGCTGCGCGCGAGTCGACCCCCATCCGCATTTGCTCAGCAAAATGCGGTCTTCCTGTGCAACCAACGCCTTGCCAAACGAGGTATTGAGCCAGTGCGCAGGCAGGTCGCCATCGCCATTGAGCGAGCGCAGCAGATCTGCGGGCCTGGCAGGCGCCGTCGTCGCATTCGCCGCTGTTGAACCGCTGCGGCTCAGCGCAGCCTGCACCACCTGACTGCTGCGCTCACGGCGCTGATGCGCATAGGCAATCAAAGCCGCTCCGATCAACGCCGCCAAGGCCAGAAATACCACGCTCAGCATCAGTAAAAGACGGGATGTCTCCATCAATCTGCCCCCTCATCTAGCTTGGCCATGCGGTAGAGCAGCACCACACCAAGGATTTGTAGGACCGCCGCCGCCCAGATGAAGTTGCGCCCACTAGCGTCGTTCCACATGCGCAGAAAGTAGCTCGCGTTAAAGGAAATGATCAGACTGCATACGGCCACCGGCAGCAGACTCAGCACCCAGGCAGACAATCGCGTTTCGGCCGTCATGGCAGAGAGATCCTGTTCGGCCTGCTCGCGGTCGCGCATGAAATTGGCCACACGCTCCAGCAGCAGATCGACCCGCCCCCCATAACGCACACTGATGCGCAGAATAGCTGCCAGCAAGTGCAACTCGTCCAACCTGGTCTGCCTCGCTACATGGGCCACCGCATTTTCCAGATCCATGCCCGCGCGGGCCAGACTGGCGGCTTTTTCAATGACCGATTGCAACGGGTCTTTGGTGCTGGCTGCAGCCATCTGGAAGGCCGCCTGAACGGAGTTGCCAATAGTCACCAGGCGCACCGTGTTATCAAGAAAGCCTGGAAGTTGCTGCGTGAGCCTGGCGCGGTATTTCTGAGCCCGCGCATAAAGCAAAAAGAAGAAGCCAATTCCCAGTACCACCAGCGCGGCACTACCAGCCAGCCAGCCAACAGCAAAGCCAACGATCAGAAACGCCGCGACAGTCAAGGCCAGACTGCCATAGAAAAGTCTGGCACTGGCCGTCCCCAACAAAACGGCGGGAACCGGCCAGCCTGTTCTTTTCTCGTTGCCCAGTAAGGCATCCGCCACGGAGCCATCAAAAGCCGATGCCGCTGCATCCTTTGTAGCAAACCCGGCCGCAGCGGCTGCGCTTTTTTCCAGGCTCTGCTCCAGATGCCTAGTCATACGGTGCGTCCTCTGCTGCCGGCTGGCAAGCATCCACAGCGCAATCGCGGCAGCCGCAATCAGCAGCGCCAGACTCAGGAGCAAAAACGCATTGCTAGCCATGGCGCAGTCCCGCATGGTTTGCGCCGTTGCCTCCGGCGTGCTGCAGCACCGCGCGATAGCGCGCCAGCTTGGGCGTATGCGGCACCATGCCCAGCGTGGTCCAACGCTCCAGATCCTCTCCATCATTCTGGGGCAGCAGCTCGTGGCGATAGAGCTCCTGCGTGGCAATCACGCTATCGATGATGCCTGTGACTTCGGTGATCGATGTGATGCGCCGCTTGCCATTGGGCAGACGGCTGATCTGCACGATGAAATCGAGCGCATTGGCGATCTGGCGGCGCAGGCTGACCTCGCTGCCCTGAAAGCCCGCAAAGCCCGCAAGCATCTCCATGCGATGCAGACACTCGCGCGGAGAGCTTGCGTGGATGGTGGCCATGGAGCCATCGTGGCCAGTGTTCATGGCCTGCAACATCTCCAGCACTTCCGCGCCGCGCACCTCGCCCACCACAATACGATCCGGGCGCATGCGCAAGCTGTTGCGCAGCAGATCCCGAATGGAAACCACTCCCGCGCCTTCAAAGCCACCGGGACGGCTTTCCATGCGCACCACATGAGGGTGAGGCAGCGTCAGCTCGGCCGTATCCTCAATCGTCACCACCCGCTCATTGGCGGGGATAAAGCCCGCAATCGCATTGAGCATGGAGGTCTTGCCGCAACTGGTACCGCCGCTGATAAGAATATTGCAGCGCTCGCGCACCGCCAGTTCGAGCAAGCGGGCCATGCCTTCGTCCATGGTGCCGAAATCGACCAGATCCTGAACCCGCAGCGGATCATTGCGAAACTTGCGTATCGACACCGCAGGCCCGTCCAGCGACAAGGGCTCTATCACCACATTGATACGGCCACCATCCGGCAAGCGCGCATCGACCATGGGCGTGGATTCATCAAGGCGGCGGCCCAGCGGTGAGATGATGCGGCGCACGATGCGCAGCACATGAGCGTTGTCGGTGAAATGCAAGGCCTCCTGCTGCAAAATTCCCTTGCGCGAAACGAATACGCGCTGATAACCGTTGATCAGAATGTCCTCGACCTCCGGGTCGGCCATCAGGTCATCAAGCGGCCCCAGCCCCGACAGCTCCTTGTTCAGAGCCTGCGCAATCCATTGCACCTCCTCGTCATTGACGGGAAACCGCTGCTGACGCACAAACTGCTCCAGCTCCTGGTGCACAAACTGGCGCACACGGCTGGTTGACCATTTGGCAAACACCGCGCCCAGCTCCTCCACACGCGTCAGCAAATGCTCGTGTGCGACGTTCTTGATCAGCAGCAGTTGCTTGGAGTCCGAAAAATGACTGCTTTTTTCGGCGAAAACAATATCCATGCTCATTCGCCTCTCCTCAATCGCTTGGCCCATTGCCCCAGAACGCCCGACGCTGGCGCCGCGACCTTGTTGGCCGCAACCGTTCCGCTGAGCAATGCTCTGGCCATGCTTCTGACACAGGTCACATAGGGATCACCGCGCAGCGACTGCGACAACAACTGGCCACAGCTGGCGGCATTCAGCAAAACCGTGGATCGATCCGGCACCACGTGCAGCAATTCCAGGCCAAGGCGCTGTGCGACCTCTTTGGCGGGCAGGCCGGCTTGCGCATTGAATCGGTTAAGCACCAGTTTGAGCGTGCTGCGACTCACGCCCTTGGCATCAAGCTCCTTGAGCATCTGTGCCGTAGACACAATGCCTCCCAGCGACTGGTCACAAACCACCCAGCCCTGTCCGCTCTCGCGCAGCAAAGGCGCCAGAAAATCAGCCTGCACCATGCCGCCCAGATCGATCACCTGCACCCCAAGCAAGCTCTTGAGCGTGTTGACTACGCCCGCTGCAGCCGCAGGGCTGACTTCGCGCAGCATGCCCAGATCGGAAGGCCAGGCCAGAGTCACTGTGCCCGTGGCGTGCTTGGCAAAGGCCGATTCGATCAATGTCGCGTCCAGGCGGCGCGTATTCTGAACCGCATCCACAAAGCTGAAGTCACCCGCGATGCCCAGATACAGCAAGCCATCGCGTGCAGGCAAGCCCAGATCCAGCAACGCCGCATGTGCAGACTCATCCAGCGGCAACTGACTTGCGCCAAAAGGCCTGGCAATCTGCTTTCTGTTCTTGCTACCTCGCATGTCATAGGCATGCATCTCCTGGAACATCACGGCGAGATGTGTTGCCAGCGTAGTCACCCCCATCCCTACACGTGCCCCCAGCAAAGGTAGGGAGAAACCTTTGGTTTCCGGCTCCGGCTCCAGCGCCACAGCCGCAGGCAGCTGACGGCGTGCATGCATCTGATGCCTGATGGCCGCATTGGCCTCGCCTTCGGACGCATCCCAGTCAATGAATTCAGCCACCCCACAGCGCAGGGCAGCACGCATGGAAGCGGGCTCGACAGCAGAGCCGGACCCCATGATCACCACACCTGGAAAGCTGGCGCGCAGATCGCCGACCAGGACGATGGCAGCCTCCGTCATGGGAGCCGAGAAATCCACGATCACCACGCCAAGCCCAGGCGCCGAAATTGCAGTGTGAAGCGCAGCCAGATCGCCTGCCACCGGTATCACTTCAGCATCGCTACCCAGAACACTCGCCAGCCAGAAAGCGTGCGATGGCGACTGGGTCACCAGCACCACGCGCGCATTGCCGCTCACCGAGCCTGGCTGTGCGGTATTGAGTTGGGATGAGTCCATGCGCATATTCATGCCTCTACCCAGACACTCAGCGCGAGAAGCCTGGCGCCACGCTGGACGACAGGCCGCCCGCCATCCATGGCCCCCATACAGCAGGATCACGCTGCTCAGTGCGCCCGGGCAGCAGCGGCTCCACATTCACATCGCGAGCCAGCGGCTTGACGAGGCGCGGAGTCACCACGATCGCCAGCTCGCTCTCCTTTTGCTGAAACTCCTGACGCTTGAACAGCACACCCAGAATCGGGATGTCGCCCAGCAAAGGAACCTTGTCGGTACCTGATGTGGTGTTGCGGCTGACCAGGCCGCCAATCACAAAGCTTTCGCCGTCGCCCAGCTCCACCGTGGTATCCGCACGGCGAGTGGTGATAGACGGAACAGTCGCGCTGTTCAGAACAATGGTGTTGGCATAGTCCAGCTCGCTGGCCTCGGGTGCCACCTTGAGCACGATGCGATCGTTGGACAGCACCGTCGGAGAGACCGTCAAGCCGATGCCGTAAGGCTTGTACTGAATGGCCACCATGCCCGTGCCCGCAGGCACGGGAACCGGCACTTCGCCGCCCGACAGAAAGTTGGCGCTTTGGCCGGACAAGGCCACCAGGGTCGGAGCCGCCAGCACCCGCGCCAGATTGTTGCCTTCGAGCATGCCGATGTTGACGCCAATTCCGGCCTTATCGAACTGCATCAGCAAGTTGAAGGCCTGGGTCAAAGGGTTTGCTGCCGCGCCTGTGGTGGAACTTCCGCCGCCAGTGCCATAGGACCCGCGTCCAAAAATACCAAAGCTGAAGCCCGAGCTGTTGGGCGCCGTGCTGAACAGGTTGAGGCCCACCTTCTTCATCTGGGTCTTGTTGAACTCGACCACCTTGACATCGACCTGCACCACATTGCTTTTGAGCTGAACGCTGGAGAGATCGACAGTCTTGGCCTTGTCGGCCAACTGCGCATTCGCCAGCTCGCCGGCAAATTGCTGTTCTATCAGGCTGGAGGCCTTGGCCGTGCGCAGGTCCACTCGCTGCTGCACATTGAGCATATAGGTCTGCGCCTGCACTTCACCGCGCGGCCATACCATGAACGATGTGCTGCCAGGCTTGAGCGGGCTCAGCAGAATCTTGGCGGCAGCACCCTTGCCCGCGCGCTTGATATGCACCGCCGCAATCGTGTCGTCGCCGATTGCGATGCGTTCCACACCGCCAGGCAGGTTCAATTCATGCTGAGCGCCCATGACCAGCTTGATTTCCCTGGCTGCTGTCGCTTGCTGCGCTCTGCTTTCGCCCGCATTGGGCACTTGCTGCGCAAGGGCCGGGACAGTGACAACACTCAAGGACAGGCTGCAGAGCAGATACAGCGACTTCAGCGAAAAGGTGCGGGATGCGATTGAAACAGTCTTGTTGTTCATAGATCAATACCGCACGGTTTGGGAGTTGGCGCCACGCACGAATTCAACGGGCAGGGAAGAGTCTGCGGAAGCGGTACGTGTGCGCGGCACTGCTGGCTTGGCAACCCCGGCTGTCATGGGCTTGGCCGCATTCATGCGCGCTGCCGAAGTGCCTGCAGACCCTGCCAGGCTGCTCATGGCCACACCGGCCTGCGCTGCGTCAGCACCTTCCAGCGGCGCTGCAACAGCTCCTTTGGGCATGGCCACAGTCAGCACGCCGGGCAGCGGCGCAAACTTTTCCATATCCGGCTCTGTCATATCCGTCGGATTGCGCAGTGCGAGGACCAAGCTGCCGTTGGAGCCTCCCAAGGCCAGTTGGCTCACCTCTGCCACAGGTACTGCAAGCACTGCTGTGCGTGCGTTGTCAGGGCCACTGGCCTGCTTGCCGTCAGTTTTTTCAGCCGTAGTCAGGGCATCGACTGACGCAGCGCCATAGGCAAGCACACGCTTGCGCGAAAGCAGCAAGCGCGCCTGGCTCTGGTCGATTTCATTGCCATCGCGGCGCAGTACAAAGAAGACATCGACAAAGTCCCCTGGGCGTATGCGATTGCCGGCGCCAATGCTTTCATCTACCTTGACGGCGACGGCACGCTCACCTTCTGCAACCTTGAGGGCAAGGCCCGTCACCATCTGCCCTTGGAGTACAGGCGCGCCCTTGGGAATGTCCACCGCGGGAACGGAGCCAATAGCAGCCTGAATCTCGCCAAAAGCACCATCGGGCTTGACGGGCAACTGCGTGAGCTGCAGATCCTCGGCCTTGAGTGTCTGACCCGCCGGAATGGCCTGTGCAGCCACCACCACGCTCATGCCGGCATTGGATTTGCTGTCGCTGGCGGAAGCTGAAGCCTGAGGGTCCGCTGCCTGAGGAGCCCTGGCGAGCATCCATCCATAAACGCCCAGAGCCAATGCCACTGCCAGCAAAACCCCGACCGCGATCTTTGCGACATTTACCATAGATTTCCCTCTTCTTACTTTGCCTGAAAGAGCAAGGCTTTATCGTTTTCAGTCAATCAAGCTAATCTGTGCGACCGCCTTTCCCCGCAACAAATTGGGAGTGGGCAGACTCAACAAAGGCCCCAGCAACCTTGGGATCAGCGGTGCAGAGGCGTAGTTGTAGTTCACCTGCATGGTCACGCAGTTCACCAGGCTGGCATCGTTGGAAGCAGTGAACGATGCAGACCCCGTGCCACATAGACCAGAGGTGGCGTACAGCCCCGCAGCATCGCTGACACCTGCGCTACATCCTGTTGAGCCAAAGCCAGCACCAATTTTGGAAAGCCAATCCGTCGCCAATGCCGCAGTGGCACAGGCTGCAGTCAAGCGAGCCTGTAACTGGGCCGACTTGGTCATCGTGCCGCCCGTGGGAACGGAGGGATATCGCACTGCGGCTCTTGCCCCTTCGGCGGCAGCCAAAGTCAGAGTCTGCTGTGCAGCAAAGATCAGGCCATAAGTGATGATGGCGTAGAAGATCAAAAAGAAGATGGGAAAGAGAATGGCAAATTCAACTGCTGCCGCACCTTGCTGTTTTTTGAATTGCACGCTTCCCTCCTTCCCTCTGTATTTACCTGCCTAGCATTAAAACCGTCACCGTTGCCATTGAGATATGAGCAACATAAGGCATAAACCTCTTCCTAACGAATACCAATTCATCTCTTCTCAAAAAAAATATTTTTCTAGCTACCAAATGAATTATAGAAATAAAAACACTGACAACCCATATAGGAATCAATATCTTCCAGCCCAGCCACAAGGACAGCACAATAAAGAATTTTATGTCTCCGGCCCCCATCACTTTGGCTATCCAAAACGGCAGCAAAACAGTGATGACCAAGAGGATTCCAATCAAACTATCTACCCAAGTAACCCTCAATGGGGAGATAGAGAAAATATCCGCATGGGAAAATACGCCAAGAATACCTCCAATCAGAATCAGCCAATTAGGAATTCTGCGATAGCGAATATCCCATGCAGATGCCAGAATCAAGATCAATATAAATATCAATTATGATGGTACTTTGGTTATGATAAAGGCTGACAGATCTGTAAAGAACGTTGTCAGCCCCCCAGTCAAAAATCCCAGGGCAGCGACAAGTCCCACGGCCATAAGGCCTGCAATCAGCGCATACTCAATCGCTGTTGCTCCTTCTTCATCACGCCAGAATTTGATGATTTGGTCTTTCATGACTAGCTCCTTCAACAATCAGGTTAGTAGATCGCTGTGGCTGTTTTCGACCACCGCGGGACCAATCTTACGAAGCCAGAAACATCTTGAAATATTTGAAATAGCTATCAACAACTATGCAGCATAGTTCTCGGCAATTTCAATCAATGTGCAAGCGAGTACTCCCACAGAAAAACCCCAATAAAAACAAAGACTTCACAAAACACCGAGACGCATCTGCAATTTTCTTGACTCTTCCCTCACATATGTCTTCCGGTTCAATCTACGCAATCTTCATTTATTTCCTACAGATTAATAGATTTCGTCCTACATTCAATAATCGGGTTAACCCTTGTTTTTAAATGAAAAAACAAAAAGGCCTGCAGATAGCAGGCCTTTCTGAAACAAAAGAGATTGCTCAATAAAGTGATTCGGAAATCACTGCAGGGCTTTAATCAGTTTGAGAGCGATGTCCTGCAGCGGTGGCTGCAGTTTTCTATAGCTGTCGAGCAAGCGCTGCTCATCGCTGGGTAGCGATGCGGTCTCGGAATGCAGGCCTGCCATCAATTCCAGCGCCGTGGTCTGCAGCGCGACGGCCAGTCTTGCCAGCGTGTCATTCTTGAGAGTGCGAATGGCTCCGGACTCGATCTGCGAGATGGCGGATGCCGTACCTAAAGGACAGACTTCGACCGGTTTTAAGAGCGATAGTCGGGCTTCGTCTTCTTGTACACAAGACGCTTTACAACGGACTCAGACACTCCAAAGCGTTGACCTACACCCTTCAGGGTATATAGGCCAGTGGCATAAGCATCAACAATAGCAACAGCAGTTGCCGCATCGACAGACAACGCACGACCACAGTGCACCCCTCTTGCCATGGCTTCCTTCTGACCAGCCATGCACCTTTCACGGATCAACGAACGCTCAAATTCAGCCATAGCACCGAGGATTTGAAGCATCAATCGACCAGTCGGAGTACTGGTATCAATAGGCTCTGTCAGAGAGCGAATCGCAGCCCCGGCCCGCTCAACACGGTCAAGGATCTTCAAAAGATCAGATAACGAACGAGCGACACGATCCAGCTTATAAAACACGAACTGATCGCCTGTTTTTAACGAGGCTAAGCATTGCCTTAGCACTGGTCGATCAAACTTAGCGCCACTGGCTTTTTCCTCAAAAATCGTGTGGACGCCAGCAGCATTTAGTGCGGCAATTTGGACTGAGGTGTCCTGCTCTTGAGTAGAGACGCGAGCATATCCGATCAGCAATTTCTTCTCCGTTGTTTTGATAGCTGGAATGCTATTTCGGCAGGTCTTTTTGTAAGCGGCAATTAGCTGCGGTGCTTCCATTTTCATAGCGGCAATGCGCTACCAAAAAGTGAGCACAATCACTTGCTGAGGGTAGAGCGCCTTCGGCGGCTGTTTTTCAGGCGAGAGTGGCGACCGGCGTTATTGAATGAGGGGTTCGCCCTCCGTCGATCTGAGTGCCGTGCTAGAGCTGCGGCGCGCTCAAAGCCTCTTGCGTGGGGTTCTGCCTGGTCAAAGGTTGACATCAGGGGCGCGGCCCCCGATACCCCCTCAGTTGATAGAACCAGCAGTCATAAAAATGACGGCGAACTGCTTGGCCATTTAATTTAGACGTCGACCTGCACCCGCTGCCACGAGCTCGGACAGGTGGCGACCACGTTCCATGGTTCTAGAGCCTACGAAGACCGGCTGCGGGGCTTCGCGGTACACATCGTTTTCAGGGAAGGTGCCACCGGCCAGGACGATTGCTGGAGCGGCAGTTTCTCGCTCGCAAGTGCCAGGTTCTGGTGCGAAGACTTTGCCGCTCTCGTCGTAGCAGCTGCAACGGGCCTTGGATCGCACACAACCGGCCAGGACGGGCTTTTTAGGCTCAGCCGTGGTTTCACCCTCACCAGCCGTTTTCTTTTCATCTGGCGAGGCTGCAGCGGTGGTCGTGGGCTTGGTTGCACCTGGTGCTTTTTCTGTCTTGTCGTTTGTGGCCACAACGGGCTTCACGGGGTTGACCAGGCTGTCATAGACCTGTGGCACCTTCCAGGCCGCGAAACCGAGACCAGCGAGCAGGAACCAGAGCATCACGGGCAGCTTGCGCACTTGCTTGGTGTGCAGGCTGGAACTTTTGTAGAGCTTGTAGACGGCCCTGTTGTAGCGGTATGGCTCTTTGCGCAGGCTGGCTTTGAAGTTGAGCGTGCGGCTCATCAAGTCCCACTCGTAGACCGTGGCAAACGGCAGGTTTGCGACGCGACGCACGTGCAGATGACGGCCGCAGAGCATGTGCAGGTTGCGGTCGATCAGCATGGGGCCTTGCGTGATCAGGATGAAGTCAACACCCATGTGGCGGTGTGTCTCAAGTCCTTTGATGTCTTCTGGCACCACAGACCCATTGGCGCGTGGAGGCCAGACTTTTTGCACCTCATCGAAGACGATGACGCTGCCGGGCTTGGCCCATTCGTGCCAGTTGCGCAGGCCTTCGTTGTCGCCGCCGTCGATGAGCTCGTGATCGAGCTGCAGACCGTTGATGTTGGTGTAGATGGTGCGTGGGTGGAGCGTCACGACGCCGTCGACCTCTTGGGGCACGTGAGTGCCGACGAGGGGCGCAAGCAGCTTCTGGATGGTGTACAGCGTCTTTCCGCTGCCTGGTGTGCCAGTGATGATGGTGATCATGTTTTAGCCCGGATTGACGCCAAGAATCTTGGTGGCTTGCTGTGCCTTCCAGATCAGTAGCTTGGTTGCGATAGCGCCGAGAACGATGCCGATAGCGGTACCGCCACCAGCCAGCAAAACGAGCTGCAGGACCGCCACGGGCAAGGCCGAGAGGTTCATAGCCAGCTGCGATTTCATCTGCTCAAAAATGGCATCCATACCCACGATGGACACGACAGAGAAGCCCAGCGCGGTGAGGATGCGGGCCAATGCAGGCTGCAGCAGAGAGAGGATGAATGTGCCGAGCTTCATTGATCTGCCCTTCCACCGAAGATGATCATTCCGCCGACAAACAGCGCGATGGCAATCACCATCGGTTTGATGATGTAGAGGTTGTCGCAGGCGAGCTGATAGCTGAACTGCTTGTTCTCGTAGATCTGGACAGGAGCTGGGCAAGATCCACCGCCCAGGCCCAGGTCGACTGGTGACCAGGACACGTCGATTTGCTTGCGCGGGATCTCGCCTTCAGGGGTGTCGAACTCAACCTCTTTACAGCCGATGGTGTCGGGATATTTTTGGCACTGATCCGGCTCTTTATCGTCCTTGACCTCTTCCGTTTTGCTCTCAGTCGTTGTGACGTTGGTCGTGTTGTTGGTGATGTTGGTGGTCGTGTTGTTGACCGTCGAGTGAGAGACACTGCTACCCGAATATGTGATTGGGTGAGTTGCCGTTGTGGTGGTGGTTTTTGTGCCTGGTTGAGTCGCAGTTGTTGTGCCAGGTGGAGCAACAGTCGTCGTGCCAGGAACAAGCTGAACGGACTCAGTCGAGGTGGTGGACTTGCCTTTTACGCTGGCAGGGCCGTTTATCTCAACGCCATTGCTCGGATAGTCCTGAATGATTCTTCGCGTGTCGGGATACTTCAGCATCTCTGCGAGAGCGACTGATGAAGACGTGGGCCAGCCATCGCGTGACGCAATCCAATCCTCTACTTCCTGCTCGCTCATCTCGGAAAGAGGCTTGGTGCCGGTGCAGACCCCTTTGTCCACGTAATAGCCCGGTTTGCAATCTGAGGGCGCAACGCGAATGACGGAAAACGGCTGATTTACATTGCCATCTGGCTTGACGTAACGGCACGCTTTAAGGTCAGGCCCGAAATCAACAATCTGCTGAAATTTCCAGTTCTCAGGCCCCTCTGGCGTTAGGCCAACGCATGCAGCCTCAGGGCCGTAATAGCCGCCAGTGAAGGTGTAGTTCTGACGCCAGAGATAGCCATCAGATTGGGGGTAGTAGGCATCGCTCTCCCTACGTCCAATCAGGCGCCCATCAGAGCCAACAGACACATTCTTGAGGCCATAGTCGATGAGTGCCTCCAGGGCAAGACCAGCAACAAGACCGCCCGGACCACCAACGACCTTTGCTGCCCTTATCAGCCCTCGCGCGATGTTCCTCTTGGGAATTTTTACACTCGAAGTGACATCAGCACCAGTACCAATGGGCAGACGACGAGTGGTACTGACCTTTGGCTCTACATCGGACACGCTCTGCCCGGTAACAAGGGCATCAGAGATGGGCACCACACGCTTGATGGTGGAGTTGGTTTCGTTAACCGGCGTGTAGTTATAGGTGTTGGTCTGTTGAGCGACTTCGACGATGGGCACGTTAGTCGGAATTTGCAGCGGCGCAGCACGTGCAGAGGCGCAAAAAAAGGCCGCTAGGGCCGTTACTTGAAGAAGACGAACAGGCATATCAGTAGGCCCCCAACAATCAGCAGTTCGAGCGGACTGGTGAACATGGCTAGTTCTCATATGGGTTATCGAAGATGCTCTGCACCTTTTTCCAGCCCATCAGCGCGATCAGGATGGCGAAGAAGGCCCAGAACACATCCATGTACAGGGCCACGTTTTCCGAGCTGGCAGGGGCCGGCTGAACCTGTACAACGATGGTCGTTGTGCCAGGCTCAGGGGTGGTCGTGGTGGTAGTGGATTCAGACACCGCGGCCCCCTGCTTTGTTTACCACCAGCCCATTTTTTGGCCGGTACGCTTGGCGCCCCAGAAGGCCAACATGATGCCGACGACAGCAGTGGCGGCAGCCAGGATCTTTGTGCCGACAGCGGTGATCTGACCGTCGATGTCTGCTTCAGCGGCAAAAGCCACTGCAGAGGTGCCAGCCATCAGCACCACAGTGCCCACCTTGGGGCCGTACTTCAGCGCGATTGCGCGGGTTTTTTCGAGCATGGTTTTCTCCTTTTGCTCCACTGCAAAATTGCAGCCCAAAGACCTGCACGCAGGTCTTCAGGCTTCAATCTTTCCGCTCAACTGGTAAGAAGTGACAACGCCAATGCCAGAAGGCACAGAGCCAACAGGTAGAGGTGAAAGCTGTTGCCGGGCATGGTTAGGCTGCTGCCTTGACAGCAGTACCTGTTGCACGCTGAACGGGCTTGACGCCGACGACGCGCGATTCCTTGTTGCCAAAGCGCATGACCTCTTCAATCTCCAGCTCGACTTCGAGGGGCAAGGGGTTGTGAGCGATCGAGCGCACCACCTCGGGGGTTGTGTCGTACTGAGCGCCCATAGCGCCCTTGGCATTGCCGTTTGCTGCGTCCAGCTTCACAGCTGCGTACAGACGGCCAATGGCATAGCCCTTGCCGGTTTTCTTGGAGATGCCTTCGGAAAATTCGTGACCGATCAGGAGTGCTTTCATGCTGCTGCGAGCCTTTCATTGAAGTCGTACCAGGAGGGAGCGACAGCCGGGCGGACTTCAATCACCCGAATGCGCGGTTTGAACTCAACAACGTTGCGCTTGACCGCAATGTCAATGCCGTAGGGCAGCAGCCCTGCGCGATGACGCTTGAAGGTGGCAAGGCTCATGCGGCCACGCAGGTCATCACCTGCGAGCCAATCACGGGCCGTGCGGCGCAATGTGTTGGGAAGTTGTTCGAGGTCGTCGTGCGTGTGCTCTGCGCGGGTCAGAACGGTGCGCCGTTCCTCGAAAAGATTTACCAGCTGGCCCATATCAAGCCCTCCGAGGTAGTCGCAGCCCATGGTCTGCAATTGGTTTGCTTTCACGGTCACTTCGAACCGCACGACACCCGCGTCTTCGCAATACTCGATGAGCTGGCGCGGGCCGTTGTGACGGAGCAGCTCAGGAGCTTTTAGATAGGCCTTGGAGTAAATCCGGCGGGAGCCACGGCCCCAGTCGACGGTTTCACCATCGCCATGCACACCGACCTTGATGCGTGCTGACGTTTGCTGCGTGCCCAGCCATTCCAGGTAGGCGCGCGCGTTGCTCATGGAGCCGGTTTCAAAATTGGCCGTGAGGTCTAACCGGCTGATGCGGGCACCGGTCCACGCAGGAGCCAACTCAGCAAGGGAGTGGCCGCTGGAAACCGCATGGAGGGTGCCGTTCGGGTTGAAAAATCGCCTGTCAGCGCGGGGCTTCGTATGGCGGTAGTACTTCTGGCCCGCAGTGAATGGGGGCAGTCCGAACTGAGCAACGATGTTGCTGCAGCGACGTATGCAAGCCGCGAGGTCGTAGCCGAAGACGTTGTCGGAACGACCGAAGCGCGAAACGTTGCCAGAGAGGCGAACGGTGCGACCATCGCAACGAACCTGTATTGAGGTGTCATGAGAGCCTTCAACAGTTGCAGCGCGGACGGTCTGCCATTCCACTTCGCCATGCACATTGACAGACCAGACGACACCAGCAGACACCAAAGGCAGGTCGTAGTCGAAGCTCTGGCTTATGGTGATCCAATCGATGAAGAACGGGCAGTCCATCAGGGTGGGTTCCGGCTTCATTTGGCTCATTTTTGAGCCGTTTGGGAGGTGTTACTAGCACCTCCCATGAAAACTGCGGCGGCAGCGCTCAAAAGCGTGCGGCGCTTCGCTTGCCCGCTTTTGGTCGCAGCCTTGGAATGCAGACGCGCAGACACGCTCTTGCGTGCTGGTGCCTGTTCCTGCAGGAACTTGGCGATCTGGAGCCACTGAGTGCGGTTCTTGCTCATGGCTAGCCCCCGAGAATGCAAGCGCAAAACTCGTCGCCGCAGAGGCGAACGTTCTTGCAGGGCACCGTGAAATGCGCAATTTCCGGATGGATGGTCTCGACCGTCCAGCAGTCCAAGCCGCTTGGAGTCGTCCAGGACGAGCGAATGCGCGCGCAGTAGTGCACGCCATGCTTCAAGACCTGAACGTGTTGATCGGTGAGCACCCGACCAAGCTTTGCAAGTGCAACAGAGCGCTCATAGTGTGCTGCGTGGGTGTAGGGCTGGCCGGTCATGATGGAACCCTGCCTACCCAGTAGAGGAACACGAAGCGCGCGAAATCTGCCCAGTCAGTGACCACAGCAAATGGCGTTTTGGCGATCATCCCGGGTAACACCGCACTAGAAACTACGACGATAAGAACGAGCACGTTTATTGCAATGCACACCCTGACCGAAGGCATATCGAAGAAGAGTCGGAATAGCTCTCGAAGATCGGCCGGCTGAGTGGTGCCCTCCACCTGGCCGACCTCGGCGGAAGCCGCCAGGCGAGCGCTTTGGTCTTCTTGACCAGGCAGAGGACTTTTGGGGGGCGTAGCGCGGGTGATAGGCATGCTGGCGGCTCCTGTAAACTTTGGGTAACCAAATTGATTAATTTATCAATTTGATAACTCGATGTTACAAAGGATTTATCAAAATGGCAACTGATGAGGAAATCAGCCAGCTAATTGAGAAAGCCGCAGAGGCGCTCGGCAGTCAGACGCGACTAGCCGAAGTCATAGGAATGCCAAAGAGCCACATCACGCAGATGAAGCAAGGCAAGCGTCATGTGAACTGGAGAGTGAGAGGGAAGCTTCGCGCCGTATTGGGTGAAGATCCTGCGCATGCGTTCGTGGCCGCGATGCTCGAAGACTTGGACGACTCCGAAAACGAGGACGAAAAAAAAGCCGCCGAGGGCCTGAAGGCCATGCTGGCAGCTTTTCCTAACAACTGGCGGAGGCTGTGACATCCGCCATCTGCGCCAGCCGTCCCTGACTCAAACCCAGCGCCTGTCGCCGGGCGCGTATGCGTTCACCTAAATGCGTCATCTATCCCACTAACTCACACTGCACGCAAGTGCCTGCGCAAATATCGCGCGGCTTTTTGAGCACCCCAGCAACCGAGACGCTTTTATAGAAGGCCTTTGCAACGCCACTGTTCCTAACTCGGTGGCAGCAAGCAAAGACCGCCCTGCAGCGGTGCTGCCGCCCCTTGGGGAAAAGCGCAAAGCGCCTCAGGCGATGGCTCTGGTCAGGCTCCGTGGCACTTCTTGAACTTCTTGCCGCTACCGCAGGGGCAAGGGTCGTTGCGGCCGGGCTGCTCGCCCTTGACGATGGTTTCCTGGCGTGGGCCCATGCTCTTCCACAGGCGGTACAGGTCATACACGGCCCAGATGGCTTCGCCAAAGGCATCCACACGTTCCTGGCTGGTCGAGGCAGGACCGGCTTCGTCGTACAGATTCAGAGCCGGCTCGTCCGTGTCGTCCTCGGTCAGGTTGACGATGAACTCCATGGCCGCGTCCAGCAACTGGGCTGCTTCCTTGTCGCGTGGCGCAGCCCATTCGTCGGCCCAGTTCTCCACCACGAACATGAAGCCCAGCGCCCAGACCTGAGAGAACGACGGCACTTCTTCGCCGGCCAGCTCGGCCTGCTCGGCTTCGGGCAGGATGGCAATGGCGCCACGCGTATCCAGCGCCTCGGGCTGGAAGGCTGCGTCGTCGGCCAGGGACTTGATGTCGGCATCCAGTTGCTCGCGCACTTCGGCCAGGCGCAGCTCGAACAGTTCCATGAAACGTGCCTGCTGGGCCTCGTCCTTGAAGACTTCCAGCTTGGGCAGAGGCTGGCCTTCGGCCACTTGCAGGGCTTCGCCATCGCCCAGCAGCATGGGCATGTATTCGGCAGCGGCAATGGGACGGCGTGTGCAGACCAGAGCGGTCAGGAAACCGTCACAGAATTCCCACTGGGGAATTTCGTCGCCGCGGGTGCGCAGCTCGTCGAGCAGCGCGTCCAGCTCTTCGAGCTGATCATTGCTCAGCGCGCCCTCGGGCATGTCGGCGAGAGCCGCGTCTTCTGCGGCGGAGTTAGGTGCTTGTTCTTGCATAGGGAAAGGCTTTTATGATGGCCCGAACCATTTCATCACTATCGAAGTGCAGGGCCGGGCGATGGACCAAGGGGACAAAGCATCCAGGACGGATGCCCCCGTACAGGCTGAATTTTAGCGGGCCGCCATCAACACACCCTGCCATGGGAGTATCTGCAGTGCATCGCTTCTTCAATAGTCTGCCCCTGCGCTATGGCGCCCTCTTCATTTCCGCGCTCGTGCTGGGCATTTCGCTCTACACGCTGACCACGGCGGGCAAGGGACTTGGGTGGTTGATTGCGTCTTTGCTGCTGGTGCTTCTCGGCATCTGGGATCTACTGCAAAAGCAGCACGCCATACTGCGCAACTATCCCGTCATGGGGCATATGCGCTTCATCTTCGAATTCATACGCCCCGAGATTCGCCAGTACTTCATCGAAGGCGATACCGAGGCCCAGCCGTTCTCGCGCGCCCAGCGCTCGCTGGTCTATCAGCGTGCCAAGGGTCAGGTCGACAACCGGCCGTTCGGCACCCAGCTCGACGTGAGTCAGCAGGGCTATGAGTGGGTCAACCACTCCCTGCAACCCACCAAGCTCAGTTCGCATGACTTCCGCCTCTGGATTGGCGGCACGCAGGAGCAACCGGCCGAAGGGGTGGATCCCTGCACCCGCCCCTATCACGCCAGCGTCTTCAATATCTCGGCCATGAGCTTTGGCGCGCTGTCGGGCAACGCCATCCAGGCGCTGAACCAGGGCGCGAAGATGGGCGGCTTCATCCACGATACGGGCGAAGGCTCGATCAGCCAGTACCACCGCATGCATGGCGGCGATCTGATCTGGGAAGTGGCTTCGGGCTATTTCGGCTGCCGCAATGCGGACGGCACGTTCAGCGAAGAAAGATTCGTCGCCAACGCCACCGATCCGCAAGTCAAGATGATCGAGATCAAGCTCAGCCAGGGCGCCAAACCCGGCCATGGCGGCATGCTTCCCGGAGCCAAGGTCACTCCCGAAATCGCAGCAGCACGCGGCATACCGGTTGGCGTGGACTGCATTTCGCCCTCCAGCCACAGCGCTTTCTCCACCCCTGTGGAGCTGATGCAGTTCATCGCCAGGCTGCGCCGTCTTTCAGGCGGCAAGCCCACGGGCTTCAAGTTCTGCGTCGGTCACCCCTGGGAATGGTTTGCCATGGTCAAGGCCATGCTGGAAACCAATATCACGCCCGACTTCATAGTCGTAGACGGCGCCGAAGGCGGCACGGGCGCAGCGCCTGTGGAGTTTGTCGACCATGTGGGTGTGCCGCTGCAGGAAGGCCTGCTGCTGGTGCACAACACGCTGCTGGGCGTGAACCTGCGCCAGCGCATCAAGATCGGTGCGGCAGGCAAGGTCATCACGGCCTTTGACATTGCCCGCATGATGGCCCTGGGTGCCGACTGGTGCAATTCGGGGCGCGGCTTCATGATGGCGCTGGGCTGCATCCAGGCCCAGAGCTGCCACACCGGCACCTGCCCCACGGGCGTCACGACGCAAGACACCGTGCGCCAGCAGGCGCTGGTCGTGCCCGACAAGGCCACGCGCGTCGCCAACTTCCACCGCAACACCCTGCATGCGCTGCAGGAGCTGGTTCAAGCCGCCGGCCTCAGGCATCCCAACGAGATCACGGCCCACCATATCGTGCGCCGGCTGGACGACACCCAGGTCAGTCTGCTGTCCAACCTGATACTGCGCGTGAAACCAGGCTGCCTGCTCCAGAACCTGGAGCGCCAGCACAAGGTCTTCCAGAACTACTGGCCGCTGGCCACGGCACAGAGCTTTCAGCCCCTGCAAGAGCCTGTGTTGCGCCCGTCAGCTGCGGGCGGCGCCGACAACACGGCACAATCGCAAGCTTTTCCCCAGCGCAACGGCATCTGGACCTGAGAAGCCAGAGCCACGCGCCCGACAGATCCCACGCCGTGCCATCTCAGGATATTTCCGCCCAAGAGCAGATGCCCTCTGCGCAGAACGCCATCGATTACCAGGCATTTCTGCGCGAGCATCTGGACCAGCCTCACAGCATCATGCGCTATGAACTGGCGCATGAAACCCTTTGGGTCAAGCGCGCCAACCAAGGCAACCCGGCCCTCAACTACTGGCTGCTGAGCACGCTGGCCAAGCTGTTCAGGGCCGCCGTGCTGCAGCCCGTGCCCAACCCCGGAGGGACCGAGTCCCTGCAAACCGAGGTGCGCCGCCTGCGCAGTTTCAAGGCCAAGGGGCTGCGCGTGCCGCAAGTGCTGGCCACGGACGACCAGGCCTTTGTGATGCGCCATCTGGGCCGCCCGGGCGAAGAAGCTCCATCGCTGAGCAATGCCATCGAAGAAGCGATTGCCCGGGGCGCGCAGCCCACGCTGGAGCTCTGGCGAAAAGGCCTGGAGGCCATACAGCAGGCACATGCCCGCGGCGAGGTGCTGAGTCAGGCCGTGGCGCGCAATATGGTGGTCTGCGCCGACGGGGTCATAGGCTTCATCGACTTTGAAGACGACCCTGCAGCCCATTTACCGCAAGCCGTCTGCATGGCGCGCGATGCGCTCAACTACGCCCAGTCCACAGCGCTGTTTCTGCAGCAGGCTGGTGCGCTGGAGCAGGCCCGGGAGACCTGGCAGCAGTTTGTGCAGCAGCTTCCCGCCGAGGCCCGGCAGGTGCTGGAGCGCACCGTCAACAAACTGAGCTGGGTGCGCTTTCTGCCCCGCAGCAATAGCCTGGGGCGCGACACCCTGCGTGTGCTGGCGGCGCATGACTTGCTGACGACGACCTCACACTCCGCCTGAATGCAATCAAATCAATAGCTATCAGCGCCTTCCCCGGCTGGGCTTAAAGCCTGAAATCCATGAAAAAGCCCCGACCATCAGATCGGGGCTTTTTGGATTGAGGCCTGTGCGTGCTCAAGCGTGAGCGGACACCGCCTCGTTCTCTTCCTTGCCTGCCAGAGCAGCATCCAGCTTTTCGTAGTCCAGCGCGTTTTCCCACTTGGAGACCACCACGGTGGCGACGGCGTTACCGATGAAGTTGGTCAGCGAACGACATTCGGACATGAAGCGGTCCACACCCAGAATCAGTGCCATGCCGGCCACGGGCACCTCGGGCACAACAGCCAGGGTCGCGGCCAGGGTGATGAAGCCAGCCCCCGTCACGCCCGCCGCGCCCTTGGACGATAGCATGGCAACCAGCAGCAGCGCGATCTGGTGGCCCAGGGTCAGATGGGTATCGGTCGCCTGGGCAATGAACAGCGCAGCCAGCGTCATATAGATATTGGTGCCGTCCAGGTTGAAGGAGTAGCCGGTAGGCACGACCAGACCGACGACGGACTTGCTGCAGCCGGCCTTTTCCATCTTGTGCATCAGCGAAGGCAGAGCCGATTCGGAAGACGATGTACCCAGCACCAGCAGCAGCTCGTCTTTGAGGTACTTGATCAGCTTGATCACGGAGAAGCCGCAAAAGCGCGCCACGGCACCCAAAATCACCAGCACGAACAGGGCCGAGGTGATGTAGAAGGTCAGCACCAGCTCTGCCAGGTTGACCAGCGAGCCCAGACCGAACTTGCCGATGGTGAAGGCCATGGCGCCAAAGGCACCGATGGGAGCGAACTTCATCACGATGTTGACCAGCTTGAACACGGGCTTGGTCAGGGCTTCAAAGAAGTTCAGCACGGGCTTGCCGGCCTCGCCGACCATGGCCAGGGACACGCCGAACAGCACGGCCACCAGCAGCACCTGCAGGATGTTGTCACCCACGAACGGACTGATCAGCGTCTTGGGGATGATGTCCATCACGAAGCCGGTCAGCGTCATCTCATGCGACTTGGCCACATAGCCCTTGACGGCAGTCTGGTCCAGATCGGCGGGATTGATATGCATGCCGGCACCGGGCTGCATGACATTGGCCACGATCAGGCCCACGACCAGCGCCAGCGTGGAGAAGGTCAGGAAATACGCCATGGCCTTGCCGAACACACGGCCCACGGCGCTCAGGTGCGTCATGCTGGCAATGCCGGTAACGATGGTCAGGAAGATCACCGGCGCGATGATCATCTTGATGAGCTTGATGAAGGCATCGCCAAAGGGCTTCATGGCTTCGCCATAGGCGGGCTCGAAATGCCCCAGCAGCACGCCCACGATGATGGCGAACACCACCTGGAAGTAGAGCTGACGGTAGAACGGCAAGTGCTCACGCGGAGCAGATTCTGTGGGCAGAGTGTGCACGCTGCATCTCCAAAATTGCGGGCGCACCACCGTGGTGCGCCGAATTGCTGCCGTTTGTACTCCCGCGCCCTTTTTGTGCCGATAACCCATTGGTATTAGGTCCGTACGCGCTCCCTTGGAGAGCATGCACCAACTTAGGGAAATCCCTAGGCCTCAGAATTCGCACTGAACCGGCTCCAGAGCCACACTGGACTCCTTGATCACCCACTCTCGTCATGCGTCTTGCGCGAAACCTTGCCCGAAACCGACTGTTTCTGACCCTTGTCATCGTGCTCAGCGGCATGCTGCTGAGCATGTGGGCCGCCAGCCGCGTCGCGCTGCAAACCTCTTTGCACGATGAAAGCGAAAGCGTGCAACGCCAGCTCACGCTCTATGCCCAGGCAATGGTGCAGCGCGTGGACCGCTACCGCACCCTGCCCGAGGTGCTGGCGCTCGATGCCGAACTCAAGAGCGCGCTCAGCCACCCGCTCAGCGCCACCGAGGTGGACAGGCTCAACCACAAGCTGGAGCAGGCCAACGGCGCCAGCCGAGCTTCCACGCTGACCCTCATCGACAAAAGCGGCAAGGCCCTGGCCGCCAGCAACTGGCGCGACTCGCACAGCAATGTGGGCGAGGACTACAGCTTTCGCCCCTATGTGACCCAGGCGCTGAGCCAGGGCAGTGGCCGCTTCTACGGCATCGGCATGACCACGGGACTGCCCGGCTACTTTCTCTCCCAGGCCATTCATGATGATGACGGCTCGGTGCTTGGGCTCATCGCCATCAAGATCCTGTTTCAGGAGCTCGAAGGCGAGTGGAGCCAGTCGCCCGACATCGTCTTCGCCTCGGACGAGCATGGCGTGGTCTTTCTCTCCAACCGCGACGAATGGCGCTACCGCCTGCTGGAGCCGCTGTCCAGCAACGACCAGCAGGAGGTGCGGGACACCCATCAATACGCGGGCCAGGCTCTGATTCCGCTCGGCTACCGCACCAGCCGGCAGCCTGCGGGCATCGGCATGCTGGCCCATTTCAGCCAGCCTCCGCTGGTCGACCCCATGCTCTGGCTGCGCATGGAACTCCCCGAAAGCCAATGGCAGCTGCATCTGCTGCACGACATCGTCCACAGCCAGACGGCCAGTCACTGGGCGGCAGTGGCCGCCGGCGGCCTATGGCTGGCCGCCTCGCTGCTGGTGCTCTATATCCGCCAGCGCCAGCGCCTGGCGGCCCTGCGCCAGCGCAGTCGCAAGGAGCTGGAGACCGTGCTGCACCAGCATGCGCAGGAGCTGCGCACGGCCCAGGACGGCATTGTCCAGGCCGCCAAGCAGGCCGACACCGGACTCTCGCGCAGTCTGCAGCATCTGCCGCAAGGCGTGGTGGTGGTGGACCCGCAGCTGCGGCTGGTGGCCTGGAACTCGCGCTATGTGGAGCTGTTCCGCTACCCGCCCGAGCTCATGCATGTGGGCCAGCCCATCGAGGCCCTGATACGCCACAACGCCAGGCGCGGCCTGCTGGGCAAGGGCGATGTGGAGCCTGCGATCCAGCGTCGGCTCCAGCATCTGCGCAGCGGCAGCCCCCATCTGCACGAAAGCGCCAAGGGCGACGGCACGGTGCTGGAGATTCGCGGCAACCCCCTGCCCGATGGCGGCTTTGTCACCAGCTATGCCGACATCACCAGCTACAAGAACACGGCGCGCGAGCTGCGCAATCTCGCCGATACGCTGGAAAAGCGCATTGCCGACCGCACCCGGGACCTGGCCCAGGCCAAGCAGGAGGCCGAGCGCGCCAACCGCTACAAGACCCGCTTTGTCGCCTCGGCCGTGCATGACCTGCTGCAGCCGCTGAATGCGGCGCGCATCTTCACCAGCCTGCTGCCCACCTATCTGCACGATGAGGCCGGCCGCCAACTGGCCCAGCGGGTGGACAAGGCACTGGCCTCTCAGGACGCCATCCTCACCAGCCTGCTCGACATCTCGCGCATGGAATCGGGCCAGCTCGAAGTCCGCGTGCGTGACTTCGCGCTCAACTCTTTGCTGGAAGTGGTGCACAACAATTTTGCGCTGCAGGCCGAGAACGAAGGCCTAAGCCTGCACTGCATGCCCAGCCGGCTGATCGTGCGCAGCGACGAAGCCCTGCTGCGTCGCATACTGCAGAACTTTGTCTCCAACGCCATCCGCTATACGCGCAAGGGCCGTATCGTCGTGGGCTGTCGCCGCCAGGGTGACCAGGTGCGCATCGAGGTGCATGACCAGGGTCCTGGCATTCCCCAGAGCCTGCAAAAGGAAATCTTCGAAGAGTTCCGCCGCCTCGACGAAGGCCATGCCGACGACCGCGGCACCGGCCTGGGCCTGGCCATCGTGGAGCGCCTGGGCAGATTGCTGGACCATGAGATCGGCCTGCGCTCCACCCTGGGCAAGGGCAGCGTCTTCTGGGTCAAGGTTCCACTGGGCCAGGCCGCTGCATTGACGCCGGTATCGCAGCAGCCTTCTCCCAGCGCCCGCGTGGACAGTCCGCTGCAGGGTGGCACAGTCTGGTATGTGGAGGACGATCCCGCCACCCGCGACGCCACCTGCGCCCTGCTCGAGCGCTGGGGCTGCGATGTGCCGCTGGCCGCCAACGCCCCCGAAGCCCTGGCCTATGCTGCGCCCGGCAATGCCCCACAACTGGTGCTGCTCGATGTGCATCTGGGCCAGCTCTACGGCCCCGATATCTATGCCCAGCTCTGCGAGCGCTGGGGGCAGCAGCCTCCGGTCATCCTGCTGACCGCTGAAGGCGATAGCACCCTGCGCCGCCAGGCTGCTGAACGCGGTTGGGGCTTTCTGGCCAAGCCGGTCAGGCCGCCGGCGCTGCGGGCGCTGATGAGCCAGACCTTTTTGCGCGGACGAGAAGGCGGGAGCGCCTGAAAGCCAAAGTCACTTCCAGCTGCGGTGCTTTCAGTGCATTGCGCTACAGCTATGAATTCAGGAGCAAAAGCGGTCTGCACGCCATGACTGTACAAGCCGAGTGGCGGATTCTTCGATATGCTGCATCAGCCTCTGCGGCTTTCAGGCACGCGGGCCGTTCAACCCTGACAGAGACAGCATGCACCATCATCCCGTTGAATCCGCCGTTCCGCCCGGCAGCCGCATCGCACAGCGATTGGCCGGGGCCAGCTTTCACGACTCCTGGAGCATCGTCTCGGACGCCACAGGTCTGTCTGCACTGGAGCACTTCATTCTTGCCGCGCGGAAAACGCCGCGCTGGATTGAAATCTGCATGCGTGCGCGCAATCTGGTCGGCGGTCTGGTGGGACTCAAGAACCTGGGCACCTTGTCGGCCCTGAAGCCCGGAAAACCAGCAGCCAGCTACGGCCCCGGCGATAGGGTCGGCATCTTCACGGTGTTCGAAAACACCTTTGATGAAGCCCTTATCGGCGACGACGACAAGCATCTGAAGGTCGTGCTCAGCATTCACCGCAAGAGCGACATCAGCTCCCTGGACACCGTCATCACCGTCACCACCGTCGTGCATGTCAAGAACGCACTGGGGCACCTCTACATGCTGCCCGTCAAACCCATGCACAGGCTGATCGCTCCTGCCGTTCTGTCCTCCCTGGGAGGGCCAACCCATGCTGCATGAGGAGACACACCTGTGCATGCCTGCTCTTGCCTAGACGGTTGCCAAAGACATGCGCGACTATGACAGCCTGGCTCATCGACACAGCAGCAAAGACATGTGCGTGGAAAAGCCCATGTCACTCATTGCCAATCTGATCGGCTTTGCGCCTGCAGAGGAAGACTTGCACTATGCGCTGGGCTTTTATGCCGGAGGCAGCGGCATTGACGACCGCCTGGCTGTGCGCTGCCGGATCGATCTCGCTCATTGGCCCGATGTGGTCAGCAGGCTGCGTCTGAAATCCGTGCATGAAGTATCGTGCGACGCCGACTGGCAAGAGGATTTCCTCTGGCTGATCGATGCGCAAGATGCCCAAGGCCCGCTCCAAGCCCATTGTCATCGCTTCATCAATGCGGCGAGACAGGTTTTTCAGGACGAGGTCGATCATTGCTGGGAGATCTTTTTCTCCCACGGCAGCGATATCAACGCATGGTGTGCGGTCTGGCGTATCCAGGAGCATCTGAACTATCTAAGCTTCGATCAAGGCTGACATCTCGATGGCAGCCCGTCTCAACACAGGGGGTCGCCAGATGCTGAAATCCTATCGTGCCAGCTGCCATTGCAGCCGGGTTCAGGTTGAAGTCGGCCTGGACCTGAGCCAGCCCAGCTATCGCTGCAACTGCTCCATCTGCAGGCGCAGCCGGTTCTGGCCCGCCATCGCCAGCCCCGAAAATTTCCGCCTTATTACGGGTGAGAAGGAACTCACCCTCTATGTGTTTGGCTCGCAAAAGAACCAGCATTTCTTCTGCAGGCGCTGCGGCATCCGCGTCTTTGGTGTGGGCCACGACACGCCGATAGGCCAGATGTACGGCATCAATATCGGTTGCCTGGAAGAGCTGTCGGAAGAGGAGCTTTCGCGAATTCCCGTCACGTATGTCGATGGCATGCACGATCGCTGGGATGCAACGCCGGAGTTTTTCGCGCACTTATAGCCATCGAACTGCGACGACAGTTTGCAGCGGCAAGCTGCACAGAAACGAGGTCAGAAAGGCCTCAATCCATGGCCAACAAAGCGCAGCAAGCTATCAAGACAGATGACTCTTGAGGCACCAGGGCAATCAAACCTCGTGATCGTTTTCCAGGCTCTTGACCAGCACTGCCGCCTGGGTGCGTGAATAGCATTCGAGCTTCTTGAGAATCGCCGTCACATGGACCTTGACGGTGTTCTCGGCCAGGCCCAGTTCGTGCGCGATCTGCTTGTTGAGCAGCCCGTCGGCAATGCACAGCAGCACGCGAAACTGCTGGGGCGTGAGCTGGGCCAGACGAGCGGCCAGGGCCGCATCGGCCTCCGAGCGCTCGGCCACCATGGAGGGAAAGCTGATATCCCCGCTCAGCACATCGTCAATGGCGGCACTCATATCGTCTGCAGCCGCAGACTTGGAGATAAAGCCTGCCGCCCCGAACTGCTGGGCGCGACGGATGATGCGAGGGTCGTCATTGGACGAGATGATGATCACCGGAACCTGCGCATATTCGCCGCGCAGATGCAGCAGGGACGAGAAGCCGCGCGCGCCGGGCATGGCCAGGTCCAGCAGCACCAGCTCGATTTCAGGATTCTCCTGCATCGCTGCGCCCAGGGTCTGGGCGCTGGCCGCCTCCACAATGCGAAATTGCGGAAAGCGGTCGTGCAGCACCTGGATCAACGCTGCGCGAAACAGCGGGTGATCGTCGGCAACGAGAAGAGTGGGCTCGGACATGGCCCGGAGTCTGCCACGGCTGGCACGGCGCTGCATCTGCAAAAACGCATATCCCGCAGCGCCCGGGCCTGTCCGTCACCCAGGCTGCGGCCCACTGAGTCCGGCTCTCAATCGAGCTTGATGTTGTTGGCCGTGATCACGCGGCCCCATTTGCTACGTTCGTTGCTGACGAATTTCTCCATCTGCTCGGAGCTGCCGGGCATGGGCTCTACCCCCATGGCTGCCAGACGGGCCTTGGTGCGCGTGTCGGCCAGCGCAAACTGCAGCGACTGGCTGAACTTCCTGACCACCTCGGCCGAGCTGCCCTTGGGCACGACGACGCCCTGCCAGGCATAGCCTTCGAAGCCCTTGAGGCCCTGCTCCTGCAAGGTGGCGACCTTGGGCAGCACATCGATGCGGGCCGGGCTGGCCACGCCTATGGCCTTGAGCTTTTTCTCGCCGAGGAAGGGAATAATGGTGGCGCTATCGGCCCACATGGCAGGTATCTGGCCACCGATCACATCCTGCACTGCCGGCGCAGCACCGCGATAAGGAACATGGGTCATATTGCCCAGACCGGCTTCTTCGCGGAACAGCTCGCCAACCAGATGATGAGGGCTGCCCAGGCCGGCCGAGCCCCAGCTCACGCCGGTCTTCTGCTGCTTGGCCCAGGCGACAAACTCGCTCAGATTGCTGACTGGCACATCGTTGTTGACCACCAGCAGCATGGGAAAGCGCACCAGCATGCCCACGGGCTTGAAGTCCTTTTCGGCGTTGTAGTTGAGCTTGCGGAACAGAAACGGATTGGCAGCCAGCGTGGCGAAGTCGGCCGTGAACATCAGGTTGCCGTAGTCATGCGAGCGCGCGCTGTACTCGGCCGCGATATTGGTTCCCGCACCAGGCTTGTTGTTGATGACGATGGGGCGCTCCAGATTGCGGCCCATGGCTTCGGCAATCACGCGGGCCACCACGTCGGAGCCCCCGCCTGCGGCGTAGCCTATGACCCATTCCAGGGGCTTTTCCTGCGCCATGGCGGCCGGCCCTGCAGCCCATGCCAGCGTCGAGCAGGCCAGTGCGGCCAGAAACTGTTTACGTTGCATCATCCTTGTCTCCTTGATTCATGGCCCCTTGAATAGATTTTGGTGACGGGGCCTTTAGGGGATGGCGCAGCTGCCGCCAGGCCGGCGGCTTGCTGCATCTCAAGCGGCAGCGTGTACCGGGGCAACCGGTGTCACGGCACCGCGCTCGGCCGGGTCCGCACCGGCAGGAGCGAATCCTGCGCTGGCGCGGGCCAGTTCGAGCGCATGCAGCAAGGTCTCTTGATGGCCGATGTGATTGGCCAGCAGCAGCACCAGGCGGGCATTGAGGGCGTGGCTTTGCGCGGTTTCCAGGCCCTGATGCGTGGCGATCAGGGCTTCATAGAAATCGTCGCAGGCCTGCAGATTCGGGTGAGTGGACAGCAGCATGGCAGTCTCCTAAAAAAGGGGGGAATCCTCAGAGGGTGTTGCACTCCACCAGGGACAGCGAGCAAGGACTTGGGCCGGCCACGCCGCCCCGCAACGAGGCTGTCGTCGGTTGCCCGCATGCCCCCTCCCGCGTAGCAAGAGAGGACGCCTCAGGGGGAGCCTTCATTTCAACCGCCGGCGCGCTGCAGCGCGGCACGCACGGCAGCCTCGTCGGGACGGCGCCAGCGCGCGCAGACATGCTGATCGGGGCGCAGCAGGTAACTGGTGCCGGGGCGCGCATCCAGGCGCTGCGCGGCCAGACCCTGGGCATCCAGCAGATCGGCTTGCGCGGCCCCGGCATCGCCCTCGGCGGCAATGGAGAGATTGAGCACACCGGTCAGCTCGCGCGCCCAGGCCGGCGTGGGGCCGAAATGCAGCAGCGTGAAGTCCGGGCCCAGGGAGCGCAGCAGCCAGGTGGTCTGGCTGTTGCCGGGACGGCGCATGGGCGCATCGCTGAGCACGGCGCCGGGCAGTTGCGAGCCTGCGAAGACCTCGCTGTCCGGCGTGTTGAGCGAGGAATGATGCAGCGTGGCCGGCACCGACAGACGACCGCTGTTGACGATGCGACGCGCAAACTCATGCTCGCGCGCCAGCTCCAGCGCCGCATCGCGAAACAGGCGGCTGATCTCGCTCTTGGGCGTGATGAAGTCGGTGGCGCGCGTGGAGTTGCGGATGTTCTCGTCGGCCGCGTATTCGCGCTCGGCGCCGTAGCTCGCGATCAGCGCAGAATCGGCCTGACCGCGCAGCACGCGGTCGAGCTTCCAGGCCAGGTTCTCGGCATCCTGCACGCCGCTGTTGGCGCCGCGTGCGCCGAAGGGTGATACGCCATGCGCGCTGTCGCCCGCAAAGACCACGCGGCCGTGGACGAAGCGGTCCATGCGCAGGCAGGCAAAGGTGTAGACGCTGGCCCATTCGAGCTCGAAGTGCGCGTCCTTGCCCAGCAATGCGCGGATGCGCGGCAGGATGTTCTCGGGCTTTTTCTCCTCCTCGGGATCGGCCTCCCAGCCCAGCTGGAAGTCGATGCGCCAGACATCGTCGGGCTGGCGGTGCAGCAGCACGCTCTGGCCCGGATGGAACGGCGGATCGAACCAGAACCAGCGCTCGGTTGGGAAGTCCGCATGCATCTTCACATCGGCAATCAGAAAGCGGTCGCGGAAGATGCGGCCGTGGCTTTCCTGGCCCAGCAGGCCGCGCAAGGGCGAGCGCGATCCGTCGCAGGCCAGCACCCACTGGGCATCGATCCGGTAATCGCCCTCGGGCGTTTCCACTGTCAGTTCCGCCCCATCCTCGCGCGGCGCCAGCGCCGTGACCTTGTTGTGCCAGCGCAGATCGATCAGCGGCAGCTGCAGGGCGCGCTCGACCAGATAGGCTTCGGCGTAGTACTGCTGCAGATTGATGAAGGCCGGGCGCTCGTGGCCGGCTTCGGGCAGCAGGTCGAACTGGTAGAGCGACTGATCCCTGGCAAACACCTTGCCCAAATTCCAGGACACGCCCTTGTCCACCATGGGCTGGCCCACACCCAGGCGGTCCCAGATCTCCAGCGTGCGCTTGGAAAAGCAGATGGCGCGCGAGCCCGTGGACAGCTTGCAGTCGTTGTCGAGCACCACCACCGGCTGGCCGCGCTGGGCCAGATCGATGGCCAGCGACAGGCCCACGGGCCCGGCGCCGACCACCACCACGGGGTGGCGAGCCGGCGCATCGGCATCCTGGTCCGCATGACGCCGATAAGGAATCTGGATGGACTGGATGTCGGCGGCGCTGCCGCGCAGGGCGTCAAGAGAAATGGCGGTGGTGGACATGGCGTTCATCGGTGCGCAAACCTTGAAAAGCGTGGATCTGTTTCTTGGGGCAAAAGCCGCCCCTCCGGCTCTTTGCGACCGGATTCAAACTCTGTTTTTTTGATAGCTGCTGCCGCTCTCCAGGCATTGAATTCAATGTTTTTTCTATTTGAATTCATTACAAATCAAGCGCAAGCAGCTCCTGTTTTAGATAGCTTCGCCGTAGACCGCCGCGCCTGCGCAAGAGACTGCCAGCCGGGCGGCCCAGGAGGCGACTAGCCTTCCAGCGCCAGCCACATCTCGCGGTCGCGCTCGGCAGTCCAGATGCGCGGGTCGGCGTGGCCCGATGCCTCGTCATAGGCACGTGTCACGTCAAACGGCATGCAGTGGTTGAAGATCACCCAATGGCCGTATTTGGGCTGCAGCTTGGCAAAGGCTGCCTCGTAGACCTTGCGCAAGTCCTGACGCGCATCGGCGCCGGCCTTGACCTCGGCCCACAGGTCGCTGATGAAGTTGCGCGTGCCCGCCAGGCCGGCCTGCACTTCGGCGGCGTTCTGCAGCGCCGCACCGCGGCCGGGCACCAGCTTTTCGGGCTTGAGGGCGGCAATCGCATCCAGCGTCTGCGGCCAGTCCTGGAAATAGGCGTCGCCGGCATAGGGCGTGGCATCGAACTCGACCAGATCGCCGCTGAACAGCACCTTCTCCTGTGGCAGCCAGACCACGGTATCGCCCTTGGTGTGGCCACGGCCCAGCTGCAGGATCTGCACCTCGAGCTTGCCCAGCCACAGCGTCATCTTGCCGGTGAAGGTCATGGTCGGCCAGGTCATGCCATCGGGCACGCTCTCGACGTTCTGGAACAGGCGCGGAAAGCGGCCGATCTCGCTGGCCTTGTCCTGCTCGCCGCGCTCGACGATGAGGTCGTAGGTGTCCTGGCTGGCAATGATGTGCTCGGCGCCGTAGGCCGAGGCACCCAGCACGCGCACCGCGTGGTAATGCGACAGCGTGACGTATTTGATGGGCTTGTCCGTGACCTCGCGGATGCGGCGGATCACGTCCTCGGCCATGACGGGTGTGGCCTGGGTGTCGATGACCATCACGGCGTCGTCGCCAATGATGATGCCGGTATTGGGGTCGCCCTCGGCCGTGTAGGCATAAGCATGTTCGGAGAGCTTGTCGAAGCTCACCTTCTTGACTTCAAGGTCGGCGGCGGAGGCAAAGGTCTTGGTGCTCATCGTTGCAATCTCTTTGTTTTAAACAAATGCATTCAGCTTTATCGAATTTCTGAATGCTAGATATAAATTCAACATTGCACAATCGATTCGTCATAGTGAAAAACCCTTGAGACTTTCCAGCCGCTTTTCCACCGTCACAATGCCGTCATGCCTCATGCCAACTCTTCTTCGACCGACGCCCGTTTGATGCTTGAATCCAGTGACGACGAACCCGCGCGCGCACCGCGCGGCATACAGAGCGTGGAAGTTGGCGGCCAGTTGCTCAAGGTGCTGGCGCGCACGGGCCGGCGCATGGCGCTCAAGGATCTGGCACGCGAGGCGGAGATGACGGCCGCCAAGGCCCATCCTTATCTGGTGAGTTTTTGCAAGCTGGGCCTGATGGAGCAGGATCGCGTCAGCGGCCATTACGGCCTGGGGCCGCTGGCCATTCAGATGGGGCTCATCAGCCTGCAGCAGGCAGATCCCGTGCGCATGGCGATTGCCGAGCTGCCCGCCCTGGCGCAAGAGGTGGGCTACACCGTGTCGGTTTCCATGTGGAGCGGCCAGGGGCCGACCATCATCCGCGTCGAGGAAGGCCCGACCCATGTATATGTGGCCATGCGCCACGGCACGCCGGCCTCCTTGCGCCATACCGCCACGGGCAAGATTTTTGCGGCTTTCGGCGACCCGGCCCGTATCGCACCGCTGCTGCAGGCCGAAGGCCACAGCCTGGACGAACCGACGTTTGCCAAGGAACTGGACGCCATTCGCCGCAACCACCTGAGCGTGGTCGAGAACCAGTTGCTGTCGGGCGTAAGCGCGCTGGCGGTGCCGGTGTTCGACGGCTTCGGCCAATTGGTGCTGGCGATTGCCGCCATCGGCCCTTCGGTCACGCTGACGCTGGACCCCGCTGGTCTGCCGGCCCAGAAACTGCAGGCCCAGGCCCGTCAGCTATCCCTGCGCCTCGGAGCCCCGGCTGTGCTGACCAGGGCCTGAGACCTAGGCTCGGTAGCCCAGCGAAGCACTGATACTGCGCGCCTCTTCGCGTACAGCCTGGGCAATGCGGCCCTGCGGATCGGGGTCGAAGCCGCCGCTGGCCCCGAGCGCGCAGAGCACGGCCACCACATGACCGTTGTAGTCGAGCAAGGGCGCCGCAACGGCGCTGATGCCAGGCAGATTCAAGTCCCGGATCGCCGCACAGCCGGCTGCGCGAATCTCGCTGCGCAGCTGCTCCAGAGGCTTGCTCGCATGCAGCAGACGGCGATGCTCGGGGCTGGCGGCCTCCAATTCGCGCGCCAGCAGCGCCTCGACCTCGGGCTGCGGCTCCATGAAGGCAAAAAAGGCCCGCCCCGTGGCCGACCACAGCATGGACATGACCGAACCCACACGCACATTGACGGTAATGGGCAGGCTGGGCTCTTCGAAACGTACGATGGTGGGGCCCATATTGCCCATGACCGCGACAAAACTCGTGACCTGCAAGGACTCGCGCAGATGCTGCAGGGCCGGCTCGGACATGCGCACAGGATCGTTCTGGCGCATCGCAGCCAGGCCGATATGGATGGCCTCGCGTCCGAGCGCGTACTGGGTGCCACCACGATCCTGCTCCACCAGGCCCTCGGCCATGAGGCTGGCCAGATAGCGATGCACCTTGGCCGGGCTTTCATCGACGGCAGCTCCGATGGCCGTGAGACTGGCACGCCCGCCCAGCCCGGCCAGTGCCTTGAGCACGGCCAGACAGGTCTCCGCTGCCTGCACACGCTGGCGACGTTGATCCGGCTCTTGCCGGGCATTCTGCAACGCCACTCTTGCTGCGGGGCTGGCTGCTTGCCGCTTCGCCATCGCCAAAGTCTTCTTCTCGATTTTCATAGCCGGTTGCGCCTGTCTCGTAAGCCGTTGAAGACATTTTCACGCATGTCTCGTGCTGGCTCTCGGGTAATCCCTTGAAGCATATTTACGCTATGCGTATAAAAATTACGCAAAACAATTTCCGTATTAAAGCGGAATCGCAGGCGGAGTGAAGCTTGGTTAACCCGCAAGCAAACAACACCACAGCCCAGGAGACACCCTCAATGAAAAAACGCCTCTTCACCGCCTCGGTTCTGGCCACCAGCATGCTCTGGCTGGCCGCAGCCCCCGGCACCGTCATGGCCCAGGACAAGTACCCGAGCAAGAGCGTGCGCTGGATCGTGCCCTACGCAGCAGGCGGCGGCTCGGACTTCCTGGCCCGCACCATAGGCCAGGCCTGGGGCGCCCAGGCCCATCAACCCATCGTCGTGGACAACCGCCCGGGCGGCAACACGGCCATAGGCGCCTCGGAGACCGCGCGCGCACCGGCCGACGGCTATACCGTGCTGTCGGCCGACAACGGCACGCTGATCTTCAACCCGGTGCTCTACAAGAGCCTGAGCTACAACCCCGGCAAGGATCTGACGCCCGTCACGCTCATGGGCCGCTTTCCCATGATTCTGGTGGCCGGCCCCGCCGAGAAGGCCAAGACCGCCAAGGAGTTCATTGCCGCCGCCAAGGCCAGTGCCGAGGGCGTGAACTACGGCTCCGCCGGTGCGGGCAGCCCCCATCACCTGGCCATGGAACTGCTGAAGTCCGAGGCCGGCCTCAAGCTCGCCCATGCGCCCTATCGCGGTGCGGCTCCGGCGCTGGCAGATGTGGCAGGCGGTCAGATTCCCGTGATGATGGTGGACCTGGCCGCCGGCGCCGGCTTCATCAAGGGCGGCAAGGTGCGTCCGCTGGCCGTGGCCAATGCCACGCGCCTGCCCCAATTGCCCGATGTGCCCACCTTCGGCGAGCTGGGCCTGCCCGACGTGCAGGCTGCGGCCCTGGTCGGCATGGCGGCCCCGGCCAGGACACCGGCCAATGTCGTCACGGCGCTGAACAAGCAGGTGGTCGCCGCCATCAACGAGCCTGCCGTCAAGCAAAAGCTCATCGACTTTGGCGTGGAGCCCGTGGGCAACACGCCCGAGCAGTTCCAGACACTGATCCACAGCGAAAGCGCACGCTGGCAAAAGCTGATCAAGGATCTGAACATCACGCTGGACTGATTGCCCCGCTGATCCATGCCGCAGAGGCTGGCGGCAGGCCGCCTCTGCGCTCTCGTCCGATGGCTTATGCCATCTCCTGCCTCTTTGCGTTTGCGAGCGAGCCATGACCGTTTCCACCCCCAGCCGTTGCCCCATCGATCACAGCCAGTTCGGCAAGCCCACCGGCCAGAGCGGCCCTACGGGCTGCCCCATCAGCCACGGGGCCGCCGGCTTCGATCCCTTTGCCGACGGCTACCAGCAGGACCCGCCCGAGTATGTGCGCTGGGCACGCGAACAGGAGCCCGTGTTCTACAGCCCGCAGCTGGGCTACTGGGTGGTCACGCGCTTCGACGACATCAAGGCCATCTTCCGCGACAACCTGACCTTCAGTCCCTCGATCGCGTTGGAGAAGATCACGCCCACAGGCGATGAAGCCAATGCCGTGCTCGCCAGCTACGGCTTTGCGCTGAACCGCACCCTGGTCAACGAGGACGAGCCCGCCCACATGCCGCGCCGCCGCGCGCTGATGCAGCCCTTCACGCCCGAAGAGCTCAAGCACCACGAGCCCATGGTGCGCCGGCTGGCCCGCGAATATGTGGACCGTTTCATCGACGACGGCCGCGCCGATCTCGTCGATCAGATGTTGTGGGAAGTGCCGCTGACGGTGGCCATGCATTTCCTGGGCGTGCCCGCAGACGATATGGACACGCTGCGCCAGTACAGCATTGCCCACACCGTCAACACCTGGGGACGCCCCCGGGCCGAGGAGCAGGTGGCCGTGGCCCATGCCGTGGGCAATTTCTGGCAGCACGCGGGCCGGATTCTCGACAAGATGCGCGCCGACCCCGATGCCGAAGGCTGGATGCAATACGGCATTCGCAAGCAGAAGGAACTGCCCGATGTCGTCACCGACTCCTATCTGCACTCCATGATGATGGCCGGTCTGGTCGCCGCCCACGAAACCACGGCCAACGCCACGGCCAATGCCCTCAAGTTGCTGCTGCAGCACCCCAAGGTCTGGCAGGAAATCTGCGCCGATCCCTCGCTGATCCCCAACGCCGTGGAAGAATGCCTGCGCCACAACGGCTCGGTAGCCGCCTGGCGGCGCCTGGCCACCAAGGATGTGGTGGTCGGCGGTCAGGCCATTCCGGCCGGCAGCAAGCTGCTCATCGTCACCTCTTCGGCCAACCACGACGAGCAGCATTTTGTCGATGCCGACCTGTTCGACATCCACCGCGACAATGCCAGCGATCACCTGACCTTCGGCTACGGCTCCCACCAGTGCATGGGCAAGAATCTGGCCCGCATGGAAATGCAGATCTTCCTTGAAGAGTTCACGCGCCGCCTGCCTCATATGCAGCTGGCCGAGCAACGCTTCACCTATGTGCCCAACACCTCGTTCCGCGGCCCCGAACATCTGTGGGTGCAATGGGATGTGAGCCGCAACCCCGAGCGCGCCAACCCCGCCGTGCTGGCCGAACAACAGCCGGTGCGCATCGGCGAATCCTCGCAGGGCGGCGTCAGCCGCAGCATGCTGGTGGACAGCACCGAGCTGATTGCGCAGGACGTGCTGCGCGTGCGCCTCAAGGCGCCCGACGGACGCGAGCTGCCACGCTGGACCCCGGGCTCGCATATCGACCTGCACTGCGGCGACACCGGCATCTCGCGCCAGTACTCGCTATGCGGTGATCCGCAGCAAGCCGATACCTACGAGATCGCCGTGCTGCGCGAGGAGCACAGCCGTGGCGGTTCGGCCTGGATACATGGGGCACTGCAGGCCGGCATGAAGGTGCAGATGCGCGGCCCGCGCAACCACTTCAGGCTCGACGAAGGCGCGCAGCAGCTGATTCTCGTCGCCGGCGGCATAGGTATCACGCCGGTTGCGGCCATGGCGGCTCGCGCCCAGGCCTTGGGCATCCCCTATGAAATCCACTACAGCTGCAGCCAGCGCGAGCGCATGGCGCTCCTGGATGCATTGCAGGCAATGCACGGCGAGCGTCTGCAGATCTATGTGGGCGCGGAAGGCAGGCGTGCCGATTACGCGGCACTGCTGGCCGAGGTCAGGCCCGGCGCACAGATCTATGCCTGCGGTCCGCAGCGCATGCTCGACGGGCTGGCCGAGGCCAGCCAGCACTGGCCCGAGGACAGTCTGCGCGTGGAGCATTTCTCCAGCACCCTGGGAGCGCTGGACCCGGACAAGGAGCACGGCTTTGAAGTCGAGCTGCGCGAATCCGGCATCACGCTGCAGGTGCGCAACGATGAAACCCTGCTCGATGCGCTGCGCAGTGCCAATATCGATATCGAGTGCGACTGCCGCGAAGGCCTGTGCGGCTCCTGCGAGGTGCCGGTGCTCGAAGGCGATATCGATCATCGCGACATGGTGCTGACCCGTGCCGAGCGCACGGCCTGCACCAAGATGATGAGCTGCTGCTCGCGCGCCAGGACGCAGGAGTCCAGAATCGTTCTGGCGCTGTAGCGTCCCCGGCGGGCTGCCCCGGGCGGGTAGCCCCAGGCGAGCTGCTGCAGCCAGGCCATGCATGGCTTCTGCCTAGAATCACTGCCCATATGGGCCTGTTGCAAATACTGCTGATTCTTGTGTGGGCGCCGACTGCAGCGCTCATCGCCTTCATGGCCACCACCTGGCTGAGCCATGGCGCGCAAGCCATCTGGAGCGCCATGACTGGCACTCGCGCTGACGAGCGTTCGACCTGGCCGCTGGTGCTGGGCGGCGTCGCGGCCCTGGCGGGCATGGTGGGGGCAGTCATCACTTTTCCGAATCAGGCCGTCATGCGCCATGCGTTCGACAAGCTGCTGGGCTATGGCTCGACACGCGTAGAGATCACACTGCGCCAGGAAGATGCCGCCACACGCCAGGCCCTGCTGGAGACGCTGCGCCCCTTCATGGAAATGGGCGGACGCGAGATCCGCTACCGCGTCTCCACGCGCCACGGCAGCTATACCGAGACCGACGAAGTGCCCAGCTACTACCGCTTTGCGGACGGGCGCCTGGAGATCGCCACAGGCGGTGTGGTCGGCAACGACAGACTGTCCGTGATGCAGCCCGGCTTCAAGGCACTGGCGCAATTTTCCACGGCCGACTCCATCGACGCCAGCGTGGCGGCCACCGTAAACCTGGACAAGGCACGGATAACCGTGGCGATGCTGCCGCGCACGGCCATGCTGGTCCACCGCGACGCCGCCAAGGACTGGTCAAGCGTGCTGCGTCCCGCCGCCCCTGCCCGTTGCCACCTGGAGGTGCAGGCGCTGTTCTCCACGGATGCCTTCAGGCTGCTAATGTTCGCGGGCCGGGCCTCGGGCGAGGTCGAGATCCACACCGGCCCCGATACCGCCCTGCGCGACACGCAGTACCAACTGGTCGGCATGGGACTGGTGCCGGGCAGCAATGGACGCAGCGTCAAGGAACTGGAAACCGATGCCACCCGCATCTATGGCGTGCTGAGGCTGTTGCCGCCGGGCCTGAATCCCGATGTCATGGACTGCGATACCGCCCTGGGACGCATGAGCGACCCGGCCCTGGTGGCAGCCGCCATGCTGTCCACATTTCCCGGCCTGGAAGGACGCGTGAATGACATAGAGATCACGCCTTCAGCCTCCTTCTCGCCCTGGCACAACCGGGGCTGGACGGCCGTGCCGCCCGGCACACGCTCGCAAGGCGGAACGCGAGCCGAAGCAGGTACGCACGCCTGCACCCTGGAGCAGAACCGCCACACGCGCACCCTGATATCCATGGTCGAGGAGCACTGCACGGAACGCGAGCCGCAAAACGCCGGTGCCGCCTGCCCCCAACTGCGCGAACGCCTGAACTGGACCGAGGCCGAGCTGGCCCGATGCAGAAAACAGTTGGTGCGCTGAAACGGCGCCGAGGCCCGCGCAACAGCGATCACATGGACCAGATTCTCGGCGTGCTGCCCTGCAGGCCCCAGAGTTCTTTTCTCCAAAAACCCCACACGGTTTTCCACAACATCATCACAGGCTCCACCACAGGTGATGCACAGCGCAGAACCAGCATGTTTTCATTGGGAGCGGTGACACCGCTCAACACCGCCGGAGCGGCCTTGGCAAGCAGCTCCTGCGTGCCTTCCAGCAAGGCTTCGCGCTGATGGCGCGCCATGGCTGAGCCGCTGGCAAAGATCAGACTGCCCAGGCAGCGATGCCCGGCCAGCCCCAGATCGCCGTTGAGCAGCAGTTCGTCCTGTGCATCAATCACGCCGCGCTCCAGAAAACGGCCCGGCCATTCGATGTGCTGCTCGAACCTGCCGCAGGTATAGGGGTGGTCCGCCAGCGGCAGGCCCAGCGCCGTCACATCCCAGGTCAGCAGTTGCGCGTCTTCGGCGAGGTCGAACTCCAGCTGGTTGACAGCATCGCAGGCGTTGTAGGCAATCGCCTCCAGCGGCAGCCACTCCAGCCTCGCACCGGGGTCCAGACGCAACCGGGTGCGTTGCATGGCCTGCTGCCCGTTGCTTTTGTAAAAGCGCGTGGCACCGGGCGTGGTGACCAGCGCATGCGCACCTTCTGCGACATGGACATCAATGTCCAGCACATCGCCGCCCACCAGCCCGCCCGGTGGGTGCACCAGCACGTTGTGGCAGATGGCAGGACCTTCGGGATACAGACTTTTGAGGATGCGCAGCGGACCATCGTGCGTGAAATGCACCGAGGTCTTGCCGGCCTGCAGGGAATAGTTCAGCGCCAGTTGCGCATGCCAGGTCATTGTCTTTCTCGCCTCTTCAAGCAGGCCTGCCGCTCAGGCCCGGGTAGCTCAGCTCTTTTGCTTACTAACTCATGAAAATTCATTCGTTGTTGTATCGCAGCAGCGCTTCTACAGTCTCTCGCACGCCAGCTTGTCAAGCATATGGCGATTGATTTCAGGAGCATTCATGTCGGTCGCTACCGTAACGCATTTCCGCCTGCATCGCACTCTGTCCCCGTGGCTGACATCGATGGCGGTGCTGTGCTGCACGCTGGCAACTGGCCCTGCTGCCGCGCAAGCCGGCGGCGCAGCGGCACAGGCCTGGAAGCCCAGCAAGTCCACGGAATTCATTGTCCCCAGCGGAGCCGGCGCGGCGCTGGATCAGGCGGCCCGCAAGCTCACCGAGCTGCTGGCACGCGATGGCCATGCACCGCAGTTCGTGGTCAGCAACAAGTCCGGCGCGCATGCGATCGCCGCGCTGGAAAGCCTGCACCGCCACCCTGGCGACGCCCACACGCTGATGACGCTGAGCACCAGCTACGGCAACAGCCTGGCGCAGAATGCCCTGCCCGCGCACCTGCAGAAAGGCACGCCGCTGGTGACCTTGCTGCGCGAGTTCACCACCGTGGTCGTGCGTGCGGATTCGCCGCTGCGCAATGCCCAGGACCTGATCGCCCAGCTGCGCAAGGACCCCGAGAAATACTCCATCGGCATCGCCACCACGCTGGGCAATCACATCCATCTGGGCGTGGCCCAGCCCTTGCAGCAGGGCGGCGTGAATATCCAGAAGCTGCGCATCGTCCCCTACAAATCCTCCGCCGAATCCATGGTGGCGCTGGCAGGCGGCCATCTCGATGTGGTTTCGGCCACCACGCCGAACCTGCTGCCCTATCTGCAGTCGGGCCGCGTGCGCGTGCTGGCGATTGCCGCCGACAAGCGGCTTGAAGGCGTGTTCGCCCAGTCGCCCACCTGGAAGGAGCAGGGCATCGACTATGTCAGCGATTCGTTTCAGGGCGTGATGACGGCGCCCGGTGCCAGCACCGCGCAACAGGCGTATTGGGTGAATGCGCTGCGCAAGGTTTCCGAAACCCGGGAATGGAAGGAGTTTGTGGCGCTGAACCAGTGGGAGCCCATCTTCCTCGGCCCGCAGGACACGGCTCGCGCACTGCATGCCCAGGTCGAACGCAGCCATGCACTTCTCACCGAGCTGGGCCTGCTGCCGCCCAGCGCCTCCCGTATTGCCCAGGCGCGTTGAAGCCCCGCTCTCATCAGGAAAAACCCCATGAACATGCCCCTGCCCCACGCTCCGCTGCAGCATCTGGACGAACGTCTGAGCTCCGCAAGCAACATCACTCCGCATATCCGCATCACACCGCAGTCGGCGCATATCGGCGCGCTGATCAGCGGCGTCAATCTGAAGCAGACCTTGAGTGCCGCCGAAGTGCACACCATCCGCTCGGCATTGCTGCGCTGGAAGGTGATCTTCTTTCGCGACCAGCACCTCAGCCACGAGCAGCAGATCGCCTTTTCGCGCCAGTTTGGCGAGCTGACGCCCGGCCACCCCGTCTTCGGTCATGTCGAAGGCTTTCCCGAGCTGTATTCGATTGCCAAGCACCGCAAGGCCAACCGCCACAGCGGCCAGGCCGAACAGCGCCCCTGGACCGGCTGGCATGCCGACGTGACGGCCGCCCACAACCCGCCTGCCGCATCGATTCTGCGCGGTGTGACGATTCCGCCCTATGGCGGCGACACGCAATGGACCAATCTGGCAGCTGCCTACGAAGCGCTCTCCAGACCGCTGCAGGCCTTTTTGCAGGGCCTGCGTGGCGAGCACCGCTTCAGCGCCCCACAGGGAGCCACGGCATCGCAGGAATATCTGGATCTGGTGCGCGACAACACCCTGATCAGCGAACACCCGCTGGTCACGATCCATCCCGAGACTGGCGAGAAGGTGCTCTACATCAGCCCCGGCTTTCTCAAGTCCATCGTGGAACTCAATACTCGCGAATCGCGCGTGCTGCTGGAGCTGCTCTGGGAGCATGCCGTCAGCAGCGAGTTCACCGTGCGCTTCAAGTGGGAACCCGGCTCGCTGGCCTTCTGGGACAACCGCTCCACGGCCCATGTGGCACCACAGGATATCTTTGCGCTGGAGTTCGATCGCCAGCTCTACCGCACCACGCTGGTGGGCGAAGTGCCCCGGGGCGCGGACGGCCGCGCCAGCACTGCCATACAGGGCAATCCGGTGCTGGCCGCGCACGGCGCAGCGTATTGACGAAATGAGTTGTCCTCCGGGCATGGCCTGAGGCTTTGAGGTGCCGCTTGCGGCACCTTTTTTTCTTCGCCCGATGTTCAAATCGCCACCAGCGAGCGCACATTCTTCTGCTGCATCTCGCTGCCCGGGCCCGATGCGATGACCTCGCCGCGCTCCATCACCACATAGTAGTCAGCCAACTCCTCGGCAAAGTCGTAGTACTGCTCGCACAGCAGGATGGCCATGTCTCCGCGATTGGCCAGCATGCGGATCACGCGGCCGATGTCCTTGATGATGCTGGGCTGTATGCCCTCGGTGGGCTCATCCAGGATCAGGATCTTGGGCTGCGGCGCCAGTGCGCGCGCAATGGCCAGCTGCTGCTGCTGCCCGCCCGAGAGATCGCCGCCACGGCGGTGCAGCATCTGCCCCAGCACGGGGAACAGCTCGTACAGCTCGCCCGGAATCCGCGTGCCTGCCGAACAATAGGACAGACCCATGCGCAGATTGTCCTCCACCGACAGCCGCGAGAAGATTTCCCGCCCCTGGGGCACATAGCCGATGCCGCTGCGCGCGCGCTCATAGGGCGTCCTGCGCGCGATATCGCGGCCCTGCCATTCAATGCCGCCGCTTCTGATGGGAACCAGCCCCATCAGGCTTTTGAGCAAGGTGGTCTTGCCCACGCCGTTGCGGCCCAGCAGCACCGTGACCTTGCCGATCTCGGCCGTGAAATTCACGTCCCGCAGGATGTGCGAGCCGCCGTAGTACTGATGCAGGTTCTGAACTTTAAGCATTTCGACCTCTAACGCTTACACAGCATGCGCAAGCAGCTATCTAATTTGATTAACCCACAGCGCTCATCGGGCCAGAGACACCGAGCAAGAGCCGCCTCGCGGCGAAGGTGTCGTCCCCCTTCCGAAGAGAAAGGGGGAAGCCGCAAAGCGGCTCAGGGGGTTAACGTCCCAAATACACCTCGATCACGCGCTCGTCAGCCTGGACCTCGGCCAGCGTTCCCTCGGCCAGTACCGAGCCATCGCAAAGCACCGTGACCTTCTCGCTGATGGTGTCGATAAAGCTCATGTCGTGCTCCACCACCATCAGCGAATGCTTGCCCTTGAGCGTCAGAAACAGCTCGGCCGTGCGCACCGTTTCCTCGTCGGTCATGCCGGCCACAGGCTCGTCGAGCAGCAGCAGCTTGGGCTCCTGCACCAGCAGCATGCCGATCTCCAGCCACTGCTTCTGTCCGTGACTGAGCAGCCCGGCTTGGCGCGTTACGCTGCCTGCCAGATGAATGGTGTGCAGCACCTCGGCAATACGGTCCTTCTGCGCGCCGCTGAGCTTGAACAGCATGGAGGAGGCAATGCCCTTGTGGGTCTTGAGCGCCAGCTCCAGGTTCTCGAACACGCTGAGCTGCTCGAACACCGTGGGCTTCTGGAACTTGCGGCCAATGCCCATGGCGGCGATCTCGGGCTCCTTGTAGCGCAGCAGATCGATGGTGGAGCCGAAGAACACCGTGCCGCTGTCGGGCCGGGTCTTGCCGGTGATGATGTCCATCATCGTGGTCTTGCCCGCGCCATTGGGACCGATGATGCAGCGCAGCTCGCCGGGCGCGATATCGAGACTCAGACCGTTGATGGCCTTGAAGCCGTCGAAGCTCACATGCACGTCCTCGAGATAGAGAATTCGGCCGTGGGTCACATCCACTTCGCCGGCAACCACGGGGCGCGCCAGACTGGCGCTGCGACCGCCTGATTCGGTGCGCAGCGCGGCTTCGCGCTGCTGGTAGGAGGCCAGGCGCTGCTCGCCGTCCTGCATCAGATCGGGGGTCATGCGCGCACTCCTTCGATGGCATCGGCAGAAGCCGGTTCGGCAGCGGTTTTGGCAGCTGCGGCTGCAGTCTGGTTCAACGGCGCCTTGACCTGGGCCTTGCGCTTCTCACGCCACTGGCGAAGCTGCTGCGGCAATCGAATCAGTCCTCCCGGCATGAACAGGGTCACGACGATGAACAACGCACCCAGCACGTACAGCCAGTATTCGGGGGCGGCCACGGTAAGCCAGCTCTTGCCGCCATTGACGGCAAACGCGCCGATGATGGGGCCGACCAGCGAGGCACGTCCGCCCACAGCCGTCCACACCGCCATTTCGATGGAGTTGCCCACGCTCATCTCGCTGGGGTTGATGATGCCCACCTGTGGCACATAGAGCGCGCCCGCCAGGCCGCACATCATGGCCGAGATGACCCAGATCGACAGCTTGTAGGGCAGCGGGTTGTAGCCGCAGAACATGGTGCGCGATTCGGCGTCGCGCACGGCCTGCAGCACACGGCCGTACTTGCTTCGTATCAGCCAGCGCGAGAACAGAAAGCAGCCCAGCAGCGCCAGCCCCGACAGCGCGAACAGCAGCACATGCATGGCTTGCGAGTTGACGGAAAAACCCAGCAGGGTCTTGAAGCCCGTGAAGCCGTTGTTGCCGCCGAAACCGGTCTCGTTGCGGAAGAACAGCAGCATGGCGGCGTAAGTCAGGGCCTGGGTGATGATGGAGAAGTACACGCCCTTGATGCGCGAGCGAAAGGCGAAGTAGCCGAACAGCCCGCCGATCAGGCCCGGCACCAGAAACACCAGCAGCACGGTGGCGGCAAAGCTACCCGACAGCGTCCAGTGCCAGGGCAGTTCCTTCCAGTCCAGAAAACCCATGAAGGCGGGCAATGCATCGGGGCCTGCGGCCTCGCGCATCAGGTACATGCCCATCACATAGCCGCCCAGTGCGAAGAACAGACCGTGCCCCAGGCTCAGTATGCCGGTATAGCCCCAGATCAGGTCAATCGCCAGCGCGCAGATGGCATAGCACATGAACTTGCCCAGCAGGCCGAGCATGTAGTCGGACAAGTGCAGCGCACTGTCCTCGGGCACCCACAGATTGAGTGCGGGAGCCACGGCGCAGACCATGGTCAGGGCCAGCAGAAATGCCGTCCAGCCCTTGGCGGATAGCAGCGGCGCGGGCTTGGGCAGTTCGATGGATATGGATTGGGTTGTCATGTCAGTTTTCCCTCATGTCGAGCAAGGCACATGGCCTGCGCAACTGGCGCGGCCCAGGTACGAGACACCGAGCAAGGGCCGCCCCGCAGCGAGGGTGTCGTCCCCTGCCCGCAGCGCGCAGCAATGCGAGAGCGGGGGAAGGCGCGAAGCGACTCAGGGGGTGCTTCATGTTTCCGCACTGCGGCCCTTCAGGGCAAAGATGCCTTGTGGACGCTTTTGAATGAAGACCACGATGAACAGCAGCACGGCGATCTTGGCCAGCACGGCACCGGTCCAGCCTTCCAGCAGCTTGCTGAGCACGCCCAGGCCCAGAGCCGCATAGACGGTGCCCGCCAGCTGCCCCACACCGCCCAGCACCACCACCAGGAAACTGTCCACGATGTAGTTCTGCCCCAGATCCGGGCCTACATTGCCGATCTGGCTCAGGGCGCAGCCGGCCAGCCCGGCAATGCCCGAGCCCAGCGCAAACGCATAGGTGTCGGTGCGTGCCGTGTTGACGCCCACACAGGAAGCCATGGCGCGGTTCTGCGTCACGCCGCGCACGAACAGGCCCAGGCGCGTTCTGGCGATCATGAAGGCCACGCCCGCCAGCACGGCGAACGCAAAGACGATGATGGCGATGCGGTTCCAGGGCAGTGTCAGATTGGGCAGCAGCGCGATCCCGCCGCTCATCCAGGCCGGGTTTTCCACGCCCACGTTCTGCGCTCCGAAAAGGCTGCGCACGGTCTGCTGCAGCACCAGGCTGATGCCGAAGGTGGCCAGCAAGGTCTCCAGCGGGCGGCCGTAGAGAAAGCGGATCACGCCACGCTCCAGCACCGCACCGACCAGCGCCGAGGCCAGAAAGGCCACGGGAATCGCCACCACCAGATACCCGCCAAACCAGGCCTCGGGCAGCCAGCGCTGGAACAGAAGCTGCACCAGATAGGTGGCATAGGCGCCGATCATGATCAGCTCGCCATGCGCCATATTGATGACGCCCATCAGGCCGTAGGTGATAGCCAGACCCAGCGCCGCAAGCAACAGCACGGAACCCAGGCTGATGCCGCTGAAGATCGCCCCCAGCCTGTCCCCCCAGGCCAGGCCTTCGGCAATGCCGGCCAGCGCGGCCTTGATGGCTTTTTGCACGCCGGGGTCGGACTCTTCGGACAGGCGCTGGTTCAGCAGCAACTGCGTCTCCGGCGTCTGCTGATGCGACAGCTGCTGAACCGCCTTCAGGCGCTGCCCAGCGTCGTCGCTGCCCAGCAGGCTGGCAGCCAGGCTGCGCTCCAGCAGGGCTCGGACCTGCCCGTCCTGTTCAGCAGCCAGCGCTTTTTCTATCAGCGGCAGGCGCTCGGCATCCGGCTCGGAGGCCAGTTGCTCGGCGGCCTTGCGGCGCGCCTGCACATCGCTGCCGCCCAGCGCCAGCGCGGCCTGCGCCGTGTCGATGACCGAGCGCAGGTAATTGTTGCTGACGACCTCCTCGGCATCCGCCGGGAGTTGGGCGGCCTGGCCGGTCACCGGGTCGGTGACCACGTCGCCGCTCATCACATAGACCTTGCCCTGGGACACGCGCACTTCATCGTTGGCGAGCGCGCCCAGATAGGCCGACAGGCGACCGCCGTCGGTCTGTGCATCCGGCGCCAGCACGGCCTGATTGATCGCCTGCACGCGCTGCTCGGAGTCGTCTGCCGCCGCCATGGCATAGGCCTGCTCGGTCGTCAGTGCGTGACTGGCAAAGCTCAGCAAGGAGCCCAGCCCAGCGGCCCATACCAGCCGCCATGACTTGCGCAGTAGTTTCATAAAAAATCTCGGATATTTAGCGCTGCATCCATTGCCAATAAAGCGCAAGCAGCTATCTTTTCAGGACTGGAGAACCCACCAGACCTCTCCAGTCCGAGGGAGCGAATCAGGAGCTCTTGCCGTTGGGCTCGTCCTTCTTCTTGTCGTTGCCTTCGATATACGGGCTCCAGGGCTGGGCCTTGATCGGACCCTTGGTCTTCCAGACCACGCTGAACTGACCGTCTGCCTTGATCTCGCCAACCATCACGGGCTTGTGCAAATGGTGGTTCTTCTCGTCCATCTTCAGGGTGAAGCCGCTGGGTGCGGTAAAGGTCTGGCCGGCCATGGCGGCGATCACCTTGTCGGTATCCGTGCTCTTGGCTTTCTCCACGGCCTGCTTCCACATGTGGATGCCGACCCAGGTGGCTTCCATCGGGTCGTTGGTCAGCGGCTTGTCCTTGTGGCCGGCGATGTTCTTGGCCTTGGCGTAATCGCCCCATTGCTTGATGAAGGCCGTGTTGGTCGGGTTCTTCACGCTCATGAAGTAGTTCCATGCCGCCAGGTGACCGACCAGAGGCTTGGTGTCCACGCCGCGCAGCTCTTCCTCACCCACGCTGAAGGCTACGACCGGCACGTCCTTGGCCTTGAGGCCGGCATTGCCCAGCTCCTTGTAGAAGGGCACGTTGGAGTCACCGTTGATGGTGGAGATCACAGCGGTCTTGCCGCCCGTGGAGAACTTCTTCACATCGGCCACGATGGTCTGGTAGTCGCTGTGGCCGAAGGGAGTGTAGGTTTCCATGATGTCGGAATCCTTGACGCCCTTGGACTTGAGGAAGGCACGCAGAATCTTGTTGGTGGTGCGCGGATACACATAGTCCGTGCCCAGCAGCACAAAGCGCTTGGCACCGCCGCCTTCCTTGCTCATCAGGTACTCGACAGCGGGAATCGCCTGCTGGTTGGGCGCGGCACCGGTGTAGAAGACGTTCTTGGAGAGTTCCTCGCCCTCGTACTGCACGGGGTAGAACAGCAGGCCGTTGTTCTGCTCGAACACCGGCAGCACGGACTTGCGCGACACGCTGGTCCAGCAACCGAAGACCACGGCCACCTTGTCCTGGGTGATCAGCTGCTTGGCTTTTTCGGCAAACAGCGGCCAGTTGGAGGCGGGGTCCACCACAACGGGCTCGAGCTTTTTGCCCATCACGCCGCCCTTGGCATTGATGTCGTCGATGGCCATCAGCACCATGTCCTTGAGCACGGTCTCGGAGATGGCCATGGTTCCCGAGAGGCTGTGCAACACACCCACCTTGATGGTGTCTGCAGCCAGCACCTGAGAAGTCAAGCCCAGGCCCAGAGCCATGGATGCAGCCAGTGTTGTGAGGGTTCCGCGACGATTCATTTCAGCACTCCCAGGAGGTTTTGTTCGGTCACATTGACCGCAAAAACTGAAGTGCAATTACCGTGCCAGCACCACCCGCCATGGCTTGCTCACTGCATACGGCGGCGCTGCTGCCGCTTTTTTGCCGAGCACAGGCCGAATGCAACTTTGTGCGATCAACATCGGCCACATGCAGGCACCATTGCAGTGCCGCATGCACCAGATGCAGACCGCGCAAACCAGCCGGCACTATTGAAGTGCACGACAGCCTGTCGACTCAGACCAGCTGCAGGCATGCCGGCAAGGCCGCGCTGCGCAGCTTGCCAGTCCACGGATCGAGAGCAGTCTTGATCTCAGCCTGCAGCAACGCGGATCGAGTTGTTTGCAGGCCTTGCCGTCCTGCACCGCATAGACATGCAGCTTGCTGATCTGCACGCCAAATCCTCGCCTCGCGGATGCCTTGCAGAATCTGCTCTCCGGTGCGAAGGCCGACGGAGCGCAGCTTCATCAATGCACGGCAAAGCGCAGCAAATACTCGTAGCTGTTCTCGGTTGTCATGGGGTCGCCCTGCACAGGCTGACGCAGTATGGCCTGCAGCGTATTGCTGCCGACAGCAGGCGTCATGGTCGCCAGCCCCTGCGCGTCCGTCATCGTGGGAGAGCCCTTCTCACCCCAGGACAGCCTCACGCCAGACTGCGGCTTGCCATGCAGCAACACCTGCAGCCTGAGCGGCTGACCGGCATGGGGAGACTGCCCCTGAAGCGGAACCACCTCGAACATCTGCCCCAGCGGCCTTTGCATGACGGCGCCCCAGCGCACCACGGTCTTGTGGAACTTGCGCGCATGCACGCCGCGCACCGCACCGGGGTTCTGGTCCATGGGCAGAGGCAATATGGCGCCCTCGGCACCCGTACTGCTGAAATAGCCGTTATCGAGTTCCACAGCGATCAGCGCAGCACTGGCATCGGGCTTGATGCGGATGCCACCCTGCACATTCTGTATGGCGCTGGGCACTTCACGTCCGCGCAGGTCATAGGCATGCACACGCTGCAGCTTGGCCGGATCGAAGGCTTCTGTCCTGCCTTCATGACCGCCAAACTGCAAGACATAGCCGCCCTGCGCATCAGGCTCCAGCCAGACGTTATGGGCAGAAACCGGGTTGGCGCATAGCAGCCAGGCTGCGGCCGTGGTGCACAGAATGCGCGCGATGATGTTTTTACGTGTGCTGCAAACAGACATGGAAGCTCCGGAAATCATAAGGAAAATTGCAGGCCCAGCTGCACGCTGCGCGGCGCGCCGGGGGCGACCAGACGCTGGCCGGCAATCATGGTGGTGGTACTGGCATAGCGGGTGTTGGCGGCGTTGCGCAGCCACAGGCTCAGGCTGGCATTACGCGCCAGGCTTGCGGGCAATCGGTATTGCAGACCCAGGTCCAGCCAGCGAAAGCTGCCGGCCCATTCGGTATTGCTGGCGTTGATGGGCGCACGCCCCACATGGCGCAGCAATCCATGCACGGTGACATCGCTGCGCGGCATCCAGCGCGCATGCACGGTGCTCGTGTACTCGGGCACGGCCACCACGCGCCGGCCCAGCAGTGCGGCATCCGCGTTCTGCGTGACTTCGGAGCGATTGTGGCCATAAGTCCATTCCACATGCCAGTTGCGGCTGGGCAGCCAGTGCAGCTGCAGCTCTGCACCCTTGCGCACGGTCGCGCCCAGGTTTTCATACTCACCAGGTGCCGTGCTGCGTATTTCATGGCTGGAGCTGATGCGGTAGAGCGAGGCATCGATCAGCCAATGGCCTGATGGTTTCCACTCCACGCCCAGCTCGCTCTGGCGAAAGACATTGGCGTGCAGATCGCTGTTGCGCAGCGCGTATTTGGCAAAGTCACTGGGCAGCGCAAAGCCTTGCGACCAACTGGCACGCACGGCTGTGCGGGCATTGAGCTGCGCCAGTGCTCCCAGCTTGGGGCTGGCATGGCTGCGGCCATGCATGCGATTGCATTCATCGCCACCGGCCTCCGCTCCCAGCAGACGGCAGCGGCCGTCAAAGTGATCCCAGCGCAGGGCCGCCGTGGTCTGCAACCAGGCCGTTGGATGCCAGCCAGCCTGGCCGTAGATCGCCGTGTTGTCGAGCCGCGTATTGCGATCATTCAATGCAGGGCCGGTACGCCGGCGATCCAGCAATCCATCCCAGTAGCCATAGTCCGTGGACTCGCGCACCTGCTCCAGGCCCAGCATCCAGTTCAGCTCGCGCGCCGCCAGAAGCGACTTGCCGCTGAGATTCAGGCCCACTCCCAGCACGCTGCGGTCATAGCGCTCCTCGCGCTGCATCCAGGTGGTGCTGCGCGGGCGGGTGAACCAGCGCACAAAATCCTGCTGCGTGCCGTAGACAAAGCCCAGCAGCCGGGTATCGGCATCCAGTGCGTACTGCGCATCCAGGCGCAGCGTGCCAAAGTGCTTGTTGGCACCATCACCCTCCACGCGACTGTCCTTGCCCTGTGGGTCCTGCCGCCACTGCGCTTCGGTCAGATAGCCGGGCGAGTCGCCACGCGCCTCATGCCAGCGACCGGACAGCGAGATATCGAGCTTTTCATGCACATGGTGCTTCCAGGTACCGCTGATGGTGCTTCGCTCATAGCCCGCGCTGGGCCGCGCGCCATCACCGCGTGCATGCTGAGTCGCCAGGTTGAGCTGATCCCCGCCTTCCAGCTCGCGCCCGAGAGCGGCCTGTGCATCGAACATGCCATGCGAGCCGGCGCTGACATCGAACTCCGCATAGCTGCCGTTGCGCCGCGTGCGCAGCTCCAGCAACCCTGCGCGGTTGTAATTGCCCTGCAGCACCGACACGGGACCGCGATAGACATTGACCTTGTCCAGCTCCAGCGGCACCACCACATTGAGATCGAAATAGCCATCCGCATGCGACATGGCTTCGTTGAGCGGGATTCCATCCAGTGTGGCCGCCACATCGCCGCCGTGGCCGCCGCCGCCAAAGCCGCGCAGCACCAGCCCGTTGGCCACACCGCTGAGCTGGTAGTGATTGACATGCATGCCAGGTACCTGGCTCCACAACGATTCCACCTCCTGTCTGGGCTGCTCGCGAATTTCGTCGCGCCTGAACTCGGTGACGGAAAACGCGCGTTGCGCCTCATCCAGTGCCTGTCCCTTGACCATGGCACTCACCCTCACCTCGGGCAATACCTTGTCGCCTTCCTCGGCTGTTTGCGCTTGTACGGCTGAAGCCATCCACAGCGTACCGCCCAAGGCCAGCACTCCGAGTCTTGCCGTGGTACCCAGGCCCTGAGCGAATCCCCTATTCAATGGTCTTTTGTACATGCACCAGAACAGCAAAGTTCGTGCCATGCAATGCACCGCTACGGATCGACAATGCACCACAAAGCACCATCGCTGCCTCACCGATACGCCGTGGTGCACAACTGCGTGCCGACAGCACCAACAAGGTGCAAAACACCTGCGGCGGCTTGCCTGCAGGCTGGCAATAAAGACTGGCCTTTGGCATGGCACTTGCTACATAAAAGGGCATGAAACTGACTCCTCGCGTTCATTCAGCCCTGCCGGATGCGCGTGCCGACTGAGGGATTGAAGAAGATGGAACTGACACCACGCGAAAAAGACAAGCTGTTGATCTTCACTGCGGCCCTGCTGGCCGAGCGGCGCATGGCTCGTGGCCTCAAGCTCAACTACCCCGAGGCCGTGGCGCTGATCAGTGCCTTTGTGATGGAAGGTGCACGCGATGGCAGGACCGTGGCCCAGCTCATGAGCGAAGGCCGCAGCGTGCTGACCCGCGCCGATGTGATGGAGGGCATCCCCGAAATGATTCCCGACATCCAGATCGAAGCAACCTTCCCCGATGGCACCAAGCTGGTCACCGTGCATGAGCCCATCGCCTGAAGCAGCCTCCAGAGGCTTCAAGCCTTTCAGCCATCAAACCCTTATCCATCAAGCGCAGATAGCTATGAAATTCAATAAGCTCCTTGCCACCACAGCCGCCGCGGCGACTGCACTGCCCCTGTCCGCCCTCGCACATATGGGCACCGATGCAGGCGGCCATCACCACTTTCTCGACAGCCTGGGTCATGCCTTTGCCCACCCGTTTACCGGTGCTGACCATCAGGCCGCCATGCTGGCCGTGGGTGCCTGGAGTGCGCTGACCATGCCCGGCCTGCGCACGGCCTGGCGTGCACCTGCGGCCTTTGTGGCCCTTCTGGTGGCGGGGGCCGTGGCCGGCTTTGCCGGCCTGTGGGTGCCGGGCGTGGAGCCCATGATTGCCGCATCGGTGCTGGTGCTGGGCCTGCTGGTGCTGGTTCAGCAAAAAATGCCCTGGGCCGCCGCCGCCTCCCTGGCCGCAGTGTTTGCCTTCTTCCACGGCGCTGCGCACGGCTTTGAGCTGGCCGGAGACAGCGGCCTGGCAGCCGTCGGCGCGCTGGTGGGCATTGCACTGGGCTCGGCCACACTGCATATCGCCGGCATGGTGCTCGGTCATGCCCTCATGCAGCGCCACCAGTGGCTGGCCCGGTTCGGCGGTGCAGCCACTGCCGCGCTCGGCGCTTTCATGCTGACAAAACTGGCCTGATATGAAACACCCTGGCACAACGCAGCACAAGGCCTTTGCGCAAGGAGGCGAAAGATGATCCCCGGCGAACTGATTCTTGACGAGGGCAGCCATGCACTCAACCCCGGCCGCCGCACGCTCACGCTGGTGGTGAAAAATGCCAGCGACCGGCCGATTCAGGTCGGCTCGCACTACCACTTCGCCGAAACCAATGCGGGTCTGGATTTCGACCGCGCCGCCGCCCACGGCATGCGACTGAATATTGCCAGCGGCATGGCCGTGCGCTTCGAGCCGGGCCAGCAGCGCACGGTGGAGCTGGTCGAAATCGGCGGCGATCGCCAGATCTATGGTTTTCGCGGTCTGGTCCAGGGCCCACTGCCCGCAGATTCCAGGGACTGACCTGCCATGCTGATGCTGTTTGCTTCTGCTTTTGTGCTGGGCCTGGTGTTCAACGCAGCGCCCGGAGCGGTGTTTGCTGAGACCGTGCGCCAAGGTGTGCGCGGCGGCTATCGTCCGGCGCTGGCCGTGCAGCTGGGTTCGCTGGTGGGTGATGCAAGCTGGGCCTTGCTGGGCCTGGCCGGCATTGGTCTGGTCATGCAGGTCGACGCCTTGCGCTGGCCGATTGGTCTGGCGGGCGCCGCCTACCTGTTCTGGCTGTCCTGGGACAGCTGGCAGGCCGCGCGTACCGAACACCGGCTCGATGCCCCTGCCACCGCCGCCGCCACGCAGAAACAGGCCCTGCGCCGCGGCATGGCCCTGTCGCTGACCAACCCGCAGAACCTGGCCTACTGGGCCGCCATGGGCAGCGCCCTGGGGGCGGTGGGCGTGGCCCACCCCGGCGCCAGCGATTACGGGCTGTTCTTCGCGGGATTCATGACTTCGTCCCTGCTCTGGTGCTTTGTCTGCGCTGCCTTGGTGGACCGGCTTTTCCGTCGCGCTGCCGCGCACTGGAGCCGTTTTACCTACCGCTGCTGCGCCGCACTGCTGCTGGCCCTGGCACTGGGCACGTTGCGCGACCTGCTCGGCACAAGCCCCGCCGCCCTGCCACCGGCGGCCCAGCAGCAGTCCCTGCGCTGAACACCTGAATCGGAGATTCCTCAATGGCCACCATGGACCGACGAGCCTACGCAGAAACCTTTGGCCCCACCGTGGGCGACCGTCTGCGCCTGGCCGACACCGAGCTCATCGTCGAGGTCGAAAAAGACTACACCCTGGCCGCTGGCGGCTATGGTGAGGAAGTGAAGTTCGGCGGCGGCAAGACCATCCGCGACGGCATGGCGCAAAGCCAGCGCACACGCGACGGGACGGGAACCGGCCCTGACGGAGGTGGCGCGGTCGATACCGTGCTGACCAACGCACTGATCCTGGACCACTGGGGCATCGTCAAGGCCGACATCGGCCTCAAGGACGGCCGCATCGTGGCCATAGGCAAGGCCGGCAACCCCGACACCCAGCCGGGCGTGAACATCATCATCGGCCCGGGCACGGAGATCATCTCCTGCGAAGGCAATATCGTCACCGCAGGCGGCATCGACACCCATATCCATTTCATTGCCCCGCAGCAGATCGAAGAAGCGCTGACCAGCGGCGTGACCACCATGATCGGCGGAGGCACCGGCCCGGCCACCGGCACCTTCGCCACCACCTGCACGCCAGGCCCCTGGCATATGGAACGCATGCTGCAGGCCGCCGACGCCTTCCCCATGAATCTGGGCTTTCTGGGCAAGGGCAATGCCAGCCTGCCCGGCGGCCTGCACGAGCAGATCAGTGCCGGTGCCATCGGCCTCAAGCTGCACGAGGACTGGGGCAGCACGCCGGCAGCGATCAGCAACTGTCTCGATGTGGCCGAGGACACCGACACCCAGGTCGCCATCCATACCGACACGCTCAACGAGTCCGGCTTTGTGGAGGACACCGTGGCCGCCTTCAAGGGGCGCACCATTCACACCTTCCACACCGAAGGCGCGGGTGGCGGCCATGCGCCCGACATCCTCAAGGTGGTGGGCGAGGCCAATGTGCTGCCCAGCTCCACCAACCCCACGCGCCCCTACACCATCAACACGCTGGACGAGCATGTGGACATGCTCATGGTCTGCCACCACCTGGACGCCGGCATTGCCGAAGACCTGGCCTTTGCAGAAAGCCGCATCCGCAAGGAAACGATTGCGGCCGAGGACATCCTGCACGACATCGGCGCGATCAGCATGTTCAGCTCCGACAGCCAGGCCATGGGTCGCGTGGGCGAAGTCATTCTGCGCACCTGGCAGACGGCGCACAAGATGAAGCTGCAGCGCGGCGCCCTGAGCGGCGACGGCGCGCGCAACGACAACTTCCGCGTCAAGCGCTATATCGCCAAATACACCATCAATCCCGCGATTGCCCATGGCATCAGCCACGAGGTGGGCAGCATCGAGGTGGGCAAGTGGGCCGATATCGTGATCTGGAAGCCCGCCTTCTTTGGCGTCAAGCCGTTTTGCATACTCAAGGGCGGCAGCATCGCCATGGCGGCCATGGGCGATCCGAACGCCTCCATTCCCACGCCTCAGCCCGTGCATTACCGCCCCATGTTTGCAAGCTTTGGCGGGGCGCTTGCCAGGACCTCGCTGACCTTTGTCTCCCAGGCAGGGCTTGCCGCCGGCATCGGCCAGCGCTTCGGGCTGCAAAAGACCTTGTCGGCGGTGAAGGGCATACGCAATGTGAAGAAGCAGCACATGATCCACAACGATCTGGCGCCACATATGGAGGTGGATGCCCAGACCTATGCCGTGCGCGCCAATGGCGATCTGCTGACCTGCGAGCCTGCGGTCAGCCTGCCCATGGCACAGCGCTATTTTCTGTTCTGAGCGGTGTTGAGCTGAAACTCCGAATCCGGATGCTGCATGCCCTTGCCCTCAAACCAGGCCAGCCAGTCACTGACGGCAAGCTCCGGCGCAGCGCTCACGGTGGCGGGCAAGGCTTCGTAGACCAGCACGGTGATGGACTGCTGACCGCCCTGGGTCAGCATCACGGGCAGGGTCAGAATGCGTTTGGCGTATTCGCCCAGGTCTTCGGGCCACAGGCCTTCGATGCGGTCCATGGCCCGCTCCAGCGCTGCGTCCATGGGGTAGACCTCGGCCAGCACGGCCTGCGAGCCTTGCAGCCTCAGGCCCGGGTACCAGCCAAGGTCATGCAAAGTGCCGGTCAGCTGGGTCCTGCCGACACAGGCAACGCCTGGCTGGAGCCTTGCAATATCGTTGATGCCACCGGCACGCAAAGTGCCATACACCGCCACATAGGCTGCGCCGCAGCCCTGCCAGTCGGCAGGCGCATCATGCAAAGAGGTCGGGGCTGCCATTTCTGTCGAAGTTTCCAAAAGAGTTGTCCATCAAAATCACTGATATGCGCAGGGCATGCAACATGCGCGCCAATCTGGTTCGGGCCTTTTATTTCATTGTGAATTCACCATGCTCACTGCCAACAAACTGCTGCTCCAGGGCCAGGGCCTTTCCACCGTCATCCTCAAACGCGCCGCGTCCGTGGAACTGGACTGGGACGTGCGTCAGAAGAGCCGCTTTGCTGCCACCGACAGCCAGGGTCGCGAGCTGGCCGTCTTCTTGCCACGCGGCCAGGCCGTGCGCGGCGGCGATGTGCTGGTGGCCGAAGACGGCAGCCTGATCCGCGTGCTGGCCGCACCGCAAAAAGTGCTGCAGATCACGGCCTGCGCCGAGCATGGCACGCCGTTTGACCTGATGCGCGCGGCCTACCACCTGGGCAACCGCCATGTGCCGATAGAGCTGCAGCCCGACCATCTGAAGATCGAACCCGACCACGTTCTGGCCGATATGCTGCGCAGCATGCATATGACGGTGGTCGAAGCCGACCTGCCTTTCGAGCCCGAAGGAGGCGCCTATGGCGGCCATGTGACCAATGATGGCCACAGCCACCATCATCACGGCCATGGACACTCGCATGACCACGCCCACTGAGCCATTGCTGGCTCTGGGCGCGCAGAGCTTTCTGCAGCTGATGTGGCTGGCCTCGCCGGCCCTGCCCATCGGCGGTTTTTCCTACTCGGAAGGGCTTGAAGCGGCCATCAATGCGACGCTGGTCACAACGGAGGCAGAGGCCGCCGGCTGGCTGGTGCAGCAGCTGCATCTGACCCAGTCTCGCGGGGACATGGCCGTGATTGCGCAGGCCATGCCGGCCTGGAAAAGCGAGGATCTGGCGCGCATTGCCAGCCTCAACCAGTGGGTAAGAGTCACGCGCGAAACCAGCGAGCTGCGCCTACAGACCGAGCAGATGGGCCGCTCGCTGACCGAGTGGCTGAAAAACCGCTACGCCGACGAAGCAGTCCCGCTGGCCTGCGTCCACTGGCTGGCCGCGCAGGATGCCAGCTACCCCATCGCCTTCTCGCTGGCAGCCCAATGCACCGGCGCCACACCGCGCGATGCGCTGCTGGCCTATGCCTTTGGCTGGGCCGAGAACATGGTTCAGGCCGCCATCAAGGCCGTCCCCCTGGGCCAGAGCGCCGGCCAGCGCATCCTGGCGCGACTGACTTCCGAGATTCCCGCCGCCGTCGAATACGCGCTGGCATTGCCGGACAACGCAAGACAGGCTTTTTCGCCCATGCTGGCCATTCTCTCGGCCCAGCATGAACACCAGTATTCTCGACTTTTCCGTAGCTGAACCTCCATCCGCCATGTCTGCTCTGTTTGCCGCCACACCCCAGCCACCGTACTACGCCGTCATCTTCACCTCCCTGCGCACCCAGACGGACCAGGGCTATGGCGAGATGGCCGACCGCATGGTGGAGCTGGCCGGCCAGCAGGCAGGCTATCTGGGCGCAGAAAGCACCCGCGATGCCGAAGGCTTCGGCATCACCGTGTCTTACTGGGAAAGCGAGGAAGCCATCCGTCAATGGAAGCACAACGCCGAACACCAGATCGCCCAGGAAAAAGGTCACACCACCTGGTACCAGCATTTCGAGCTGCGCATTGCCAAGGTGGAGCGTGCCTACGGCAAGGCCCGCTGATCGCAACCCTCTCATTCACTAAAGAACTCACCATGTCGACCGCACTGCACCATATCCCCAACCGCACCAAGAAGCTGCCGCCGCTGCGCGTGGGCATAGGCGGGCCCGTGGGCTCGGGCAAGACCACGATTCTGGAGATGCTTTGCAAGGCCATGCGCGGCAAATGGGACCTGGTTGCCATCACCAACGACATCTACACCAAGGAGGATCAGCGCCTGCTGACCATCAGCGGCGCCCTGCCCGCCGAGCGCATCATGGGGGTGGAGACCGGCGGCTGCCCGCACACGGCGATTCGCGAGGATGCCTCCATCAACCTGGAAGCCATCGACCGCATGCTCAAGGACTTCCCCGATGCCGACATCGTCTTCATCGAATCGGGCGGCGACAACCTGGCTGCCACCTTCAGCCCCGAACTGTCCGATCTGACCATCTACGTGATCGACGTGGCAGCAGGCGAGAAGATTCCACGCAAGGGCGGCCCCGGCATTACCAAGAGCGATCTCTTCGTCATCAACAAGACCGACCTCGCTCCCCATGTGGGCGCCAATCTGGACATCATGCGCAGCGACACCATCAAGCAGCGCACCACGCCCAAGGGTCTCAAGCCCTTTGTGATGACTAACCTCAAGACACTGGAAGGTCTGGACGAGGTGGTGGCCTTCATAGAGAAACAGGGCCTGCTGGCGGCCTGAGCACCTCTTTCAGGACGAAAAAAAGCCGCCTAGAGCGGCGGCTGTTTCTCTAACCAGTACGTGATTACTGGTTGGCCAGGTCCAGATGGAACTCGCGAGCTTCCTGGATGAATTCGATCAGGGAGTTGATAGCTTGGCGCATGATGAACTTTCTATGAAATCAAGAGATGCACTTCAAGCGATGGACAGCACGCATCTCATGTACTGTCATTCGCGGGTTAAACCTTAAGGGTTAACCCTTGCGACTAAGTATAAACCACGATCTTTGTTTTTGCAAAGCCCGTCCTGCGCAAAGGGCGTCAGGCTCGTCAGTGCACTGCCTTGAAGTGCTCGCTCACGCGGTTGCGAGGCCTGTGCAAATCAATATTTGCGAGATTCCTGCATCAAAATTGCCGCAGTACGCTGTACTTTTCACCAGTACGTCACCGAATTTGTCCGCCGACTGCTACGCTATGGCCTGTTGACAATATTTGTGGCGGGCTCACAACTCCCGCAGGTGGAAAGTGGAAATGGCGCGAGATTGTGGTTTGCAGCAGATGGACGGGCTTTCGTCCCATCGAGTGAATGCCGACATCCAGCCCGGCCGATATGCAGCGCCCGCCTTCCGCCGCAAGGGAGTGCGCGCATGAGCTCCACGCTGGCCGGCCCGGGCACGACCGACTCCTGGCATATCACCACCATGAACCCCGCAGAAGCCCCCTGGCATCTGCTGCTGCTGGCCGACCCCTCGCGCGAGCGCGTCAAGCGCTATCTGCCCGGCTCCACCTGTTTTGGAGCGCGCCAGACGACCCAGTTCACGCCCAGCGGCCTCGGCGCCCTGATCGGCGTATGCGTGCTGGTCCCCGAGGGCGACGGCCTTCACCGATGGGAGCTGATGAATATGGCCGTATCCACGGCCTGGCAGAGCAAGGGCATAGGTTCGGCCCTGCTGCAGCGCGCCATCCGTGAGATGCGCGAACGCGGCGTACAACAGCTGGAAGTGGGAACTGGCAGCTTTGGCGACCAGCTGCTGTTCTATCAACGCCTGGGTTTTCGCGTCACCGACATCGAGCGCGACTTCTTTTTGCAGAACTACACCACCCCGCTGTGGGAGCGTGGCGTGCAGCACAAGGACATGCTCAAGCTGACGCTGGAGCTTTGAAGATACGGGCATTCCGCCCGATGTCCAAAAGGACTCTCCCCTTGAAAAGAACAGGAGGCGCCGCGGCGCCTCTTGTTCATCCAGCTTCGTGTGCCCGGCCTCAGGCCGCCTTGAGGCGCCGTGCGCGCACGGCGGCTGCCAGTTGCTCCAGCACCGGCGTCGTCTGCTCCATGCTGATGCAGGCATCGGTGAGCGAGACACCGTACTGCAACTCCTGCCCTTCGACAATGTCCTGACGGCCTTCGTGAATATGGCTTTCGATCATCACGCCGGTGATGCGTGTGTCGCCCCCGGCAATCTGCTCGGCCACATCCGCTGATACATCGATCTGGCGACGGTGCTGCTTGCTGCTGTTGGCATGCGAGAAGTCGATCATCACCTGCGGATGCAAGCCCGCTTTTTCCAGCACTTCGCATGCAGCCTGGACATGGGCAGCGTCGTAGTTGGGAGCCTTGCCGCCGCGCAGGATGATGTGGCAGTCCTGATTGCCGCGTGTCTCGAAGATCGCGCTCTGGCCCATCTTGGTCATGCCCATGAACGCATGCGAGGACTGGGCGGCCAAAATGGCATCGCTGGCCACCTTCACGCCACCGTCGGTGCCGTTCTTGAAGCCCACAGGGCAGCTCAGACCGCTGGCCAGCTGGCGATGGCTCTGGCTCTCCGTGGTGCGCGCACCAATCGCGCCCCAGCTGACCAGGTCGCTGATGAACTGCGGCGACAGCAGATCCAGGAATTCCGTGCCCGCAGGCAGGCCCAGCGCCAGCACATCGAGCAGCAGGCGGCGCGCCAGCTCCAGCCCTTCATTGACGGCAAAGCTGCCGTCGCGGTACGGGTCGTTGATATAGCCCTTCCAGCCCACGGTGGTGCGCGGTTTCTCGAAGTAGACCCGCATCACGATCAGCAGATCGTCCTTGAGCGCATCGGCCTGGACCTTGAGCTGGCGCGCGTAATCCATGGCCTGATCGTGATCGTGAATGGAGCAGGGTCCGACCACCACCACCAGCCGGTCATCCTGGCCATGCAGCACGCGCGAGATGGCGGCACGGCTGGATTCGACCAGCTGCTGCGCCTCTTCGGTCACGGGTAGCCACTCTTCCAGCAGTGCCGGAGTCAGCAGCGGGCGCACGATCTTGATGCGTGTGTCGTCAATGCGGGTCTTGTCCAGCGTGGTCAGTTTGGGCTGGGCCTTGCGGGCCGAAGCTGCGCTGGGATGCAGGGGCGTCGTGGAGGATGTCATCCCGTTATTGTCGCGCCATGCGCTTCACCCCACGCGTTCGTCCCCCGCAGCCATTCACACCAGGAGATCGAGAGCGAGTTCCGCATGGAACTGCAGCTCTGTCCGGGACGAAGCCCGGGCATTCACTCCGCTGACAGCTTCATCAGCACCAGACCGCTGACGATCAGGACGGCCGCTCCCACGCGCATGGCGCTGAGCTGCTCGCCCAGCACCGTGACGCCCACCAGGAATGCACCCACGGCGCCGATTCCGGTCCAGATCGTATACGCCGTGCCCAGGGGCAGCGTGCGCATGGCCACCGACAGCAGACCGAAGCTGGCGATCATGGCCACGATGGTGATGGCGCTGTATTTAAGGTTGGTGAAACCATGGGACTGCTTCATGGTGAAGGCCCAGACCACTTCCAGAACGCCGGCCACCAGCAGATAAACCCAAGCCATAGAAAACCTCTTTGAAGATCGAATGGCCAGGCCGTCCCGGCAGGAATACAGGCCATGCATCGCATGGTCCGGCAAGGTCGTCCCTGCGGCATGAATCCTAATCCGCATGGGCAAATCCGGGCCAGCCATGGGTGGTTCGGCCGCCACAATCATGGGCCGATTTCTCGTCCGATTCGACGATGCCGCAACGCCGGCGGCACCGCACAGTGACTCGTCCATGGAACGACGAGAGCTGAACAATGACCCGACTGCAAGACCGCGTAGCCCTGATCACGGGCGCAGGTGCCGGCATTGGCAAAGGCGTGGCACGCCGCTTTGCGGCGGAAGGCGCCAGCCTGTGGCTGGCCGATATCAATGCCGAAACCTGTGCCAGGGTCGCCGCAGAAATCCGCGCCGAATTTGGCGTTCAGGTGGGACATGCCGTGGCCGATGTGAGCGAGCATATCGCCGTGCAGAGCATGGTCGATGCCGCCCTGGCGCAGTTCGGCCACATCGACATCCTCGTCAACAATGCCTGGGGTCGGCGTCCCGGCAGCCAGCCCGGCTTTGCCAGGGTCGAAACGCTCGGCGATCTCGATTCCGACTGGGCCTGGCGCATAGGTGCGCAATCGGCGCTCTGGGCCATGCAGGCAGTCTTCCCCGGCATGAAGGAGCGGCGCTGGGGCCGGGTCATCAATATGTGCTCGCTCAACGGCGTCAACGCCCACCCTTATTCTGTGGACTACAACATGGCCAAGGAAGCGCTGCGCACGCTCACCCGCTCTGCCGCGCGCGAATGGGCGGCCTTTGGCATCTGCTGCAACGCCCTGTGTCCCGGCGCCGCCACCGAAGCCTATCAAAGATTTGCGGCGAGCCAGCCCGAGAACGCAGCCGACATGCTGCGCCTGAATCCCATGGGCCATATGGGCGATCCCGAGCGGGACATTGGCGGCGCGGCCCTATTCCTGGCCAGCGAAGACTGCCGCTATGTCACGGGCAATACGCTGTTTGTCGATGGCGGCAGCCATATCAACGGCGTGCCGTGGCTGCCCAGAACGAAGTGATGCACGGCAATGGCACACTCCACGCCTTGTGTTGCCCATGCCCATCGCCACCATGCTTACCGGATTGAATCACCTCACGCTTGCCGTCGCGGACCTGCAGCGCAGCGTTGACTTCTACGTGCAGGTGCCGGGATTTCGTCTACGCGCGCAGTGGGATACGGGTGCCTATCTGGGACTCGGCAATCTGTGGCTGTGCCTGTCGTCAGACGAACAGCGAAGACAGGCCTGCAGCTCTGACTACACCCACTACGCATTCACCATCGCTCAGCAGGACTTCGCGCACTTTGTGGAGCATGCCAGGTCATGCGGGGTCCGGGAGTGGAAGAGCAACCACAGCGAAGGCGATTCCTTCTACTTTCTGGACCCGGACGGCCACCAGCTCGAAGCCCATGTCGGTTCGCTGGAAAGCCGCCTGGCGCAATGCCGCTTGCGGCCTTATGCGGGCATGCGGTTTTTCGACTGAGCCAACAAGCAGGCAACGGAGGCAATACTCAGGCCAAAACAGGTGCAAGAGCCTGTTTGACACAGCAGCTCCAAGTAGCGCTGCCAGTCAATACCGGGGTGCACGCCTTGCTTCGCCACACTAGGCGGCCAGCCGCTCCTCTTCCATCACCACCACATTGCCCACCGTCGCGCCATAGTGCGTTGCCACGCGCTTGCGCTGCTTGAGCACGGCCCTGTCCTTGCTGACCAGCAAGGCCTTGTGCTGGCTGGCCAGATCGAGGAAATGCTGGTCGTCGGGATCGGTGCAGGTGAAGCGAATCTTGGGTGCGGCGGACACATATTCGACGGCTGCATCAAAAGCGGCCATCACGCCTTCGGGCGTCTTGCCGTAGTAGCTGACGCGCGGCGCAATCTGGCTGTAGTGCAGCACACGACCCAGCTCGATGCGCTGGGCCTCATCGGCAATCCAGCGCACCTCGCCACGGGCGACCAGCTCACGGATGGCGGGAATATACGGGTCGTCAAAGATCAGCATGTCCAGCACCACATTGGTGTCCAGAATCATGGGACGCGGCAAAGGGCCGTCGTAGCCGGCGTTGCAGGCCGGCCAGCGCAGGGGAGCGATCTTCATTGAGGCCGGCCTTCCGGCTTGCCGCTCTGAGCAGCATCGTCCGCGGGCCTGCGTGGCTTGACCGCGCCCTTGACCATGTCGAAGCGGAACAGACGGCACTCGATAGGGCCGTTCCACATGGGCGTGCGGCGCGACTCCTTGAGGCGCATCTTGCTGGGCAGCTTGAGGTCGGGCGTCAGCATCCAGGCACTCCAGCCGCTGTAGTTCTTCTTCCAGTGGCTGGCCAGCTGGTTGAAGAATTCGCCGCCGTCCTCGGTCTGCGCGGTTTCACGGCCTGCGCGTTCGACCTGGCCCATGCGCTCGGCCGCATTGCGGCCTGCGCTGCCGGCGGCCGCGATACGCTCGCCATAGGGCGGGTTCAGCAGCATCATGCCGGGCTGCTCGCTGGGCGGCATGCGCTGCAATGCATCGCCGCCGCGCAGGCTGACGGTATCGGACACACCCGCACGTTCGGCATTGCGCTGGGCAAAGTCCACCATGCGAAAAGCGATGTCCGAGCCGTAAATGCCCACCGGCGATTCGGGCAGGATCTGGCCCTCGGCCTCATCCAGCATGGCTTCCCAGACATGACGCTGAAAGGGCACGAGCTTCTCGAACGCAAAGCGACGCAGAATGCCGGCCGGAATCCTGCGCGCGATCTGCGCGGCCTCGATCACCAGGGTACCGCTGCCGCAGCAGGGGTCGTACAGCGGCTGGGGATTGTCGCCATGCGGGTTCCAGCCCGAGGCAGCAATCATGGCCGCGGCCAGGGTTTCCTTGAGCGGGGCATCGCCCTTGTCCTCGCGCCAGCCGCGCTTGAACAGCGCCTCGCCCGAGGTGTCGATATAGATGGTCGCGCCGTCGGTCGTCAGGTGCAGGTGCACGCGCACATCGGGGTGGTGGGTCTCCACGCTGGGACGCACGCCGTTGCGCTTGGCGCGAAAACGGTCGGCGATCGCGTCCTTGACCTTGAGCGCCGCAAAGTTCAGGCTGGTCAGCGGGCTGTGCTGGGCCGTGACCTCGATCTTGAAGGTTTCCTTGGGCGTGAACCAGATCTCCCAGGCCACCTCGCTGGCGGCACGGTACAGATCGTTCTCGCTGCGGTACATGGTGTGCGACAGCTCGATCAGCACGCGCTGGGCCAGACGGCTGTGCAGATTGAGCAGCATGGCATCGCGCCACATGCCGCGCAGCATGACGCCGCCCCGGCCCACGAGCAGATCCTGCCCGCTGGCGCCGGTGATGGCGTGGACCTCGTCGGCCAGAAAGCCCTCGACGCCGGCGGCGCAGGGCAGAAACAAATGCAGTTGGTTCATAGAAATCAGTGCGCGCCAGCAACGGCGCAGGCGCCGGACGCTCACGGGAGCCTGTTGTGCGCTTTACAGGGCATAAGCATACGCGCTAGGCCTTTTCCGGTGCCCGCGCACGACAAGCGTTGCTCTACAGATGCTCGCAGGACCCAAGGCATGATGCCAGGCCAAGGAGCAATGACGACATGGAAGAAATCAGCTGGAACGACTTTATGAAGGTGGAGCTGCGCGTGGGCCGCGTGCTGCAGGCCGAGGTCTTTGCCGAGGCCCGCAAACCCGCCTACAAGCTGCTGGTGGACCTGGGTCCCGAGCTGGGCCAGCGCAAGTCCAGCGCGCAGATCACCGAGCATTACCAACCCGAGGAGCTGATAGGACGGCTGGTGGTGGCCGTGATCAACTTTCCGAAGAAGCAGATTGGGCCCTTGATGAGCGAATGTCTTGTGACCGGTTTTCACGACGCCACGGGAGCCGTGGCCCTGTGCGTGCCCGACAAGGAGGTGCCGCTGGGCACACGCCTGCTGTGATCGGCATATTCAGAGGCAAAATGGCCGCCAGCCATTCTCCTGCCTATGGATACTGCTATGAATATCAGCTTCAACCCGCTGGTGCGCGTGCGCACCGTCACCGCCTTTGTCAACCTGAGCGCCGATGAGGCACAGTGGCAGGCCGGCCTGACCCAGGCCAAGCAGCAATGCGATGCCGTGGCCGATGCCATCGAGGCCCGGGGCTATCAGGTGCAGTCCATCCGCATTGTGAGCAACCCGTTCGGCGAATACCTAGACGTCCACGGCATAGACAGCGCCCTCGCCGGCCTGCAGCGCATTGCCGAAACGCTCAAGGCCATCAACACTGGCAAACGCCGCATCCGCTTTGCCGTGGGCGAAGCGCGCAATGCGCAGGAAGTGGCGCTGCTGCCGCAGCTGATTGCCGCCTATGGCGACCTGTGCAATGCCTGCGTGAACATCGATCTGGATGAACATGGCTTTCTGCAGACCGACTTGCTGGCCCACAGCGTGCAGGCGATTCAGCAAATCGCGCGCACCACGCCGCGCGGCGAAGGCAATTTCAACTTCACAGTCAATTTCAACTGCGCGCCCGGCATTCCCTATTTCCCGGCCAGCTACCACCGCGGCAAGCACCACGGCGCCCTGGTGCTGGGCCTGGAAACGCCAGACCTCATGGTGGCTGAACTGCAGGAGCTGCAGCAGCAGCGCCAGCAGCTCGATCACGCGGCGTGGTTCAAGCTCGCATTCGATCGCCTGAGCCAGACCCTGAACGAGCATGCCACTGCCATCCAGCGCTGCGCCGACGGCGTGACGCTGGCCGAGGGCTGGCATATCGCTGGCATGGACACCTCGGCCGCGCCATCCAAGTCCTGCGCCTCCATGGTCGATGTCTACCAACTGCTGGGCGTGCCCTATTTCGGCGCCAGCGGCACGGTGGAAGCCTCGGCCCTGCTGACCCGCGTCTTCAAATCGGTCAACGGCGTGACACAGATCGGCTTCAGCGGCCTGATGCTGGCCGTGACCGAGGACCAAGGCCTGGCCCAGGCCAGTCTGAATGATGAATTCGATATCCGCGCCCTGCTGACCTACAGCAGCGTCTGCGGCATCGGCCTCGATACCGTGCCCGTGCCGGGCGACAGCAGCGCCGAGCAGATCGCTGCCGTCATGCGCGATACGGGCACCATGGCTTTTCGCCTCAACAAGCCGCTGACGGTGCGCCTGTTCCCCGTGCCGGGGCTCAAAGCGGGCGACACAACGGCCTTCGAGAGCGCCGATCTGTGCAACTGCGCCGTACTGGCCCTGCCTTGAGTATCTGATCCCGACCGGCTGCTGCGCTTGGCCGTCAAGCGCCGGCAGCTATTGCTTTTGATATTCCCCTACCCCGGTTCTGTTTGACCTGCCCCCATGGTGGCCGCCGGGGTGCCCCCGGTAAAATTGGCCCTTATGGCAAAAATTATCGTTCTGGCACTGGTGCTGCTCTTCTTTGGCTGCGGGCTGTACATGCATCTGCGCGGCAAGGTGCGCCACAAGGTGGTCAAGCAATTGTTTGACCACTCCACGTTCACAGCGCCGTTCAACGTCTTCATGCTGATGTTCAGCAAGGTGCCGCGCACGCCCTATCTGCCCACCAGCACCTTCCCCGAGCTGGCGCCGCTGCAGGCCAACTGGCGCGAGATCCGCGAGGAAGCCGTCAATCTGCAAAAGAACATGCAGATCAAGGCCGCCGCCAACAACGACGACGCAGGCTTCAACTCCTTCTTCAAGACCGGCTGGAAGCGCTTCTACCTCAAGTGGTACGGCGACGCCCACCCTTCGGCCATGGAGCTGTGCCCCAAGACCACGGCCCTGGTGAAATCGATTCCCAGCGTCAAGGCCGCCATGTTTGCCGAGCTGCCGCCCGGCGCCAAGCTCAATCTGCACCGCGACCCCTATGCGGGCTCGCTGCGCTATCACCTGGCCGTGCTGGCGCCCAACGACGACCGCTGCATGATCGAGGTCGACGGCCAGCCCTATAGCTGGCGCGAAGGCGAAGGCGTGATCTTCGACGAGACCTTTATGCACTGGGCCGAGAACCGCTCGGAAGGCAACCGCATCGTGCTGTTCTGCGATGTGGAGCGCCCCATGACCAATGGCTTTGCCCAGTGGCTCAATCACTGGCTGGGCAAGAACGTGGTGGCCGCCGCCAGCTCGCCCAACAACGAGGGCGATCCGCGCGGCATGATCAGCAAGCTGTTCAAGATCTCGTTCTATGCGGGCAAGTACCGCCGTGCCTTCCGCGACTGGAATCCGACCTTCTACAAGATCCTCAAGTTCGGCCTGATGATCGGCGTGCTGGTCTGGTTTATCTGGTGGTTGGTTTCTTGATAACCCCCTGAGGCACTACGCGCCTTCCCCTTGCCGGGCGCCCCCAAGGGGGACGGCAGCATCGCCGCAAGGGCGGCTCTTGCTCGCTGCCCCTTGCTTGAGGAATGCCTTATCAAGGCTCCCGCCCTAAATACAGAACAAGAAAGCCGCTGTGTGATGCATCAGCGGCTTTCTTGTTTCTGCGGTGCCCTACAGCGCCTTGCGCAGCGTGGTCGTGGGTATCTTGAGCTGCTCGCGGTATTTGGCGACGGTGCGGCGCGCACACTCAATGCCCTGCTCCTTGAGCATATCGGCCAGCTTGGCGTCCGACAGCGGCTTTCTGGCATCTTCGGCATCGACAAACTGTTTGATCAGCGCACGCACGGCCGTGCTGGAGGCACTGCCCCCGGTTTCCGTGCCCAGGCCCGAGCCGAAGAAATACTTGAGCTCGAAAGTGCCCTGGGGCGTGGCCATGTACTTGGCCGTGGTCACGCGGCTGATGGTGGACTCGTGCAGGCCCAGCGTGTCGGCGATATCGCGCAGCACCAGCGGGCGCATGGCCAGCTCGCCATGCACAAAGAAGTTCTTCTGCCGCTCCACGATGGCTTCGGAAACACGCAAGATGGTGTCGAAGCGCTGCTGGATGTTCTTGATGAACCAGCGCGCCTCCTGCAACTGCTGCTGCAGCGCCGCATGGCCGTCGCTGTTCTTGTGGCGGCGCAGCACGCTGGCATAGATGTCGTGCACGCGCAGACGCGGCATGACCTCGGGGTTGAGCTGCACGGAGAAGTCCACCCGGCCCGAGCCGGCCCGCAGCGGGCGCACGATGACATCGGGCACCACGATATGGCGCTCCACATCGACAAAGCGCCGACCCGGACGCGGCTCCAGCCTGGCGATCAGGGCCATGGCTTCGCGCAGCTGTTCCTCGCGCGCGCCGCACAGGCTGGTGAGCTTGCGCAGATCGCGCCGCGCCAGCAAGTCCATGGGCTGCGCGCAGATGGCCTGCGCCAGCAGCAGCCGGTTCATATGCGCCTCGGTCGTGCCCTCGTCCTCGGCCGTGCGGATCAGATCGCGCAGCTGCAGTTGCAGGCACTCGGCCAGATCGCGCGCGCCCACTCCCACGGGCTCCAGGCTTTGCAGCAGCTTCAGCGCAATGGCAAAGTGCTGCTCCAGCTCCTCGCGCTCTTCCAGGTCGTCGCCGGCCAGGCTCTGCGCCAGCTCCTGCAGGGAATCCTCGAGATAGCCGTCGTCGCTGAGCGACTCGATGAGAAAGCGCAGCGCCGCCATGTCCGCCGCGCCCAGATGCAGGCTCAGCGCCTGACGGTGCAGAAAGTCGGTCAGGCTCTGGTGCTCGCGCGCCAGATCGATGGCATCGGTTTCGTCGTCGCCATCGCGGTTGCGCGTGGAGCTGCTGGCCGAGGGCGTATCCCACTCGCTGCTGGATTCGCCGCCCCATTCCCCGTCCTGGCCGTCCATGCCCTCGGCCTCCCAGTTCAGCGTTTCAGGGGTTTCGGGGCTTGATGTCTCCGCTACCGTTTCAGTAGCTTGTTGCGCTTGCGATGCATCCCTTTCAACATGAATACCATCTGAAGTACTGTATTCACTGGCGCTAGTAGCTACATCTACAGGAGCATCTCCCGCAGTTTCTGCCTCATCGCCCGCACGTTCCAGAAAAGGGTTGTCGACCAGCATCTGCTCGACTTCCTGCGCCAGCTCCAGGGTGGAGAGCTGCAGCAGCTGAATGGATTGCTGCAGCTGCGGCGTAAGCGATAAATGCTGCGAAACGCGTAGCGAGAGACCTGGCTTCATCGAGGCGCGGCCCCCAGACAATCATTGCAAACGCGCGCAGTGCTATGGGTTTGCCGCCGGGCTGCCCCAAGGCAAACCTCGGCGCTGCCGGTCAGGGTCCCTTCCGGGGGCAGCGACCACACAAAGTGAGGGAGCGTGGGGGTCATCACATTCTGAAATGTTCGCCCAGATAGACGCGGCGCACATCGGCGTTCTCCACGATCTCCTCGGGCGTGCCTTCGGCCAGCACATGGCCGTCGCTGATGATGAAGGCGTGGTCGCAGATGCCCAGCGTCTCGCGCACGTTGTGGTCGGTGATCAGCACGCCGATGCCGCGCTCCTTGAGGAAGCCGATGATGCGCTGGATCTCGATCACCGCAATCGGGTCGATGCCTGCAAACGGCTCGTCAAGCAGAATGAAGCGCGGTTGCGTGGCCAGGGCGCGGGCAATTTCCACGCGACGGCGCTCACCGCCGGACAGCGCCAGCGCCGGCGACTGGCGCAGATGCTCTACGCGCAGCTCCTGCAGCAAGCCCGTGAGGCGCTTTTCGATCTCGCCCTGCGTCAGCGTCTTGCCCTGCTCGTCCTTTTGCAGCTCCAGCACGGCGCGCACATTGTCTTCCACGCTGAGCTTGCGAAAGATGGAGGCTTCCTGGGGCAGATAGGACAGGCCCAGGCGCGAACGCTGGTGAATCGGCATGCCGCCCACTGGCTGGCCGTCGATGAAGATCTCGCCGCCGTCGCTGCGCACCAGGCCCACGATCATGTAGAACGATGTGGTCTTGCCCGCACCGTTGGGGCCGAGCAAACCGACCACCTCGCCTTTTTGCACGGACAGGGACACATCCTTGACCACCTTGCGGCTGCCGTAGGACTTGGCCAGATGCTTGGCCTCCAGGCGGCTGTCGGACTCGCCGCTGCGGCTGCTGGAGAAAGTCGGCTCGCTCATTTCTTCTCGTCGGCTTTCTCACCGCCCAGCGTCATGCTCTGGCGCAGCTGCGTGGCAGGTGTTGCAGGCTTAGGCTGGGCTCCCGGCGTTCCATCCTTGGGCGCCATGATGGCGCGCACACGGCCACCCTGTCCCACGGAGGAGCTCGGCAGGCCGCCACTGGTCTTCTGGCCATCGACGGTATAGACGTCGGTAATGTTGTTGTAGACGATGATGGAGCCCGTGACCTGATCGCTGAGCTGACCGCCACGGTAGCGGCGCATCTCGCCACGACGGATGAACTTGACGATATCGGCCTTGCCGTCGTACTCGATGACTTCGCCTTCGCCCTCGATGAACTCCTCGGGCTGACCGGCCACGGTATCGCGCTTCTGGCGGAAGAAGGCACGCTTGCCGGCCTCGGCCTTGATCACACCGTACTGATAGCCCTCGGCGTCCTGCCGCACATCGAGCTGAGCACCGCGCAGCACGATGGAGCCCTTGGTCATCACCACATTGCCAGTAAAGACACTGGTCTGCTGCAGCTCGTCATGACGCAACGCATCCGCCTCGATATTCATGGGCTTGGCGCTGTCGGCTTTTTCGGCATGGGCAATGCCGGTCGCTGCTGCCAGGGCGCAGGCCAGCGCAAGAGGTAGGAGTGTTTTTTTCATGGAAGGCACGTTTCTTGCATCCATTGTAGTCATTCCCTTTTTGCAACTTGCGTAAAAAACACCCACAAAAAAGCCCGCACGACGGCGGGCTTGTTGGGCGTCAAACGTCACTGACGTCTGCCGGCTGATCTCAGGCCTTGCGGCTGGAGGCGACCAGCGCATTGACCACGCGCAGCACATTGTCCATATTGCCGGCCTTGGTGCCGTCCGTGTAGTAGCGGCCGGCCACACCCATGGCGGGCACGCCTTCCACGTCATATTCGTTTTGCAGCTGAGCGGCCTTGCGCGCCTGGTTGGCCACGGTGAAGGAGTTGTAGACTTCCTTGAACTTGGCCAGATCCACGCCCTGCTTGCCGACCCAGTCAAAGATGGCGTCGTCGGTCTTGAGCAGATTGCGATCCACGTGGATGGTGCGGAACACCTTGGCGTGCAGCTGGGGCAGCAGGTTCATGCCCTCCAGAGCGTAGTAGAGCTTTTGCTGGGGCACGAAAGAGGCATTGAAGGCCACGGGCACGCGGCGCACCACCACATCGGCAGGCTGGGTCTTGGCCCAGGCTTCGAACTGGGGCTCGAAGGCATTGCAATGCGGGCAGCTGTACCAGAAGAACTCGACCACCTCGACCTTACCGGCCGGCGCGCTCACGCTGGCGGGCTTGCCGAGCTTGATGTAGTCCTTGCCTTCCTTGGGCGCAGCGCCCTGGGCCCAGCTGGAGGAGGCACCCAGACTCAGGGCACCGGCAGCAGCTGCCGAGGCAGCCAGAGAGAATTCGCGACGTTTCATCTAAACAAACTCCTGTATCAGGTCTGCAGTATCAGAGCCAACAGGCCCAAAAAAGTTCAGCTTTGTCAAAACTACCAATGGCACAAGCCAGAGGCCTCAAGCAAGGGCTGCCTCGCACCTAAGGTGCCCTCGTTCCGAGGGGAAGGCGCTCCGCGTCTCAGGGCCTTGTTATCTGGCCGCGCGCACCAGAGTCGAGTCCACGCCCGCACCGTCGAGCTTGCCCTTGAGCTGCTCGGCGTCGTCACGCTTGCTGAACGGCCCCACGCGCACGCGGAAAACGGTGATGCCGTTCTGCTCACGCTCGCTGATGCGCGACTCCCAGCCCAGCATGGCCAGCTTGGCACGCTGCGCTTCCGCTTCGCTCTGGCCGCGGAAAGCACCGGCCTGCACAAAGTAGTTGAACGCAGAGTCCGAAGAGGATGCCGTCTGCGCGGCCGCCTTTTCCTTGTCTGCACGCGCCTTGTCTGCCTTGTCGGCTGCGGCGGAGCGTTCCTTGACCAGATCACCCAGCGGATCACCCGATGCAGGCTTGGCAGGCTTCTCCGGCGCAGAGGGTGGCGGCGGCGTGGTGACTCCGCCGGTTGCGGTAGGTTGTACCGCAGGCGTGGGCGGCGACACCGTCACGTCGCTCGGGGGAACTGGTGGTGTCACCGGGGGCGGTGCCGGCTGGCGGCTCTGCAGCGGTGCGTTGGGGTCCCAGTTCTTGTTGCGCTCGGCCTCGGCCGCATCGCGCTGAGTGTTGTTTCCACCCTTGTTGAGGAAGGGCACCGGCACCTTGGTCACATAGATGGCCACGGCCAGGGCCGCAGCCAGACCGATGACCATGCCAAAGATAAGCCCCAGGATGGTTCCACCGCGTTGCTGGTTCTTCATATCAGTCGCTTAACGCTTTCTGCTTCAGTTATTCCATTCTCAGATCCATCGACCCCTGACAGGCAAGGCCGGCAAGGTGATCGATGGACAGGAAACTGGGATTACATGCGCTCGGGTGCGCTCACACCCAGCACCGCCAGACCATTGTGCAACACCTGGGCCGTGGCAGCGACCAGGGCCAGACGTGCGAGCTTGACCTTTTCGTCGTCCACCAGAATGCGCTCTGCGTCGTAGTAGCTGTGATAGCTGGAGGCCAGATCGCGCAGGTAGAAGGTCACGTCGTGCGGTGCGTTGCCTTCGGCCGCAGCGGTCAGCATCTCGGGGTACTTGGCCAGCAGCAGCATCAGCGCCTGGGCCTGCGGGCCTTCCAGAGCGGACAGGTCCACATCCTTGAGTGCCGCCAGGCCTGCACCACCGGCCTCCTGCCAGGCACGCAGCACGGACTGGATGCGCGCATGGGCGTACTGCACGTAGTACACGGGGTTGTCGTTGTTCTGGGCCACGGCCAGATCCACGTCGAAGGTGTACTCGGTGTCGGGCTTGCGCGAGAGCAGGAAGAAGCGCACGGCGTCCTTGCTGGTCCACTCGATCAGATCGCGCAGCGTGACGTAGGAGCCGGCGCGCTTGCTGATCTTGACCTCTTCGCCGTTGCGCACCACGCGCACCATGGTGTGCAGCACGTAGTCGGGGTAGCCCTCGGGGATGCCTACATCGGCAGCCTGCAGGCCGGCACGCACGCGGGCAATGGTGCCGTGGTGGTCCGTACCCTGAATGTTCACCACCTTGGTGAAGCCGCGCTTGAACTTCTGGATGTGATAGGCCACATCGGGCACAAAGTAGGTGTAGCCGCCGTCAGTCTTGCGCATCACGCGGTCTTTGTCGTCGCCGTAGTCGGTGGACCTGAGCCACAGCGCGCCGTCCTGCTCATAAGTCTTGCCGTTGGCGATCAGGCGGTTGACCGTCGCTTCGACATGACCGTTTTCATAGAGACTGGACTCGAGGTAGTACTCGTCGAACTTGAGGTTGAAGGCCTGCAGGTCCTTGTCCTGCTCGTTGCGCAGATAGGCCACGGCGAACTGGCGGATGTTGTCGTAATCCTCGACATCGCCGTTGGCGGTGAACTCGCGGTCATCGGCCTTGATGGTTTCCTTGGCCAGGAAAGCCTTGGCGATGTCGGCAATGTAGTCGCCGTTGTAGAAATTCTTGGCCAGCGGGTTTTCGCTGTCGGTGGGCCAGCATTCGTCACCAGGCTTGAAGCCTTTGGCGCGCAGCTGGGTGCTCTTGGTCAGGGTGTCGATCTGCACGCCCGCGTCGTTGTAATAGAACTCGCGGTGAACCTTCCAGCCCTGGGTGGAATAGAGGTTGCTGATGGCGTCGCCAATCGCAGCCTGGCGGCCATGGCCCACATGCAGAGGGCCGGTGGGGTTGGCGGAGACGAACTCGACGAGGATGTTTTCACCGCGATCGGCCTGGTAGCCGAACTTCTGGGCTTGCGCCAGCACTTCGCGCACCACCTCCTGCTTGGCAGCAGGCTTGAGGCGGATATTGAGAAAGCCCGGACCCGCGATCTCGATCGCATCCACCCACTGCTGGAAGGCGGCTGTAGCCTCCAGCGCGGTCTTGAGCTGCTCGCCCAGGGCGCGCGGGTTGGCCTTCAGAGGCTTGGCCAGCTGCATGGCCGCCGTGCAGGCGAAATCGCCATGGGCTGCCACTTTGGGGTTTTCAAACGCAGCGCGTGCGCCGGCGCCGGGCGAGAGTGTTTCGAGCTCAGCAGCCAGGGCTGCGAGCAATTCCTGTTTGACGGAGAGCATCGCGGGATTTTACGTGCCGGATTCAAGTCCTGCCGAATCGCTGGCGCCACACCCTTGTTCCAGGGCCGGTTCACAGGCTGCAGGGCGGTATCCGCATGTTTCGCCGGCCACACCCAGTCATTGCGCAAATGGAAGTCATTCTCGCTTGAACCCCGAATGCAGACCATGCCCACGTTCAGCGGCGAGCTCAGCTGCGGCTGGAACCTGTTTGCCGGCTACACCTTCAACTGCAACACCTGCGAGCGCGACATCAACCACCAGGATCTGGCATCAATACCTACACGCCCAAGCACATATTGCGCCTCTGGACCACCTACCGCAGACATGAAAAAGGCCGCTTTGCAGCGGCCTTTGCCTTTCGAATTGCCTAGCGCAGCCTACATGCCGCGCGCCCAGAAGATGGCAACCACGGCGATCACCGGCACCACATGGCCCTGCCACATCACCCATTTGCGCGTCTGCCTGACCTCCTCGGGCGCCGGCAGCTGACCGCTCGCATCCAACGCCTTCTTCCAGCGGCGGAAGGTCAGCGTGGGCTTGAGCGAGAGCAAAAAGGCGATGACGAACAGCGTCATCTTGAGGTGGAACAGCGGCGAGGCCATATAGGCCCCCATGCCCTTGACGCCCCAGACCAGGCGCGCAATACCGGTCAACAGCAGGATGACGGCGGCAATGCCGTAGATCATGTCCAGCCTGGCCAGGCGCTGCACCACGGCGGCATTCATCCATTCCACACGGCACAGGGCGGCCTGGCTGGTCAGAAACACCACCAGGGTCAGAATCGCCAGCAGATGGGCGCTGGCAAGAACAGCTTCAAAGGTCATGGCTTCACAGTAGAAAAAAGGACGGGTTCAGCGGCCCCGATCAGGCCACGGCGACCGGTCCATTGTCTACCGTTTCAGGCCCGCTCAGAGATCCACGCCGAGACGAAAGAAGTCCGGCTGGTTGTAGTGATGCTTGAGGTAGTCGATCCACATGCGCACGCGCAGCGGCATGTGCTTGCGCTGGGGGAAGACCACGAAGATGCCGTTGGGAGGCGCGGCAAACTCTTCCAGCACGGGCACGAGGCGGCCGGCGGCGATCTCGGCCTCCACCTCCCAGGTGCTGCGCCAGGCAATGCCCCAGCCCCCCAGGCACCAGTCGTGCAGCACCTGACCATCGGAGCAGTCCAGCGGGCCGCCCGGCTTGAAGTGCACGACCTCGCTGGTGCCGCTTTCGGGATGCGGGATGCGGAAGGCCCAGCCCCGCGTCTGCGAGGCGTCGGACGACAGCGTCAGGCAGTCATGCTGGGTCAGCTCGCTAGGATGCTTGGGCGTGCCACGGCGCTCCAGATAGCCGGGCGTGGCCACGCACAGGCGGCGGTTGTCGGCAATGCGCACGCTGACCAGGGCCGAGTCCGGCAGATCCCCCACGCGCACCGCGCAATCGAAGCCCTCGCCCGCCAGATCGACCACGCGGTCGCTGAGGTTCAGCGAGATGGTGACATCGGGATGCAGGTCGCGAAAACGCGGCACCAGCGGCGCCACATGGCGGCGCCCGAAACCGGCAGGCGCCGTGATGCGCAGATGGCCCGTGGCCTTGACACCGCCGGCCGACACGCTGGCCTCGGCATTGCACACATCGGAGAGCAGGCGCTGGCAATCCTCTAGGAAGGCGCTGCCTTCATGGGTCAGCGAGATGCGACGCGTGGTGCGCACCATGAGCTTGACGCCCAGATGCTCTTCCAAAGCGTCCAGACGGCGCCCCATGATGGCGGGCGCCACACCTTCGGCCTTGGCGGCAGCCGTCAAGCTGCCCCTGGTCGCTACCGATACAAAAGACTCAAATGCCTTGAGTTTGTCCATGACCGCTGCTCCTGTCTGGTCCGTGTTGTCTCCTGCTGCGGTAGCGTGCACTATTAATACAAGAGCACATACCGCACAAGCAGTCTTGATTTCTCAAATGTTTTTATCGAAAGTTCTTTAAACAAGAGCGCTGACTGCTATCACTATAAAAGTCATCAATCAGCGCTGCATGCCTGTCCCGCATGCGACTTCATTGCGATATATCTTACTTAGAAGTCACAAGTTGACAGTGAATCTTTGATGTTTATATATGTTTATATCAAAATTTACCGTTTTCCCTGAGGCAGGAATATCGCTTATTCGCCGGCGCCATGAGCTCTTGGGCAGAGCCAGACGTTAAACCTATGATTTGCAAAACACATTTACAAATCCGCTGCCGCCCGCCGTCATGAGCTTTTCACCCGTTTCTGCCGCCCATCTGGCCGATCTGCTGGGCCGCTCCGGCCAGGGCTGTGCGCTCTGGAATGCCGAAGGGCTGCTGCTCATGGCCACTCCCGCCTGGTGCCAATGGCTGGATATACCCGAGGACGCAAGCCCCATCGGCCAGCCGCTGCAGGGTCTGCTGCCAGCCCAGATCTGGCAAGTCCACGGCCCGCGCTTTACCGCCGCCGCCCAGGGCTTGCACCAGGAATATGACGACATACGGCCCGGTGATTCCGGTTCGCAGCAGCACCGCCGCATACAGCTCACGCCCGGCTCAGCCGATGCCCAGGGCCGGCACGAGGTGCTGATGCAGCTCAGCGACATAGGACGCGAATATGCGTGTGGCGAAGTCATTGCACGCCAGCGCGAGCAGCTGCAGGCCTTGCACGAGCAACTGCGCAGCAGCCGCCAGGACGCGGGCGAGCTCGACAGGCTGCGTACCCTGCTGGACTGGCGCACGGCCATGCTGAGCGAACACAACGAGATGCTTCAGCTGCTCTCCCATGAAATCCGCCAGCCGCTGAACAATGCCTCGGCTGCCATGCAGGCCACGCTCAAGGCCATCGAAGATCTGCATCTGGCCGATGCCGCGCCCGCCGCCAGGGCCTTGCTGCGCGCCGAGCATGTGCTGCAGCAGGTGATAGGCACACTGGACAACACCCTGACCGCCGGCACGATTTTGGCCGCGGGCGGCAAGGCCGGAGCCTCCAGCGAGACCGATCTGCCGACCTTGATCAAGCTGGTGCTGCACGATATTGCGGCCGACCTGCGCCCGCGCATCGATGTGCAATGGCTGACCACGGCACGCACCGTACAGCTGCATCCGGCGCTGATGCGGCTGACGCTTCGCAATCTGCTCAACAACGCCCTGGCCTATGCGCCCGCAGATACCCGGGTGCAGCTGCGCATCTCCGAGTCCGACGAGCCGCTGGCGCTGATTCTGGAAGTCGTGGACCAGGGTCCCGGCATTTCCGAGGAGCTGCTCCCGCGTCTGTTCGAAAAAGGCTCGCGCGGCAACCACAGCCGCCCCGGGGCCGGCCTGGGCCTGTTCATCGTGCATTCGGTCTTGCAGTTGCACCAAGGTACAGTACAAGCTCTGCCGCACAGCCCGCATGGCACGATCATGCGCCTGGTCATTCCCCAAGGTCTTGCCGAATGAGGTCCGCCGCCCATGCTGCCTGCCACTCTTGCCCTGGTCGACGACGACACCGAGTACTGCGAATTTCTGGCCCAGCATCTGCGCGGCCAGGGCGTGGAGGTCACGGCATACAGCGACAGCAGCGACCTGCTGACCGACGACGCACCCTATCGCTTTGATTTCTATGTACTGGACCTGATGCTGCCCGGGGTGGCTGGCACCGAGCTGCTGCGCATCATCCGCAAGCGCAGCCAGGCCGGCGTGCTGATTGTCTCGGGGCGCCTGGGGCCCGAAGTATTTGCCGAGGTCATCAACGCCGGTGCAGATATGTATCTGACCAAACCCGTGACCTTCGAGCAGGTGGAACTGGCCGTGCGCGCAGTGCACCGGCGCATCATGACCACGGCCCGGACGGCCACGGCCTGGAAGCTGGACAGTCGCCGCAGTCTGCTGACCGCCCCCGATGGCCAGAGCGTAGAGCTGGGCGCCACCGACCTGATGCTGATGGAGTGCTTTTTGCAGGCCCAGGGCGAAACCGTCAGCCGCGACCATATCCGCAGCCTGCTGGCCCATACCAGCGCAGCCGAGTCCGACAACAACCTGCACGCCACCATCTACCGCCTGCGCCGCCGCATCGAAAAGGCGACGCCCGTGGCCGTGCCGCTGCAGTCCCAGCAGAAAGTGGGCTACCAGTTCCGCGCCCCCTTGATCGCGGCCTGATCAATCCGGCGCGAAAAACAAGAACGGGCCTCCAGGCCCGCTGCGTGTCTTCAGACCGGCTGAATCACATGACGAACTTGGACTCCACATCCGAAACCTTGCGCCTGGCCAGGGCCAGGTTGGCACGGCCGTTGTCCAGCACGTAGTAGATGAAGATGCCGTTGATCTTCTCGGCAGGGCGCAGGATGTGATATTGCTTACCCAGGGTGATCAGAATGTCTTCGATGCTGTCGTTCAGACCCAGGGACTTCATGGTCTTCATCTTGGCGCGCACCACTTCGGTATTGCCGGCGGCAGCCAGCTCCAGGTCCACGCCGGAACCTATGCTGCCCAGCAGCATGCCGCTGTTGTAATCCACCACTGCCGCGCACATGGCGCCATCCAGGGTCATCAGATCTTGCAGGCTTTCGTTCAGATTCGCCATCAGGAGCTCCTTGGTAAAGATTGGCTGGCCGATATCGGAAGATGCTCAATTTGTTTCAAGATTAACAAATCATTTCTGAGCGCGGATATCGACTTATGACAGACAAAGCCTTGTCATTTGATGGCATGCACTTACTTCAAAGCAAAGATAAGACGCGTAAAAACACCGTCCAATCTGCCGCCAGCTCAGGCCTGGCAAGCAATTGAAGCTATTGCTTCGGGAGAGAGCTCGCGCAGCCTCCTCCAGTCTCTGCCATCTATTGCTGAGCCCGTCACTGCCACAGCCGCCGCGCATACCGGTCAGAACTGACGAACTCTGGCGCCCTGGGTACGTAAAACGCATAAATCCCAGGGACTCCATATAAAAACATCATGAGTTCCAAACTATTTAGGCTATTTATGTACTCAAAGAATTCAAATACAGTCTCTACACATGCTGCCCGTGATGGGCAACGACTCCCGAATCCCGAGACATCACAACCAGAGGTTTCCAATGACTGATCGCACCCAAGTCCACGGCCTGCAAGTCGCCACCGAGCTGTACAACTTTGTGAACACGCAAGTGCTGCCTGGCACGGGCGTGGACCAGGACACCTACTGGAAGGGCTTCGACGCCATCGTGGCCGATCTGGCGCCCAAGAACGCAGCCCTGCTGGCCGAGCGCGATCGCCTGCAGACGCAGCTCGATACCTGGCACAAGGCCAACCCCGGCCCCATCGCCGACATGGCGGCCTACCGCCAGTTTCTGACCAGCATCGGCTATCTGGTGGAGTCTCCCAAGGACGCCAAGGCCACGACCGAAAACGTCGACGCCGAACTGGCCATTCAGGCCGGCCCCCAGCTGGTGGTGCCCATTCTGAACGCCCGCTACGCGCTGAACGCCGCCAACGCCCGCTGGGGCTCGCTGTACGACGCGCTGTATGGTACGGACGCCATCAGCGAAGAAGGCGGCGCCGAGAAGGGCAAGGGCTACAACCCTGTGCGCGGCGCCAAGGTCATCGCATTCGCACGCAACTTCCTCGATCAGGCCGTGCCCCTGGCTTCCGGCTCGCACAAGGATTCCACCGGCTACGCCGTCGAAGGCGGCAAGCTGCTCGTGTCCCTGAAGGACGGCAGCAAGACCGGCCTGAAGGACGAAGCCAAGTTCATCGGCTACCAGGGCGATGCCGCAGCTCCCAAATCGGTGCTGCTCAAGAACAACGGCATCCACATCGACATCATCGTCAACAAGTCCACCCCCATCGGCAGCACTGACGCCGCCGGCGTGGCCGACGTGGTGGTCGAAGCCGCCCTGTCCACCATTCTGGATCTGGAAGACTCCGTGGCCGCCGTGGATGCCGAAGACAAGGTCAACGGCTACGCCAACTGGCTGGGCATTCTGAAAGGCACGCTGACCGAATCCTTTGAAAAAGGCGGCAAGATCGTGACCCGCGGCCTGAACCCCGACCGCGAATACACCGGTGCCGACGGCAAGAGCGTGAAGCTGCACGGCCGCTCGCTGATGTTCGTGCGCAACGTGGGTCACCTGATGACCAACCCCGCCATTCTGTGGGGCGCCGAAGGCAAGGAAATCCCCGAAGGCATCATGGACGCGCTGGTGACTACCGCCATTGCCATCCACGATATCAAGGGCAACGGTGCCAACGGCATCAAGAACAGCCGCACCGGCTCCGTCTACATCGTCAAGCCCAAGATGCACGGCCCCGCCGAAGCCGCTTTTGCCAACGAGCTGTTCGGCCGCGTGGAGCAGGTTCTGGGCCTGCCCGAGAACACCGTCAAGCTCGGCATCATGGACGAAGAGCGCCGCACCTCGACCAATCTGAAGGCTGCCATTGCAGCCGCACCGGCACGCGTTGCCTTCATCAACACCGGCTTCCTGGACCGCACCGGCGATGAAATGCACACCGCCATGTATGCCGGCCCCATGGTCCGCAAGGCCGACATGAAGACCTGCGCCTGGCTGCCCGCCTATGAAAAGAACAATGTGCTGGTCGGCCTGAACATGGGCCTGCGCGGCCGCGCCCAGATCGGCAAGGGCATGTGGGCCATGCCCGACCTGATGAAGGCCATGCTGGAGCAGAAGATTGCCCAGCCCAAGGCCGGTGCCAACACCGCCTGGGTGCCCTCGCCCACCGGTGCCACCCTGCACGCCCTGCACTATCACCAGATCAATGTGGCCGACGTTCAAAAGGGTCTGGAAAGCCCCAACGCCGACGCCGAGTGCGATGAGCTGCTCAACGCCATCCTGCAAGTGCCCGTGTCCACCAACCCCAACTGGAGCGATGCGGAAAAGCAGCAGGAAGTGGACAACAACGTGCAAGGCATCCTGGGCTATGTGGTGCGCTGGATCGACCAGGGCGTGGGCTGCTCCAAGGTGCCTGACATCCACAACGTGGGCCTGATGGAAGACCGCGCCACGCTGCGCATCTCCAGCCAGCACATCGCCAACTGGCTGCAGCACGGCATCGTCACCGAAGCCATGGTGCGCGACAGCTATGCCCGCATGGCCAAGATCGTGGACGAGCAGAACGCCGGCGACGCCGCCTACAAGAGCCTGGTGGCCAACCCTGATGGCGCAGCCTACCAGGCCGCTCTGGACCTGGTGTTCAAGGGCAAGGAACAGCCTTCCGGCTACACCGAACCCCTGCTGCACGCCTGGCGCCTGAAGGTCAAGGCCGGCGCTTGATTGTTGCTGGGCAAGGCCGCTCCTGAATAAGGAGTAGCTTTCACTTGATGTCAATGGATCTTGAAGGTATTTTTACCTGAATTCATTGATTCAAAAGCGCAGGCAGCTATCGAAAATGCACTCCATGTCAGTACATCGAGTGCATTTTTCTTGACCTCGCCACTCGCAGTGCGTTATCGCTTCTACACTGCGGCCATGCCCACCGATCCCCTCATAGACGCCAGCCGCTGCCCTCTGTGCGGCCAGCCCAACCAGTGCGCCATCAGCGCCGGCCTGCCGCCGCAAAGCTGCTGGTGCATGCAGACCCCGGTTTCCCGGGATGCGCTGCAGAGGCTGCCCGCAGACGCACGCGGCAAGGCCTGCATCTGCCCCGCCTGTGCGCGGCCGGTAGCCGACCATTCCACCCTTGCCTGATCCTGCGCTCACCGCCTTGCAGCTCGGGCATTCCACCATAGTCAGGAGACCTTGATGCCCACCTATCGCATTGAACTGTTTGAAGGCCGCAGCGTTGAACAAAAGCGCAAGCTGGCCGAAGAAATCACCCGCGTGACCACCGAGGTGCTGGGCAGCGCACCTGAATCCGTGGACATCATCATCACCGACGTGCCGCGCCACAACTGGGCCACCGGCGGCAAGCTCTGGTCGGAGCAAAGCTGACCGGCCTGAATGCGCGGTCGGAACCGTCCCGGGACGGCTCTTGGCCAGCCCGGCCTTATGATGGGCCTCTTTTCCCAACCTCAAGCCAGCAAGGAAACCTGCACATGCCCACCTACCATGTCGAAATGATGGAAGGCCGTACCGTCGAACAAAAGCGCAAGCTGGTCGAAGAAATCACCCGCGTCAGCGTTGAAGTGCTGGGCGGCTCGCCCGAATCGGTGGACATCATCATCACCGACATCAAGCGCCACGACTGGGCCACCGGCGGCAAGCTCTGGCTGGACCGCGAATAGGCCATCGCCGCCCTCTTGCGCAAAGCAGCTTAGGCTGCTTTTTTCATGCCGGCTGGGCAGCGGTTGACGATCTCTGCCATACAGCACCATCATTGACGAGATCATCCATAGATTCTTGGGCTATAAAGCTTTTTTGCTTGAAAGATATGACGAAGCCATGTGCCAGCTGCTTGGAATGAACTGCAACACGCCTACCGATGTGCGCTTTAGCTTCTCAGGCTTCACGCAGCGCGCAGGCAACACCGGCGACCACACCGACGGCTGGGGCATCGCCTTCTTCGAAGACAAGGGCCTGCGCCACTTCGTCGATCACGAACGCGCCGTCGACTCCCAGATCGCCAAGCTCATCCGCGAATACCCGATCAAGAGCACCAACGTCATCGCCCATATCCGCAAGGCCACCCAGGGCGTGGTCAGCCTGCAGAACTGCCACCCCTTCGTGCGCGAGCTCTGGGGACGCAACTGGGTCTTCGCGCACAACGGCGATCTCAAGAACTTCGCCCCCAAGCTGCACGCCCACTTCCAGCCCATTGGCAACACGGACAGCGAGCAGGCCTTCTGCTGGATCATGCAGGAGCTGTGGAAGTCCCATGCGGGCGTGCCCAGCATCGAAGAGCTGACCCACACCCTGCGCGAGCTGGCCGCCAAGATCGCACCGCACGGCACGTTCAACTTCCTGCTCTCCAACGGCGAAGCGCTCTGGGCCCATGCCACGACCCACCTCTGCTATGTCGAGCGCCGCCATCCCTTCACCCAGGCGCAGCTGTCCGACGAAGACCTCAGCGTGGATTTCTCCCGCGAAACCACCCCCCAGGACAAGGTGGCCATCATCGTCACCGCCCCTCTGACACAGAACGAGCAGTGGACTCCCTTCCAGAACGGCGAGCTGCGCGTGTTTGTGCATGGCCAGGCGGCGCCTTATTGAAGTGCGCCAGGCCGGCATTGAGAAATAAAAAGAGAGCGCCAGGCGCTCTCTTTTTATGGGTTTCCGGTATTTTTGCAGCAGTAATGCAGCGACAGCCTGCGGTAGCCGCTCCTCGTTTTGAAGCGCCCAATAAAAAACCCCGTAATCTTTCGACTACGGGGTTTTCACTGTAAGAGCCTGACGATGACCTACTTTCACACGGGAACCCGCACTATCATCGGCGCAAAGTCGTTTCACTGTCCTGTTCGGGATGGGAAGGAGTGGTACCAACTTGCTATGGTCATCAGGCATAAACT
>NZ_VOQT01000020.1:0-76939 GCF_008121555.1 Comamonas sp. Z1
GCACTACAACGAGCACCACCCCCATAGCGCCCTGCGGTATCACTCGCCACGCGAGTTCCGCCGAAAGGCCATGGCAACCCGTTAAATTACGTGAGGGTTCCTGTCCTCAAATACGGGGAGCACTCCAGCTGCTAGCTCGGCTTCTCCGAAGCTATCAACTAGCCTTGAGTTCATAGAGAAATACATAGATGTCAACAACAGCAGAGGCTCCCGTTGGTCTAACCTACACAGAGGTTCTACTAAAAATGCAAGCGACAGATTGGCTGCATCGGCCTCTTGCAAATTTCACGCTAGTAGAGCTTGCTGCGCTCGCGCAAAGCCTTCCAAATTTGCAGGGGTTCGACAGCGTCTCATTGTTGAGAGGTAACCTAGGTCGAAATGCCCTTGCCCCTGTAGCAATGGTTTTCGCGCTCTTGTGGAGACACCCGTCCCTAGCAAATTTTCGTCCTACATCGCCGGAATTACTTGAGGAGCGGTATATCGACGAAGGGCTTAAGGTGTTCCATTCATATGTGGATGCAGAAATCGTGTTTCGTCGTCAAGGAATTCCTAATCACTCTGGTTATGAAACGCTTATTGAGAATTTCAAAAATATTCTTAGAGGTGACGTGTGAGTTGTGACTACAGGAGCTATGCACGCTGAATTTGGAAACTACACTTTCAGACAGATCTAAATAATGAAAAAAGCACCATCAGATTTTCCGAGGCAGCATAGTTTCAGCGCACTTTCTGGCGCACAGCCAAAATTAAGTGTTCTCAAAATTGATGGTCGTTACTATCTTGACCAGCCTGATGAAGATGAGATTTATCAACGTTATGATGTCTGCGCTGATCTTGTAGATCAGCTTGTGGCCTATTGTGAGAAAAAAAAGGAACCATCGCATTCTTGGGAGGCGCTTCTTAAAGCAGTTGCACACTCGCTGTCCCAAAAGCCTTGGGGACTAACTGCGGACGAAAACTCGTGGATTATGAGTAAGTTAAAGGATCACTTCATCTGTGGATTAAATAAATAGAGTTAATATAAATCTAGATTTAGGTGGAGATCTTTTTTCCTTAAATGCGATAGCATAGAGAATTTTTCTCGTTTTAGTGTTTCCGTATCAGCTTCCAATTCATAGAGATGTTGCAGAGCCAGAACAACAGATGTTGAGCGGGAATAGCCGTCCTCGCAATGCACCAGAACGTTAAAAATTCCTGCAGGAAGTGTTCAATGAAATTACATATCTTTCCAGCGTCCTTTTGATTGCATGCTTTAATTTATTTTGGCTTTGGCTGGCGTTGTTGCGTAAAAACCGAGCCAGTTCTCTGTAGGCTCGGTAAATGATCCAGCCCACACTCAAGAAACTTATCGAATACCAACTGGAAGCAGTAAAAATCCTCCCAAGAGGCTCATGGCTCCCTGACGATCTGGTTGGACCAGAAGATGTCTTGGTTTACCCCTTCTACAAGCCACTGGACTTTTTTCCATTCAGCACTCGAGCTACCTGGCCTTGTTTGGCCGGAACCAGACTTAAGTATGCTGTACAGGCGCCAGTTGAGTCTGGATGTTCAAGTCCCGTATAGGCTCAGTCAAGCAGGGCTGCATTTGCTGGTGGATTCAATGGGCAAGGAGGTGAGAAATGGGCCAAGTGCTTAAGGAGCTCATAGTTGATTTCTGTTGTGAGTAGCCAGAGCTCTGTAGCTTAGCTGGTGAGATTCAATTATTGAGAGCCTGAATGTCGTTTATTACTAAAAGACTGCACTTTTCTGAAGAAGATTGGCCATGACGAAAATCGATATCAATAGGTCGGAGCCTCTTGGTTTGTATGGTTGCGGGCCGGTGCTTTACCTCGATTTCGACGGGGTTTTGCATCACCATAATGTTCTTTGGTCAGCATCAAAAGGACCCTACCTAGACGCATCTTCCGGAGACAGGTTATTCGAACATGCTCCTCTGCTTGTCGAGCTCTTGGAGCCTCATTCCGCAGTCCGCATCGTTCTGTCTACTTCCTGGGCCATGAAGTACGGCTGCCATGGCGCCGCGCGTCGTCTGCCTCTTGAGCTACGCACGAGGGTCATCGGGGCAACCTTTCACAGTCAGATGAATCGGGCCGAATTCGAATCAGCTTACCGAGGTATGCAGGTCTGGGCAGACGTGTTCCGTCGCCGTCCATCCGATTGGCTTGCGATTGACGATGACTATCTGCAGTGGCCCGCGTGGTGTCGTGACAAGCTTGTCAGATCACATCCTGAAAAAGGTCTGGCGGATCCGGCAGTTGTAGAGCAGGTTCGACTTGGTTTACAGCGGATCACTTGCGCCCAATGACGCTGTAATCTCCAGCCGCCTTCAGGTTCACGAGGTGCACTCGACGCAGCTTCTCAGGTGTGGCAACCTGTTCATGAGCCGCTTTACATGGTCACCACTAACCTTCGTGTTGCAACTGACAGCGACACTTTGAACCTGCTCGTGGTCAGTCCCAGCATTGGTGCTTGAAGGACCGCTATGCAGTGTTTTTCCCTGCTCGTAGCTGCATTGCGACCTACCAGTAATCGCTCCATAACAGCCATCCAAGCATCAATGCTGTCGATGGCTCAACGTCGGGTTTCATGTTACCAGCCAACAGACGCCGTCAGTGCTCCTGAAGGGTCTTGAAACTCCATGTTCGTGGCTCTCGAATAGGCGTGGCCGACCTGGAGTAGCCCTTGAGATTCAACAGCTTCGAGCTGCCTCAGTAGATTTCCTTCGTGTTTGCAGAGGCCTGAATCAAAGATCCCTGCGAATGAGTGCACCCTTGAATAGCACCGGGCCAGTCGGCCCTGTTGAACTGGGTACGCCGCCTTTAGGCTCCAGGCTGATGGCCAGGGCCGGGATTGCTTTCACATCGGTCTCTTGCGCAGAGAGTTGCTCAAGCTTTCCATCACCCATGACCCCCAGGGAACGTGGCGCGCCCTGCTGAGGCAAGGCCCACAATTGCAGAGACTTGTTGTCAGCCTCCTTGAAGCCGCTCACGCGCTGCAATACCAGTTGCTGGTGCCGGGGATCGAAGGTCACCAGCATGGACGCATCAGCCTTGCCATCGGCGAGCACCGCAACATATTGAATTTGGGGGGCCGCCTGCAATTCAGCCTGCGCCATCTGGAGTTGAGCCTGTAACGCAGACAATTTCTGCTGCGAGGTATCCCTGAGTCCTTGATGCGACCAAAGCCCCACCGAGATAGCAGCCACCGTGGCCAAGCCGCCTGCCAGTGCTAGTCCACGCCACCATGCGAGTGTCGGCCATGCCGACTTCGATGCGGCTTCACGCTGTCGGGCCAACTTGGCTTTAGCTGTTTCGGCCTGCAGCAGATTGGCGATGCGTGTCCAGACCACCGCATCGGGCTGCACCGGCGCCTGTACTTCGGAGAAGGCCGACCAGCGGCCTTGCCACAGCAAGGCTGCCGCACGCACCTGAGGATATTCGCGTGCCAGTTGCTCAAAGCGACGGCGCGCCCCTCCATGCAAAGTTCCCAGTGAATAGGAAGCAGCCAAGCGGTCAAGTAATTCAGGGTTTTGGCTCAGATTCATGATGTGGACTCCTGGCACTCAGACGTGGCGCGCCATGCATTTGCGCAACTGCTCCAGGCTGCGGCGCATCCAAGTCTTGACCGTGCCCAACGGCAGCTTCAGGCTGCTGGCCAGTTCGCTATGACTTAGATCGTTCAAATAGGCCAGACTCACCACCTGGCGCTGTGGCTGCTCCAGCTTTTCTAGACACTGGTGCAAGACCACGGCTTGTTCACTTGCTTCCACCAACTGCATTGGCCCTTGCGCGTCCTTGTCCTGGGGCAACTCCTCAAAGTCCTCAATCGATACATTGAGATGCAGGCGCTCGGCTCTGCGTCGACGCAAAAAGTCCAGGGCCCGGCTGCGCACCAGCATGCCCATCCAGGCCAGGGGCGGGCTGAGCGACTCCCGGTAGTTCTCCGCACTGCGCCAGATTCCCAGAAAGCTCTCTTGCAGCACATCCTCGGCCCACTCCTTGTTTCCGAGTATGCGCAAAGCCAGGCCATACAGCCGCGAGGCGGTCTGGTCGTACAGCAGCTTGAGAGCAACCTCATCCCGGGCTGCTACGCGGTCGATCAAGTCCATCAGTTGGTTGTCCGGTGTTTTGGCGCTCATGCAGCCATTTTGATCAGTAGGGCCTGCTTCATGCGGTGCTGTTGGATAACTGCCAAGGCATGTTGCAGTTCCTGGTAATCACCTATACGCAGCAACCCAGCCACTGGATTTGGACAACGCGCGAAATGGCTGAAAAAAATTTTCAAAAACTTGAATCCACCGCTCAAAAGGCTGCGTATTCCAAGCGTCGGACATCAAAACCGATAGACACATCCCCACAGTCAACCAGGAGTCATCATGAGCATCCATCTGTTTGAAGGCCATTCCTCGCCCATGGCCTCGCGTCGCGGATTTCTTGGCGCCACCGGCACTTTGTCAGCCGTGGCGGTCGCCATGCTGGCGGGCAACGAGGCCCTGGCCCAAGGCATGGGTAATGATCCAGCCAAAGATGTATCCATCCTCAATGTGGCCCTGGGACTGGAGCATGAGGCCATCAACGCCTACCAGTTGGGTGCCGGCAGCGGCCTGCTGCAAAAGCCCGTGCTGGATGTGGCCCTGCTGTTCCAAAGCCATCACAAGGCCCACCGTGACGCTCTGATTGCCACCATCCAGAAGATGGGCGGAAAGCCGGTGGCCGAGGCCTCGATGCAGACCTATGCCGACTCTCTCAAGGCCGCAACCCTCAAGAATCAGGCCGATGTGCTCAATCTGGCCGCAAGACTGGAGCTTGGCGCGACCAATGCCTACCTGGGCGTCATTCCAGTTTTCGAAAACCGTGACCTGGCCAAGGTCGCAGGACGCCTGGCCGCCGATGAAACCATGCACTACACGGCTCTGATCTCGGCTCTCGGCCGCCCCTTGCCAAGCAATGCCTTGTCGTTTGGCGGCTGACCTGGCGAAGCCCCGAGTCCCGGGCGGTCTCGCCCAGTGCATTTTTTCACTTTGTTTGAGGGAATCATCATGACGCACCGACACACACTTTCGCTGACCGCTCTGTGCCTATTCGCACTTGGCCTGAGCGCTTGCTCATCCATGGGCTCACACTCCATGTATTCACAAGCCGAACTTCCGGCTACCGTGCAAGTGCCCGCAGGACATAAAGTGGCCATGGAGACCGTGGGTGTTGGCCAGATCACCTATGAGTGTCGAGCCAAGAAGGACATGGCAGCCGAGCACGAATGGGTGTTTGTAGGCCCTGATGCCAAGCTGCAAACGCGAAGCGGTACGGTCATCGGCAAATACTGGGGGCCGCCAGCAACTTGGGAGAATAACGACGGCTCAAAGGTCACTGCCACGCAGCTTGCCGTGGCTCCTGCCGGAGCGGGCAATATCCCCCTGCAACTGGTCAAAGCCAATCCTGCCACCGGCATGGGAGCCATGCAGGGGGTGACCTATATCCAGCGTGTGGCAACCAAGGGGGGCGTCGCGCCGAGCATGGCCTGCGGAGCTGCGAATCTGGGCAGCAAGCAGATCGTGCAATATCAGGCCGACTATATTTTTTGGAAAGCGGTCTGACGGCAAGACCAGAAGCGCACCTCACCTGTCAACGATTGGGAGGTGCGCTTTTTTGTAATGACCGGGGATGTTACGTATATCAGCTCCGGGCCAGATTTCGCCAACACCAAACAGGACCTACCCACAGCCAGTGTCGGAGGTCAGCGCCGTTCAGTGAGCCTATTGAGCATGGCGGCTCGAATGTGAGGTTCATTGACCGCTAGAACGTGCATGGCATCAACTATTCACCTAGCCGCGTGATGCAGTTCACCCTGGTCTCTACCAAGCCGCCCCGGTCGTAACCAAGCATGCTACCGAGCCTCCTGCATGAGGGATAGCAGCTTTTCAGTGCGAAAAGACATCTTTGCGCATCCTGACATTCTTTTTCTGGCGAATGATGGGCGTGACATTTCGCTGCATGAGCTGCCCATGATCCAGCGGGGGTGCGTCGACGCGTGCGAGGTAACTCGCGTCTTAGACGAAAGTGCCAACTGGCTTGGTCCCCTCGGTCAAAGCGAACGTTCCGGCCTGTACCGGCTCGGATTGACCGGGTAGCCAGATCCACACTGGCTTCGTCATCTCGCTCATCGCTTTGATCTTTTGCGCACGGTTTTTGGCAGGTTGGCTTCCACCAGGGCGAACTCAGTTTCGTTGATGCCGACCATCCCCATCTGCTTGGTGAAGTCATCAATCAGCTCCAGTGCCCAAAGCGCCTTGAGGTAGAAGCCGAATTGCACACCAGGATGCCCGGCTTCCATCTTCACGACCGTGTTCAACGACATCTGAGTGGCGTCAGCAAGGTGTTGCTGTGTCATCTCCCGGATGCGACGGGCCATTCGTATCTTTTTGCCCATGAGCAGTGCGGCATCTTCTGCCTCAATGGGTAGCATCGCGGTGTCTGAAGACTTTTTCATAGGCTATGGGGATTAAATTTCTTTTAAATAGTATTTATGTTGATTAAATTATATTTAAAGAGAAATTTCTATCTGAGGGAAAGCGGCGAAAGAGTTGTCAGGTGGCGAGGTGCAGATGACTTTCTACAAGACCTGTCGTCTGGTGCAACCCCAGGCCGAAGATACTCTTGAGCATTGGGTTGAGTAGTCGGGCCGTGGTGTTGCAAATGCCCAAATCGGCTGGGCATCCATGAGTATTCAGTTCTCAATATGATCTGACCCAGGGCCCTCCCAAGGCGGCAGGATCTATCGATCCAAAAGGGCTAACGTCGAAGCAGGAAAGTGCCCTTGACGATAGGGCTGAGGGAATGCCCATGATGCAAGCTGCAAGGAGATGAAAAGTGCGTCAATCCCTGCGAGAGGTCATCGATCTTCTCTACAAACCGCCACCAGGCGTTCGTCAGGCAATAGCTGTTTCGAGAAGGGTGGCAGAACAACTTCCGCCGCTCAGCACTGTGGCGATGATTTCGATCACTGCTCCTGAGCGAGCTCCTGCAGAAGTACATGGATTTAGCCAGCTTTTGCGGCTGAGCTTTGCCGACGTCGATTTTTTGAATACGGAGATTTCTGCGCGAGCGAAGGCAAAAATAAAGGATGGTTTTTCGCCCCTGCAGGCGAAAAAAATTCATGCATTTGTGCGGGCTCTAGCGCCGGAGATCAGGAGCGTGGTCGTGCATTGTGAAGGCGGCTATTCGCGATCATGTGGCGTTGTCTTAGCTCTGCACAACATCTATGGCTTTGCTGTGAACCTCAACAGTCTCAGTCAAGCCAATCGGTCTGTAGTGGCAACCATGGATGTTAATAAGCGTTGAGTTGACACCGCTGCTACGTGAAATTGAAATCCTTCGCTTAGCATGTGTTGTGGAGGTACTCAGGAGCGCTTGTATTGCTTCAGCAGGGATTCGGGGATGAACGTCAGATTCCCTCTTGCGCGAGAACAGGCAACGTAAAGTTTGTTGCGCGTTTCCGGGTTGATGTCCCGGAAGCTGCCGGCTTTCCAAGCCTTCACATTGCCCGGGTTCAGCACTACACACACATCCTCATAGCAGTCCATGCCCTTGGACGCTCCCCAGTTTTGGGAGAAGCAATCGTATTTCTGATGTTCCTTGTAGAACAACTTGACCGTCCCAGAATCGCGGTAGAGGGCTTCCACCGTCGCCGGGTCGTCTTCGAAGCGAACGACACTCGTCCGTTCGTCATGTGCTTGTATGTTGATACCGATCTTCTCCGTGATGAAGTCACAGACGCTCTTGCTGCAACGCCGGCTGCGTATGAGACTGTCGGTATCGACCTTCAAGCAAGCTCGCTCGAACTTCTTCTTGTAGGCATCGTAGTCGGCATGAAGGTTGGCATTGACGTTGCCGTCGCGGCTCGTGTCGAAGGTGTGCTGGTGGAAGTCGCCAACGAAACTCGTTCTCACCTGAGCAGCGCTGATCTTCAATAGGAAGTTGAAGTCATGCCCGCCGAAGTCCTGTACCTCGTCGACGAAGAAGACGTCAAAGTACTTTTCTATGCGGGCCACCACCGCATCAACCAGGCCAGACTGTTCGATGAACTTAGCTAGCCGGTTCGCATAAAGCCAGCGGCCAGGTGACATGTAGCGTCGGTCATGAGTCAAAGGGTAGACCGGAAACCGTTCAGGAGCGTTGAACGTTATGCCGCGCGTGTCTTTCTTGGAGCGCAGGAACGGCCGGTAGCAGAAGCTGTGCAGGAACCTGAAGTAGGTGTAGATTGAGATGTTGGGCGGCATGTAGCCGAACCGTTCAATGACTTTGGCACGCAGGTTGTTGTAGTTGGCCTCGGTATACGTGACCAGCAAGAACCGTCGCACCTCATCCAACGCCACGACCAGACGGGTGGTCTTGCCTGATCCGGCGACCGCGAAGACTACGCTCTTATCCATGTCACTGCCTGCTGGATGTAGCCAGGGGCTATCAGCGCGGAGCCCTTCTTTTCCAGCAGCTGGAATGCAGCGTCGGTCTTGTTCTTCAACATATATTCTTCGACGCTCAGGGTCTTGCGGCCAGCCGCGAATAGCTCCTCGCAGGCGGCATGATTGTCTTTGTACATGCAGACCTCGAAGGTATGGCGGCTGTTATCGAGATCCGCAAAGACTTGGATGGAAGCTGACACGTGGTCCGAGTAGTTCGCGACGCAGTTGGCCGCATGGTCCTTGTCGTTGTCGCGGATCGCCGCCACCTTGATTCCAAGGAGGTTGGCAAGCTCAAGGTAGCGCTTGAAGCTTGTGCCATCAACCGAGATCACATGGACGCCATCAGCATCCAGACTGCCCTCCGGGGCACTGATTTTGTAGAGGGCCTCCATCAGGATGAACTCGGCGTCGCCCTCGACTAGGATCGCCTTTTTGCACAAGGCTAGCTCCAGGACGTTGTTGTCGGGCGCCTTCATAAAAAACTCGGCGGTTCCCGGGCTGAGATCCTTCAAGCTGGCTGGTCGCGACGGATGTTCTTCACTAAGAATCAGCACCTTCCTGAGATTCAGCCGCGTAGCGATGAAGCTGCTGTGCGTGGCCACAAAAAGCTGCTTCTTGGCGGAGGCACGGATACGCTCGATCAACTTGCGCATATGCACCTGGCTGAGATGGTTCTCCGGCTCCTCCAGCAATAGTACGTGTAGCGCATGCTCCCGATTACGCAGCGCGAACTCCGTCTTGATGAAGCACTGGCGGCCCTTGCCCTTGCTGTCCACCGGTATGTCGTCCTCGGTAATGATGATGTCGGTCTCGACGCTGGCCTTTGGACTGGTTCTAACATCGAACTTGTACGCATCCAGCTCGTCGTTCATCGACTTGAAAACGTCATCCTTGAACTTCGCTTTCGCCTTTCTGTACTCGAAGCCGTGCAGGTTGCGCTGAGCAACACTCGCATGCGCGGCATACATTGAACGCGTGTACTCGCGCGTGGCGTGCTCGTTGTTGATTAGTGAGCTGTCAATCAGCAGGTGCCGCAATGGCTTCTTGTAAGGAAAGACAACCTCGTCCGTAAAAGTCAGAAAACTTATTCCGTAGTACTCGAATGGAAAGTTATCGTGCTTTTCCGCAAGGATGGCTTGGATGTGCTTTGTGAAATCGTCGACTGGCTTGCACACCATCTTGATGCCTAGGTGGTCGACGCCCTTGCTATTGTTCCTTCCATCTAGGTCGTGACGACCAGGAAGATCATCGAAATAGAGCTCGATATGCAACTCGGGCAGATCGCCGATTTTCCTGGCACCCGCAAGAAACTCAGCGATACAGTCAGCGTTGAATAGCGCTTCAAGCCCCATGCTTTCGACCTTGCTGCGACTGGCACTCAGCACAATATCCATCGCCTGAAGCACCGAGCTCTTTCCTGCTTCGTTCCCGCCAACAAGGATGTTTAGCTCCGGATCGAATTCAAGTTCAAGCGCTTTGAAACGCTTGAAATTTTTGAGCACCAATCGCCGAATCGTTCCCATACGCTCCGTCCCTCATTCGATATTTATTCTGTGGCAGTGTCGACTTTCACTACGCCCAATTTAAAAAACAAGTTGCAGTCGCCGTTGCTAACAGCTTGCCATCAGTAGTCTTCAGCGTGCCGTCTAAGATCGCAATGTTGCGTGAGACGTGCACCACACGGGCTTCGCTAATCAGTTCTTGCTTCTGTGGAACGGGCCGCAGCATCTTCACATGTAGGTCGATGGTGCCATAAGCTGCCGTTCAAGGCTCGCTTTCATGTGGATTGCTGTCCGATGGCTAGGTCGCATGGTCAAGACTTGGGTGGGAGATTCGCGCCCCCTTGATTGAGAAGGTCGAGCAGGATGTATTCGCGAGGCTGCGACTTTCGTGCCAGGTCGACCAGAGCGTTTGCCGCTTCGCGTGCTAGGCGACGAGCCAAGACGCGTTGTGGGGTGGAGATGATGCGGCCTTCATGACGCCCATGAATGTACGTGCAGCGCATGTCGTACAGATCCAGGTATTCTTTTGCCGCGCCCGGTTTGCCTATGGCGGCGCTTAGCCTTGCCGCGACTCTGCGTGTTGCCGATTCTGCATGACGGTCGCCAGAGGAAGTCGCAGTTTTTTCTTGTGGTCAGCTTCTGTACCAAAGGCGGCTTCGACCACTATAAGGTGGGCCATCATTTCATCGATGCCATCGGCAAGGAACGCACGAACTAGGAAGTGCTCTACTGGGGTAGAGAACAAGTCCGAGTTCAGCGTGTTCGGCATCTGCAGCCTTGCCCAGCAGCTATCCAGATTCTGGCGGACATCCTCGGCGGTTGCGGAGGTTCGCAGCGACAACGGGTGCTCGGATTCCACCCATTCGTCATGGTCCACCTGCTGGCAGTATGGCTCCCACGACAGGCGCTCGGGCGCAGGTGGTGGAGCCGGAAAAGTACATAGGTCATCGTCTAGGGTGTAGATCCAAGGTATCTGGAAGCCTCGCCAGTCCACCTCAGGCATCTCTGACCAGGCCTCCCATGGCGCCAGAAGCAGGAGGAACAGCGTTCGCTCTACTACCGCGGGAAAACGCCCGCCATGGGGAACAATCTCACCTGGATCCTTGTTCATGTGAAAGTGCAGAAAGGAGAACTGGCGATTGCCCGATTCGTCTCGAACCGAAACGTCTTCCTCAATGACCAGCCAATGAAATTGGGACAGACGCAAGACATCCAGCCGGATGTCCGGAAAGCAGCGCTCCAAGCGAGGCGCATCAAATAAGCACTCTAGTTCAGCAGCGGTGAATCGACCCATCTTCGCATTGCCAAACTGGAGGGGCGGAAGGTCATCGGCCATATCTAGCGGGCAGAGGTATCGCCGCCTGATGGTGGTCCGCTGAAACTCGTGAACCAGTGCGGAGGCCACCTGGCTCAGCTCCAACCCGGGCTGCGTGGGTAGATGTGGGGTGCAGTATGGCAGGCTGAGCGACCTTAAGGCATTGCCGATGGAAACTTCCAGTCCGAAGGTGGATTTTCCGTTGTGGTAGTGCTTGATGAGCAGTTCCTTCACTGCGATGAACTCGCGGCTGCCCCAGAGGTTCTCTGGACCGGGGGGAGGGATGTCCCACAACGCTTGGAGGGCTGCGACAAGAGATAATTCTGCGGAAATAAGTGGCTCGGCACCTCCCAAAAATATCAGTTCAAATAGTTTCTGATAGAGGTTACCTTAAGGACACCGTGCAGTCAGTTGCCGCTTTTTTGGTTTTCGCGAGCAGCCAAGACTTCGAAGCCGGTAGCCTCAGACACTTATAAGAAGAACTTGCAGGAAGCAATGATGATTTGTATTGAGTGTGTTACGCCGGTACCCCCTCAAGAAGCTGTTCGATGCGCATGGGCAGGAAGGTGACTGCAAGTATTGCCGCCAACGTGGGAGGGCAATTGAGTCCCAGCGGCTATTTGAGTATGTCTATGAGCGAGTCAGGGAGAATATCGCTGGCAAGAATGATCTCTCTGACTATGAGCTCGGCATGTTGTACGGGGCCAGGGTCGAACTATTCCCTATCGCGGAAATCGGCATCGTCCTCTCGGAGTGGCTTGATCTTGGAGATGAGCCATATTTCGATGACTTGTCGGATGGAGTCCCCGGCGAATTCAGGGTGGATGATGCGGGCGATCCTACGCACTTCTATGGCGAAGACGACGCGATGGAGGTGAACCTCTACGAGGCTCGTTGGGAGCAGTTCATTGAGGGTGTGCAGTACACGCACCGCTTCTTCAACGGACAAGCCAAAGACTTCCTCGATTCGGTTTTCTCTTTCTTGGTCGCCGATGACGAAGGCCTCAAACCTGAAGCCATCCGGATCATTACCAATGGAAATTTGATGTACCGTGCGCGTCTTGCCAAAGGCTTCGGCGAAGCGGAGAAGATAGTCAAAGACCCCGCTGGCGAGTTCGGCCCCACGCCGAGGTTTCTGGCAAGCAGTCAAAGAATGACGCCGAATGGCATTTCTGCCCTCTATTGCGCGCTGGAACGAGAGACCTGCTTGAGCGAAATCCGCTCCATTACTGGCGACCATGTAGTGAGCGCGGCACTGACTCCGGTCGCTGAGCTGAAGTTGCTTGACCTCACAGCGCTGGACCAGGTTGCCCCCCTAGATCTGTCGCTGCTGGATGTGGGATGTCGTGAAGCGCTGCACCTCAAGGTATTTCTAGGCTCACTGGTCAAAAAGATGTCCAGGCCAAAAGCTCGAAATGATGAGCTGAGTTATCTGTCCAACCAGGTAGTGTTCGAGTACCTTCGGATGCGCTTCGGCCGGCAGGTCGACGGCCTGGTTTTTCCATCCGTGCAGACGGGCGAGGCGGGTACCAACGTCGTCTTGTTCCCCGAGGCCAGCCGACTCGCATACGTTATATCGGCGGAGCCCGATGAAGACAGACTTGACGATGGGCTCGTACCTGTTGAAGTGGCAGTCGACATGGACAACCCGTTCAGGCTCCCAACCAAGGTCATGGTTGTGCACGGCTCTATCCGGTATCACAAAGTCACGGCGATTGAGACCCGGGCCCGTGAGTATCAGCATATCCACGACATATTCATGAGCGACGAGACGCGTAGGCGTCTGAATTTGAACTAGGTAACTTGCAGCGGCACTGGCAACGTAGTGCGTATTTCGGTCGAATTGACCGCCTGTGTGTTGATTTCCACCCAGAAGTGACCCACTAGCCCCCGGTTGACCAGAACTTCTGGAAGCATTCGGAGGTACTCAGGAAGGACTGATGCCAGGGCAGGGCTTCCAAATGTGATGGGCGAAGCGTTCCCTTAGGGGTGGCTCTCGATTCGGCAATTTCCGATTCAGCTGTCTCCAGCTCGTCAAGGATGTTCTTTCCCCTTTCATAGAAAGACTGGCCGTCAGCTAAGTGAGGAGCAATGGAGTTGAAGACGGCTCCTGTGTATTCCTGTTGAACAGACCGTCTGTGTCGGTTGTAGCTGACTAGGCTGCTTATCGTTGCCGACTGGGTTTGGCCGATAGCAAGCTTTGAGGCCTATGCTCTCGCTATTGGAATCTCATCCAGTTTGGTTGTGTAGCGCGGCGTCCGGCGCTCTTGGCGCATGCGCCAGCCGCTTTCATCGTGCTCAGGCTCTCCAGTGCTGGCCACATACACGGTGCCCTTGCCAAAGCGCGCGTTCACTCGGTCTATCGCTTCCATCAACTTGCTTTGATCGCGGCGGGGTTCCTCAGACAGTTGGTCGCCTTGCTGCATATCCGCAGGGCCCAAGTCTTGCAGCATGACTCCAGCCTTTGAGAGCTGGTAGCCAGGCTCATAAATCAGGCCCAAGCCGCGGACGGCCGCGCTTACGAGCGCCTTTGTGTCGGAGGTGGGCGGCTGCATCTGGATCACTGCCGTTTCGTAGAATCTGCGACCCGGTCTGAATGGTGAAGTGTGCACAAAAACATGCAGCGCGCCGACTCGTAAGCCGCCAGCCCGAAGCTTCTCCGCGGCCCTGGTTTCAAATTCGCTCACCGCCTCGATAAGTGGGGGTAAGGTGGTGATGGGGTGACCGAAACTTCGTGTGCAAGCAATCTGTTTCTTGGGTGCTGAGGCCAGCTCCAGTGGCATGCAACTCACGCCCTGCAACTCGCGCACAGTTCGCTCGAGCACGACACTCCAGCCGTCGCGTGCAGCTTGGTTGGGCATCCTGACCAGATCCAGTGCTGTCAGCACGCCTTGTTCAGCCAATTGAGCAGAGATGCGCCGACCCACACCCCAGATCTCGCCTGGGGCAGTGCGGCCGAGGATATCAGTGCGCAGGTGGTCGGATAGCTCGGCCCAGTTGCAGACCCGCTGCAGCTCTGCAGGGTAGCTGCCCGGCTTGCGTTCCGAGTTCTTGGCGACATGGTTGCAGAGCTTGGCCAGGGTCTTGGTGAGGGCCAGGCCCACGCAGGTGGGAACCCCCGTCCATTTCAGGATGCGTGCTCGAATGACAAAGGCGCGACGCGTCAGATCCCGAATGCCGTCCAGGTCCCCGATGAATGATTTATCGATTAAGAGGTACCATGGCTAGTGTTGCATTTCACTTAGAGGGAAAGCTCTGTACGTAGAGGTATCCCCAACCGTTATCTCCAGTGCTCGTCCGTACTCAAGCAGTTCCTGAACATGTCATCGTTGACCCCGTGAGACACATGCCAAGACTATGGTCCACGGCGTGGTCCCTAGGCCTCACGAGTAGTTCTCAGGCGACCAGCACGCGAAAGCTGTACCTCCAGCATCTGGACAGCTTTTATCGGTACTGTGACGAACGCTTCGGTGCCGACGCCTTCGACGAGGGTATGAGCACTCGGGACGCTGAGGGCGTGATGCTCATGGTGGAGTCGTTCTATCTAACGACAACCTCCGACCCGGCCTACAACACGACTGATGTTCAGCGGTGGGGCGTAGTCAGAGCATTCGTGCAATCGCTGGCCAAACGCTTAGCGCCTAGTAACCCAGAGTGGGCCGCAGCTGCTTCTATGCTGGCAGCCATGGGCAGGATGCGCGCCCCCCGTCTCGGTGGCTTCCGCTTCATTCGTGCGCTGCCGAAAACAACGCTGCTGGACCTCCTTGAGGTAGCGCATCCCAGCTCGCCTCGAAATCCTTTCAAGGGGTATCAAACGCGCGTGCGGAACTGGCTCATCGTCAACCTAATGCTGCTGGCTGGGCTCCGTCGTGGCGAAGCACTGCTGTTGGCCTGTGACTCCTTGAAGGAAGACGTGGACCCGGAGTCAGGAGAGGTGGTTCGTTGGCTTGACATCACCACGGTGTTCGAGAACGATCCGAGGTCGACCACGCCACGCATCAAAACTCTGGAATCCCACAGGCAAATTCCGGTGTCAGAGGACTTAGCTCTGCTCTACCAGCACTTCGCCGCCGAGCATCGACCTACCGATGCCGGACATGGTTTCCTACTGACCACCAAGGCGGGGGCCCCGCTCTCTGCCGAGGCACTAAGTAAGGTCTTCAGGAAACTGACGGATGCCCTGGCACCCGAGGCAATCCAAAGCCTCTTCGATAGATCTGGCGGCAAGACGAACATTTCGCCTCACGACCTGCGACACACCTGCGCCACGGCCAGATACACGATGTTTATGGAGCTGAACCCCGACCGCGAGTTGGCAATCCAACGGATGCGGGCGTTCTTCGGATGGTCAGCGAGGTCAGCCATGCCTGAGCACTACGCACGTGCGGCGATTCAGGACGACTTGATGCAAGCATGGAACACACTGTTTGCTGAAAAGACTAGTCTTATGCGGGGGATTTCTGCGTGAACCACGCCATTGAAATCGCCCTCCCGCAACCTCAGTCCGAGCATGGTGGGAAATCTCCCTTGGACTGGAAGTGGCCCGCTGCCCCCGCGTTGATGACCCTTTTCGACAAGTATTCCGGACGGGAGTCGGTGGTGAGGTTGGCGGACCGTCACTGGGAGGTCTTTGCAGCTGGCAGCACGGTACGGCTGGAGTTCGCCGAGGGTCAAGTTGGCGAATTACAGCGAGCGCTTGTTCTGCTGACACGACGGGCGTCCTCCCCAGCACCATTCCGGACCTTCGCCAACGTCCTCATAGCCAAATGGCCAGCCATCTTGGAACTGCTCGCTACCCCTGCGGAAAAGCTGCGAGAGACCTGGACCACTGTGCTGAGCCACCCGCTGGAGACGAACGTCGCGAAGGCCGTGTTGAAGCTAGCTTGCAAGGCTGGCGCCGGCCACTGGCGAGCAGTTCACATGCCTCTCGTGAAGAGCTTGGACACCTTCGTGAAGGAAGGCCTCCGGCAGAACAAGCGAAGCATAGGCAAGAGAGAGCGTGTGGCTTCCGTTGACGCCCAGGCAGCTATTGTTCGAGTTCTGGATGCGGCGGCGAGCGAGGACGACTTGACCGACAGACAGGTGGAGGGCGCTGTCGCACTGCTTATCACCTACCAACACGGTATGCGACCAGTTCAGGCGCTGTGCCTCGACGTGACGCATGTCCGCTTCTTCCGTGATGCAAGCGACGACCTTGCTTGCGTGCTCTCGTTCCATGCTGCAAAGCAAACACCAGGCAACGAATTCGAGTTGCTACGCCAAGTCAAACCGGAGTGGGTTCCGCTCGTCGCGAGGCTGCACGCGACGGCGCTCGCTCACGGGCGGCTGCGGCTATTCAACGCAACCGGACCAATTACCTTCTGGGACAGGGCAGTGGTTCTCTGTAAGCGGTTCTCCGTGCAACTGGACAGCACGGCGCGCTCGCTCCGTCACACCGGGGCGCAAACGCTCGCCGATGCGGGGCATGATAGGGCTAGCATCCAAGCGTTCCTCGGCCACAAGAGCGCAGAGGCCGCGTCGCACTACATCCGGGCAAGCTTCAAGCAAGCCGAGCTCATCAACACGGCGCTCGGTGCGTCGAAACTCTACAACAGCCTCTTGGACATATCGACCGGCAGTTTCGTCTCAGCCGACGAGATACAGCTGGCTCCTGAGGACCAGCAGATTGGCGCTGTGGTGGGGTATCGGCTGGTTGCTGGCGTGGGACTGTGCAAAGCGGGTCAGAGCAGCTGCGCCTACAACCCGGTGACGTCTTGCTATGGCTGTCCGAAGTTCATGCCATCCCTAGACCGGGAATCCCACGTCGAAGCTATCGAAGGGATGCGCGACCAAGTCCGCCTGTACCTAAAGCAGGGAATCTCCGATGAGACGCCGGCCTACCGGCAACTCACGCGCGCGCTGGCGGGGGCGCAGCAGGCGTTAACCCTGATTGATGACCGACCCAAGAACCACGGATGACCATCCACATCCTCTCGCCTCAACTGACGCCACCGCCGCAGGCCTATCTGAGCTTCATCGACCGGATGCGTCGTGTCGCTTCATCGCACGGACTTGACTGGCACATCGAACTCGACAGCAACGGCGCCGCCACGTCTAACACGGACTGGGACTTACGCAAGTTGAACAAAAGCCATGACCTCCACGTCCCTGGAAGTTGTGGCTTTGCGGTGTCGCGCGACCTGACCGCGATGGCGGCCTCAACTGGATGGCACCCCAGCCAATTGCCGGAAGGCGCGGTGCTCGGTGAAGACGTGCAGGACTTCATCAAAGCCCTAATCGTCGAGCACTGCAGCAGCGGCCGCTCGACCGGCGACACACAACAAATAGCCAGAGCTGCTCGTCGCCTCTTCTCTCTGGTTCGATGCCCGCCGTGGGAGCTTTCACGTGAAAACTTTGACGCCGTCTTGGGCCTTAAGGCCTGGTCCGACAAGCCGGCGCGCGACTTCTCAACGGTCGCGAGGTACATCGACGAGAACCTCATCTCCGTTCATTGCCCAGTCCGCCCGGAACTAAAAAGGAAGGAGTCGTCAGCGTTGCTCGGCTCGCTGCAGGAACGCCAGCACGCCGAGAAGCTACCGGACCTTTCCGCGCTACTTGAACTGACGCGAATCGTCTTCCAGGAGACGCCCCAGACCTACATGGACGCAGTTCGCTTCGGTGTCGTGAAACTGGCTCTGTTCACGGGACTGCGAATCGAGGAGGTGCTGACGATACCCGCCGACTGCTTGGTTTGGGATGAACACCTCGACATAGTCACCGGCCGCCCGGCCGGAACGGTGGGCGGCGTCTCACGCTCCTTGCGACTGCACTATTACGCCGAGAAGCACATCGACGGCGCCCCAAATCTGCTTGTTGAGGCACACCAGCATGTGCCCGCGATGTTCGAAGATGTTGTGGTCTCAACGGTCACTGAGATGGTAGAGATTGTCGGCCCCGTCCGAGAGCTGCTGCGCCTGCAACAGCAGAACCCCAGCCGATTTCCTGACTCGGATTGCCGGATTTTTCGTACCTCCTCCGGGAGGCCAGTTTGGACTAGCGACCGCCTATTTCTGAGCCTGGGGCGGAGCACGGCAGGACGAACTTACCCGCTCCAGCTTCCCCTTCAAGAGGACACAGAAATCAAGCCGATGCTGTACCCGGGAATGCTCATCGCGCTAGGACGTCATGCAGGCCGGTCGATGTTCAGTGTGTACGGACGGTCGCCTGAGTCGAAGTTGATGTCAATCAAGCCGCACAGTCTTCGGCATCTCATGAACACAGAGATGTTCCGTAAGAATGTGCCTGACACCATCATTACGCACCAGTTCGGTCGACGGACCGTCGCTCAGAGCTACGAGTATGACCATCGCAACCTCGCAGAGAAGTTGAGCTTCGTCAAACTGCCGCCTGCAGCGTCCAAGGTCCTTCCCGCAGGAAGCGCCAAGGAATTGGTGGGCAAGATGGTCGTCAGTGGTATGGCGCTGCAAAGCCATTTGGGGCAATCGTTTAAGCGCATCCAGCACGAGAGCGGTGATGAAGCAGCCTTCATCTACTTGGCGGCCAACGCAGATGGCTTCCACGTCACGCCGTACGGTTTCTGCACCAACAGCTTCTCTGTCAATCCCTGCACTCGACACCTCAAGTGCTTCGACCAGTGCAAGCACTTTACGGCCAGCGGGGTCGCTGAGCACCGGGTGACTCTTGAAGACCTTCGCTCGAAGCTCGTGGCGATGCGGGACGCGGCTCGTTGCAAGCCGGCCACCACCGTGGGGCGCAAGAACCAGATTGCCCATGCCGAGCGGCTGATTGCTGGTGTGTCGGCTGCGCTTCACGCCCAACCGAACCAATCCGTCTTCGCAGACGGCATCGACCATTCCACCCTGAAAGAGGACATCTTCAAATGAGGCTGCTCTTAGACCCCAAGAACGAGGAGCTGGCCGACATCCTCAACACGCTACTCACCGACAACATCGACATCACAGCGCGGGAGGTGGCACGGCGCCACAGCACGTTGAAGAACCCTTCAGCGTTCACGCGCAATGAGGCTAGAAGCGCGCTCATCGCTGCGGCCCAGGCACAGCAGCAAGGAGTACGCAAAATCGTCGCCGGAGGTGGAGGCGCCGGCAGTCTGCAAGACCAGGCCGCAGGCTACCGGCAGGACATCAAGCGGCTGGAAGCCCAGCTCACGCATATGGTGGCAGCCCACGCCGGCCTCATCCGCGCGGTTCAAATGGCCGGAGGCGGGCCTGCACTTGAGCGGTTCTGGCGAGACTACAAGGCGGTGGGCGACGCGGTACACAGCCTTTCAGCAGCCAACGCCGAGCGTCCAGTAACGCATCTGCCCTTGCGCGTCGTCAAGATGTCAGACGGAACGGCAGATTGAAAGGTCGGAGCCGACCTGCCTGGGTTGAGTTTTTGCAGCAAATCCACAATGCGTTCGCATAACAAAACCTCCACTGATTCGCGTCGCCAATCCACCACCTAATCGCGCAGTGGCAACAGCAATGAGCGCTGATGTAGCCGAAGAAAGCTAGCGCCAGCGCAACTGTGTTGGTGTTCCTGTGATGGCAGCTATCGGCCAGAAGCAGACATTCGTTTTGCTATTTATATTCTATTGAGCCTAAATCCGGAGAATGGAGAATCAAATCTGCAAGGCTTGCCACCGGACCGCTTAACGAAGTTTCTGAGCGATGTACGAGATAAAGATCTTTGTAAACATCTTCTTCAATCGGAATTGCATGTAACCATCCGCTTGCCTGTTCATGCTTGACCGCGCTTTCCATCACAAGCGAGATTCCTAGCCCTGCGTGGACCGCGTGTTTGACCGCCTCGGTGCTACCTAACTGCATACCCACTGTGAACTCTGCCGAGTCGGCACCGGCATATTGTTGTAGTAGGCGCCCAGTTCCGGTAGCCGCTTCGCCTCCAAGCAAGTTCTGGGATTTTAACCACTTAAGTGGAATGGTCGACTCGGCAGCCCAAGGATGGCCGGGGCGAACAATGACAACCATCCTCTCGCGCCGCCATACTGTTGAGACGAACCCAGGACGTGAGTCCCACCACTCCATTACCGCTACATCCACTTCAAGCGTTTCCAGCAAAGCGGCAATCTCGATATTTTTGCCGATCCTCACATCGATCTTGTTTGCTAATTTATCTTGGAGCGCCTTGATATAGGGTTGTAAAAGATAAATGCCGATATTGGAGCTTGCACCAACGACCAGGCTTTTATTGTGGAGGGCTGCCGTAGCCTTATGGCTAGTACGGAGCAATTGTTCCGCATAGGGGAAAAAAATCTTTCCCTCCAATGTCAGGCTTTGCGGCATTGTTGCGCGGTCAATCAGCCGGGCCTGCAAAGACTGCTCCAGCCGCTTGATATGCTGCGTTACTGTTGGCTGGGACAATCCAGTTTGCTTCGCCGCTTCGCGAAAGCCCCCGCATTTGACGACGGCAATGAACGTCGCCACACGCTCCAGATCTATCACGCCGCCTTTACTCCCGGATACGGCTGATTAATCGCGCCCATCGGTTTTTCACCAGCGAGTGCCTGGATGATGTTCATCGCTGCCTGCCGCTCGATTTCAAGCCGAACTTCCTTGACCGCCGATCCCAAATGCGGCGTAAAAAACGTTTGTGCCGTATTGTCGAGCAGCGCCTTGGGGATAGCCTGCGGGCGATCAGCGCGTATCCATTCTTCCATCTCGAAGACATCGGCTGCATATCCAGCTAGTTTTCCAGACGCCAGTGCTGCTATCACCGCATTCTCATCCACGACCGAGCCGCGACATGCATTGATCAGGTAGCTACCGGTTTTCATCTTGGCCAACGCGGTGGCATCGATTAGATGCAGTGTCTCTGCGGCCATCGGAACCATCGGCACGACATAATCACATTTTTCGAGCAGTTCATCGAGCGTGACGCGCTGTACGTGCCAAGCCTTTTCTTGTTCGGCATTGAGCGGAATCGGATCGCAATACAAGAGATTCATTTCAAAGCCAGCCAAGCGCTGGGCGATTGCACGGCCGACCGCCCCCATACCAATGATGCCAAGCGTTTTTCCTGTCAAACCAGAGCCATATAGTGTCGGCCGCCAGCCTTGGAAGTGTCCGCTACGGATTTGCCTATCGCCTTCCAGCATATGCCTTGTCAAACCGAGAAGAAGGCCGATAGTCAGTTCAGCGGTCGGGATCGTAAGCAAATCCGGCACAATCGTAAGCCATACACCGTGGCGTGTGCAGGCGTTGACATCGAAGTTATCATAGCCTTTAAGCGCGGCGCCGATGACACGCAGCTTTGGACATTCCTCGAGAAACGCGCTGTCGATGCTGTCCGGCATGAAAGCCATGAGTGCATCCGCATCTTTGGCTCGCGCAATTACCTCAGAACGCGGCAAGGTTTCCCGTGTGGTGTTGGGGATAACATCGGCGCTAGCGGACAACAATTCGATGATTTCCGGGTGCACCCAGTGGGTGAGGACGACTTTGGGCTTCATAAAAACCTTTGTAAGCTTTGGGAGTTATTTGAACTTGCGACGCAGGAAGGAGCTGAAGGCGTCGACGAGGGTAACCATGCCTAAAATAACCAGCAAAATAGCCGAGACATCCTGGTATTGCATGATGCGCAGAGAGCCCATCAGCTCGAACCCGATTCCACCGGCGCCGACCATGCCCATCACGGTCGAAGCACGGAAGTTGTATTCCCATCGATAGATCGCGGTATCGGCCATTTGCGGAAGCACTTGGGGAAAGATCCCATGAAAAATCACCTGCAATGGCGTGCAGCCCGCTGCATGCGCGGCTTCTACCGGTGCCGGATCGGCATGTTCGATCGATTCCGAAAAAAATTTGGCGATCATGCCAACCGAATGTAAGCCTAGGGCTAAAACACCCGGCAATGCGCCGAAGCCAACGGCTGCCACGAACAGGATGCCCATGATCAGTTCGGGTATCGATCGCAAAGCGTTTAACAGGCCGCGTGTGGCTTGATACACGAGTGGATGAGGGCTAGTATTCCGCGCGGCGAGCACTCCTAAGGGAATGGATAGCAATACCGCGATTGCCGTGCCGGCGATACTCATGGCCAAGGTATCCAGTACCGGTTTGACCCAGGTGCCAGCCTGCGAGAAGTTCGGTGGGAACATCTCGCCGGCAATTTTTACCAGGCTTGGCATGCCATCCTTCAATCGCTCGGCATCAAATAGGCCGACGTAATACCAGCAACCGATCACAATCGCCAGCACAACGGCAAACTGCAGTATCGTGCGGTTCCATACGCGCTGGCGCTCGGCCAGAATCAAACCAAAATCAGCTTGCATGCTGTCGCTCACTTAGAACTTCGACAGATCGAGCTTGAGCAGTGTGCCAAGGCTGCGCACCACGTCATAGTCTTTGTCGCTGATCGGGCCGAAACCATCGGCTTTGAAAGGTTTCAGGACTTCCGGATCTTTGAGATTCAAGAAGGCTGCACGGATCTTTTCCTTCAGTTCCGGCTTCAGATTGCTGCGCATGGTCCACGGGTATTGCGGATATGGCTTCGATTCGGCAAGAACTTTTACTTTGTTGGGATCGACCAGTCCGCGCTGAACCAGGGATTCAAAAATCGGCTTACTCAAGCCGCCAGCCTGCGCGTGACCGTTTTGCACGGCCATGGCCACCGCGTCATGCGCACCGGCAAAGTGTTCGCGATAGTTTTCGCCGGCTTTCAAACCGTTTTCCGCCAATATCGACTTCGGAATCAAATGGCTGGAGGTGGATGCCTTATCACCGTAAGCGACATTCTTGTTGACGATATCACTGATTTTGGCGATGCCGGCGCCAGTATTGGCGATCAATACGGACTGGTAGGTAGTGCTACCCTTTTGCTTCATCGCTGCGAATGGCTCGATGTCGCTCTTTTGCTTAGCCAGCACATACGACAAGGGGCCAAAATATGCCATGTCGATACGGCCGTGACGCATGGCTTCGATCATTGACGAGTAATCAGTGGTAACCACCAGCTCAATTTTCTTTCCCAGCTCTTTTTCCAGATAGATTTCGAGCGGCTTGTTGTTTTTAATTACGGTCGATGCGTTTTCGTCCGGCAGCAGCGCAACTTTGAGCGTTTCTGGATCGGGATTGGATGATGCATGGCCAATGCTGCAGACGGCGGCAAGCAAGACAGACATTAATGCGGATGCGAGTTTTTTCATAATCAATCCTTTACGGTAGCAAGTTGCATGGGAAATGAAGTATCGATAAGCCGTTCCTCTCGAGCGTCTTGTGGAACGCTCAAAGAAGAACGGGGTACTTGTTCATACAGCGTGTCGTAACTGGCTTGATCCAAAGTCTGCGGGGCGGCATCAAAAATGACTCGGCCATGGGACAGGCCAATAATACGGTCGGCATAACGTTGAGCGAGGTCTACCTGATGCAGGCTGACGACCGCCGAAATCCCGTCCTCTTTACAAATGCGGTGCAGCAGACTTAGCACTCGCTCTGCAGTAGCAGGATCGAGGCTGGCTACCGGTTCATCAGCCAACACCAGTTTAGGTTGCTGAGCCAGAGCCCGGGCAATACCGATGCGTTGCTGCTGGCCGCCGCTCAATGCGTCGACACGGCTTAAGGCTTTGTGCAATAAGCCGACTCGGTCCAGACTTTGCAAGCATATGGATTGATCCTTCGCCGGGAGGGGGAATAGACTGCGTAATGCCGTGTGGTAGCCCATTCGGCCCATCGAAACGTTTTGCAAAGCCGTCAGTCGGCCAATCAATTGATGCTGTTGAAACACCATGCCAGTCTGTCGGCGATGCATGCGCAATGCACGCGAGTTCGCCAAATTTCCTAAGCCGGCGACAATGGTGGTGCCGCGCTGCGACGCATGCAGCGAATTAATACAGCGAAGTAGCGTGGATTTTCCAGCGCCGGAAGATCCGAGCAATACGGTGAACTGTCCCTGATGGAGTTTGAGAGTGGTGGGATACAGTGCAATCGCATCACCATAACTGACTGAGACATTCTGTAGTTCGATCATGACACCTCCGGCAGATTTGAATTCGTAATCAAAAATGATGACCTGATTACGAATCTGAATTGCAGCGATGGTAATGTCGTGATATGACACCCTGATGACTCGTTGATGTCATTTTTGTGGCATGGTCGCGGGTGCCTGTGAGGGAAATAAGTTGTGCTATCTATGCCAAATATAGACGTCTGCTATGGGTCGGGAGCGGCAAGCCATCAATACCAAGACCGGTCGTTCGCGTGACTCCATCTCGGGGGCATGAATCGAACGACTGGTGTTGAGGGTCAAGCGGTCAATCAAGTCGATGCCCGCCGAATGACTTCTTGCGGCAAACGCAGTCGGTCAGATCGCAAACATCAATGACCGAGTACAGCCTGAAGCTGTCCATGCCTGGTGAGCGGCAGTTCTGCAGCGTTGGGTGCCGGTCACACCCATGGGGCGCACTTGCGCAGACCAGCATCAAGCCGACCTTCAGTTCAGCGGCCGGTGCTCCCATGTGCCTCGGCGAATGGTGGGGCGGCGGCCAATCGCACTGGCACCCTGGCGTGTCGCGCAGCAAACGACCTGCTCTGCCAAAGCTGAACACTCCGATCGCTGCAAATCCAATGAAAAGTATGATCAGGCCAATCCAGGCGCCCTGGATAATTAAGGATGGTCTGCACAACCACCGCTGACGCGGCGACTGGCGGCTGTTATTTCAGATGACGACACTTTTTTGCGTTCAAAGGGCAGATTCAGGGCGAATTGAACCCCAGTCGCGACCCCTTGGCCGTTTTTGGGCGCACTCATCCCTGCGCCCCCATATTCAAGAGTCGTTTGCGCACCATCCACAGGTTGGACAGTGCAAACAGCGTCATCAGATTGGCCGTGTTCTTGGCCAGCCCCCGGTACTTGACCTTGACGTAGCCGAACTGCCGCTTGATGACACGAAACGGGTGCTCTACCTTGGCGCGGATGCTGGCTTTGGTATTTTCCAACTGCTCCAGGATGCTGCCCATGGGCGTGTTCTTGTCCATGGCCTTTCGCTTGCCAGGCATCATGGCGATGTGCCATTTCACATCCGGGTGCTTGGCCTGAATTTCTGCGCGCTTTTCAACACCCCGGTAGCCCGAATCGGCAAAGACGTCGGTTTCTTGCCCATGCAACAGCGCGTGTGCCTGGGTGATGTCGTGCGCGTTGGCCGCCGTGGTGGTCACGCTGTGCACCAACCCCAAATCGGCATCCGAGCCGATGTGCGCCTTCATGCCGTGGTGCCACTGGTTGCCCTTTTTGGTCTGGTGCATCTCAGGGTCGCGCGTGCCTGTGCCGTTCTTGGTCGAACTCGGCGCGGCAATCAACGTCGCATCCACGACCGTGCCTTGCTTGAGCAGCAAACCCTTGGCGGTGAGGGTGGCGTTGACGGTTGCCAAGATTTGCAAGCTCAGATCGTGAGCTTCGAGCAGATGGCGAAACCGCAAGATGGTGCTTTCGTCGGGAAGATGGTCCTCCCCCATGTCCAGCCGGACAAACTCACGGAACATCGGCGTGTCGTACAGCGCCTCTTCCATCGCCGGGTCAGACAAGTTGAACCACTGCTGCAAAAAGTGGATGCGCAGCATCGTTTCCACAGCAAACGGTGGACATACATGTAGCTCGAATGGTGGCACCAGACGCAAAAAAGGCGCTCAAAGCGCCTTTTTTGTTGTCCGCGATAAGTAGCGTTATCGCGAGTTGAGCATTCACAAGTACTGGCGGGAATCCCGAAAAGGTGTCAAGCATGACTGTGTCGATGTCTGCTTTGCAGCGTGGCTTGGTTGGGACTGATAGAGGGCTTCCACCATCGCGTGCGCAGGCACACGTCCATCGGATCCATGGCCCCCGTCACAAAGGAAAGCAGCTGCTGGCGGCATGGATGGATGTCCGTGGAAACCTGGCAGGGTCCACCGTCTGTTCACTCAGGTGGCACAAATTGTGCTTAACAACAACGGGCGCCATTGAGTTGGAGCGTTCCATGCACCGCGGCAGGGCTGCCGCCCCATTTTGGCTACGTAGCCTTCGTTTCACTGCCTGACGGCGGAGCTAGGGCTTTTTGTTTTTGGACCACAGGTATTCTGCAATGCGCCTTTTTCCTCGTGAGATTGATCGCCTTCTGCTGCACCAGGCGGCAAGCCTAGCGCAGGCTCGCCGCAAGAAGGGCTTGCAGCTGACCGAACCGGAGGCGCGGGCGCTGATCGCGGACGCCATCTGCGAGGGGGCGCGCCAGGGAGGGACTGTGGCGGATATGGTGTCCATGGCCAGCGCGCTTCTGAACGAGGACGACCTGATGGCAGGCGTGGCCGAGCGCATCGACGTGGTCATGGTCGAAGCCTTCTTCCCTGACGGGCAGAAGCTGGTATGCGTTCGCGATCCAATAGGGCCAGCCAAGGCAAAAGGGCCGTCGAATGCGGCACCGCAAGTCGAGCCACGCTGGCGCCTGGTCGAAGAACCGTTAGTGGTCAATCAGAACCGGCCTACGCTGCGCCTTCGAGTGGAAAGCACCAGTGACCGGCCGATACAGATCGGCTCGCACTATCACTTTTTCGAAGTCAATCCGGCACTTCGGTTCGATCGCGCCGCCGCGTACGGCATGCGCTTGGATATACCAGCGGCAACCACACTACGTTTCGAACCCGGCGATGCGCGAGATGTTGATCTTGTGGCCATCGGAGGTGCGCGTCGCGTGTTCGGCTTGGCGGGCCTGATCAATGGAGCACTCGACGACCCGGCGGTGCGCTGCGCAGCAATGACCCGGCTTGTCGCGTTTATCCAGGACTAGGCATGGCATTCACCATTGAACGTTCACGCTACGTGCAACTGTACGGCCCCAGCTCAGGCGACAGCGTCCGCCTCGGCGACACAGGGCTATGGGCCCGGGTCGAGCGTGACTACTGTCATGGCGGCGACGAACTTGTTTTTGGTGCCGGCAAGACGATCCGTGCAGGGACTGGCTGCGACGGCGCGATGACAGCGGCGGACGGCGTTCTCGACCTTGTCGTCACCAACGCACTGATCATCGACGCGGTGGCCGGCATCATCAAGGCGGACATCGGCATAAAGCAAGGGCGGATTGTTGGTATTGGCAAGGCCGGGGATCCCAACATCATGGATGGCGTGAGCCCTCAGCTTATCGTCGGGGTCAATACCGACATCAGAGCCGCCGAAGGATTGATCGTCACGACCGGAGGCATCGATTGCCATGTCCACTTCATCGACCCGGGTCAGGTGGATGAGGCCCTGTGCGCAGGCATCACGACCTTGATGGGCGGGGGACTCGGTCCCACCACGGTTCCGATCGCCTCAACCGGCACAACCAACCTAGGTCTGATGCTACAGGCGGCTGAGGCGTTCCCAGTGAACTTCGGCTTCATCGGCAAGGCTGCGTCACACACCGTGGCGCCCCTGATTGAACAACTCGCCTCTGGGGCCGCCGGCCTCAAAGTCCATGAAGACTGGGGCGCCAGTTCGGCCGTCATCGACGCCGCACTCCAGGCTGCTGACATTGGCGGTGGCCAGATCCAACTGCACACCGACACCCTAAACGAATCGGGCTTCATCGAGCATACTTTGCGCGCGATCGGTGACCGATGCATCCATGCATACCACGTCGAGGGCGCGGGCGGCGGGCATGCGCCCGACATCATCCGCATTTGCGGCAAGGCGAATGTGTTGCCGTCTTCGACCAATCCAACCAATCCGTTCACGGTCAACACCTTTGACGAGCACTTCGACATGGCGATGACAAGCCATCATCTGAATCCTCGATTACCGGAGGACGTTGCCTTCGCGGAGAGTCGTATCCGCCGCGAGACGATCGGCGCCGAAGATGTATTGCACGACCTAGGAGCAATCAGCGCTATCGGCTCTGACAGCCAGGGTATGGGGCGCATTGGCGAGACGATCGCAAGGACCTGGCAGCTGGCTGAGCACATGCGTGATCTGCGCGGCAGTCTTTCTGAGGACCTCGGCACGGGCGCCGATAACCACCGAATCCTGAGGTACATCGCCAAGTACACGATCAACCCTGCAAAGATGTTCGGCATCGATCACGAGGTCGGATCCATTGCTCCGGGAAAGTTGGCCGACCTGGTTTTCTGGCGTCCCGACAGTTTCGGCATCAAACCGGAGTTGGTCATGAAATCGGGTTTCCCTGTATGGGCACCGCTTGGGGAAGCCAATGCATCTCTGATGACCTGCGAGCCGTTGCGCTACCGGCCCATGTGGGGCTGCTTCGGTCGTGCGCCACAGGCGCTGGGCGTGCGCTTTGTCGCGCCGCCTTCCATCGCTGCAGACATCGGCCGCAGGCTCGACCTTAAATCCGCTCTGGTGGCCGTAACGGACACACGGGGACTGACCAAGCGCAATATGCTCTACAACGATCTGTTGGCCGATATCAGGGTTGATCCAGAAACCTTCCGCGTCTACATCGATGGCCAAACGCTGATCAGCGCTCCAGCCACGCGAGTGACGCTGGGGGCCTCCTACATGCTCAAGTGAACAAAGGGATCTGAAATGTCTGTGGTGCGATTAGGCATCGGCGGTCCGGTTGGCAGCGGCAAGACGCGCATCGTGGAGCGCCTGCTCCCCATTTTTGCCGAGGAGGGTATTTCCACGGCAGTTATTACCAATGACTTGGTTACGCGAGAGGATGCGGAGCGTGTACGTCGATCCGGCTTGATCGATCCCGATAGGGTGTTGGGCGTCGAGAGTGGGGCCTGTCCGCACACCGCCATTCGCGAAGACCCGTCCGTCAACATCGAGGCCGTTGAATGGCTCGAACGGCGCTTTCAGCCAGACGTCATCCTCATCGAGAGTGGCGGCGACAATCTGGCCGCTACTTTTTCAAGTGAACTGGTGGATTGGTGGATGTTTGTCATCGACGTGGCTGGCGGGGACGACATACCGCGCAAGCGTGGACTAGGCGTTTTGCGAGCCGACCTGTTGGTGGTCAACAAGATCGACCTAGCTCCCCACGTTGACGCGGACCTCGACCGCATCCGCGCCGATGTGGCAATAGCTCGACCCAATCGTCCCTCGCTGTTCACGGATCTGCGTCGCGGTGAGGGTGTACGCGCAGTCTTCGAGGAGCTAAGGCGCTCGGCACTGTTCGGGCATGGCCGTACATGACCGACGGCCTGCTTCAACTTCGTCTGGCCTGCGACCGCCAAGGCCGTACCCGATTGGTGGAGCGTAAGCAGCGCTACCCGTTGACCACCACCGCTGTGCTGCCGCTCGACGCCGGTCCGGGCGCTCTCATATATGTACAAAACGCGGCTGGATCGGTATTTGGCGGCGACCGTTTGCACCTCGACGTGGCGTTGGGTGACGGCGCTGAGCTTTGTCTGTCGACACCGTCCGCCACGCGACTGCAAGGGGATACCCTGTCGGTGCAGACCTCGCACATTTCAGTGGGGAAAGGGGCCTTTCTCGAATCCATTCCCGACATGCTGATACCGCATGCGCGCTCGATGCATAGACAGCACACCCTGGTCGAGCTTGCATCCGGTGGGCGGGCGATCATCGCCGACGCGCTGGCTCCAGGCCGTGTCGCGAGCGGCGAGCGTCACGCATATCAGTTGCTCGCGCTGCGCTTGCGGGTCTGCGTCGAAGGGTCTTCGATCCTCCATGACGCCGCAACCTTTTGCCCTGATGAGGCGGATCCGTGGCTGGAGGGAGCACTTGGCAGGCAAGGCTATGTCGGGACGCTGTTCGCATTGACGCAGGAAGGTTGTGCGGCAGAACTCGCGGACAGGGTCCACGCCGGTATCGCAAGTGTGCAAGGAGTTTACGGTGGGGCCTCCCCATTGGCTTCTGGATATGGCGTCGTTGCCCGCTTGCTGGCCGACGACTCACCGCTATTGCGCCACGCAATGCAGCTCACGTGGGATCTCATGCGCCGCTGCCTGCTTGGCCGTCCAGCACCTCAACTGCGAAAGTAACTCCAATGATTGAACAACACTTTGACCCACCTATTGCAGCGCGAATCCTCGGCCGGGTGGGTGCGCCAGAGTTCGCTGGACGCTGGATCGAGCGGGTACCGGTACCCGCCGCGGATGCGGCACGCCGGCGCGTGCTGCTTCGCGGAGAGCACGGTACGGCCATCGCTGTGGATCTCCCCAAGCCAGCTTGGTTGTTTGATGGCGCGGTACTCCACGACAATGGCTGTCGCTTGCTTGTTGTCACCCGCCCACCGGAACCGGTCATGGTCATTGGGTTGGCACAACTCACACCCGCCGATACGCTCCGCATCGGCCATGCGCTGGGCAATCGGCACAGCCCTTGCGAACTGTCTGAGGGCGAGATCATCGTCCCGGTCACTGACACGCCGGAACTTGCCTCCCGACCCGTGTTGGCGCTGGGATTGGCCGGACTTCAGCTGCGTTTCGACCATCTGCCGTTTGCTGCCCAATGTCCACCGGCTTGCGGCGCAGCCGCACACGATCACCCGCCCCAACGATTGGATCACGGTTCGCATTTGCATCCGCATTCGACACATGCACGCCACGATGGATGAGACTGCTGCAATGCGCATGCTGACACTGATGCAGCTGTCGGACTCGGCACTACCCATTGGCCGTCATGCACATGCGATGGGCCTGGAAAGGCTCATTCGAGACGGACGCGTGCAGACCCGCGAAACGCTGCGTGAGATGGTGGTCTCTGCGTTGATCCACGGGGCGGCTCGCTCCGATGGCACTGCGACCGCTCTCGCGCATGGCGCGGTGATGGCGCAGGACCTCGCCGCACTGCGCGGGGTAGACGCCAGGCTCGACCTGCTAAAGCAGACGCCCTCAGCGCAAGCCGCGTCCCGCCGCTGCGGCAGCCGCCTCGCGGCCATGGCTACCACCTTTGGAGCGCAGGCCCTGTTGACCGAATACGCCGCAGAGATCGCCGCCCAAAAGTCGCCTGGCCATCTCTCGGTAGTTTCCGGCGCTATTGCGGCCACTGCAGGTATCGATCGTGAACACGCAGTGCTGTGCGAAATGCGCGGAGTGGCATCCATGATTCTGTCGGCCGCGGTTCGTCTGGACCTCCTCGCGTCTGCAGCCTGCCAGGGCATGCTGGCAGAACTGTCCCAGCACATCGTCAAAGCTACGCGAATCGCCTTGCGCACAGGTCTTGAGGAGATGTCGTGCAGCGCGGCCGCTGGGATTGAGGTTGCCGCCATGCGACATGCCCGCGACGACGCTCGGCTTTTTGCCAGCTGATTCCTACAAACCCCCTTGAAGGCATTTCATAGATGCAAAATGACCGGATGTTGCGCGTGGCTCTGGACTGGGCCGTGGACGAAATCGACCCACCCCGTTCTTTCGGCGGCTGGAACACTGGCCGCGTCGTGCAGCAAACGCACGAAAGCCTCGTCGAGGATGATTTCCATATGCCCCCCGGTTCAACCGGTGCGCCGACCCAAGTGGTGCCCAGGCTGGCCGAATCGGTGCAGCAATCGCCCGATGCCCGCCACTTCATCTTCAAACTTCGCAGAGACGTACGCTTTCACGACGGCGCCGAGCTGGATGCGGATGCCGTCGTCCTCAATTACCAGAGGATGTGCGATCCGGCCTCTCCCTATTACTCACATGTCGCTGCTGACTTCAATCGCGAAGGGGTAGGGCTCATCGACCACGTTCACGCGCGGGACTCGATGACAGTCGAGTTTCGCTTGAGCGAACCATTCCCGGAATTTCTGCGTTACATGACGCAGGAAGACGCGCCCGGCTCGCAGGCACTTATCAGCCCTAAGGCGATCCGAGAATTCGGACCGGATGGCTGCGCAGATCGCGCCCCAGGCACCGGGGCTTTTCGGTTCCATCGTCGATTTGAGACCGCGGGCGGATCGGCCGTGGAACTTCGACGCAACGCGGCGTATTGGGATGGCCCGCCGGCGATCGATGCCATCCAGTTCCTTCCAATTCCCGATCTGCAGGATCGCGTGCGGGCCCTGATGGAAGGCCAGGTGGACGTAGCCTACAGCCTCGAGGGCACCGATGTGGAGAACCTGCTGGCGCGCGGTTTTAACGTGCCTGCGTTTTCCCCTCCGTACCTTTGGTACTTGGTGTTCAACCAACGTGACCCATGGGTATCCGATGGCCGGGTACGCCAGGCCATTGCACATGCCATTGATCGGAAGTCGCTTTGTGACGCGCTCTTTCCAGGAACTGTACGCCCTGCAACCTCGGCGATTCCACCGGGTGCGCCAGCGCATGATGCGCATGCATTGGAACGCTATCCCTACGACCCTGATCTGGCGCGCGCCTTACTGGCAGCGGCTGGTGTTCCACAGGGCTTGGTCCTGCATGTCATTGGCGCACGCGCGGGCTCGGCGCAACTCGATCCTGGAGCGATCTTCCAACGAATCGCACACGACCTCGCTGCGGTCGGGGTCCGACTGGAAGTCAGCTTGCAAGATGAATGGGTTGCCTATTGCAATCAATGGCGGCAAGGCGCACCGATGGGCGTCGCAATGAGCGAGATGAGCTGGGCCATGTCGTGCGACGTGTGGTTATCTCAGGTCCTGCACAGCCGCAACATGTCCCCACGCGGGTTCAATGCCGGGTACCACCACGATCCTGTACTCGACACGATGCTGGATCAGGCGCGGAGTACCCTGTCATTTGAAGAGCGAAAATCGCTTTACCGCGCCGCTGATGCGCGCGTCATGGAGACCCTCCCCATCCTGCCCCTGGTCACCTCGGCAAGAGGGATGATCGCATGCTCGCCCCGTGTCACTGGCCTGACTACAGTGAACCAGTGCTGGCAAGACTTTCGGCGCGTACGGTTCACTTAAATGACCGAAAGCATGCCGACCATGTCCCCTATCACGCACAACCCGGAGCCCTGGATCCTCGGCGTGCTCTATTCCCTCGATGGGCCGACTGCGATTTCCTCGCGCCAGCATGTGCAGGGAATCACGCTTGCTCTCCAAGAGATCAACGCCCGCGGCGGTGTGCGTGGGCGCCTGCTGAATACCAAGGCCTATGACCCGGGATGCGATCTTGCCCTCTATCGTCAGTGCGTGGACCGACTGTTCACCGAAGATGGCGTGGACGTGGTAATCGGATGCTGCACCTCACTGAGCCGCAAGGCTGTGCTGCCCACTTTCGAGCGGCGCAATGGTCTGCTCCTGTACCCGGACCTATATGAGGGATTCGAATATTCTCCCAACGTGATCTACGCCGGCGCTACCACCAACCAAAACACCCTTCCACTTGCTCGCTATCTGCTGCGAAGCGGGGCCCGCCGCTTCGTGCTTGTCGGCAGCGACTACATCTACCCGCGCGAGTCAAATCGCGTAATGCGCGATCTGGTCGAGCGCCAAGGGGGGGCCGTGCTCGACGAACTGTACCTCCCTCTACAGCCCGATGCGGCGCGCATGGCGCAGTTAGTGGAGCGTGTGGTTGAATTGAAGCCCGACATATTATTCAGTGCGCTGGTGGGCCAGTCGATCTGCGATCTTCTGCAGGCCTGCGCCAATGCAGGCATTGATGGCTCCATCCCGATTGCCAGCCACAACATCACCGAGGCGGAGATGCTCGCCTTGCCGAAGCCCCCAGTCGCCGGCCATATAACGTCGGCACCCTTCTTCGCAAGCCTCGACACTGCACCAAGTCAGCGCTTTGTGAACGGCTTCAGGCGCGCATTTGGTGCGCAGGCGCCGGTTTCCCAGATTGCCGCCGCAGCCTACAGCGTCGTCCATCTTTTTGCACGTGCTCTCGAGAAGTCTGGAGAGATGGATACCCAGTCCATCATCGACGCGATGCGAGGTGTGCCATTTGAGGCACCGCAGGGTCAGATGGTGGTCGACTACGACAACAATCACACTTGGATGACGCCGCGCATTGGCCGCTGGAATGGCCGCGACCAGTTCGACATACTCTGGCAGGCGAGCGAAGCCGCCCAACCCGACCCGTGGTTGGTGAGCTATGGTGGTGCCGAGACGCTTGCCGAAGCTCCGGGTCCGTGAACTCTGCTTCTTTAAATACATCGACATGAGCAATGATCCGATGCGCGAACTGCGCGGCTTGAATGTGACGGTTTTGCATCCGCTGGACCGTGAGATCGAAGAATTGTTGCGCCATCTCAAGCGCATCGGGTGCCAGATCGACGCCTGCTGGCCGCCTCCGGCCAGTATTTCGGTATCGACCAGCGTTGTGTTCTTTGCAATCACCGCCGAAGGACCGCGTGTGACACTGCCACGATTCGTCAACCCCGCCCCGTGCTTGGTGGCCGTCGTCGACTACGAAAGCCCCAGTGCAGTCAAGAGCCTTCTCGAATCGGAAGCGCACTGCTTCATTACCAAACCCATCCGCCCCTCGGGCATTGTTTCCAGTCTGCTGCTGGCACGTTCGCTACACGGCTACCAATCCCGCCTACTCGCTAAGGTCAACAAGCTCGAAGAAACGCTGCGCAGTCGGCGCGAGATAGAGCGCGCGACGCAAATTTTGATGGAGATGAAGCGCCTCGACGAAGATGCCGCATACCAGTTGATTCGAAGCCAGGCCACCTCGCAGCGCCTAGGGATGGGCGCTGTGGCACGCTCCATCATTACCGCACACAGGGTATTTGACAGCACGTCCACGGCAACCTCAGGCCCGAAGTTGGCACGGAAGGTGCTTGGACTAACACGGCGCTAGCTTAGAGAGCGCTTTCATGCACCGCGGCAGGGCTGCCGCACTTCAGTTGGCTAGGAAGCCTTCGTTCAATTGCCATGCGGCAGGACGAAGGCTTTTTTGTTTTTGACTTTCAAATCTCGATCGTGAGCCCTATGCGCAAATCAACTCAATTGTTTACCGCGACGAGCATCCTCGCCGCATTTGCATTCGCGTCCGTGTCCCTGCTCGCCAGTCCCATCGCTGCGGCACAGCAAATGCCGCCTGTCGTGATTGGTACGGCGGTGGGCTTGAGCGGCGCAAACAGCATCATCGCTCCTTCTGTCGTACAGGCCACACAGCTCGCAATCGACGAAATCAACGCGGCAGGGGGAATTCTCGGACGCAAGGTGGTGCTTGAGGTTGCAGACGATGGCAGCGGTGCTGCAGGTGCCCAGAAAGCCTACGACTCGTTGCTGTTTCAAAAGAAGGTTGACGCTGTCATCTCCACGGAGACGAGTGCCGCACGCAACGCGGCACTCCCCATCGTCACCCGCGCCAAGAAGCCCTTTATCTACACCTCTTTCTACGAAGGCCGCTCCTGCAATAAGCACCTGTTCATCAACGCCTGGGTGCCGGAGCAGCAGGTTGCTTCAGTGGTCGACTACTTCAGCACAAAACTCAATACCAAGAGCTACTTCCTGATCGGAAGTGACTACGCCTTTGGCCGCGGCATGCTGGAGTTCACGCGCAAATACATTGCGTCGAAAGGACACAAGGTGGTTGGTGAAGAGTACTTGCCCATAGACGGCTCGGACTGGACAGCCATCATCAGTAAGCTCAAGGCCTCAGGCGCCGATGCCCTGATTAGCTCTACCTCAGGCGGGGCGCCCAACGTGACGCTCACCAAGCAGCTTCGGGCTGCCGGCGTCAGTCTTCCCTTCGGCAATCTGGCGGTGGATGAAGGCACCGCCAAGAGCATGGGCAGCGATGCCAAGGGTGTCTATACCGCGGGCTCCTACTACACCAGCATCGGCACGCCGCGCAACAAGAAATTTCTGTCCGCGATGAGCAAGCGCTTCGGACCGGATATGAAGACACCTAACGAGTTCTCCACGCCTCAGTACGAAGCTGTTTGGGCGTACAAACTCGCGGTTGAAAAGGCAGGCACTCTCGAGACCGACAAGGTCCTCAAGGCGCTCGGGGAAGTATCCGTCAACGGCCCACGCGGCGAGATCAAGATGGACCAGCAACACCACGCAGCGCTGACCATGTACATAGGCCAGGTGCAGGCTGACGGCAGCGTCAAGATCCTAGAGACCTTCCAGAACGTCGCTCCCGGTGCGCAGTGCCCGCAGCTGAAATAGCGCCAACTAGACGAACCAGGAACTGATGCTATGACCTTGGTGCTCGACATTCTGACCACCGCCGCCATCCTGTACGGCGTTTCGGCCGGCCTTCTGATCGTCTTCGGCGTCATGAAGATCATCAATTTCGCGCACGGTGCCTTCCTCACCGTGGGGGGATACGCCGCACTTCTGGTGACCAATTTAGGATGGAACCCCTGGTGGTCCTTGCCGGTAGCATTCGCCATCGGGGGCTTCCTTGGAGCGTTGGTCGAGCGCCTGGTGATGAAGCCGCTTTACCAACGCCCACTCGACGCCATCCTGGCGACCTGGGGATTGGCGATTGTTATGGGTCAATGCATCACCCTGGTCTTCGATCGTGGCGTGCAGTTCGTACAAAGTCCTCTCAGCGGCGCTTTTGACTTCGCCGGCGCTTCCTACTCGAGCTATAGGCTCTTGATGATTCCACTCTCGCTGGCAGTCGTCGGCGTGCTTGGCTGGATGATGAACGGATCTCGCCTGGGGCTCGTGACACGCGCAGTGATCATGAACGAAGACCTGGCCCGGGGACTTGGCATTAATACCAGCCTGGTGCGTCTGGCGACGTTCTCACTCGGTGCCGGACTCGCCGGTCTGGCTGGTTCCCTGATCACCCCGCTTTCCAGCGTCGACCCCAACATGGGCGTGCCTTGGCTTGTCAACGCCTTCATGATCGTGATGGTCTCTGGCGTTTCTCTGGTCAGTCTCGGCATCGCCTGTCTGGTACTCGGTGGCGCCCAAGTCTTGGTCAGCACCTGGGCCAATCCTATCTTGGGCGGGTTGACCATCGTAGTGCTTGCAGCGCTGATCCTTCGCGTGCGTCCGGAAGGCTTTGCACGAGGTTGAAACACACATGAACATTAGCACCCAACCCGTAGTCGCAAACCCCGCAGTGACCAGGCGTCGATTGGCCTTGCCCGTCGGTCTGGCAGCCGCAGGCATTGTTTTGCTTTTCATAGCGCCCGACGTATTGCCGACCTATCTGGTCAATACGCTCATCCGCGCCTTCCTCTATGCAGCGGTCGCCATCACAGTCGACATCCTTTGGGGCTACACAGGCATCCTGACTTTCGGCCAGTCAGCGTTCTTCGGCTTCGGCGCCTATGCGGCAGCGTTGACTTTTACGCACGTCGGCTTTGGACCAGGAACGGCCCTGATGGCCTTCGGCATCGCCATCGCCGGCGCCATGCTGGTCGCTCTAGTCGTGGGCTGGTTCGCTTTCCATCCCGGTGCCTCGGCGCTTTACGGCTCTGTCATCACCCTGGTACTGCCCATCGTTGTGAGTCAGTTGCTGTATTCCGGCGGCAGCTTCACCGGCTCAAGCAGCGGACTCGCTGGGTTCGAGAGCTTTGACCTGTCCCTCGAGGCCTGGTTCCGTATCACCGCTGGCTTCCTGCTCGTGATCACCGCGGGCGCATGGGTCTTTGTTCGCAGCGACGCAGGCCGCATTCTCGAGGCCATTCGAGATAATGAACAGCGCTGCGCGTATCTTGGGATCAATGTCTCGCGCGTAAAGATTCTGCTCATGGTCGCCTGTGGGGCGGTCGCCTCCTGCGCCGGCTTTCTCTTCGCCTGCGTGCAAATGGTGGTGGCACCGGAATACGCTGGCTTCGCGTTCGGCACCGAACTGCTGATGTGGGTCGCTCTCGGGGGGCGCGGCACTCTGCTCGGACCGGTGATTGGTACCGTGCTGCTCGACAGCAGCACCTCCTACTTGAGTGGCAGCCTTCCGTTCCTGTGGAAACTACTGAGTGGTGTGGCTTTCGTCATCGTCATCGTTGCTATGCCACAGGGGCTGCTGCCAGCGCTGCTGAACGCTGTGCGTCGATGGTGTCGGCTCGGCACCCGGGGGAGCGCTTCGCGCGCAAAGGAGGTGGCACTGCGCGTTGCCGAACCACGGCCTCTCGCTGGCTTGGCCTCGGTCGGCCGGTTTGCGCTCAGCGTCGAAGACGTCCACAAGCGCTTCGGGAGTCTTCAGGTACTGCGCGGCATCGACTTCAAGGTGCGGCCCAACGAGCTGCTGAGCTTGATCGGCCCGAACGGTGCGGGCAAAACCACCTTGATGAAATGCATCGCCGATGGCGCTGAGCGGACATCGGGAACCATCAGGCTCAATGACCATGACATCCTTCGGTCCCCGCCAGCGACTTGTGTCGCACTGGGAGCAGGTCGCAAGTTCCAGAATGCCAACGTGTTCGAGTCACTGACGGTCGCGCAGGCCATGCGGGTGTCCCGCACGCGGCTCGAGCCGCCGTCACTCTTGCGGCGTGCCTCGGTTCTCGCATTGCCGGATGCTGCGCTCGAGGTGCTGCGAGCCACTGGGCTGGAAAGGCAATTGGATGTCGCTTCGCGCGATCTCTCGCACGGTATGAAGCAAGCCCTCGAGTTGGCGATGGTGCTGGCGCTGGAACCTAACGTGCTACTCCTTGACGAACCCACGGCCGGGCTTACCAAGGCAGAACGTACGCAGATCGGAGCCATTCTGCTTGACCTGACTCGGAACTACGCTCTGTGCGTACTGCTGGTCGAGCACGACTTGGACTTCGTGCACGAGATCAGCAGCCGGATCATCGTCTTGCATCAAGGCCAGATCGTCCTCGACGGCAGCGTCGAAGAGGTTGTCAACTCCGAACTCGTTCGCGAGGTCTATGCCGGTGCTGGCGCACCTGGAGAACATGCATGAGTGCCGCACTTGAGGTCAGTGAGCTCACCGCCGGCTACGGCGGTGCAATGGTTCTGCACGGCGTGAGCCTATCGGTTGCACCGGGGGAGATCGTTGCGCTGTTGGGAAAGAACGGCATGGGCAAGAGCACGCTCTTGAAAACCATCATGGGCCTGGTTGCGGCGCAACGTGGCACGGTGTCCATCTTTGGTGAAAATGTGAGTAAGCTGCGCGCGCACCAGGTGGCTCGGCGTGCACTGGCCTACGCCCCCCAGGAGAAGCCTCTGTTCCACGACCTCAGCGTCGAGCAGAACCTGCAGCTGGGGCTGCGCGAATCGAAATCGTTCAATAGGCAATTTGAGCGCGTCGCCGACGTCTTCCCGGTTCTGGCCACGCGCCTGAAGCAGCGTGCAGGAACGCTTTCGGGGGGCGAACAGAAGATGCTGCTGATTGCGCGCGCGCTCCTTTCCGCTCCGGCGCTCATCCTGATCGACGAGATCACCGAAGGCCTGCAACCCTCGGTGATCGAACGCTTGGCGGCAATTCTCAGGAGCGAGCGCGAGCGCTCGGGAACCGCCATGTTGCTGGTAGAGCAGAACGTCAGCTTCGCGCTATCGGTGGCCGACCGCTATCTGCTGCTCAAGCGCGGCGAGATCGTCAATGCAGCCAGGGTGGATTCCAATCAAGCAGCGCAGCATATCGCGGCCGATTTGGGGCTGTGACAGCGTAATTTGCAATTTCTTCCCATTTATACGCTCATGACAGCCAACCAAACTCCGATCTCGCTGCGGATCGCCTGCGTTCAGATGGAACCTCGTGTAGGCCAGAAGGCGGACAACCTCAGGCGTAGCCTGGAGTACATCGAAGCGGCAGCGGCCGCGGGCGCACGTCTTGTGGTGTTGCCCGAGCTGTGCAACACAGGCTACGTTTTCAATTCCCGAGAGGAGGCATTCGAGGCGGCGGAGCCGGTGCCCGGTGGTCCCAGCTGCGAGGCTTGGATACGCACTGCTGCAAAGCTTGGCCTTGTGATCGTCGCTGGCGTCTCTGAACGCGTTGGCGACCGGCTCTATAACTCCGCTGCGGTCATTGGTCCCGACGGGTACTTGGGCACCTACCGAAAGAACCACCTTTGGGACGCCGAGCAGCTGTTCTTCGAGCCGGGCGACCTGGGCGTGCCGGTGTTCGAATTCGAAGGGGGGCGCTTTGCCTGCGCTATCTGCTACGACATGTGGTTTAGTGAGATCTACCGAATGGCCGCAGTCGGCGGCGCCGAACTCTTGTGTGTGCCAACAAACTGGGTTCCCATGCGACACCAGCCGTCCGACCTTCCTACCATGGCAAATCTTCTCGCGATGGGCGGCGCGCACACCAACGCGCTGTTTGTCGCCGCAGCGGATCGCATCGGCATCGAACGCGGGCAGCCCTTCCTCGGCCGCAGCCTGATCGTGGGCCCCGACGGTTGGCCACTGGCCGGACCGGCATCACCCGACAGGGAAGAAATGCTGTTGGCGGAGATTGACTTCAACACTGCTCGCCAGCTGCGCGCCCTCAACGCTAACAATCACGTGCTGAACGACCGCCGTCCGCAGGTGTATGCACAGGTTTTGCAACCTCCTCTTGCATGACCTGGCCGCTGAGCGCGTCGAGCCTCAATACCGCTTGCCTGCGCGAGCTCCTGAGGCGATCCGTGTCGATGACACTGGATCAGTACGTCGAGCCAGTGTATAGGCGTGCTGGTACCGAGAGGGCGCTGGGCCAGGACCCGGATGCGCTGTTCGACCTGCGCGCCATCTTCCAGGAGCCGTACCAGGACATCGAGCTGCACGCCTTGCCGGCCCTGCTGCATCCGCAAAAGGACCGGCACGGACTCCATAACCTGGAAAAGGTGTTTGCCCCGGATCCCAGGAGCGGCCAGGACATCTTCGCGCTGCGCGACATCGACCGCAGGCGGGGCACGCTGGTGGTGGTGCGTTCCGACCAGTATGTGGCCCAGTTCAAAGGGAAGCAACTGAACAGCACGCAGGTTTTTGGTTCGACGGTAGATGAGCGTCGCCTTCGTCCTGCGCATCGAGTGCGTACCGTAATCGGCGCGGTCTAGTCCAAGCTCATCGACCCAGTGCCCGAGGATGCGGGCGTACTGCCGGGTGCCTAAATGTGGCGAGGCGTGCAGGCGGCTGGGAAACAGGAAGTCCTCGGGCTTGAGCTTAGCCTGCTTGATCCAAGCCTGAAGCGCCTCCCGGGCCGCCAGTGTGATTTCGAACTGCACCGGGCGCTGGGTCTTGTGCTGCATGACGATGGCACGCGTTGCCATCTGATCACCGTGACACACATCCCTGACCTTCAGGGCGACCAGATCGCAGCCCCGAAGCTTGCTATCGATGCCCAGGTTGAAGAGGGCCAGTTCGCGCACTCGATGCTCCATCTGTAGACGCACCCGGAGCGCCCAAATGTCTTTCAGCTTGAAAGGAGCTTTCTGCCCGACGATCTTGCCTTTGTTCCATGGCTCGCGATGAGCCGTGTTGGTAGCGGATCCCATGATGGTCTCCCATCGAGTTGAGGGCCAACCAAGATGCGCCTACAGGCGAAATGGGCGCTTGCTCTGAGTCAAGAGGCTGTCGTACCGGCCCACCACGCCGAACGGCTGCTCTCGGGCGCGGTTCGAGACTGACACTCCCGGCCAAAAGCGGTCTCTGGTCCCCCGTGTCCGGTCTTGACGACGAGGCACCGTAGTAGTTTAGAACCGGAGGGTTTCGCCATCCTCGGGAATCAGCACCCGTTGCTCAATTTTATGGTCTTGCACAAACTCACGCAGGGCCTTGCGGGTGAGTGACATGTGGTTCACCGCATCCATGTGCACGGCCACGATGGCCGCATGGGGCGCTGCCTTGGTGGCCTGGAGTGTGTCCTGCTTGCCCATGATGATGGGATGCTCCTCAAAGCCACTCACGAGCGCGCTCCCTGTGTTGAGGATCACCACGTCGGGCTTGTGCAGCTTCAGTGCCTGATCCACTTCCGGACGCCACACCGTGTCCCCCGCCACGTAGACCGTCTTTGCCTGCGGCGCCGCAAACACGACCCCCATGACCGGGCCCATGAACGCCGCACGCGCGGGGTCGGCAAACCACAAATCCGTGCCGTGCTGACCGCCGGTCCTGCTCAGCTTCACACCCTTGAAGGTGGTGGAGCCGGTGAGCACGCGGACGTCCTGGAAGCCTTGGCTGCGAATGAGCTTGGCATCCGCTTCGTTCTGCGTGAAGACCGGCAGGCTCTTGGGGATCGCCTTTTGAGCGGCCTCATCCCAATGGTCTGTATGGGTGTGGGTCACGACCACTGCTTCCACGCTGTCCAGCACATCCTTCACTGAAAAGGGCAGCGCGACCAAGGGGTTTCTCAGTTCGCTGCGGTAAGTGCCCGGGAAGCCGGGGAACGCCCCTTGGTCCGACAGCATCGGGTCGACCAGGAAGGTCGTGCCAGCAAAGTCGATCTTCACCGTGGCGTTACGGATCTGCTGCACTTTGACCGAGGTGCCGGTGACGGTTGCCGGTGCAGACCAGGCGGTTGCCGCAAAGGCGCCCAGCGACAGCGAGACCAGCAGGGGAGTGAAAGCTTTCATCGAGAACATGGGGGACACCCGCGTTGAGTTGAAGAGGCCTCCATGGTCGTGTCTCTCGCCCCTTTGTAGAATTGACCCAAGCGTCAATATTCGAAAGAATTGGGCCACTTCACCCAGGAGCTCCATGTCAAAGCGACTTCCCCTCGTGGCCCTCGTGAGCTACCCGCACTTCAGCCCGTTTCACTTTGGCGTGCCGTTCTTGATCTTCAGTGCGCAGTTGCCCGAGCAGGCGCTGTTCGATCTGAAGATCGTCACGCCAGGCGGCACCGCGCTGGCGGCCGAGCGGGCCTTGTTCGTCCAACCCGATGGCGGGCTGGAGTTGCTGGCCAAGGCTGACATCGTCGTGATCCCCGGTTGGCATGATCTGGCCGAGCGTCCTGAGCCCGAGCTGATGGCCGCCTTGCGCCAGGCCCGCCAGCGGGGTGCCCATGTGGTGGGGCTGTGCTACGGCGCGTATGTCCTCGCCTATGCGGGCTTGCTGGATGGCAAACGCGCATCCACACACTGGATGGCGGAGCAGGATTTCAAGCTGCGCTTTCCGCAAGTGCAACTGGACATGAATGCGCTGTATGTCGATGACGATGGCCTGATCACATCGGCGGGAACAGGGGCGGGCCTGGACTGCTGCCTCTACATCGTGCGCAAGTTCTACGGCCAGAAAACGGCCAACAAAGTCGCCCGGATGATGGTGGTGCCGCCTCACCGCGAAGGAGGACAGGCTCAGTTCATTGAACAGCCGCTTGCCCCTTCCACGCAAGATGCCAGGATCAATCAGTTGCTGGACCATTTGCGCCAGCACCTGAACCAGGTCCACTCGGTCGATGCGCTGGCCCAACGCGCCGCCATGAGCCGGCGCACGTTCACGCGCCACTTCAGCAAGGCGACCGGCATGTCGTTGGGAGACTGGCTCATCAACGAACGCCTGCAGCGGACCCGAGAGCTGCTGGAAAGCACCACCTTGCCGGTGGAAGCCATCTCTGACCTGGTCGGATTTCAGAACCCGACCTCGCTGCGTCAGCACTTCAAGCGCAGAAACCAGGTCAGTCCCAGTGAATGGCGAAGAACCTTTGGGCGCGCGTGAGCTTTGTCTGCTCCGGGTCGATTTGCGACATTGAGCCCCTTTAGCTTTGACCTGTTAGATAAGTTCTGCGTGGTGAAGGTGGCGGGATTGAATGCAAATCGTTGATGAGTTTGGGATGGAAATCGGTGGAGGGCTTGTTGTGCGAACGCCTAGTGGGTTTGCTCCAAAATACTCATCCGGGTGCCCACTTGGCTTCCGGGCAATGGTCGCCACTGCCAATGAAACGCAACAGCCCTACTCGGTTAATCGCAACACCAGTCAACGACTTCCTTCTCAAAGGAAACGCAACAGTAGCCTGGTGCACTTAGATCGACGCTATAGATTTCCTGAGTCGGCCCCAGGCCGGCAGCCAGCGACATCATGCGGTCGCTCATTTCGCCATACAGTTCAAAGTTTGGAGAGAGGCAGACGAGCCCCTTATGCTCGACCAGATCGCGCAGTTGAAAAAACGGCTGTCCCATCTTCACACCCAAAGCTTTTGCCTCGTCGGAGCGTGAGATGGCACAGCCGTCGTTATTGCTCAGGACGACAACGGGAATGCCCTGCAATGAGGGTCTGAACGCCCGCTCGCAGGTAACGTAGAAGTTGCTGCCATCAATGAGCGCGAACATACATGCTCATGCAAAGCGCTTGATGCAAGACTTGACCACACCCCAGATTTCCAGCTCTTGATTTTCTTTGGGGACGATATCGGGATAGGTGGGGTTGCCGGCTCGGAGCCTGAAATTGCCGCCGGCGTTGTACAAGACCTTGACGGTGAAGTCATTGTCAAGAACGGCCACGACGATGCTGCCGTGACGAGCCCGCAGTGCCCGGTCCACCACGATGAGGTCGCCGTCATCGATGCCGTACTCGCGCATAGACGGCCCGGCCACGCGCAACAGGAATGTGGCTTGCGGGTGCTCAACCAGCAACTCGGCGATGTCCAGCCGTTTGCCAGAGAAGTCCTCGGCCGGAGAGGGGAAGCCTGCGTGCACGCTGCAATCTGCCAGAGGCAAAGCAACTGGGGAGGCAGTGAGTTGGACGGGCATGCCGCTCAGTAGTCGATGGCTGTACGTGCATACAGCATAACGATTGATAGAGATCAGGCACTAAGAATCCACTTTGATATCGATTGCTTTCCACTTGTGGAGTGAGTGACTGGGCGCGTTCGTGCGTTGACATGAGCGTCTTGAGGGAGCAACGTGGATTGATCGCTGCCGGCCAAACAAGGTGCTCAATCGCGCATCGATCTCTACAGAGCCAAGCAGCATAGTGAGTAATAAAAAAAGTGGCCTCGAGGGCCACTTTTTTGATGTCGCGAATTCATTAGATTTCAAACAGCGATCGATCCTTGTCCTTGATCCACGTTGGAGGCTTACCGCGGCCAGTCCAAGTTTGGCCTGTGCTGGGGTCACGATACTTTGGCGCAACCGAAGATCCAGCGTTTGCGCGCTTTTGCTTCCCTGAAGAAAAGATGTCGCTTTCGGTAAGCCCAAACGCCTCAATGAGCTTTCGGATTTCCTGCACTGCCACAGCGAGCTCTGCTTTTCTAGCAGCTGCAATCTGTTGCTCAAGGGCTGCACGTTGTGCCAGTAATTGTTGATACGAGCTGTTGGAGTTCGTCATGTTGCTTTCGACACTTGGTCATTGATGGTGATACGCAGGTGCATGATTCTGAGGCAGATGCGGCATCTTTTGAACCTTCGATTACCCGAAATAGCTATTACTTACTAGTCACGGACGATGGTCTCAAACTTCCAGGCAGGGTGGAAGCGGTCCCGTTATATAGGTTCCACCTTTGTCGTGCCGGAAAACCAAGGTAGCAGTTGCCGCTGACAATGTAAAGCCACTCTGTAGCTTCTACAGCCAAAATTAGAAGCAGGCACAGCTAGAAATCACTGACGGAACAGAAGCATCGACATTGATTTCGACTGAATCACACCGAGTTTGGCGGAGGCTAGTTGGTTGAAGTGCAGGCGTCAGCCCGCACAGGTTTGGCAAATTGCCGCGAGTAGCTTACCTCGGCTTCTGCTGGCGGTGTATGCCCTATGGGCTCCAGTAGGCGCTGGTGGTTAAACCAATGGACCCATTGCAAGGTCGCCAGCTCCAGGGATTCCCTTGTTCTCCAAGGCCCCGCTTGTGGATGAGCTCCGTTTTGTACAGGCCATTGATGGTCTCCGCCACGGCGTTATCCTAGGAATCCCCTGCACTCCCAACTGAGGGCATCAGACCTGTCTCGGCCAAACGTTCGGTATAGCGCTCGGATACGTATTGGCTGTCTCTGTCGGAGCGGTGTACCAAACCCGCCTCCAAGCTTGGCTGCCTTGCGTACAGGGCTTGGTCTGGCGCATACACCACAAATTCGGTGCAAATGTGGCTGCTGACTCGCCAGCCCACAATGCGGCAGGCATAGACATCAATCACAAACGTCACAAACTTCTGCCCTTGCCACGTCGATAAATAGGTGAAGTTAGCGACCTAAAGCTGGCCTGGGCGCTGTGCTGGGTACTGTCGATTGACGAGGTCTAATGTGTATGGTCTTGCAGCATCTGGGTGTGTCGTAGGCACTTTCTTGCGACGTCTTGCACCTTCAAGTCCCAGTTTGTGCATCAGGCGTTGCACCGTGCAGCGGGCAATTGGCAAACCCTCTCGGTGCATTTGCTTCCAAACTTTGACTGCCCCGTGAACCTGCCAGTTGGCTTGCCACACACGTTGAATATGGCCGCAACGTTCTGCGTCTGATTGGCTCCGGCTGCAGCGCAGCCACGGGCAGTTTCTTTGCTGAACCATGCTTCTATAGCCTGAAGAGGCAATTTGCAGCAGCTTGCAAATTGCCTCGGTCCCATAGACATTGCAGTACTTGTCTACGAAGTCAATCAGCTCTTTATTCTTCGAGCTAGCTCCGCCTGCGCAGAAAGCGTTCGCAGGCTTCAGGATGTCGTTGGCCCTGCCCAATTCTTTGTTTTCCCGCTCAAGCGGTTTGAGTCGTTCACGCTCATCCGTGGTGAGTCCTGGTCACAGGCCCATGTCGACTTCATTGCGTTGAATCCACCCGTGCAGGGTGCTGACAGAACAACCAATTTTAGGCGCCATCGATTCACACGCACCCCACAGCGATGCGTAAGCCAATGATCTGTTCTTCTGTAAATCTCTTTTTCACGTCCAATCTCCTGTCTTCGGGATTGGACTTTAGAGCCAGACGCTACTCAAATCCGGTATGGGGACGTCGGGATCGGCGGATAAGCCAACCCACAACTAAAAGACGCTATCGCAATACCAACTGGAAGCAGTACTGCTTCTCCGTTCCCTGACGATTTGGCTGGATCAGAAGGTGTCTTGGTTAGGCCCTTCGACAAGCTACCGGACTTGTTAAGTCATTACTCGAGCCATCTGGCCTTGGTTGGCCTGTGCCAGACTTTAGTCGGCTGTGCACGCTAAAGTTGAGTCTGGATGTTAACGTCCGGTATAGGCGCAGACAAGCAGGTCTGCATTTTCCGGTAGATTAAACGGGCATCAAATGCTTGGTGTTAGGTGAATGGAAACAAAAAAACATCTCACTGAGCGCCGTCTTTAGTGGCGAAAACTGCACATCGGAATTTATGCACAGAAGCTGTAAATATGGGCGATTAGCGTGAGCTTCAATGAAGTACGTGATGCGGCTCTTATAGCCGATCTACTCAAATAATTCCCCGAAACCAAGCTGTGCATATTTCACTGGTGATCGTGCATATGACGCACGGCCCGTTTATGAAGCGTTTATCAAAAGTAGTGCTGTCTCTATTAGCTCTTACAAAGAAATGCCGGAAAACGCAAAGGACACTCCCTTTTTTACCGAGAAGTGGCTGTTGATTTGGAAGAAGAATAGAAGGATATGGAAAGTGTAGGGTCACTACTACCGACAAAGCTCTGTGGACAAAAAACTAACTGCATAAGATTAATGGGCGAGCTGGTCATGTTCAGAAATTTTGGGCGCTATTTAATGAGCTCCACATTTCTGTAGAAATGAACAATAGGTTCACTGAACGTGGTTACCCACCGACCCTCGCGGTGGCATAGCTTCGTCTGGAGGTTGGGGTTAGTTCGACCTAAAACAGGTTGACGCAATCGTGTCGGATTAGGGTAGAGCGTTCTCGTAGAAGTCAAGTATTAGCATTTTGAAAGTAATGTTAATCCACCTTGATCTGATATCAGATGATATCAAATGATATATTTATATTAATTGAGTTACTTTGGAAGATGAGTGTGTCGATTGAAAATAATTTTTATTTTATCCATTAATAAATCAATAAGGTAATGATATTGATTTAATTGAAATATGGTCAGAGTCTAATTGCTTTTTATTAAAGATAATTAAAATTCACGATCAGAGTATAAATATTTTACCTCAAAGATTCCGGCAGTATAAATTCAATCGGATATTGGATATTTTTAAATTCCAGAGTGGCGCGAACTGGTAGTGATGTTGGCGTAATGTGGCAAGAATATGCGGTTCTATTATGTTTTAATTTGTATTAATTCGTAACGACGGGAAAATTAATTCCTGGCGAAAAAGTGAATAATTATACATAAACTAATTTAAGAAAATTTGCGCTGGATTTTCTCCATGCAGCGAGATATGTTAAAAATACCTTTGGTGCGTGGGAAATTTCTTTTCCCTTTTATTGAAGCGACTTGCTTTTCGAATAGAGAAATTGAATCTCTGTTGATGAAAAATAAGTTGCCTATTTACTTGTATGGAAAACAAGATTGCTATGTTCCTTTGAGGAATGCAGTTCAGTTTTCTGATGCGGCTAGGCGAATGCGCGGATCTTATGATGTTGGTTACTTGCTTTCTAAAAAAATCAACTTCGAATATTTATCCGATAAATCTCAATCGATCATAAATGGATCTCCGGATCTTTATTCGGCTTTGCACAATTTTAGTGCGAGAGCGCAAATAGAAAATACTGATTTATTAATAAAAATAGAGTTTCATGGATCTTTTTTAAGAGTCTGTGGATCGTTTAAAAATACATCTGCGTTGCAAAATATTGAAAACTTTCAATGGATAAATAATTTAATTTTCATTGAGATAGTCCGACAGTTTGCTGGTAATGATTGGATGCCTGAATGCATGGCATTTAATGCATATTACATGCCATCTGATGATGTACGCGCAATTTGGAGTAGGTGTAAATTTACGTCTGCACACCGAGAAGCTTGGATCGAGATTCCAATATGCTATTTAAGCATGCCGCCAATTAATAAAAAAATATTCGGCAAAGAAAATGAAATAGATGTTCTTAACTATTCTAATTCATTAATTGATGCACTTAGACTAATGTTGCCTTCTTATCTGGATGGAAAAGTTCCGACTGTATTTGATATAGCAGAAATGGCAAATGCTAGTACAAGAAGTTTGCAGCGCGCGTTAGCAGATTCAGGTTTAAGCTATCGTGGAATACTAAATGAAATAAAATTCAATAAGGCTATGCATCTTTTGACTGATTCAGATACAAAGATTGTTGATGTTGCACTATCTTTGGGTTATTCGGATGCGGCCCATTTTACACGCGCATTTCAAAAAATAGCAGGTGTTCCGCCGTTGAGGTTCCGAGTTTTTAGCAAAGAAATGATGCTTAGATAAGATTAACCTATTGATAGTATTTGCGTTACTGAGAAATTACAGAATTTATGATTCATCTGCAGGATAGCTTATGAGTGAAATACTTGAAAATTCTCATTTTTGGTTTGCTGTATATACACGCCCGAAGCTTGAAGCCGTTGCAGTTGAGAACCTTATTGCGCAGGGGTTTGATGCCTATCTTCCACTCTACAAACAGTTCAAAAAAAATGGCGAAAATTTCAAAGTTGTTTTTGAGCCTATGTTTCCAAGATATGTGTTCTTTCGACCAGTAAATTCTGCTCAGTCTATATTGCCGGTTAGCTCCACACGTGGTGTATCACACGTGATTCGCTTTGGATCTCAGATTGCTAAGATAGCTCCGGAAGTTCTTAACGCAATCAGACATATAGAAATAGAGCGCACTGCATTAGATGAAGATGAGCTTATTAAATTACGTCCGGGTGATCGTGTTCGAATTAATGAAAAAGCATTAAAAGGTATCGAAGGCGTAGTTAATAAGGTTTCTAGTCGTCGCGTATCGGTATTGCTTCAAATATTAGGCCGTCCTTTGCTTGTTAACATAGAGCCACATAGACTGGAGTCAGCATAAGATTGTCGGTAAATATCTTGTTGACTTGTTGACTTGTTGACTTGTTGACTTGTTGAGTTGTTGAGTTGTTTTGTTAGTGCGATAAGATGTTGGTTTCACTTATATGTTTCCGCCTCTCTAGGCGAAAACATTGCGGTAGCCTGCGTGCTTATTTTCTTTTAATTTCAAAATTTATTAACAATTGAGTGCTGATCTAAAGAAAATTATTCTTGAATAATTTTTCGCCTAAATTCTGGTCATGTACAATTTTTAGAAAAAATGGATTTCAATGCATCAAAAAATTGAATATAAATGCTTGAAAAATTTTAAGTACTGCTTGTTTGCAGTACAAGTTTTATTAGTATCTAGTCTTGCCGGTTGCGCATTGGCACCTGGACAATTTATGCAACAAGGCTTTGCCAATGATTTAATTAAACCTCTGAAAAATTATGGAGTATCGTCAATTGATGAAAATGAAGAGCAGAAATCTAATAGTTCTAAGGAAGTAACGGATCAAGTAAAAATTTCTACGAATCAACTTATAAATATTACCTCGGATCTGATACGGGTGCAGAATAGGAATAAATCCTATGAGCTCAGTTCAGAAGTGCGCGCATTATTTGGAACACCAAGACCTTATCAAATCGGCCCAGGTGATATCCTTAATATTGTTGTCTGGGATCATCCCGAGCTTGCTCTGATTCCTGCTGCATCTTCGCTTACGAGTGATGTTTCCAGCGTATCGCCAGTGGGTAACGGATATAACGTCAGTTCTGCCGGCTACATCCAGTTTCCCTATGTCGGCGGTGTAAATCTCGAAGGTCTTACCGAGTTTGAGGCACGGGATGTACTTACGCAGAAACTATCCAAATATGTAAAGAAGCCCCGCATTACTTTGCGTATACAGTCTTATCGCAGTGGTCGCGTCTATATCGATGGTGAGGTTCGCGCTCCAGGGTTGCAAGCTATCAACGACATTCCAATGACCCTACCTGAAGCGATTAATCGTGCCGGGGGGTTCACTGTCCTTGCCGACCGTGCGAGCGTGATGATATCTCGGGATGGAAAAACTACTGCGATCGATATGCAACGATTGCTGGAGTTGGGTATTAATCCATCGCTGATTCTTCTGAGTAAGGGAGATTTAGTCCGCGTGCTAAGTAAAGAGGAATCCAAGGTCTATATTCTTGGCGAGGTGACGCGCCCAATGGCACAGCCTCTGCGTAATGGAAAACTCAGTTTAAATGAGGCTCTTGGAGAAGCAGGCGGAATTAGCACCATCACTGGCGATCCAAAACAGGTCTATGTAGTGCGACCGTTGCCCGACGGAAATTCTGAGATATTTCACCTAGATGCAAGTTCTCCAATGGCCTATGCCTTATCCGAAGGCTTTGCACTTAAGTCGCGTGATGTGGTGTACGTCGATCCTGCACCTGTTGTGCGATGGAACCGTGTCATCAGCCAGATCTTGCCTAGTGCTTTAGCTATCAACAATGCATCCGCTGCGGCGACCCGTTGAGCAGCGACAAGATGCAAAACATACTGGTTCTTTGTATAGGCAATATTTGCCGCAGTCCTCTGGCTGAAGCGTTGTTGCGACGTCAGCTTCCCAGTAAGACTATTTGGTCGGCCGGTATGAAAGCGTTGGTCGGTAACCCTGCCGATCCGGAGTCCGTAGCTGTAGCTGTGCAGCATGGCTTGGATTTATCTGCTCATCGAGCCCAGCAACTTACCGCCTGGATGTGCCAGCGGGCAGAACTAATCCTACTAATGGAACAGAGTCAAAAATTTGACTTGGAGCAGCAATATCCCTGGACCAGAGGCAAGGTTTTCAGACTGGGGGACTGGAGCGATTTCGACATTGTCGATCCGTACCTACAGTCGCGCGAGGCCTTCAATGTCGCTTATGCCTGCATCTCACGGGGGGTTACCGATTGGGTGCCCCGCATCAAGCAACTTGGCTAGTGCGTTATCGGTGAACTGAGCATCAATCAACGCTAGATGCAGAAGCAATTGAAAGCATGAATCTTCCTCCTTACAAAAACGTCACACAACTTGATCAATCTGCGGGATCTCCTGTGTACGACGACGAAATCCATTTAATTGATTTGCTCGATGTAGTTTTTGACAGCCGTTGGCTTATCGCGGGCATAACAGCGCTAGCACTTTGCATCGGGTTCGCTTATACATTATTAAGCCCCCCGGTCTACCAGACTGATATCTTGATCCAAGTTGAAGACACGAAGGTCATAGGGGCGAATGGCTTGCTGAATGACGTTAGCAGCATGTTCGATATTAAATCTCCAGCGGTTGCTGAGATCGAGATTTTGCGTTCACGCATGGTGATTGGTGAGGCGATAGCCAATTTGCACCTCGATCTGGAGGTCACTCCCAAGTACATACCGCTTGTTGGTCGCTGGCTTGCACGACGTGCGACCGGGCTGTCTGAACCTGGATTTCTGGGTATGGATGGCTATGTCCGAGGTACAGAAGCGCTTCAGGTGGCCAACTTCACTGTTCCCAAGAGTCTAGAAGGCAAGGTACATACGGTTGTACTCACAGAAAAGGGTTACCAGTTGGTCTCGCCAGACGGCGAGCTTTTGGGCGAAGGAACTATCGGTAAGTCTATGCACATCCAGTATCCAGAAGGCGAGGGCAGCCTGCTGGTGGTCGGTGCTAATGGAAAAGCCGGTGCTGCATTTTATGTCACTCGCTATTCAAAGGCAGATGTCATCGGACAGTTCCAGGACAAGATCAGTATTGGTGAGAAGGGCAAACAGTCAGGCATGATCCGCAGCACCCTTGAGGGTAGCGATCCTCTGCAGATCTCCCAGACGCTCAACGAGATTGGCAGGCTCTACGTTAGTCAAAACACCCAGCGAAAGGCTGCAGAAGCAGCAAAATCGCTAGCCTTCCTTGAGACTCAGCTACCCCAACTTCGCAAGGAGCTCGAGGAGTCCGAGCGGAAGTTCAATCAGTATCGCAGTCAGAACAATGTCTTCGACCTTGAGGGCGAGGCAAAGGTAATGCTTGATCATGGGGCGAAACTGCATATAAGCCTCGTGGAGCTACAGCAAAAGCGCAAGGAAATTGAGGCTCGGTTCACCAGTGCCCACCCTAGCTTGCAGATCATTGACAACCAGATAAACAGCATCAATGCCGAGCTTGCCAAGTTAAATAGCCGCGCTCGAACTTTCCCTTCCGTGGAGCAAGATCTGCTGCGCTTAACACGCGATGTAAAGGTTAACAACGAACTCTATATTTCGCTGCTCAACAGCGTTCAACAGTTGCGCTTGGTCAAAGAGGGCAGAGTCGGTAATGTCCGGCTAGTGGATGAAGCTATCGTGCCTGAGTTGCCGGTCAAGCCTCGTAGTGCATTGATCGTGGTGCTAAGCACTGTTTTAGGCTTGATAGTTGGACTGGGTCTGTCATTTGCTCGGAACAACCTTCGCGTTGGCCTCAAGGATCCGTCGGAAATCGAGCAGCACAGCAGCCTTCGCGTGCTCGCAACCATACCGCATTCCGAGGTTCAAGCTGAGCAGGCCAAAGCTATCGCTGGCAAACTGCCTGGCAATCACGTGTTAGCTATTCAAGCGCCTGACGATCCAGTGGTCGAGAGCATGCGTAGCCTGCGAACCGCGCTGCAGTTCGTCATGCTTGATATGCCTAGCAGCTTGGTGCTTTTTACAGGCCCTACGCAGGGCGTCGGTAAATCATTTACCAGCGTCAACTTTGCCACGATAGTTGCTGCGGCCAGCAAACGCGTGTTGCTTATCGACGCTGATCTGCGCAAAGGACATCTGAACAGCTATTTCGGACAGGGCCGTACAGGAGGACTGAGCGAAGTGGTCAGCGGCAGCATGGCATTTGGTGATGCAGTGCGTCGTGAGGTTGTGCCAAATGTTGACTTCTTATCCACAGGCATTTTGCCGCCAAATCCCGCGGAATTACTTACAAATTCGGCCACCCAGGCATTACTGAAGCAAGTTGCCACTCAGTACGACTTTGTAGTTTTAGATGCGCCTCCTGTACTGGCTGCGTCTGATGCCGCCATCTTAGCGCCTCTGGTGGGCGCGGTATTCATGCTTGCGCGGGCCGAGGTGACTAGCCTTGGCGAGCTGCAGGAGGCCTCTAAGCGGTTGGCTCAGGCCGGAGCTGAAGTGCGCGGCGTCGTTTTCAACGATCTTCACATGGCGACGCGGCGTTACAGCTACGGCCTGGGCTACAGGCATGGCAAATACCGCTATGTCAACTACGAATACTGATTTCTTCCACCGGCTTTCGTCCGCTATTGAAGTGTGTCAATGCCAGAAACCTCGTTGCAGCAAAATGAATCTATCACAAGCAAATATAGCCGTGATTGGGCTAGGTTACGTCGGATTGCCATTGGCTGTCGAATTTGGAAAGCACCGTAACGTGCTTGGATTCGACATTAATGCAGAGCGTATTGCTGAATTGAAAGCAGGACACGATAGCACATTGGAAGTGGCATCGTCAGACCTTACAGCGGCTAACCGTTTGAGCTTTAGTAACACGTCCTCAGATTTGGCTTCCTGTCAAGTTTTTATTGTCACCGTACCCACTCCGGTTGACAACGTTAATCGACCAGACCTTACGCCGTTAGTCAAGGCTAGTGAGACTGTTGGCAAAGCCATGCCTTCTGGGGCTGTCGTCATTTTCGAGTCCACGGTTTATCCCGGAGCTACTGAGGAAGTTTGTGTACCAGTACTCGAGAAATTTAGCGGAAAAAAATTCAATGTCGATTTCTTCTGCGGTTATAGCCCTGAACGTATCAACCCTGGTGACAAGGTGAACACGCTGAAAAAGATTAAGAAGATCACAAGTGGATCCACTCACCAGGTAGCACGTGAAGTTGATGCTCTCTATGGCTCCATTATTTCCGCTGGAACATACCAAGCTAGCAGTATCAAGGTAGCGGAAGCCGCCAAAGTCATCGAGAACACTCAGCGTGACTTGAATATTGCCCTTGTTAATGAACTCTCCGTCATATTCGATCGCATCGGTATAGACACCCTAGATGTTCTCGAGGCAGCCGGTAGCAAGTGGAATTTTCTTCCCTTCCGTCCTGGGCTCGTCGGAGGCCACTGCATTGGCGTTGATCCGTACTATCTTACCCACAAAGCTGAGGAAGTGGGCTACCACCCACAAGTCATTCTTGCTGGTCGTCGCATCAACGACAACATGGCCCGCTATGTGGCGCGCAACACCATCCGACACATGCTGCTCAATGGTATGGATGTTTCTCAATGCCGCATTGGCGTACTAGGTGTCACCTTCAAGGAAAACTGTCCTGATATCCGCAACAGCAAGATCGTAGACATGGTCAATGAGTTCAGAGCATGGGGGGCTAGTGTGGCGATAGCCGACCCCTGGGCCGATGCTGAGGAAGTTGCACGCGAATATGGTCTGGAGTTAGAGGCGGTTGATCCCGATCATGCTGTGGATTCTCTAGTGGTCGCTGTGGGTCATAACGAATACCGGCAGATGCCCTTGGCAACTTTGCGTGCGTTCTGTCGCGGAAGCAAACCAGTGCTTGTGGATGTAAAGAGTCTGTTTAGTAGGAAAGAGGCTGCAGAAGTTGGCTTTACCGTTTTCCGACTTTGATGAATTTGATAAATAAGATATGAAAAACTTTGCCTTGATTGGTGCCGCAGGCTATATAGCACCGCGTCACATGCGTGCCATCAAAGACAGTGGCAACCGCCTGGCGGTTGCCTACGACATCAACGATTCTGTCGGCATCATCGACAGCATCTCTCCGCATAGCGAATTCTTCACGGAATTCGAGCGCTTCTACGAGCGTGCCAAGCAGTTGCAGCGGAGCCCGGCGTCGGCGCTCAACTACGTCAGCATCTGCAGCCCGAACTACCTGCACCATGCGCACATCGCCGCTGGTCTGCGGCTAGGTGCGGACGTGATCTGCGAAAAGCCTCTGGTGCCAACGCCCGAGCTACTGGACGAGCTAGTACGCGTAGAGCAGGAGACTGGGCGCCGTGTCTTCAATATTCTGCAATTGCGTCACCATGACGCGATCCTCAAGCTTCGCGAGAAGGTGGCTCTGGCGCCTTCAGACACTAAGTTCAATGTCGAACTGACTTACATCACCTCTCGTGGCCGATGGTACGACGAAAGCTGGAAGGGCGACCCGCGCAAATCCTTTGGCGTGGCGACGAATATTGGAGTGCACTTCTTTGACATGCTGCACTTTGTGTTTGGCCGTTTGCAGCGTAACGTTATGCACTACAGCGCCGAGAGCAAGGCTGCTGGCTATCTCGAGTACGAACGCGCCCGTGTGCGCTGGTTCCTCTCGATCGACGCAAACGATTTGCCGGAAGCGGTCAAAGGCAGGAAGCCGACTTTCCGCAGCATCGACATTAGCGGCGAGCAACTGGAGTTCTCCGAAGGTTTCACTGAGCTGCATACCACCAGCTACCAGGAGATCCTGGCCGGCAGGGGGTATGGAATCGAAGACGCTCGACACTGCATCGAGACGGTGGACACGATCCGCAGCGCACGCCCGGTGAAGGGCGACCACGGCGAGGTGCACCCCAGTGTGCACCGATTGGTTTGAAAGGCGGTAGCAACATGAGCATGAATGTCCACCCCAGTGCGATCGTTGATGAAGGCGCGCAAATCGGCAACGGTACACGCATCTGGCACTGGGTGCATGTTAGCGCCGGCGCGCGCATCGGCGATCGCTGCTCGCTGGGTCAGAACGTCTACGTCGGGAATGACGTGGTGATCGGAGACAACGTAAAGATCCAAAACAACGTGAGCGTATATGACGCGGTGACTCTGCAGGACGATGTGTTTTGCGGCCCTAGCATGGTGTTCACCAACGTCTACAACCCGCGCTCGGCTGTTTCGCGCAGAGACGAATATCGTCGCACGCTGGTGAAGCAGGGTGCCACGCTCGGCGCCAACTGCACCATTGTCTGTGGTACCACTGTGGGTGTACATGCGTTTGTCGGTGCAGGAGCGGTGATCAACAAGGACGTGCCGGCTTATGCGCTCATGGTCGGTGTGCCCGCGCGGCAGATCGGCTGGATGAGTGAGTTCGGGGAGACGCTCGACCTGCCGCTGGAAGGCCAAGCGGAAGCCATCTGTTCGCACACGGGGGATCGCTATGTGCTCGACGGTAATGCCGTGACCAAGTTGAAAGCCAATACGCCATGATCGAATTCATCGACCTCAAGAGCCAGCAAGCCCGTCTCAAAAATCAGATTGACTCTGCCATCGCACGGGTTCTGTCTCATGGCCAATATATCCTGGGCCCTGAGGTTGCGGAGCTCGAGGAAAAGCTTGCGGCCTATACTGGCGCCAAGCATTGCATTACCGTGGCCAATGGCACAGACGCTCTGCAAATCGCCCAGATGGCGCTTGGGGTCGGCCTAGGCGATGAGGTCATCACCCCTGGCTTCACCTATATTGCCACGGCCGAAACGGCCGCATTGCTGGGGGCGAAACCGGTGTACGTTGATGTCGATCCGCGTACCTGCAACTTGGATCCTGCGCTGCTGGAAGCCGCCATAACAGCGCGCACCAAAGCGATCATCCCGGTCAGCCTGTATGGCCAGTGCGCAGATTTCGACGCCATCAACGACATTGCCGCTCGATACGGGATTCATGTGATCGAAGATGCTGCGCAAAGCTTCGGCGCCAGCTACAGGGGACGAAAAAGCTGCAACCTCACCACTATTGCATGCGCTAGCTTCTTTCCCAGCAAACCCCTTGGCTGCTACGGAGATGGCGGTGCGATTTTCACCAGCGACGACGAGCTGGCAAAAATAATTCGCCAGATTGCACGCCATGGGCAGGACCAGCGGTACCACCATCTCCGCGTAGGCGTCAACAGCCGACTGGACACCATTCAGGCAGCGATATTGCTGCAGAAGCTCGCTGTGCTGGACGAAGAGATAGGAATGCGGCAGCAAGTCGCAAAATCCTATACCAATTTTCTGGAAGATGCCGCGATTACGCTTCCTCATGTGGAGGACGGCAACATAAGCGCCTACGCCCAATATACCCTTCAATTGGAAGGCCGGGAGGCGATACAGAAAATATTGGCCGAGCGGGGTATTCCTACGGCCGTGCATTACCCGCTTCCGCTCAATAAACAGCCCGCTGTACAGCGAGATCAGGCGAAACTGCCGATAGGTGACCTATTGGCTGGTCGAGTCATGAGCTTGCCGATGGGGCCTTACCTAAAGCTGGACGAGCAGTTGCAGATCTGCAAGGCCTTGCGTAGCGCACTCGACGTAAAAGCTTGATTGCTCCATGTTGAAGCGCGTTCTGAAATCTGGCACCTTGCTGGTGTCCGGGACTGCCGGCGGACAGTTAATGGTGGTTATTTTTTCGCCAGTTTTAACACGCCTCTATGTCCCCGAGGAATTTGGTGTATTCGGTGCTTATGCAGCTGTGCTGTACATGCTGCTATCTTGTGTTTCGCTACGCTATGAAGTGGCCATCCCTCTGGCAGAGACTGATGAAGATGCAGATTATCTGGCGGCGCTGGCATTGTCCCTTACGGCAATATTTTCCTTATTGCTCTTTCCGGTGCTGTGGTGCGTGGGATTTTTCTATTCTCCTAAATATTTCTGGATATTCCAGTATTTCTTGCCTCTCGGTGCTGCTGCAGCCGGGGTATACAACGTATTCATGTATATGCGCTTGCGCAGCGGAGACCAGAAGGTCATTGCCAAGACACGTGTGACTCAATTAATGGTGGGTACTGTTATCCAGATTGGCTGTGGATTTTTGCGAATAGGTGTTGCCGGACTGGTTGTGGGGCAGATCATCGGCTTGTCATTTGGTCTCAGCAGATTGACAGGGTTTTCATTCGAAAAGTACCTGCAATTGATCTCTCGCAGAGATAAATTGATGGAGCAAGCGAGGCAGAGAAGCGGGTTTGCATACTACGATGCCCCCGCGGCACTTATGGCCATGGCCAACAATCATATGGCGATACTGCTGACTGCAGTCTTTTTCTCTCCGGCTTTTGCCGGAGGGTATGCGCTAGCCCAGCGTGTCATTATTACGCCCTTGGGTATTGTTTCGAGTGCAATATCTTCATCGCTTATTTCAGTGGGGAGGGATTTGAAGAAGTCAGATCATGATGATTTTTTTGAAAAGCAGGAGTATCTTTTGCTACTGATCACTCCCGTGGCTGTCGTTTGCGCCATTCTGTCGATGCACTTTGTTGGGATGATTTTCGGAAGCAAGTGGGAGGTCTCGGGGGCGATTGCGGCATGGATTGTCCTTTTTGTCGGGCAGAAATTCGTCTATGACGCAAGCTTCTCCATGTACGCGATTCAGGGACGGATGCAAGAAGGACTTTTTTCCCAAGTGATTGTTTTTATCGTGCGTTTTGCTGCGCTGATTATTTCTGCGAAATTTATTTCGCCTGTTGCCAGTATCGGGGTGTTTTCCCTAGTGAGCAGTTTGGTGTATCTGACTTTATCGCATCGCATGCTGGGTTCAAGTGAAAATACATCGTATTGTTCATTCATATTGTCGGCTGCTGATGTGGTTTTTCCCTACATGGTGGTTGGAGTATTTTTGATGCAGGATACGGTTACATGGGGGCCGCCTACTGCCTTACTGCTGTATTTCGGATGGTGCTTCTCCAGAATAGGGTATTCATTTTTTATGAGTACGAAAAAGCGTCGCAAGGAGGCGCAGGTATGAGGCAATCTGAAAAGAAGGGTGGTTTTTTTTCCGCCTATATTCTGGCAGGCGCCATTTATTTGCTTTTTGTTTCTGGCGGAGTTTTTCCCTATGTTCAGGGCGATCTTGTGAAAAGCCTTGTAAAAGGGCTAGCGCTTGCTGTGGTAGTTTTTCATTTTCTGATCGCTAGATTGCGTCATGCAGATCTTGATCCTTTAAGTAAATTTTTTTTCTTTGGGTTGACTATAGGGGTGTGGGGGATGATCCGAACTGAGAATTTCGGATTTGCCCTTGAAAAAATAGATGGTGCGGTAGTGTGTTCGATATTTATGGCTGTGCTTTTGCATCATGGCTATCGCAGGTATGGAGTGCTTGATTTCCAGTCCAGACTGCTGACTGTTTCGTTTTTTATTTTGATTTTTACTCTGATATATAAAACAATATTCGGATTTTTTGATCGTGAGGTCAGGTTTTTCCTGAATGGCCCGATTGTCTACGGCTGGATCATGGGATTCTGTTCGCTTCTTTCGTTCCACGTCTGGAATGAAAGAAGGCGACTGGTGTATTTGCCTGCATTTGCCATTTTCTTTATGGCACTGGTCTGGACAGAGTCCAAGGGGGCTATTTTGGCCTTTTTGATCGGATTAGCAATTTATTGTGTACTTAGATTCCACAGAAAATATAAGCTTCTGATTGCCCTAGTCATTGGAGGCATTGTTTTTTATTTCACATTGGCGGATCAACTGGTGGAGCTTTTGGAGGACTCAAGATTGAGCGCAATACTGCGGATCGTGGGTGGAGAACTGAATCAGTCTGATGAAGGCTCGGTGGGGTCACGAGTAGTGCTTATTGATAAAGCCATGCAGGATTTTAGTAGCCATATATTCATGGGGATTGGCTTGGCAAATTATTCGTTTAATGAATTTGTTTATCCGCATAACCAGCATCTGGAAATTTTTGCAGAGATGGGGGTTGTTGTCGGCTTGATTCATGTAATTTTTGTTTTGCTGTCTTTCTGGCGGGCAAATATTCTGAACAAGGCATTGATCGTCTTCTTTGGCGTGGCGGCGAGTTTCAGTGGAGATGTTTCCTATTTGAGATTTCTCTATGCCTTTTGTCTTGTTGGATTCATGCCAAGTATGGGTGCTCAGATTAAAGAGAGGCTTGTGCTGAGCGCGCGCACGATTGGCTAACCTCTGGAAAACATATCTTAGAAGGGTGGTTGCTTTGAATGCGGGTAATTCTGTGAAAATCGCAAAGCTTATCAAACAGCATTTACTTTTTTGTCTGTTGGTGCTGGCGAGTTATTTTTTGAGTCATGAGGTTCACTCTGCTGAAAAACAGGTGAGGATCATGAGTTGGGGGAGGGATTCGTCGGAAAAATCGGAAATTGGTGTGAATGAGATCCGGATGGGATGTGCCAGCGGGCCGGAATCATGTGCAAAAAGTATTGATGCTCGGAATCTTTCCGGGGTAGATGAGGTTGCTCTCTCCTTGGGCTATCAGAAAGAAGATAATTTCCTGGAAAAAGATCTGCCGGGCTACTTGAAACTAGTGGCCGACCATCCCAAGGTCAAGGAAATCGGTATGGATGATTTCGCCAGCTTTATGGGGAGGCTGTGGAGTGGTACTGCGGCACAGAAAATGCTGGACTTTATCCAAGCCATGAAGAAATCTTCCGCCATCAGGTTCAGGGTTACCGTCTACGATGATGAATTGGCGAAGATTTCAATGAACGAAAAATTATTTCCGCTGCAACTGAGAAAAAAAGTCGATAGCGTGGCGTTTTATCTTCGGTACAGGGATAATGTTAATCAGTACGATTATCTTCTGAGACAGGTGACGAGCCTTTTTCCCAATGCGAAGATCTATGGCGGTGTCTATCACTATGATCGCATTGACTATATTTTCTGCGATGAAAATAAAAGGGAACGTTGTACCAAGGAGCAGGAAATGGAATTGTTCTCCTTGACTCTGAAGAAGCAACTGCAGCTGGTTGGTGATAAAAGATTGGCAGGCCTTGAGTTTTATCCAGGCTTCATTGGCGAGGAATCTACTTGGGGTGCGTGGAAAAAGAACGCCATATGCCGCCAGAATCGCATTGAGGACTGTGTAAAAAATTCTCAGTTGATGGGGGTGATCTTGCGGGATGAGGTTCTCCGTTTTTCCGCTCAGAGATAATGAATTTCCCCAGGAGCACATCCTCAGTCTTGGCTCTTTTCATGCTCCGGCATGCTGAATCTCTGGCCGGCGGAAGTTCGTAATTAGCATTATTTCCTTCGGGGCCCCACGGCCGAAAAGGTCTTCTGCCCAGGCAGCCTGCGCCATGCATGGAGGTGGGCGGGTTTGCGGCAGATGTACTCCCATCCATCAGGCGGAATCACGCAGGGCCGGCAGACCTGGCTTTGACCTGCGGCCTGCAAACAGTTTGGATATATGAAACAAGTCTGGATACTCAACCACTACGCTCAGGAGCCGGGCGGTGCCGGTGGCACGCGGCATTTCCACCTAGCAGAGCATCTGCTGGCCCATGGCTGGCATACCACGATCATTGCCGCGAGCGTGGACCATGCGACTGGCCGCCAGCGGCTGGGGTCGCACGAGGCCCAGCGCCACGAGACGATCCGGGGCGTGCCTTTCCTCTGGGTAAAGACGCCCGCTTACGCCGGCAACGGTGGCAGCCGCGTACGCAACATGCTCGCCTATACTTGGGGGACGCTGAGCCGGCGCAGCCTGGCGGTGTTGCCGCGGCCCGATGTGGTGATCGGCTCTAGCGTGCACCCGTTTGCCGCGGTGGCCGGCGCGCTTCTTGCCAGGCGGTACCGGGTGCCCTTCATCTTCGAGGTGCGCGACCTGTGGCCGCAGACGCTGGTGGATATGGGGCGCCTGCGCGATGGGGCCGTCCTCACCCGCGTGCTGCGCAGGCTGGAGCTGTGGCTTTATCGGCGCGCAGCGCGCACCGTGGCGGTTTTGCCGTTGGCCTGGCAGTACATCGTGCCGCTGGGCATCGCCAGGGAGCGTGTTGTCTGGATTCCCAACGGGGTCGACCTCTCGTTGTTCCCGCCTGCGACACCGCCCCGGGAGCCCGAGGATGCAATCTTCACGCTGATGTATTTCGGCGCGCATGGCCAGGCTAATGGGCTGAACACGCTGCTACAGGCGATGGCCCTGCTGCGCCGGTCGCCGCAGGGCGCGCGTATCCGGCTGCGCATGATCGGCGACGGCCCCCAGAAGCCGGAGCTAATGGCCCAGGCGGCCGAGGACGGGCTGGACAACGTCAGCTTCGAGCCCCAGGTTGCCAAGCGTCAAATCCCGTATCTGGCAGCGCAGGCGGACATCTTCGTGATCACGGTGCTCGACCTGCCGGGGCTTTACCGCTTCGGCATCAGCATGAACAAGCTGTTCGACTATCTCGCCGCAGGGCGGCCCATCGTCATGGCCTCGGGTGCTGCGAACAACCCCGTTGCCGAAGCTCGGGCCGGTCTGACGGTCCCTCCGGGAGATCCCCAGGCCCTGGCGGAAGCCATCCTGCAGATGGCTGCAACGCCCCTGGCCGAGCGCCAGCGCATGGGTGCCGCAGGGCGCCAGTATGTGGAGCAGCACCATGGCTTCGGACAGCTGGCGGGGCGGTTGGCCGAGGTGCTAGACACGGTCCGCTCTGAGCCGGGAGGACGGCCGTGAAACGTTGCTTCGATTTCATCGTTGCCTTGTGCGGACTCGTGCTGCTGTCGCTGCCGTTGCTGTTGCTGGTGATTTTGGTGCGCAGCAAGCTGGGCAGTCCGGTGTTCTTTTGCCAGACACGGCCGGGCAGGGATGGCCGGCCCTTTCGGATGCTGAAGTTCCGCACCATGACGGACGCCCGTTGCACCGACGGACAGTTGTTGCCGGATGCTGAGCGCCTTACGTCGTTCGGCCGCTTCCTGCGGGCCAGCAGCCTAGATGAGCTCCCCGAGTTGTGGAATGTGCTCAAAGGCGACATGAGCCTGGTTGGCCCGCGCCCCCTGCTGATGGAGTATTTGCCGCTCTATACGCCTGAGCAAGCGCGTCGCCATGAGGTGCGTCCCGGCATCACCGGCTGGGCGCAGGTCAATGGGCGCAACGCGCTCAGCTGGGAAGCGAAGTTCCAGCTGGATGTTTGGTACGTGGACCACCGCACACTGTGGCTGGATATCCGCATCCTGTGGCTGACGGTGAAGAAAGTGCTAGTGCGCGAGGGTATCAGCGCGACGGGCGAGGCGACCATGCCGCGCTATACCGGTGAAAAATGATAGCGGGTTGCGCCTGTTCACCGAGGATTTCATTGTCAAAGCCATTCATAGCCATGACGCAGATAGCGCTGGTAGCTATCAAAAATTAAGCTTTCAGGAGATCTCAATGCCGCCACATGACCTGTATGGCGTCTATGGCGCCAGCGGCTGCGGCCGCGGCGTGATGCCGCTGGCACGACAGCAACTTGCGCAGGCGGGCGTGCCCGTCGAGCGTCTGGTCTTCATCGATGATGCGCCGCCTGCGGAGCGGATCAACGGCCACCGGCTGCTGAGCTATGCCCAGTTCCTGGCCGAGCCCGCCGCGGAGCGCCATGCGGTGCTGGCCGTCGCCAATGGAGCGGTGCGCGAGCGCCTGGCGCTTCGCTGTGAGCAGGACGACGTGCTCACTTGGAGCGTGGCCGCCGCCAATGTGGTGCGGATGGATGAGGTGCAGCTGGGTGAGGGCGCGGTGCTCTGCCCCTTCGCCACGCTGACTAGTAATATCCGCATCGGCCGGCACTTCCACGCCAACCTCTACAGCTATGTGGAGCACGACTGCATCGTGGGTGACTTCGTTACCTTCGCGCCGGGCGTGCACTGCAACGGCAACGTAGTAGTAGAGGACCACGCCTACATCGGCGCCGGCGCCATCCTCAAGCAGGGGCGGCCGGACGAGCCGCTGGTGATAGGCCGCGGCGCGGTCGTGGGCATGGGCGCGGTGGTCACCAAGAGCGTGGCGCCCGGCACAACTGTGGTCGGCAATCCCGCGCGGCCGCTGCAAAAGGCCTGATGGGCCTTCCCCTTTGGTTCATCCCCGTTTTCAAGTGTTCATACCATGCTCAATACCCCGTTTTCCCCCTGGCCCAGCTTTACTCCAGAGGAGTCCGAAGCCGTGTGCCGCGTCCTGCAATCGAATCAGGTGAACTACTGGACCGGCATCGAGTGCCGCGAGTTCGAGAAGGAGTTCGCCGCTTGGGTAGGCGTTCCGCATGCAGTAGCGTTGGCCAACGGTACGCTAGCGCTGGACATTGCACTCAAGGCCTTAGGCATAGGCAGTGGTGATGAGGTTATCGTAACGCCGCGTACCTTTATTGCCAGCGTCTCTTGTGTAGTTAATGCAGGAGCTACACCGGTGTTCGCGGATGTGGACCCCGATAGCGGTAATGTGTCCGCTGCCACCATTGCCAGAGTTCTCAGTCCCCGCACGAGAGCCGTTATCTGTGTGCACCTGGCAGGCTGGCCTTGCGATATGGATCCGATCATGGAGCTTGCAACAGCCAATGGCTTCTATGTGATTGAGGACTGCGCGCAAGCGCACGGTGCAAGATATAAAGGCCGATCAGTAGGTGCCATCGGACATATTGGAGCCTGGTCTTTCTGCCAAGACAAGATCATGAGTACAGGTGGCGAGGGTGGGATGGTTACAACCAACGATGTGGCCTTGGCGCGCGCGATGTGGGAGTACAAAGACCATGGTAAAAGCTACGAGGCAGTATTCGAACGCCAGCATCCGCCAGGATTTCGATGGCTACATGAGAGTTTTGGGACCAATTGGCGAATGCTGGAAATGCAAGCCGCCATAGGTCGTATCCAGCTCCGGCGCATGACGGAATGGACTTTGCAGCGAATGGCCAATGCATATCACTTCTTTTCCGTCTGTAGACGGCATTCAGCGGTGCGCGTGCCGGATTTCTCTGTCATGCCGGTTGGTAGCTTGCATGCATATTACAAGCTTTACCTATATGTCAAACCCAATAATTTAGCGCCGGGCTGGAACCGCAACAGAATCATTGACACTTTGGTGGGAGAAGGCGTGCCTTGCTACCAAGGCAGCTGCTCCGAGGTTTACTTGGAGAAAGCCTTCGACGGTACTGGCTGGCGTCCACCGAGCCGTCTGCCAGTTGCTCAAGAACTTGGAGAGACAAGTTTAATGTTGCTGGTGCATCCAACACTGACGTCCGAAGAAGTACATAAGACTGGCCTTGCGCTCGATAAGGTGCTGGCGAGTGCGTCTTTATCAGTGGAAAATTGTGAATAATTAGCGAGAGATGGTTTGTATTGCTTAGTAAGCAATACCGTTTATTTACGCTTCGCTGCTGTCATTTGACCTGCTCCGGTTAATCGGCCTAGCAATCCGACCTCATAGCGCTGCAGGCTGGCAAAAAAATAACATTAGTAGTATCCGATTTCGGAATCGGTATTAATGGTCAATTGAACACCAGGCATATCTGCGCCTCGCATCTGACGAAAGACGTTGGTTGTGTATTTCAGTCCAATTATCGTGATGCCTATAGCAGAATTTGCTCGCGGCTGCTTTAGTGACAATCGAGAGAAAAAATGTGGAATAAAAAATCACTAGTTGAACTACTGGTGCACATGCCGCGCTCAACAAAGCGTCTCATTGCGCTGGCTGTCGATACCTTAATCTGTATCTCTACTGTTTGGTTGGCGCTCTGTTTGCGATTGGAGGATTGGGTTTTCCTACAGCCGCAGCACATTAGTGCTGCTCTGCTCGCAGTCACTTTGTTTATTCCCATATTTTACTGGTTTGGGCTGTATGCTAGTGTCTCTCGATACGCAGGATGGCAAGACATGCTTGCTTTATTACGTGCGTTCGCGCTATATGCGATTACCTATTGTTTAATATTTACTGTAATTGGGGTTGATGGACTACCAAGAGCCATAGGCATCCAGCAGCCGTTGCTCATGCTGTTCGGCATTGGCGCAAGCCGTGTTATGGCGCGTTTTTTGCTAAGCAATATTACCCACACGAGAGTTAATCAGAATAAGGTGCCTGGAGTACTTATATTTGGCGCCGGCTCAGCCGGAAGGCGACTTGCGTCAGCGCTTCAAAATTCTCCGGAAAATCACCTGATAGGTTTTATTGACGACGATCCAACCCTGCAAGGCCGCCATTTAAACATGGTGCCTGTCTATGCGCCGTCCGACTTGATGAATTTAGTTAAGATTTCTGATGTTAAGGAAATTCTATTAGCTATTCCTTCTCTAGGTCGAAAGCGTCGGCTAGAGATTTTGAATTTTCTTCGCTCCTTCCCATTACATGTTCGCACATTGCCGAGCCTTTCAGATCTTGCGAATGGAAAAGTGACCTTAAATGATCTGCATGAAATTGATTTCGAAGACCTTCTTGGCCGAGATGCCGTAGAGCCCGATTTTTCTCTAATGCAACGACATGTTCGAGGTAAGGTTGTTATGGTGACTGGTGCAGGCGGTTCGATCGGCAAGGAACTGTGCCGGCAGATCGTACAGTGCGAACCAAAACTTCTTTTGCTGGTGGAGATTAGCGAGTATTCCCTATATCAGGTACAGGAGGATCTGCAGGCAATGTTAAACGAGCGGAGACAAGATCGTGGACCCCTCGCTGTGGAGTTGGTGCCATTGCTGGCATCAGTTACCAATGAAAGCAGGATAAACGAAATCGTCTCCACTTGGTGTCCGCAAACTGTCTATCACGCGGCCGCATATAAGCATGTTCCGCTGGTGGAACGCAACATGCTGGAGGGGGTGCGTAATAACGTTTGGGGCACATGGATCTGTGCTCGTGTTGCTGCTGCCAAAGGCGTCAAAAACTTCGTGCTCATCAGTACAGATAAGGCTGTGAGGCCCACAAACGTGATGGGCGCTAGCAAACGATTAGCGGAAATGGTGCTGCAGGCAATGGCGCATCAGTCAGGCATTTCGACTTGCTTCACGATGGTTCGGTTTGGCAATGTACTTGGTTCTTCCGGCTCAGTGGTTCCACTTTTCAGAAAGCAGATCGCTAACCAAGGTCCCATAACACTTACTCACGCCAGCATCACTAGGTATTTCATGACTATTCCAGAAGCCTCGCAACTTGTCATGCAGGCTGGCGCTATGGCTAGTGGCGGAGAGGTATTTGTGCTCGACATGGGAGAGCCGGTGCGGATTTATGACTTGGCTTGCCGCTTGGTTGAGCTTTCGGGGCTACGAGTGCGTGACAGCAAAAATCCTCATGGAGATATAGAGATAAATATCACTGGACTACGCCCTGGTGAGAAGCTTTATGAGGAGTTATTGATTGGTGATGGTGCACAGCCGACAAGTCATTCAAGAATTTTGAAGGCGCACGAATCTTTTTTGGACTGGAATCAGCTTGAGCCTAAGCTCAATATGTTGGAGTCATACATATCCGCATCAGATATGGAGGCGGTAAGAAAATTACTCATGAATGTAGTTTCTGGGTACAAACCAGTCAATGAAGTGGTTGATTTGGTTTACCAGCAATGCGAACGTGAACGAGGTATTAGAGAGCTGGTAAGACAAAAGGAACCTTATGCACTGTTTGTTGCTAATGTTTCTGAGGAGTAGTGAACCAAAATATATCAAAAAATAATAAATCAACAGCAAGGTAAATTCTGAACATTTGATGTTATAGCGATTTGATGCCGTAGATTTCACTATTGTTACTGGTTCACCTTAGAAATTAATATTTAATTTGATTGTGGTAATTGCCATGCATAAAATTGAAGCGATCAATAATATACAATCCTATGAGTCAAATGAAATTAAAGCCCTATCCGAGAAATTAATTGAGGATTTGAAAAATGGTTGTTTGGCTTTGGCATTTCAGCGAGTAGTTGCTTTTGACAGAATTAATGTTATCTCATGTCTTTATTATGAGGTTCTTCTTCGGCGTTCTGTAGATTTTGAGGTTAATTATCTGTCCTGCGGTGAAGGCATAAAAGCACTGGAGCTGATGAATAAAGTTGAGCAACTAGACTTTAGCGTGATATGGACAACTATTCATACCTTGAAGTTAAACACTCTTCAAAAAATAGGCTGTAATATTTCAGCCCTAACTTTCAAAAAAAGTAGCAACTGGAATTTTATTATTTTCTTTTTAGAAAAGAACAAGAGCATATCCGAAAGATTATTTATTGAGATAACGGAAACAAGTGAATTTTCAGATAAAAATGAATCTTTAATTTTAATAAAGAGATTAAAAAATACTGGGGTGAAAATAGTGATTGATGATTATGGAAAATATAATAGTAATACTGAATTGATTGAACTAATAAACCCCGACGTTGTTAAAATAGATAGATCTCTGTTAGCTAAATCTCGTGATTCAATTCTTATTCTTAAGAAAGTTATTGAATCATGTCATAGGGTAACTGACTGCGTTATAGTCGAAGGTGTCGAAAGTGAACTTGATTTAAAAATTGCTCATAATGCTGGTGCTCAAGGAGTGCAAGGTTTTTATATCCATCGACCAACTTTGAGAACTGAATGGATTAGCAAAAGTATAGTAAAAGTTACGAATATATTCGTGTAGACGAAGCTCTTATCAATTATTTTGAAGATTGCGTTTTAATATCATAATTAATGATATTGTAGTTTGGCGCTGTTGCATAAAACCTGGTTGAAACTAGCTACCCAAAACCCTAGCCGTTGCTATTGCACGGCTGCCGTTTGAGGACGCCCCAGTTCAGTGAAGCGATTCAATATGGCTGCTGGGATATGCAGCTCATTCACTTGACGTTCAAAGGTTCGGGACATCACACGCTCGCCCAGGCGCTTGATGCAATTCATCTTGGTTTCCACCAAGCTTCGCCGGTGATAGCCACTCCAGCGCTTCCAGATGCTTAGCCCCAACCGCTTGCATGCGGCAATCGCTGTATTGCGATGTTCAAAGACGCTACTTTTGCGGATGCGTGCATTCTTTCGAGGTGGAATGACTGGAGTCGCTCCGCACCTCGTCACTGCTTCATGGACTGGCTGTGTCTCCTAAGCTCCATCGCCTGTCAGGCTGTCAAGCACTTCATCTTTCGGTAACTGCCGCATGGCCAGGCCAAACATATTCTTGAGCGGCAAGTAAAACTGGATGGCAGCATCCGAGAATTTCGGGCTACGCCCACGTTTGCCGCTGGCTGCGGCAAACCATTGCATGCACTTGTCGAACCAGATGGTCAACGAGCCTCGTGACTTCAAGGCTGCGTTGTAGCTGAGCCAGTTGGTGGTGCGGTAGCGGGGCTTGCTGGGCTGGCTCATGACTTGAGCCTAGCGCTTACGACTCGCCGATTTCTGCAACAACGCCAGGTTAATTTACTTCTGTTATCAAAAATATTTTTTAAAAGATAGTTTCTATAAAATTATTGATAATATAGATTCTCTCTTTGCTGCATAGATTCTCCAAAATGGCAGCTTTAATTTTGCATTTTTTAATGATTTGGCTTGGTTTTTGTGTATCTATTGTATTATATTCGGCTAGTCTAAACTTGGAGAGAAAGATAGATGGCAGATCAAAACAAGATAGATTGTGAGATAAATTTTAGAGGACCAGGTCTTCGCATTGTTATAGTTGGTAGAGGTGAAACTCGCGGTAGAAGGCCTCATCTTCTTCGTTTGCGCGAGAGCGTCTATCAAGAGTTGAAGCAGTACGCTGATGGTCAGACTTATCTATTGGTTGAGTTAGCCTTACGCAAGATGATTGACGAGCTAAAGCGAAGGCCTATATCTGAAGTCGAAATAATCCAAGCACATGATTTTGATGCTACGCCTGAAGACATTCGGTTGCTTGCATTAAATAGAGGATCTGCTGATAATTAGCTAATTATAGAATTTTTAAATTATTTTATTTCTCCAGTATTTATTATTGGAGATTTATTTTAATTGAAATGCAAAATATATTAAAATTCTTTATGCTATTGGTATATATTATATTTAATTGTAAAAATATTATATTTTATGGTGCAATAAATATATATTAAAGTTCTAACGTTTTGTGCTTAATGTAAATATCCTTTTAAATGCTAATTTAATATAAAATATTTATAATTGATTTTATAAAATTAGAGTATGTATTTTTAATAAAATAGCAATTAAATATTTCATTTTAAATAATCATTAAAAATTTTCACGGTGTGAATGATGTTGTTGCATAAATCGCTGTGCCGCAGGCCGTAGGCTTGCGTCATGAGCCAGTTCAGCAAACCTCGCTACCGCACCACCAACTGGCCCAGCTACAACGCAGCCTTGAAGTCACGAGGCTCGTTGACCATCTGGCTCGACAAGCGCATGCAATGGTTTGCCGCGGCCAGCGGCAAACGCTGGCGAAGCCCTAAGTTCTCGGATGCAGCCATTAAGTTTTACCTGACGATGAAGAATCTGTTCGGCTTGGCACTGCGCCAAGCCATGGGAATGGTGGAGTCCCTTTTGCATTTGTAAGGGCTGCATTGGCCCACGCCGGAATTCAGCACAGTTTGCCACCGCCAGCGTAGCTTGCAGGTACAAGTTCCATATCACTGCAACCAAGCAGGGCTGCATTTGCTCGTGGACTCGACGGGTATCAAGTTCTTGGGTGAAGGCGAGTGGAAATGCAAAAAAGCACGACGCTGAAGGCCGTCGTCAATGGCGCAAACTGCACATCTGCATTGATGCGCAGACATTGCAAATACGGGCAATTTGCGTAACGAGCAATGAAGTAAGTGATGCTGTTGTCGTCGCGGATCTACTGGAGCAAGTCCCTCTCAACGAAGCCGTGCTCAGTTTGACCGGTGATGTGGCCTATGACACACAGCCCGTGTATGAGGCGGTGATTCAACGGGGCGCAGTCCCCATCACTCCTCCGAGAAAGAACGCCCGGATACGCAAAGGCGATGCCTTCGGGTATCGCAATGCGGCGCTCGCCGCATGCAGATGTTTGGGTCGAAGGATATGGGAAGTGTGGAGTGGCTATCACCGGCGAAGCCTGGTGGAGAGCAAGATGAACTGCATCAAACGACTGGGCGAGAGGGTCATATCCAGAACCTTTGAGCGCCAGGTCAATGAGTTGCATATCCGTGCTGCCATTCTCAATCGATTCACAGAGCTGGGCTGCACTCAGACAGTCGCCGTTGCATAGCTGCGTGTGGGTCAGGGGCAACTCAGCTTCAATCAGATTTATTCAAGAGCGCCCTTGGTTAATACACATTTAATATCAAATAATTAATGCTTGTATGATAAAAAAACCTGACTCAATAACAGTATCGTCTTTGATTCGAAAAATAATATTTATTTGGTATTCAGATCAACAGATTTGTATTAATAAATCTCTAAATGCAATTGGTCGCATTTTATGTGATCCTCAGTCGCCGACATAGTTAACATATCTATTTTATGAGTGAACTCGATTATTAAAACCTAATAATTTAGATGGTATCATATTTATGAATAACCCGACCTACAAAGAGTTGTTAGTACAACGCGAGGCGCTTGAAAAGCATATTGAATCTGTCCGCAAAGCAGAAATCGCAGATGCTCTTCATAAAATTAAGAGCTTAATTGATGCGCTTAATTTGACGAGACAAGACATTCTTCCCCTTATAAGGAAAAAGCGTGAAATACGCGTTTCATACCCTAAATATAGGAATCCATTGACGGGTCAAACGTGGAATGGTCGAGGAAAGCCCCCAAACTGGATTAGGGATTCTGAACGTTCCAAATTTGAGATATTATCGTCCAGGTAATAATCTCATGTTGTGCAGTTAGATAAAAATTTGCAGGCTAAATTATACCTAACCATAGTCTAAGCAATAAATATCTTTAAAATAGATCGATCTAATTTGCTACGGTACTGCTGTATAAATCAGCCTTAGGCCAGCCTTGACTACCCATAGGCAGGTAGATATACCCGGTCTATTTTTTGAGCAAAGGAGGCAGTTCATGAACGCAAAGTGACGTACACCCGAATTTATAGAAGAAACTGTCAAACAACTGATCGAGCGCGGCTATTCGGTGGGAGAGATATCAGCCGGTCTAAGGGTCTCAACGTACTGCCTCTACAAATGGGTCAAGGCTGTATCGCCCGACCGCAATGAGCAACAGTCCCAAGAATCGCTCTAAACCAAGACGGAGATCTTGCGTTTGCGCAGTCAGATGCGATGCATTGAAGAAGAACGGGATATCTTAAAAAAGCCGTGCGGTACTTGGCCAGGGAGTCCGAGTGACGTACGGCCTCATCAACGAGCACCGCAGCCAACAGGCAATCAGCCTGATGTGCAGGTTGCTGCGAGTGGCTGGTGCAGGGTTCTATGAGTGATTACACGATCCGGTCTCCTCTCACGAGCAAGAAGACAGACGCTTGCTCGAGCTGATCCGCTATTCATACACGGCCAGCCATGGGGTCTATGCCGCTCGCCGTCTGTTTGCCGATCTGCGCGAGGCGGGTGAGCGCTGCGGCAAGCTTCGCGATGCACCCTTCATGCGCAAACACAAGATCAAGGCTTTACGGGGCTACAAAGCGCCGTAGCACATTGCGGACCTTCAATCATTGCCCTCAACCACTTGCAGAGGCAGTTCACCGTAGATGCCCCAGACAGGGCCGGGGTCATGGACATCGCCTTCATTCGCACTTGGCAATTACAGCAGTCTGGAGGAGGAGCGCATTCGCAAGCGCATCTACGAGACTCGGGACATGGCGCGGGCCGAGGTGCTTGACTGCATCGAGGTGTTCTACAACCGGTCACGCCGCCATAGTCATCTGGGCGGCATTAGCCCGAGGCATTTGAGCGCGCCTGGGCGGGAAACTGGGAGTCGTCCACTGGAGTGAGGACAGTCCATTTGCCATCGGGCTTAGAACTGCATGTTGGTGACATTTCTGCAGTGGTCGCTGTCGCTCCAGGCCAGACTTCCTTACAAGCTGTCCTGTCTTCTTGGCCAGTCCAGCGGGATCAGGGCATCTCCCGAAAGCTTGTTCCACCTTTTACGAGTAGAACTTACGTATCGGGGGTCATCGCTGAAATATGCGTGCTCAATCAGCAGAACCTGCAAATCTTTCTGTTCGGCGGTAGCTTTGAACAAAAAGTCTAGGTGACGACGCATTGCCAGGACCTCCTCATTTTCACCAAGACTTGCTTCGTCGTCTCCGCTTTGAGGATAGTAGGGACGGCTGATTTGATCGAATGCTAGAAAAGCCGGTACAGGGGCGTTGGCTTTTCCTAGGTGCTTTTGTAGAGCAAAGGACAGCGCAATGTGGATAGCCAAGTAGTTCTCATCAGATCCAGCATCAGGTAGTCGTAGTACCGCTCCAGACTCTTCCTCAATGATCGCGATAGCTGGTGGCTTACTCGAAAATTCCAACTCAGCGTCATCGCAAGGTGCGACGGTAGGCAGCAATGAGAACGCCTCAGACAAATATTGCGAAACCTTTCGCTCAGCTCGCGCTAGCAAAACTTGTTTTGCGTCGTTATCAATCAGCGCCTCAAGGTCCTCAATCTGCTCACGTAGGACGTTCAAGTCAGGGCCTGGAAGCGGGGTCGCAGGATTCATCTCTAAGAACTGCGAGACCTTGCCCATCAAGTGCGCGTGATACTGCGCCAGGTTGTCCATCTCCTTGGCTTCAGTGCTTTGCCTGATCCAGGTTTTTATACGCTCGTCGACGCCCTTGAGCTTGTCATTGAGCCTTGTAAGCTCCAACTGAAGTGATTGCTCATGATCTACAAGTCTAGGTCGTACATTCTCAACCGCCGCGCCTTCAGAGCGAACGATATCAATTGATTGGCGGATGGCATGGGAGGCCGCTATCCCTCGCTCGCTGGGCGCATCACACAGGGGGCAAGTGTGGGCCGTCGGCTCAAGGTGCTCAGCAATTTTCAACTTCTCATATTGCCGTTTTACTGCGCCCTGGAACCCCGACATTTCTTGGAGCGCCACCTGCGTAGCTCGAGAACTACGCCTCGCTTTTTCTATCTCACTGAGCAGACTGCGACGCTGCGTGTGAAGACTAGACAGCTCTCCTTCGCTCGGGTTCTGACCTTTGCTGAATTTCAACCGCTTGAGCCGGAATAGTGCTTCTTGAAGTACTGTTTCAGAAGCATCGTCTGGTGGGAGCTCACAAAGACCAGTGCGATGAGCATCCATCAGTAAACGCGTCGCATGCTTTTTGTAGTCGCTACCCTCGGCTTGGTGAATTCGAAGCTGGCGCTGCTCCCGATCAAGCTGCTTGCGAAGTTCCCTTAGTCGACGCTCCTGAATCACGGTGTCTTGAGTGACGACACCGAGAAAGTAAGGCATGGTCTCAATAATTCCGGGAGCCTCATCGGCTTGGTCTAATCCATGAAGTAGGGCGGTCTCGTTATAGATAACGTCTTTGGGTACAAACATGTAGGCCGTTGCATGGCGTACGGTCGGACGCCATTTTCGCACAGCGTTTTCATCCAAAACATCGACTACTCCCCCTATCCCAAATGCTCTTTCAATAAAGGACTTTCCTGCTACCAGGTTTGTAGCACCTTGAAACTCCTCCAACGACGTTGGGATAGGGAGGTTTCGTCCGCTACTGACAAACATTTTTGTGCTGGTTTTTTGACCCAAAGGTGGAATAACCCGGCCGGTGATCATCTCCGCGTCACCTAAAACCCATTTGATGCCGACAGCGATGCTGTGACGCTTCACGTGAGCTGCAAGCTCACACTCACGAGATCCTAGACAATAATCGATGGCTTTGATCAGCGTCGATTTACCTGTTCCAGATGCTCCAGTGAAGATATTAACCTCGCCAAGCTCTAGTTTAAGGATGCGAACACGGCCGCCCTCGCCAATAAAAAAAATTCTCGATATATTCCAACGGTTCATAATTCAAGACCCATCAAGTTGAATACCGTCCTTGTTGAGCCAGCCGAAGCAAACCAATGACCAAGTCGGTCTATATTGTCAAAATTCTTCTGTGTTTCCTGCGATAACTCTGCTTTGAGCTGCGTTGGCACAGGTGACATCCCAAGTGTTACTTTGCCGTCAGTATTAATGGCCAATAAATTGCTAAAACAACCAAACCTAATGGCTTCTGTTACGATATCCAATGAGCCATTCACTCGAGCAGCAAGACGAATCTGAATGGAAGGACTGCGACGCAACCACTCCAATAAGCCTGTCTTACGATTCGTTCCGTTGAACGTAGCAACTAAATCTCCAGACAAGGCCAATGGCAGAGCGGCGTAACACAAGGTGATCTCTGGCTCTGACTCATTCCTTATGCGATATGCTCGGACGAATGTGGCTAGAAGTGACGCGCAATAAGCTGGATTGGTTTCGGCAAAAATGTCGTGAGCAATCGCCATGACCTTAGTCCTTGAGAAGCTTCATGTAGTTTGCATGCCAACCAACGCGCAGGTCGATTGCAAGAACTTGGAAGGTACCTTGTACATAGTAATGAGCGGTCCAGCCACGCGCGATTGGCTCAACTTGAGTCGGAGCGTTCTCATGAGTCCAACGCAGTAGTTCAAGGCCCTTGTGGGCCACCTGGGCTGGCTCAAGTTCAGCGCAGTCCTCGACCATTTGGGTGTGGCGATCTGACCAGCGCTCAGTTAGTACTGTGTCGTAGCCCGCTATTTTCGAACGCATCTCAGGATTATTTGTAATCCAACTGGATCGTTGCTCTTTCGCCCGCCATTGTGCTCGGATTGCCTTGGCAATGTCTGAGGGCCTACCATTTACAAGCGCAATTTGACGCGTCAGCAGTCCATCAGGCTCGTAATCGTCGGGCTGTGTGAACTCGGAGAACTCGGCCACCAAAGTCCCATTATCTATATCCGCGATAATCGAAGATATCTGATGCTCCATTTCGCTTCGGTGGATTACTCGATCTCGCTTTTCACACAAACTGAATATGACTTGTTGATCCCACCACTGTAGAAGGCGTTTTGCAGCCTCCAATCGTTGTACTTTAGGAATGAGGTGCAGTCGCTTGGCCACCTCATTAGGCATTTCTCCAATGCTCGCAGTGTCCTGCTGAATAATTACTCTGCGCAGTAGACTTAAGCGAGCGGAAGGGCTGAGTGCGTGAAAGGCGAGGCAGCCAGGAGCTCGAGCAGCATGAGGGAGCTTGGTACCTGCTGACTTTGCGTCTGCTCTTTCAGACAGCACACGATCTGCTTCTTCCTCCATCGCCTTCAACAGCGCCTCGCGTTCACTGCCTGAATCGCATAACGACATCAGCGGTGAATCAGCAGGCACCTTTCCAACTGCAACGAGGTGGAAAGTCGTGTCTGCAAGTGAAACAAAAGGGAGAGCATCGATCCAGACCTTGATAGTCTTCCAGAACGCCACTGAGGCCAGAGTGACGGGAGGAGGGTCCTTTTGGATAGAGTGCTTAGAGCCGCTAACACTACTTCCCTTTGAGAGCGGCATGAAGCATTTATGCTTCATGCCCTCATGGCAAGACAACCCGTTAGCAAAGAGCTGTGGCGACAGCTGCAGCCCCTGATCCCCGCCTTCA
>NZ_VOQT01000021.1:0-70412 GCF_008121555.1 Comamonas sp. Z1
AGCACCACCCCCATAGCGCCCTGCGGTATCACTCGCCACGCGAGTTCCGCCGAAAGGCCATGGCAACCCGTTAAATTACGTGAGGGTTCCTGTCCTCAAATACGGGGAGCACTCCAAAGCAGCTGCCCGGCAATGCAAAGAGCTGGCTGGAGGTTCAGCTTCAGAAAATCAAGAAGCTTGTCTCTTGAGTTGCTCTTGCGGGAAGAGAGGCGGCAAAAGAAAAAGCTCACGCTTTTGGCGTGAGCCCTTCTTACAGATCGAAGAAGATTATTTGCGTGGACGGGCCAAGGCCACTCCCAGTGCGCGACCGCCAAGCGGCTGGTCATTCAGTGTTTCGATCGCTTTCTGGGCCTGCTCTTGAGTGCCCATTTCAACGAAGCCGAAACCGCGCGAACGGCCAGTGTCACGATCAATGATGACGTCTGCAGCGACCACATCACCGCAGCTGCCGAAATGTGTGCGCAGGGCTTCGCTGTCGATGGAATAGCCGAGATTGGTAACGTAGAGATTGGATTGCATTGTGTTCTTTCAAAGATTGCTCACGCATGTCAGCGATGAGCGGTTACAAGATTGATAAGGGTCAGCGGCGGCGCTTGAAGGCAGGTTTGGCCCCAGTAGCAGCACCAGTACGAGGAGGAAGATGGCGAAAGGTCACGCGCCCTTTGTTCAGGTCGTAGGGCGACATTTCAACGGTCACTTTGTCGCCTGCCAGAACGCGAATACGGTGCTTGCGCATCTTTCCGCCGCTGTAAGCAATGAGCTGATGGCCGTTTTCCAGAGTCACGCGAAATCGCGCATCTGGCAGTACCTCGTCAACTCGGCCCGACATCTCGATTAGTTCTTCTTTAGCCAAAGTGTCTCCTGTGAGTGAAGGATTCAGCCGCTCAGTTCAGCCTTTGGTTCAACACCATGTTTCGCCCCTCAGTCAGGGCGTAGTTAGAGGCGAGCGACTCGTTAGAAAACTGAGGGACAAATCGAATGACGCGGTCATAAGTGCCGCGGCGAATGGAAACGGCAGCCAGGAATTGGCCGCTGGTGCTCGGCTGTGTCAGAGGTGTGACCACGTAGCGGCCAATCTGCTCTGTAATGTTTTTGTGCAGCATGAAATCGGACGGCCGCACGCACGATTGCGCAGACCATCAAGTGAGATAGGGAAGGCCCGCTGTGAATGCAGGGGGCAACGCAGATCCATAAGGATGTTCAGGATCTGGTGAGTTCGCCTAGAGGGGAGTGACCACCGCGTGCTTTGCGAGAAGAGCGGCTACCTGCGGCCAAGGGGCGGCAATGGTGTCAGACAGGCACTGTTGGGGCGAACGGCCTAAACAGCGAGTGAAACCAGTATAGGTGAATTGAAAGACCTTGGAATCACAACATTCAGCTTCACTGAAGGACGCGGTCCTTGGAGGCGGTCGAACGATACCCCTCGAAAAAGAAATCAATAGACCTGTCTGCAGTAAGCCTGTACCGTGGGGCAACTGTTTGGAAATTTAGCGAGAGCCTTGCAATGAGCACAACTAAAAAGTCGGCCGTCCACCATGTTGTGGAGGCCAAGCGATGGGAGCTCAGCCGGGAGAAAGAGCGCATCACCTATCCTCCCGAACATGCCGGCCCTGTACAGATGGACTGGCGCAAGCGCGAGAACTACTCTGCCAGCGACCTCGACTATCGAGGCCGGAACAAGACCTAGAGGTTCTTCCACCCTATTGCCATTGCCCGCCTTCGTGCGGGCTTTTTTATGAACAGCATCGACATGACAAATATCAATACCCCCAAGTGCTGCTCAAGCTGCGGCGCGCCCTTTTTGAAGCCTCAAAGAGGAGCAAGGTCACCCACCTCCTTGCCGCCACTAACAGGCACATATTTACAAGATTACAGCCCGCCACTGAGCGGGCTTTTCTCATTCTCTGGAGCTGAAAATTGTCTCGCTACTGTGGGACAACCTGGACTTGGCTCAGGTCCACACCCAGCGATTGGGCCTTCTCCAGCAATCGCCTAAATTGCTGCTCAGGGATACTCTTGCTTCGGGAGAGCAGCCAGAAATAGTCGCGGCTGTTGCCAATCACCAAAGACGTCTGGTACTGGTCATCCAGACTCACCACGTTGTAGCCGCCGTAGAACGGACCAAAGAAAGACACCTTGAGCGCGGCGATACTGGGATCGCTCAGGAATCGCGCCTTGCCATTGGCTTGACGCCATTCCTTCTTCGATGCGTCATAGCCTCGATTGACCACGGCCACGGTGCCATCATCGTTAAGGCTGTACTGCGCAGAGACCTGAGTCAGACCTTTTTCAAAACTGTGCTCTATGCGGGCCAGTTCGTACCAAGTTCCCATGTAGCGCTTGGCATCAAAGCCAGTCACAGGCTGTAGGCCTTTAGGCACCGAGACAGCGCAGCCATACAGCGCAGCAACTCCTGCTGCAACCACGGTTAACGCAGCAGTACGAATTAGAGAGCTTCTCGAAAAACGCATTGTTGTTTCCTGAGGTTGAAAGCGTCATTCAACCATCCACCAACCAGCCCGCCTTGAAGAGCGGGCTTTTTGCTTTCTGGAGCCATGAAACCGGCGTACTACAACGAAATAGACAAGTTCGCGGCACAGATGCTGCGCAACCTCATTGCCGCCGGACATATAGCACCAGGCGACGTTGACGAAAGGAGCATCGAGGATGTTCACCCCTCAGACCTCAAGCCATACACCCAGTGCCATTTCTTCGCAGGCGTCGGTGTCTGGTCCTATGCACTTCGCCGCGCCGGCTGGCCAGATGATCGACCTGTTTGGACCGGTTCCTGTCCCTGCCAACCTTTCAGCTCGGCAGGCGAAGGAGCTGGGTTTGATGACGAGCGGCACCTTTGGCCGCACTTCTTCCACCTCATTGAACAGCGCCGCCCTGCAGGAATCTTTGGAGAGCAGGTTGCGAGCCGTGACGCAAATCCTTGGATCGACCTTGTACAAGATGACTTGGAAGGCTTGGGATACAGGGTCGGGGCGGTCCCGTTTCCGTCTGCGGGCGTCGGTGCTCCGCACATCCGTGACCGGCTCTACTGGATGGCCCACGCCGGCAGCCAGAGATTGGAAAAGCGGTTGCGATACGCCAGAAAACCGGGTGGCGCGGAACGCGGGCGGAATGCTCATGCAAGAAGCGGTGGCACTGGCCGGCTGGAACACTCCCGACAGCACCATGACGCAAGCCAAGGCTCGGCCACCAGTGCTTGGAAACCGCAAGCCAACCGATCCGCAGATCAGCTTGGCGGATCAAGCGCTTCACCTAGCACCGGGCCCAGCCCGACTAACGGCCTCTGGTCAGTTGCTGACTGGCTCCTGTGCCGAGATGGAAAGTGGCGGCCAGTTGAACCCGGCACATTCCCGTTGGCTCATGGGGCTCCCGCCAGAGTGGGACGCCTGCGCGCCTACGGCAATGCCATCAACGCGGAACAGGCGCGCATCTTCATCGAAGCGGGCATGAGCTGCATGCCCTGACCACCAACACCCCAGCCCGCAGCCGCGGGCTTTTCTCATTCTGGGAGCCACCTATATGCAAGACAAGACTTCTAACCACGCCCCCATTCCCACAGAGCTCAACATCGCGCCGCGTGGGAAATCGTGGCTTCACGGGCAGCTTATTGATGGCGAGCAAGGCCATCCCACCAGGCAAAGCATGGAAAGCGCAGATCGCGCGCAGGCCATCGAAGCAGCCCCTGCCCAGGCAGCGCCCGCAGCCGTGGCAGTGCCTGATGGCTGGAAGCTGGTGCCGGTGGATTTGACGCCCGAAATGAAGCGCGAGTTCATGGATCTGCTCATGGACGGCATCGACATTTATGTGAACCGCCGCGATCAGATCGAAATCCAGACTGACTCACCGCGCAGGATCTGGAAAGCGGTACTTGCTCTCTCGCCAGCAGCACCCATGGCGCAGGCAGACGCGCGGGATGCGGCGCGATTCCGCTGGCTTGTCGAAGACCACGCCTCACTACAAGCACGCATAGCCCGCAACGCAATATGCGAGCGCCTTGCAGTGATGAGTTACAGCGCCGCTTGCGCCGACATAGACGCAGCTAGCGCTATCGCGGCAGCAAAGGGGGAGTGATGCAGCACATCGTCTGCTATTCAGGCGGCCACAGCTCCGCCCTGGTGGCGCTCGATGTGGCCCATCGCTACGGCACCAAGAACCTTGTACTGCTGAACCATGACATGCATTTCAGCGTGGAGCATGCGGACATCAAGCGATTCAAGCGTGAAGTGGCCGAGCTATTGCGCGTGCCGATTACGTTCGCCAACCGGCGCAATGCCACACAAGACCAGTTCGATGTGTGCGTGGAGTCGGGAGCCTTCAAGGTTAACAACGGGCAAGAGCTATGCACGGCGCGACTCAAGACCGAGCCATTCATGGAGTGGCTGGGCGCGAATGCATCGCAGGATGACAGCACTATCTATTACGGCTTCGATGCCAACGAGCAAGACCGCATTCAGCGCCGCGCCGGGATCATGGGAGCGCAGGGCTGGAAGACGGACTACCCGCTGATCTGGATGGAGCGCAAGCACGAGAGCACCGAGGCCTTGGGCATCCCGCGCCCCTGCACCTACAGCGTCTTCAAGCACGGCAACTGCATCGGCTGCCTCAAGGCTGGCTGGCAGCACTGGTACATCGTCTATTGCACGCGCCCGGACATCTGGCTCAAAGCCAAGTGGGCAGAGGACGAGATTGGTCACGCTATCCACTGGGACGGCGACCAGCCGGTCTATCTGGAAGACATGGAGCCGAAATTCGCAGCGATGAAGGCTGCCGGCATTCCTGCAACTGAGCACATCCCGCATCAGCGGTTCTGGGCTCAGGCCAACAAGATAGTTCAGATCAACGCAATACAGGAGTCTCTGCCATGCGAATGCACGCACGGATAGCAGCACAGCGCGCCGCCCAGGCAGCGCAAGGGGGTGAAGCATGAAAATCGAAACCGGAACAGTCTCCCTTGTTCGCATCACTGACGTGAAGGGGCTGGACCCAATCCGCGTAACGCTTGACGACATTGGCCCCGGTAAGGGGCGCATCAATATCGAATGCTACGGACAGGCCTGGGCCAGCTACTGGGGCGGCATGGGCGGTAAAACCATCGCGCAGTTTTTCGCAAGCTGCGACAACTGCTACTTGATAAGCAATCTTGCCGAGCACATTGATCGCACGGTGTTTTCAGGGGAGCAGTTCGTGGAGCGCTGCCAAAAGCGTATCTGCAAGATGCGCCGCAGTCGTGAACTGGACTCAGAAAAGGCGCGGGAGTATTTCGATGACGCCGATGACTTGACCTGGTGCGAGGGTACTGATGCGCTAGTGAACACAGTCAGCAAGGACTTTCTGCATGACATTTATGGCGCGGAATGGTGGTACGGGACTGACGAAGACTCACAGGCTCAACACCCTCAGCGCGCCTACCTGAGTCGAATCATTGATGCCGTGCGCGCTGCGCTGCAAACACTGGCAGCAGCCAAGGAAGGAGCGCAGCAGGGATGAGAGTTGAAGCAAAGATCGCGAAGGCTCGAGCAGAGTCCGAAGACTTTGGTCGCTATGCGGAGGTGATGCTGGAAGAAATCCCAGACATGAATTTTCCCATACTGCGCGACTGCTACAAGCACAACGCTACAGCTGGTGAGTATCGAGCTCACTTTGAGCGGCATCGCGTGGCAGCCCAGCGCGCCCAGGCGCAGAAAGGCCAAGCATGAGCCGCCGAGCCCGCGACCGCGGCGACAAGCGCGACAGATGGCGCGAACCAATCAACCACCCCGAGCCCCGCTGATGCGGGGCTTTTTTATGGAATTAATGATCATGAGCACGTTCTTAACTCCAGATGAAATCAGGGAACTCACCGGCATCGCGCGCGGCAAGGCGGGGAAGACCCGCGAAATGCTTCAGGCAGCCGCCCTGCGCACCATGAAGATTCCGTTTTATCTCAACGCTGTGGGTCGGCCTATCGTTACCCGTCACTCTATTGAAGGCCAGGCCATTCCAGAGGTCAGCACCGCAACATGGGAGCCTGCGTTTAGCCATGGTTAAAGCAATGCCCAACTTCCGGGCCCGCAAACAGAAGTCCGGCACAACCTACTACTACTTCGACACCGGCGCCAAGCCGCGCAAAGAGATCCCGCTCGGCAGCGATTACAGAGTCGCTGTGCAGAAATGGCTTGAACTCTCGGCCATGCCTGCCAGGCCCGTCGCTGAGAACTTCGCAGAGCTGGCGGACAAATACGAGGCAGAGGTCATCCCCCTCAAAGCCAAGTCCACACAGGCCACCCAATTGGGTGACTTGAAGAAGCTGCGCACCTTCTTCTGCAACCCGACGCCGGCCCCGCTGAATGCCATCAAGCCCAAGCACATCTATCTGCTGCTGCAATGGGCAAAGGACACTCCCACCACAGCCAACCGGCTCAAGCGCGTGTTCTCACACATGTTCAACATGGCCCGGGCCTGGGGCTGGACGGAGAACGAGAACCCTTGCACGGGCATAGAAGGGCACTCGCTCGGCAAGCGCGAGGTCTACATCTCCGATGAGGTCTATCGCCTGGTCTACGAGCATGGCAACGTGGCATTGAAGGACGCCATGGACCTGGCCTATCTGACTGGCCAGCGGCCCGGCGATACCCGGTCCCTTACCGACCACGACATCATTGACGGTTACCTCGTAATCAAGCAGAGCAAAACCTCCGCGGCGCTTCGATTCATCATCGAAGGCGAGCTCAAGGCCCTGCTGGATCGTATCGAGGAGCGAAAGCGATCACACAAGACTTGGAGCGCAAATCTGCTGGTCAGCCAATACGGTAAGGCCATGTCCAAACAAATGCTTCGCAAAGCGTTTGAGACTGCGCGATCTGACGCCGCCGACGAGGCTGATAAGTCAGGCAATGCCGCGCTGGCCGCGCAGATCCGTGCCTTCTGGTTCTATGACCTTCGCGCCAAAGCTGCAGACGATGTTGCCGACGAACGCGGAGAACTGGCTGCGTCCAAGCAATTGGGGCACACGTCTGTGCAGACGACCAAGCGCCACTACCTGCGCCGAGGCACTAGGGTTCAAGCTACAAAATAGAGGTATTCTTGCTCCGCAAAGGCTTTAGCTGCAACACGTTTGCGTCATTTAAACACTGTTTAAACATACAGTAAAGCGGAGCATAAAACCTCGGGAAACCCGCTTGTGCGCTTGATTGTTGGGTGAGCTTAGAAGGCTGTTGCTCTATCCAACTGAGCTACGGGCAGATGATTGAAACAACCCAGCATGTGCTGGGTTGTTGGGAGATGGTGGACTGGCGGGAATTGAACCCGCGTCCGCACTTGGCTCCATGCGGCTCTCAGGGCATCGGTGCGAAATCGGTGCGATTTTTCACCCTTCACACGACACGGCAGGACACCGATAGCGCTTTTTCCAGTTCCGGCGCCGTGGCTTTATTGCCGAAAATCGATCCATCCAAGCATGTGGCTGCGGGTTTTTTGCATCAATTTGCAACACAGAAACACCGCTCAAACGCCACAAATAGCCCATGATTGCGACCACCTTCCTTTGTCTCATAGTCGGCGTCTCAGACGACGCCCCTGATCGCCCGATGTGGCGAGCCCGGCCAATATGAGCAGGCCACGGTAAGGCTGCAGAGCATCGACGCAACGGTTACACAGTTCTATTGAGATAAACACTGCGTGGCAGCGTATTTACAGCGGACAAATCAACAAGGGCGGCACGAAGCCGCCCTTGTTAGGTGAGTTTGCGGTTAGCACTAATCGAGTGCTGTCGCCCTGTGATGCCTTTGACCAGCCTATTCGCTTGTAGGCACAAAAAACAGGTACTCACCTGGCCCCATCTGCGGGGTAATCACATAGCCTTCGCATTGTCTGTCCTTGCATTTCACAGGGATAGCGCGAGGCCAGATAGTTGCTGCAGTAGGGTAACCAGGCAGGTACTGCGGCACATGCCAGACGCCATAGTCCCCCACTGGCTCGGCTTGCTGCATCCCTGTCGCACCTTGTTCGCCGCTGCCGAAGACCTGACGTTGAATGCTCAACGGTTCATTGATGGCCCTGGAGTCGGGCGCAGCCAATGACGAAGCGCTGCATAGTGCAATCGCTAAAAGAGCTAGAGTCTTGCCCATAGCGGCCTCCTAGATTAGGAATCACACCCACTAATTGGGGTACAGCTGCGCTGTACGTGGGTCATCCATCACAGAGGTGACAGCCGATGGTCGAGCGACTTCCGGTGCAAAACTCGACTGAGCCTCTGAGGCGGGCGCAGCAGGAGTTGGGCTACCCTGTGCCGAAGCATCCGGCCCGTAGTTGTTCCGGCGCTCATCTGCGGTCATGGATTGCGGGCATTTAGAACCCGTGATCTCCAGTGCCACGCGAGCGGCGGGATCCATGCAGTCCATTGCCAGCGAGGCTGCCTTCATGCCCTTGTTCCAGAGCTCACGGCTCATTTTCAGGCGCTTGCAATGCTCGTCCGTCCAGGTTGTGCCGAAGCTCACGCCAAAGCCAGGTCCGTTGGCACTGCCGCTGCTGCTGCCCATGCAGGTGTCATTGCTGGTAGTGAGGTTGGGTCCGCTCACGCTAGGAACGTTCTTCAGTGTGTATGTGCCGCTGTACTCGACGATGTTCTTGGACGTGCCGGACACCGTATTGTTCAGGTTCTGGGTAGTCGTTCCGCTCGTTGTGATGTTCTGGTCGGAGGTTGACGTGGATCGGCTTTCCATCATGGCCGTTGATCGGCTCTCCGCCGGAGATGCAACCGGATTGACAATCGTGACCGACTGGTTCTGTTGTGCACCCACAGATGAGGAGTTTGAGGAGCTTTGCGCGCTGCTGTCGGCACTTTGCGCATAACTGCACAAAGGAACGCAAAGACTTAACAGAGCTATTGAGAGTTTCATGCTTTGCTCCTGCATTGCCCGAGCCTGGCCAGGCAGCCAGGCCCGGGACAAACACAACTATCTTGGGATAGCTGCCTTAATTGGCATTGGCCGTTGAGCCTGCACCGGCAGTACCGGAGGTGCCACCACCGTTGGAGAGGTAGCCAGCGTTACCCCAGGCGCCGGCATTCTGATGGACGGTACCCACAGAACCGGCATTAGAGGTGGTATTGGTCAACGAGCCCCAAGGTGAGGAAACGGCTCCCGATGTGGCGTTGTAGCCAGAGGTGGTGCCTGCATTGTTGTGGACGTAGGCCAGGCCGCCGCCAGGGCCGGCGCCAGTTGCAGCAACATTCGCGGTCTGAGAAGAGGCGCCGCCGAAGGCTGTGCCGTTGACGGGTCCTGCGTTATAGCCGGCAGCAGCAGCTGAGCCCGCATTGGCATTGGTAGCCGCTACGCCGCCCGCAACACCGTTGCCGGAAGTGGCGGAAAGGCTCTTCACATTACCGAAAGTAGTTGCGCTACCGCCGACAGCTGCCCCACCGATGCCAAAACCGCCTCCGCCGATAGCGCCGCCAGCAGCGTTTGCATTCGACGTTGCACCGGAGGTTGCACTATTCATGCTCAGCGCACTTCCGTTGCCCGAGCTGGCCGCACCCGACATCGTGGCAGACGATGCGCTCGACGTCGTGTTGGTGGCAGCAATGCTTGAGCTGCTCACAGCAGCAGATGCAACACCAGCCAACGCAATAACCGCCATGGCAATCACAGACTTTTTCATGATCGTTCCTTTAAATAGCGAGTTTTCAGACAAGTGAAAGAGAGAGTGTGTGAGCAAAAGACCATTTGCAGACCTGCAAAAGGCCCCTGTTAACCGTCAACAAGTTCTGGAGTGCTTGGTTACGTTCCAAAACAGGCATTCGGTGAGGCCAGTTTCAGAAAATGACTGAGAAACAGTAATACCCTGTTTAAAAATATTTTCTTAACTAAATTAATTCAATAAAAAACTGATTAAGTTATTGTGTTTTATACATGGTGCGCTATTGAAGAAATAGCATCCATGGGAAAATTCTTACAGTGTTAAAAAAAGTAATCTGTATTTCTGTTTACTTTCCATGTCCAATGTTTCAACAACAAAGGGTTTATATCTATTTTTCACGCATCTACTTCAATAGATACCACATATTATAGTTTTAATTTGTAAAAATATAAACTACGTATTTCTTTATTTACTTTTAGTGGATTTTTAAAAAGGGAAATTTTATTTTTCGCGTGACTTCCAACCAATCCATCTACCTGCTGGGGTGTCACATGTATCTATCCGACGCATCTATGAGCTCACGGTCTGACGTCGGCAGAACTGAAGGCGCATCTATTGCTTTCGGTGGCATGTGGCCATCCGACATGAAGGGTCAGCAGAGCCAACCTGTGCGAGTCTTTCTGGTCGACGAAGACAGACACATCAGGAACGTAATCGCGCAGGAGCTCATGCGTGACCCGCGCACTCTTCTTGTAGGGCAGGCGTCCAGCTACAAAGAGGCTCGTAAGAGCGTCTTTTCTCAAGAGTTCGATGTACTCCTCATCGACCTGTCTATTGGCGAAGGCCAAGGAGCTGAGCTGCTGGAGTCCATCCAGCTAAAAAGGCCTGACGTGCTATGCATCGCAATTTCTGCAAGTGAAAGCGACGATGCGGCCATGGATGCTCTTAAGAGAGGCGCTGTTGGATACCTGGTGAAGAATTCGTGGTTTGGAAGCTATTTGCAGGCTGTGCTGGAAGTAGCCAATGGTGGAGCTGCGATATCTCCCCGGGTGGCGAAAAAAATCATTCCAAAAATATTTAATGCAGCTATGCAGGGAGAAAAAATCTTCACGCATAAAAAATTTGAGTCACTGACTGAAAGAGAAATAGATATATTGAAGTTGATAGCTCAAGGAAAAACCACTCAAGAGATTTCGTCCTACTTAGAAATCAGCCCATTGACTGTGGCAACACATGTAAAAAATATTTACGGAAAAATGCAAGTCAGAACCAGAGCACAAGCTGTCAGATATGCAATGCTGACAGGCATCATTTGAACTCTCTTTTTTGTCTGAATTTAAGTTCAAGATAAATGGAATTTTTCTTACAAATATTATTTGATTGAATATCTTTGGTAAGTGAATTTATTCACAAGGTTGCAGACGCTTTTTACCTGACTTCTTTCGATTGCGCAGCCCTTGTTTGGTAATGTTCAAAATCCTTCGCAACCTTGGTATGGGCAAGGCTTTAGGTGGTTGAGACCATAGTGCTTGGAAACCACTCTGCAACCATCAGTGCTGCTTGCGCATGAGCCAATTGCCAGTGCTCCTTTGAGGTGCTGCCGGGGTGGTCTGGCAATTCAATGTGCCGATCCGCAGCCCGAATAGCAAACCAGAGCCCGCTACTCCAAGCATCGTTAAGCGGTGGCTTATGAAGTGCCGGTGAAGTAATCACGATCACTCTCTTTCCAGCCGCCCGGGCGTAGCCAATCTCAACCAGAGTGCCGTAGGCTTCCAGATCTTCGAGATAGGCCACAACTACATCAGCCCGTGAAATGCCTTGGAGCGCTCCACGGTATGCCGCGTTCTGAGCTATATCAGGCGAGCACGAAGTCACTCCATGCGTGTGCCCGTGGTCGCTGCCTCTGGCCTTCCAGGGGCCCGAGTACATGAACCTTGTGCGCGTTCCATAAAAGACCATTTCTTGCGGCGGCGCGATCAGTACCTCAGCTTCCGAGCTTTCCGTTCCTAAAGCACCGAGGGCACTGGATTTGGAAACATCGAAGATTCGCCAGCAAGAAAAGTCCCCGCCTGACTTCTTGTTTTCTACAGACTCTCCCATCCTGCCCGCCATGTAGACGAGGGGGAGTGCGAGATTGACTTGGCGAGCTGCTTTTCTAGCCTGTAGCCAGTTTTCGATATCAGCCTCGAACCAGCCAATGCTTCTATTGCTCATCGGCGTTGGGTGAGGAAACTTGTCCTGCCGCAAGAGCTTGTAGAGCATCGATTTTGATAGCGCTGTCCGAATCAACACCTCATCCATAGGGATGACATGTTTAGTGACACGTGACGTGCTCTCCCTAGACATATGGCCTCTTGAATTCGGATGTTAGGTGCATGCACCATAGTTAATCAATGCAATAGATATTGATTCTTGATAGTTGATATCAATGTAAGAAACACTCTAACACGGGAGTAGCGCAAGAACGATTTGCATTTCCGGTATTGCTTATTGCCGCCGGAAGAGCTGCGCCAGTTCAACATCGTCAACGCCTTCGCCAAGCCCAATGACATGTGGGGAGTCCCAATAGAAATCGACCCCAACACCACGGGCGTGATGATTGCGGTCGATGGGACGGAAATGCCTTTGGTTGAAGGCTATTGAGAGACTGCCGGGCCGCGGCTACTCCTCTGCTACATTCCTTCGCACAGGAGGAATGAGAGGATGAAAGCTGTTACGAGCGTCGCCGCTCTGCTGTGGACCACATCTGCATGCGCAGCAGATCACCGGGAATGAGCTGCATCAGTGGCTCTCGGAAACGAAGAAATCTCAAGCGGGTATCGCGTCGGACCGCCAACAGGCCAATATTGCTCGCGGGTACGTTTTAGGTGTTTCCGAAACACTGGCGTCTTCCGAAATCATCTGCATACTAGGTGGCGTCACACGCGGCCAAATCTTGGACATCATTTATATGGTGCTTGACACCAAGCCGCAGCTTAGGCACATGAATGCCAACCCTCTGGTCGCAGTGGCGTTGCAAGATGTCTTCCCCTGCAAGCCAAGATAGATCGCAACCGCTCTGCTACATTCCTTGAAAAAGGAAGAATGAGCGAGATGAGAGCTTTTCAGATCACAGTGACTTGCGTGACCATTGCAGTTTTGACAGGCTGTGCCATTGGGCCAAGAGTCATTAGCAGCAGCCCGCGCACCGTAGTGGTTCGGGCAGGCGATGCACGAGTCCAGGAGGCTCAGAATCTCGCAGAGCAAGAATGCAGCAAGCATCAGCTACATGCTCGCCTCGTCCAGAGCCCTACCCCAAACTCAAGCAATTTCGTTTACGACTGTGTGAACTGATTAACCCCACTGTTTGATGCCGGCGGCCCCCAGCATCCCTGCCGCGCTCCCCAGACCGCCCCACAGCGAATTGCTCGAGGAATTGGCCGCGATCCGGTTCTGATTGATCTGGCTATAGGTATTCGCAGACCCAGCCAGCCCGGCCTGGGCGCCTGCGTATCCCGAATTCAAAATCCCCTGCCCGCTCGTAGCCGCGCCCAGTCCAGCATTGGCGCTGCCGACAGCGCCCGCACCTATTTGCGAAGCGATAGAGGCATTGGTTCCCTGCGCACTGGCAATATTGCGGCCCAGGCTTGCCGCGTCCATGCGCCGCGCATAGCCCTGCTGCTCCACGGTTTTCATGGCGGTATTCGCCGCGCCGGCCTTGGCCTTGGCCGCGCCAATGTCCAACGCTCCGGCCATGGCCATCACCTTGCCGCTGGCGGGGTTCACACCCGAGCGCTCCATCGCGCGCATCGTGGAGCCGCGCTGGGCCGCGATACTGGTTTCCACATCGGCGCTCGCGCTGGCAGCCTCGGCCGCGCGGCGCTCTGGGGTGTCATAGGCCTGGGCATCGGCCACCAGCTTCTGCTCGAGCGGTCGATAGGTGCTGGTGTAGTCCTCATAGCCCGCCTGGGCCACCTTGTTCTGCAGGTTCTGGGCTTCCAGCTGCGAGCGCGATACCTGGTCGGCCACTGCAGTAGCCGCCGCGCGTTCATAGGATGTTTCGCCGTAGATCTGCTTCGCCCATTCCAATTGTTCTTTGGAAAGCTGCGCCTGCATCAGCGCGGCCGCATTTTGCCCGCTGGTATCGACTTTGGTGCTCTTTCCCATTGCTCAGTCCTTTCCGGCGCGCTGCGCCCGCTCCTGGCCGCAGCCAATTCGTTTCGAGAATCCCGTGTGGGTGATCTGTCCACCCACAAACCGCGCCAGGCGGCCGGCATTGTTGGCCTCGCGCGAATGGCAGCTCATCTGCACGCGCCCCAGCTGCGCCAGCACCCGCTCGGCATAGCGCCACAGGTGCACCACCACCATTCCGCCGCGCGCGCCCTGCTCCATAAACAGCATGTCGTCACATGCCACTGGCGCCCCGGTATTCAAGTCCTGATACAGGTTCAGCCACACGCTGCCCAGCAGCTGGCTATCTCGGCGCACAGTCAGAATCAGCAACTGGCCGGAGCGCTCAATCTGGCGCAATTCATCCCACTGCACATGAGCCGGTACGCCAGGTGGCAAGGTTTCCTCGAGGAAGCGCAGGCGCTGGGCGGCCAGCTCGCCGGCGGCCGGATCCGGCCCCAACTGCTCGGCCTGAAACACCAGGTCGCCGCGCCGCTCCACGGCCACCGGGCCCACGGCCAAATCCGGCAGACATTCGGCCACGACCTCGCGCGCCACCTCGACGGTCAAGGGCTGTCCGATACGTTTGGCTAGGGCCACAGCAAGCAATCCACGCATATGCTCTCCAGCGCCAGCGAATCTGGCAGGGCACATGAAACGACGGCCCTGCCCAAGATTCAAGGGGGTATCAGGAGACGGGCTTTGCCTCTACATCCGTCACGCCGGCGGCATCAGCCGGCACTGCCGGCGCGGCCGCGGCAACCACCGCAGCCTTTTCGCGCTCGGATGCCTGGCCAGCTGCAAAAGCCTCCTGGGCGATGCTGTTCATCAGCTGCTGGATCGTTCCAACGATTCCTGCCGACAGCTCGGCGGTCAGCTTGTTGCCGACGTTGCTCTGCAGGACTTCATTCAGGCGGGGGTTGATGGCGTCTACTGTCATGGTGGTTCCTCTGTTTGGTGATGGGTTGCTCAGGCTACGACGGGCTCGTCTTGCTCTGGTGTTGGTTCAGGCGCGGGTGCCGTCCAGCTGATGGATGCCACGGCCTGGGCATCCTCTGCGGCCTGGATCTCGGCATACAGGGCGCGGCTGCGCTGGTGAATACCGTCCACATGGGCCAGCAGGGCAAAGCCCACATTGATCACCGCGTCTGCATCGAGCTCCACCGTGGTGTTGTTCGCCAGGGTCCAGTTGATGGAATAGGGCTGGCCAGCATCGCGCGCGATCTTGGCAGCCATGGATGCGCCCACGATGCGAGCGCGGCTCTCTGCATCGCTGTCGAAGCGCCCCACGGCGGCCAGCTCGAAGCCTCCGGATTCCAGCTGGTCGCGGATGGCCTTGATTTCTGCCCACTTCAAAGCCCTGGCCGTGCCAAGATCATCGGCCGCCACATCTGCCACAAAGGTGCCGCCCTCCAGCACGCCATCCACCTGCGCCACCAGGCCACGCTCGAGCGAGCCCCAGGGGTCCTGCACATCCAGTGCGGCCAAAGGCAGCACCGGGTACTCCTGCCAGCGCAGGTTTTGATTGTTGGCCGCGTCCTCGGCTGTCAGGTACATATGCACCTGCAGCTGCAGCTTCCCGTCAGCGATTTCGGCCTTGACCACCCGATGGGCTCCGGCCATGCCGTTGTTGGTATTCACAACCTTCAGAACTGTCATATTTACCCCCTATGGCCTGTGGCCGTTTGAAATCAAATAAATCCGTCACTTTGAATAATTGACCCGTCGCCCAAGGACATGGAGACGGCATCAGTTGGGAACTTCGTGAATTCGCCAGGGTGGTCGTTTTGTCGGTCGCCTTGACTCGAGTTCACAGACCAGCAATATCCGCGAGCAAGAAATTGCTGGCGGTCCCGTTCACGGGGTAGACGCTTCCAGGGCCGAGAATTGGTCCGGTTCCAACAATGATGTTTTCAGTAATCAGCGTGTCTCCGCTGAATTTGACCGCCTCCAGCACCGCGAGATAGGGCGCTGCATCCGAACCCGAATTGACGAAGTAGAACTTCGACTGCCCAATGCAGACAGCCTTCCCGGGCCAATAGCCGAGATTGTGGGAAGGGGGCCAGCCATCACCGCCAGCGAAAGCAGGCGTGGACGCGACCCCTGCGACCCGCATTTCTGGGGTGTTGCTGTTGTAAACGACATTTCCAGAACCGTCATAGACGCTCAGCCCAGGGCCAGTGTCGGAAACGGCCCTTTCAGCATCGAACACCCACCAGTCCACAGAGGCTGTCAGATTCGGTTGCACCGAGGCCCGCAAATTCCACACCGAAGTGCCGCCGGCATTGAACGTGAAGCCCATGATGCCCACGGCTGCTCCCGTGGGCCTGAAGCACAGGACTGGAGCGACAGACCCGCCCACGGAGATGTTTGCACCACCACCGTTCACAGCCAGCGAACCCTTGGCGACCATGGAATAGTTGAAGTAATCCTGGTCGATCTGGATCACACCGCTGTCATTGATGACTTGAAAGCCTGCGGGCATGTAATTGTCCTTGTTGTAAGCGACCTGGGAGGTGGCGGGAACTGAGTGAGGCGGTTCCTGCTCTGCAGATTCGCCACCGCCAGCACCTCCGCCGCAGGCCGCTAAGCTAATAGACAAAAGCAACGATGTTGCCAGTCGTTGGATATGCATTTTGGGTTTTTGCCCAATAGAGCGTAGAGCCCGAGAAAGATATGGATACATAGTGAGCGCCTCCTGAAGCTGGAATAAATAAGCCGAATGGTGTTCCCGTGAGAAACCCGGCGTTGGTGTATGAACCAGACGAACCGCCGCCCACGTAAATGATTGCTATGACCCTCGACAATCGAGTGGATGTATCCACACGAGGCGTTCCGTCAGCGTTGAATACCTGAATCCCTTGCGGCATTTCTTCGTCCTCAAATACTGGTGTTCTTCGCGCACTGCATCACCACACCCCCAATCGAACACGTAATGTTCCATTCGAGTCGTAAACGCGGATGCAGCCAGATGCCCCGGCAGTAGGACGAATTTCGATGTCACCGAACTTGCCGGCCAGTGCGGAGATAGACGGAGTAGTGATGCCGTCGGGCAGGATGCTGGTATTGGAGCTTGGCGACCAGGGCGACAGCTCTGTCTGCAGTGCGCTTGCTCGACCGACAAACGGGCGCGCAAGGAACATGTAGTTAGACCATGAAGTACCTGCCATCTGCGCGCCGGAGAGGATGGTGATCCGAGCAGTGATTGCTCCCGCAGGTGCGGTTACGAATCCTCCAGTGCGGCGGAAGTTTGCTAGAGAACGGCCACCGGAAGGCTGGTCAGTAATGACTCCGAACCCACCACCGCCTACCCATGTCCCGTTAGCGTCGAAGAACTCAAGGTACATCTCTCCGTGGCAGCGGTGGAACGCAGCGTAGACACTTGCTTCGTATCGCTCACCAGCGATGACGCTGATAGGTGCAGACACGAACCCCTTCCGGTACGTTCCGAGAGGTTGACCTTGCCCGTAAAGAGTCAGGTCTTCCAAGAACAGAGTCGGGGTTCCTGGCACTGTGTAGTCGAAGTTCATGTTCACGCCGCGAGCGCCGTTACCGTACTGCGAGTGCGAGATGGTGTATTGCCAGAAAGCAAGTCCCGGCGTGAACATCGGGTCAGGACACAGATTGCCACCGATACCTACCGACAGCTTCTCAGCAGTAATAGAGCCTGCGGCAAGTTTGTCGACGGTGATGGCTCCAGCCGCGATCTGAGTGGCGGTCACAGCGTTAGCAGCGATAGTGCCGGCTGTCACGGCGTTGGCCGCGATCTTGCCGGCAATGACAGAGTTCGCAGCAAGGTGCGAAGAGCTGATTGTCCCGGCCGCGATCCGCGCAGCGTTCAAGGTGCCGGCGGTGATTTTGTCCGCAGACAGGTTGCCGATCATCGCATTGACAATCGCGCCGTCCTGGATGGCAGCAGAACCTACAGCAATGGCGTTGGCCGCAATCTTGGATGCAGTGATAGCGCCATCAACGATCAGGTTGGCGGAGGCTGCGCGGCGGAACATTATGCCCGTAACAAACCAGTTAGCTGTCGCATCTGCAGTACCGCTCTCAACCACTACCCGCAGGCGTCCAAATGCTCGAGGCGTCGCAGCGTTAACCGGGACAGTGACGAAGCCCTCAATCTTCTGCCAGGTGTTAACCGCGTCGGGGTTCGCAAGTGTTACGGCTGTCAGGTACTCGATGTGTGTACCGTCAGCACCGCCTTCTGTGCCATTGTTAGCGAAGCACTGAAGCTGCAGTCGGAATGTGAAGCCAGACAACTTGTCTGCAGCCACCCAAGCAGACAGGTAGTAAGTGTCGCCTCCACTGATCTGGGTGTTACGTGTAGTGCAGGCTGCGCCTACGCCGCGTTGAATACGACGTCCTGACTTTGCCGGCATCCCTGCTGGCACCCCGGCCGTGGTGGCGTCCACTGCGATGTAATTCGCATGGAATGCCGCCCAGCTCGACGTATCCTGCATGTAGGGGTCAAGGATGATGTTGGAGTAGTCCATCACCGTCAACTGCTTCACCGTAATAGCGTTCGCCGCGATCTGGTCTGCAGAAACGGCACCCGCTGCGATCTTTGCCGTCGTCACCGCATTCGCCGCGATCTCGTTGGCTGTCACTGCATTTGCTGCAATCGCATTGGTCGTCACCGAGTTCGCAGCGATAGCGTTAGCGGTCACAGCGCCGGTAGCAAGTTTCGCCGCAATGATCGCGCCGTCAACGATCAGAGCGCCAGCAGCGGCTTCTTGGAAGCGCATCTTGCCGACGTAAACCAGCGTCGTCGTGCTGTCTTCTCGAATGAATACTTGAAGCTGCGCGTAAGACTCTCCTGCCGCAGACCGAGCCTTCACCTCATGAGACACCCACGCGCCTGATGCGTATGTGTAGTCTGTGTCTACTGCCCTACCAGCACCAGCTGGTGTATAGAACATTACGCGGATTCGTAGGTTGCAAGCCTGTGGGGAGTAGATTGCTACTCGCCACACATAGTCCGTAAGAGGCGTTACGGCAAATGTGCTCGAAGACCCTCCGTCGTAAGCTCCACTTCCTCCAGAGTTCAGTCGATTGATCTGCAGAACACACTTGCTGACTGTGCCTGCAAGGGCGTTAGGCTCGTTTTGGCGTATGTTTACGCTTCCGCCCATTAGACCAGTCCACATGGTGGCGTCCTGGTACTCTGCGTCAGGCACCATCGTCGAGGTATCGGACACCACCAGCTTAGACGCCAGCACGGAGCCTGCAGCAAGTTCTGTAGCCGACACAGCACCGGCAGCGATCTTCGCAGTAGTGATGGCGTTGGCCGCGATCTCATTTGCCGTCACGGCATTCGCAGCAATCTTGCCGGCTGTCACTGCTCCCGCTGCGATCTTGATCGCCGTGACCGAATTCGTAGCAAGTTCGTTGGCCGTGATCGCGCCTGCTGCGATGTTTCCAGCCGTGATCGTTCCCGCAGCGATTTCCGAAGCCGTGATCGTGCCTGCAGCGATTTCCGCAGCAGTAATCGTCTTCGCTGCGATCTTGTCAGCAGTAACAGCGCCGTCAACGATCAGCTCACCCGTGGCCATCATTACAAGGCTTACAGCTGCAAACTCCGCCACAGCGCCGTTCCCGTTGCCTTGAACACGCACACCCATAGTGGTATAGCCTGCTTCGACGGTGTATGTCCCTGTAAAGTCAGTCCATACACCTGTCGCAGCGGTGGAGTGGTTCAATGACGAGGCTGGTTGACGGTAGACCGTAGGCTTTCCAGGCCCTTGCAGCACGAACTCAACACGGGACAGGCCAGAAGTGCCAGACAACTTACGTGCGGTGAAGCTCAGACGCACAGTCGTGCCTGGTTTTACAGGCTGGGACAGCGCCCAGTCACGGTTGTAGGCGCTGGCGTTTGTAGACGTAGGGGTCAAACGCAAAACGTTGGTCGCCACTGCTCCGGGGCCGTCAGCCACAGAAACGAACGCCGTTGTACCGCCTACAGGGTCGAGCCACCCCGCTCCAAGGTATGCGAAGTCGCCATCAGCCAGCATGTTCGCAGACGAGCCAATCACAAGCTTGTCAGCTGTGATAGCTCGTGCAGCGATTTCCGTAGCTGTTACGGCACCAGCTGCGATCTTCGCAGTCGTCACCGCATTCGCGGCAATTTCATTCGCTGTTACCGCGTTAGCTGCAATCTTGCCAGCCGTAATCGCGCCCGCCGCAACCTTGATCGCAGTGACTGAGTTGGTCGCAAGCTCGTTAGCCGTCACCGTGCCTGCAGCGATCTTGCCGGCCGTCACAGAGTTCGCGCCCAGCTCCGCAGCCGTGATCGTTCCTGCAGCGATTTCTGCAGCGGTGATCGTCTTCGCTGCAATCTTCGCAGCGGTGATAGTTCCGTCAACGATCAGAGAGGCCGTCGTCCGCTCCTGCACATAGAACTTACCCATGCGCAAGTAGGCTGCGGTACTCGCTTCGTGAATGTAGACGAGCGCACGGGCACCTGCCGCGTTACCTGGAGACGTGAAAGTATCCTCTACAGAGTGCCAGCCTGCCCCAGTGGCAACCACGTCGATGTCCTTGTAGGCTCCCGATGCGTTTGCAGAGTCATACGTCAGGAGTCGCACCTTGAATGTGCAGGCTGCAGGGACGTAGACCGTAGTGCGGATTCGGTAGCCTGTGTTCTCGCGGAGGGAGAACTTAGAGCTGAAAGCGGAATCCCAGTCCGTACCGGTCTGCACACGGTTCAACTGCAGAGCACGGTTGTCGAGTGTGTTGTATTCGCGGTTGGACGTAGTGACGATGTTGATCGTGCCGCCCTGCCCGCCTGCCCACATAAGGGCGTCGCTGTAGTCTGCGTCAGGCACCAGTGTCGAAGGATCGGTGATGACCATCTTCGAGGCTGTAACAGCGCCTGCAGCAAGTTCTGCAGTCGTCACCGCACCGGCCTGGATCTTCGCTGTCGTGATCGCGTTAGCGGCGATCTCGTTCGCTGTCACGGCGTTGGCTGCGATCTTGCCTGCAGTCACTGCCCCAGCTGCGATGGCGTTTGCCGTTACAGCACCGTCGACGATCAGCTCACCACGAGCCATCTCAGTGACGCGGAAGCCTCCCCACTGGGACTCTACGATGGGAGCTACGCTCCCGTAGTTCAGGTACGCACCAGCGGTAAAGTAAGCCGCCTTAGCAGGGAACTGGGCAACACCGTTGGGGCCGACTGTCAGAGCCGTGCGCGTCCAGGTCGTAGGCGTTACCGCGCCGACTGCCGGGAAGTAGAAGTTACCGGCGGATGCGTTTGTCCCAGGCCAGCCCGCGCCAGGGTTAGGCGCGTCGGCTCCAGTAAGCAGCACGCCGTTGACGTCATAGAACCGGATTGATGCGAAAGCACGGTTTGTCTGCGCAGCCGTTGCGATAAACCAAGTCTCAAACAGGTACGTCTTGCTGGTGTCGATGGGCGTCCTGTACGCCGCAGGAACCTGCATACTTGTTGCGATAGTCGCCGCAAGTACGTTAGGGCCTGGAGCGCCTTCCACGGTCTTGCGCGTAAAGTTGGCGTTGGCCCACATGTCAGCGTCCTGGAAGAACGGATCGACGTTCACAGCGTCGGTAGCCGTTACGACCAACTTGCCTGCGGTAACCGACCCTGCGGCCAGCTCACGGGTGTTCACCGCACCAGCCGCGATCTTCCCTGCGGTAATTGCGTCTGCCGCGACAGTATTGGCTGTCACCGCATTGGCAGCGATCTTGCCAGCGGCCACGGAATTTGCTGCCAGCTTCGGCGTGGTAATCGCGTTGTCGGCAATCTGGGTGGCCGCGATCTGGCCGACCATATCGCCCACGGCCACCTCGGCCGAGTACTTGCTGCCATCCCAGCGGTAGAGCTTGCCCTGCCAGGTGATGACCGTGGTGGACTTCACCGTCGGCAGCGTGCCTGCAGTGCTGTTGGTCACCGGCTCAATGCCTGATGCAAACTTGGTCGCATCCACTGCACCGGCCGCGATCTGGCTGGCAATGACAGTGCCTGTCAGGTCCGTGGTCGGTACCGCCGCCGTGTACTTGGCGCCGTCCCAACGGTACAGCTTGCCCTGCCAGGTGATCGCCGTCGTGGACTTCACAGTCGGCAACGTGCCTGCCGTGCTGTTGGTCACCGGCTCGATGCCGCTTGCAAACTTGGTCGTATCCACCGCTGCAGCAGCAATCTTGTCCGTGGTCACCGCCCCCGATGCCAGCTTTCCCGCATCCACAGCACCAGCGGCAATCTTGCTCACCGTCACCGCGTTGTCGGCCAGCTTGGCAGAGTCGATCTGCCCCGTCAGATCCACCACCGCAACCTCGGCCGAGTACTTAGTGCCGTCCCAGCGGTACAGCTTGCCCTGCCAAGTGATGACCGTGGTGGACTTCACCGTGGGCAGACTGGCCGCCGCGCTGTTGGTCACGGGCTCGATGCCGGATGCGAATTTGGTCGCGTCAACCGCCGCGGCCGCAATCTTGTCGGCAGTCACCGCGCCCGTGGCCAGCTTGCCGGCTTCGACCGCCCCGGCCGCAATCTTGCTCACCGTCACCGCGTTGTCCGCCAGCTTGGCCGCGTCAATCTGCCCAGACAGGTCCACCACGGCCACCTCGGCCGTGTATTTGCTGCCGTCCCAGCGGTAGAGCTTGCCCTGCCAGGTGATCACGTTCGTGGTCTTGGCCGTGGGCAGACTGGCCGCCGCGCTATTGGTCACCGGCTCGATGCCCGATGCAAACTTGGTCACATCCACCGCGCCGGCCGCGATCTGGCTGGCGATGATGGTGCCCGTCAGGTCCACGGTAGGCACGGCCGCCGTGTATTTGCTGCCATCCCAGCGGTACAGCTTGCCCTGCCAGACGATGGTGCTGGTGCTCTTGACCGTGGGCAGCGTGGCCGCCGTGCTCACAGATACGGGCTCGATGCCATTCGCAAACTTGGTCGCATCCACGGCCTGCGCAGCCAGCTTGCTCGCACTCACAGAGCCATTGGCCAGATTGCCGGCCTCGACGATCAGCGGGCCCAGGTCGTTGTTGCCGATCTTGCCCGTCTGCACATCCAGGCCGTTAATGCCGCCGGCAGGGGACACCGACTGCACGCCATCCTTGGACTGCCACTTGATCCACAGCCGGTAGCGCGTTCCCAGCGCTGCAGGATAGGCACCGATGGTGCCCTGGAACTGGAATAGCACCACGGCCTGGTCAAACGTCGGCGCGGTGCTGCCCGTCTGCAGAACCCCATAGACCACCGTCCGGTCATGGCCGTGCCCCTGCGTATAGCCGGGGGCATCGTGCTCCACAAATACCGTGGTCAGGCCTGCCGTCACCGCAAACCCCGTGGGCACCGGTGGTGGCGTCAGATCCGGCTCGATGTCGCCCCCTCCCGGCACGCCGGGCACCAGGCCACCACCCGCTCCAGGCTTGGCAATCCCGGAATCAATCAAGTCCTTGGCCGTCAGGGCCCGGCCATTGCCGCCGCGCCCCATCAGCACGCGCAGCTCCTCGGTCACGCGCTGGCTCCAGTTCGGAGCGTTGGTACCGGGCAAATCCTTGCGGGGAGTCGTTGCCATCAGCGCAGCTCCTCCACGGCCTGGGCCAGGGCCACGCCCTGCACCGCCTGCTGGCCAGACAGATCTATCTGCCAGGAGCGCGCAGGAATGGGCGGCAAGCGGAAGGCTTCGGGCCCGGGCGCCGACAACGTGAACTGCACCCCGCTGCTATTGCCGGAAGTCACCGCCACACAGCGCGAGCCGAAGGTCGCAATGTGGGCCGCCACCTCGCGCGCACTCAGCTCCAGGGCATTGAGTTTGACCGTCACCGGGTAGCCATCCGCCACCACCTTGCACCAGCCAAAGCTCGCCGGAGCCGGCATGGCAAACACCTTGGACACAAAGCGCGCGCTCATCAAAGCCGCGCCGGCATCCCATTTGCGCACCTTGGTTCCATCGAGCACATACAGCGCATCCTGCAGCCGGTCCAGGTAGAGCGCGTCATAGCCTTTTTCAAGATAGAAGATACCCGTGGGATTGACCGGGTCCACCAGAAAGCCGCGCCGCACACCGCCGGCGTCGGTATAAAAGCCCAGAAACAGACCCTCGTACAGGCCCGCCACCATGCCCGCTGGCTTCATGGCCAGCCAGTCATCGCGCGTCAGCAGCCCGGCAGTGATCAGCTTGGCACCGCCCGCCCCGTAGTAGGCCAGGCCGTCGGGGGCCGGCCAGGCCACACCATGGCCGAAGCTCACCACCGCCTGCGGCGCGAGGCAGGCCTGGCCCACCTCCAGCGGCTGCTCGTCCAGGCTATCGGGCGAGGTTCCGGCCACCAGCACCGGATCGGCCGTGGTCAGCACCAGCAGCCGCTGCCCGAAGGTGGCCAGCGCCAGCGGCTTGGCATCGGGCGGCAAAGTCTCATAGGCCATGGGCCAGGCATAAGGCTTGTAGGCCTCGCAATAGCGCACGGCATTTCCGCTGATGCCCGCCATCATCCCGTTCCACATGGCCGTCAGGTACGACAGATCCTGCGGAGGCTCCAGCCAAGTCATAGTCTCCAGCACCTCGCCCAAGGTGCGCCCATCGTCGGTGGTGCTGGCAACGCCTGCAGCAATCTCGCGCAAGAAGAAGAATTCAGCGGTGCCCGTTGTTCCGGTCTGCGTGCGGTAGATCCGCGCCCGGTTGATCGTGAAGGCGCCAGCCGGCGGCGCCTGAATGGCCGAGATATTGACGGTCGCGTCGGTTGGCACTGTCAGTGCGGCCGATACTGGCCCGGGCGCGCTCTCCTCGCCCTTGTCCGTCACATAGGTGTAGACGTAGTAGCGCACCTCGGTGTCCGTGCTGCTGCCGCCTGAAGCCGCCACCGTGGGCCCGGAAATGGGTGCAGGGACCCCCAGCTTGCGCCAGGCCGCCGGATAGGTTCCCCCAGCCAGCGCAATCGTGTTGTCCGTCCATTTCGGGAAACCGTCACCGGTGTAATAGGTGCGCTCCGTCGTGTCATCGGCCACCATGCCGCGCACGGCGTGCACAATGCCCGTCCAGGACATCCAGTAGCGGCCATCCTCGGCCACATCGCGGCCAAAGCGGTAAATTGTCTTTCTGCCGGCGGGCACTGTCGCCACATCCTGCGGATCGCGCCAGGGCCGGAAGTCGCCGCGGCCCGGCTTCTGGTTCCACGAAACCGTGCCCACCGCCTCCGGCAGCAGCTTGGGGTGCGGCGCATTCACGGCGCCAGAGAAACCAGAAACCGTAACCTTCATCACCACCCCTCAGAAATACGGGCGCACGCGCGGCCGCACCGCAGCCCGACCACGCCACACCTCGACATTGATGGTTTCGCAGCGCGTGTTGAAGTCGCCGCGCAACACGGCGTCCCCTCGCAGGCGCGCCACGGCGCCGAGAGCAATCACTTCGCTGTATTGATCAAACACCGCGTCGTCGATGCCCATGGACATATCGCTCGGTTTGAGCGTCACATCCAGCACCAAGGCCAGATCGGCGGCCACAGGGCGGTGCAGCACCACCCTGCGCGCGTCTGGTGTCATCAGGTACTGGCCGTCTCCCTGACCCTGGCGCCACAGAACCAGGGAACCATGCCCCGACAGCTCTGCGCCCTCCACCCGCACCAAAGCGGTCTGCTCAGGCAGCGGAATGGCATATTCAGACTGACCATCCTCTGTGGTGATCGGCTCCAGCGTCGTGCGCCAGGCGCGCGTGCGGTGGCAGAAGTCCTGGGCCGCACGGCGCAGCTGGTGCACCACAGTCGGCTCAGGCGTGCCCAGCTCCACAGCGGGCAGCACGTCGGGGAAGAAGTCCGCCCAATCGCGCATCATTGGCCCACCGGCACCGTCGCGGCACTGCTGCCCTGGCGGAAGTTCGGATTACCTACCGACACGGGAGCGGCCGACAGCGTCGCCTTCAGCTCGATGCCCAGCGCCGTCGCAAATGCCGCGTAGTGCGCCTGGGCGCGCGCCGCATTGCCGGCATAGTCGGCATCCTTCAGATAGCCGCGGTACAGCATGTAATCCAGCAGCGCATTGGCGTAGATGTCCGCCACCGAGATGTTGCCCACCACCGCGGTGTATTCGGAGCCGGCAGCTGGCTCTGCAATATCCGTGGGCGTGGCCGAATAATTGATCTCCAGCTTGGCCGCAATCGTCGCGGGCGGGTACACCCAGAACGCCTTGGGCTCGCGCGGGTCGTACATGAAATGCACGATCTCCGCCGCGCCGGCGATGTTGTGCCAGTTGGGCATCTGCGCATCCAGAATCTCGCGGCTGCAGATGCGCACGGCGCGCTTGCTGGTAACTGTGGAATTGCGCTGCACATCAATCAGCTTGGCGCCATCGGCCGGCAGAGCCTGCTTGGTACCCGCCACGCAATCGATGACCGCGCTCTTGTTGAAGGCATCGGGGCGGTGCAGCATGATTTCACGCTGGCCATCGTTGAGGTAGCGCACCCACTCGCCCACAGGCCAGCGGATAGAGGTGGTGTCCTGGGTGGTCACCACGCCGCGCTGAATCACATCCTTGGCTGCAATGGGCATGGATTACTCCTTGGAGTCAGCGCGCAGGGCGGCCGCCAGCAGGTCGCGCAGCTCGCCCACCTTCACGCTATTGCCCTTGGGCAAGTTGATTTCGTTGGACTCGGCAAACGTGCGGATCTGCGCTGCCGTCCATTCGCTGATGTCGATGGCTTCGCCCGCTTCGTTGGCAAACACATAGGGCGACTCGCTGGCGCTCTCATCTGTACCGGTGCTTTGGCCCTCGCCGGAGGCCTGCTCCAAAGGCTTGTCGGCTTCCTCGCCACCCTTGGCACCATCAGCAGTGGCTGAATCTGCAGAGACAGAGGCGGAGGCAGCAGCTGCTTGATTCAGCTCCTGCACCTGACGCTTCAAAGCTTCAATCTGGCTGGTTTGGTCGGCCACCACCTTCTGCAGCTCCTCGGCGTCTGTGGGCGTGGTCGAGCCAATGCTGGCCGTCAGCTGCTGGGCGACAGTGCCGCCCTGCTCGACAGGCTCATACAAACGATAGGCCTCGGTGATGGACAGCAGTCGCGCGGCGGCTTTTTCGTGCAGCACCTCGGCCACCACGTCCTTCTTGTCGTTGGGCTTGAACTGAATGGATTGGCCGTAGAGCTCCACGGTTGTGGAATCCTTGCGGCGGTATGCGTGGATGGCGGTCATGTGGCACTCCTTGCCGGTTCAATAAAGAAAGGGCCGCGCGCACGGCGCAGCCCCTTTACACACTCATTGCCTGGGGCTGCGCGGCTCAATAACGCATGCGGACCAGTGCCAGCACTTGCTTGCCGGCGGTAGCAGAAGTCGCGGCCGCTGTGGTCACCTTCAGGCCCAACTTGCGCGCGGTGTCGCGGTTGGCGAATGCCAGTGCAGCCGAGTTGGCCGTGGCAACGGAGCCTGCAGCGGCCGAGCCTGGCTTGAGGCCGGTGTCGTAGACCGTGGCCAGGTCCGTGCCGGCTGCATTGATCACGCCCAGCGAGAACGCCAGCGTGGGAGCCGCGTTGCTGTCCAGCTGGGGCGCCAGCACGTCCACCGCCACCAATTGCACTTTGGGGGGAATGTCCAGCAGCTCCAGCAGATCGTTGGCGGCCAGAGCAACGCTGGGCAGTGTCAGGTCCACGGCCACCGTCAGCACGCTGGCGTCGAAGGGTTGCGGCACAGCCTTCTTGCCGGTCGCAACATCGGATTGATATTTGGGCATTTGAAGCTCCTATGTCTGATGAGGGAAAGGGCTGGTGAAGCCACGGCCCACGGCGCGGGCCGCGGGCTCATCAGGCATTGGGGTCGGTGCTGGCGGTGTCCAGAGCCATCACGCCGAAGTCGCGTTGGACGTTGCCGTCCTTGGACTTGTAGGTGGCCTTCTTCACGCCCATGATCGCGTGGGTGCCGATGGCAACGCTGTTTTCGTGGTCCTTCTGTACTTCGGTCCAGCGGAAGCGCGTGCCGGTTTCGTTGTCGCCGTAAGCGATCAGCGCGGCCTGAGCGCCCAGGAACAGCGCGCGCGCGGCGTTTACATTGCCACCCGCGCCGTAGTCGTTGAAGCGGATCACGTTGCGGTGCTTGTGCAGCACCACATCGTTGTACATGCCCAGCGTGCCCTGGAAGATGGGGTTCTTGTTGCCCTCGGCTGCCGCGGCGGCCTTCTGGATGTCCAGCCAGCCACCGGTGCCCGCGTCCTGGCGCATCGCGTCGGCCTGGTAGGTGTGCATCAGGCAGATGTAGTGGCTGCCGCCCTCGATGGAGACGGGAATCATCGACAGCTCGTCGGTACCGTCGCCGCCCATGGTTTCAGCCTTTGCCACGGCCTTGTCGATCAGGCGCAGCTTGAAGGTGTCGCCCGCCGTCAGTGAGGCCTTGGATGTGGCCGCGCCGCCAAACAGGATGTGCTGGCTATCGGGCGCCGTCAGCGGGTTGATGTCGAAGAATGGATTGTTGGCCGACCAGACAAAGCCCGATCCATGGCCGCGCGAGCCGGACAGGTAGATGAAATACAGCTCGTCCTGCAGACGCTTCCACCAGTCAGTGGCCGCGCGCTTGGCATCGCTGCGCAAGTCGCGCAGGGTGCGCTTCTTGGTCATGCGCGAGCCCAGATCCGCGCCGCCGCGCACCTGGTCGATGCGCAGACGGTCGGTGTAGTACTTGAGCGGCGCTTCCTTGCCTTCCAGGGTTTCGTCACCGATGACGGGTTCCTGGTTGATGGGCATCAGCAGGTCAACGGTCACTTCGTCACCGGCGCCCTGCTGCAGATCATCGATACGCTGGATGGGAAGGCGCGAATCCTTGCCATTGCCCACGAACTTGCGGGACCAATAGCTTTCCTTGTTGATGGCCACGGCCATCAGAGAGGCCCACTTCTTGACGGCTTGCGGGTCGTTGACGCCGATCAAAGTACGCATAACGCAACTCCTGCCCTTGCGAGCACTGAGCGCGTCTTGCGCTTGAACCGGGCAACTGCCCCCGGCGGCAATCTGCTGCTTGAAGATGGCGCCAGCAAAGGCGCCGCAGCTAGGAAAAAAGAATAATCCTGATTTCCAGGAAATCAAGTACCCATGGGGGCGTGGCGCCGCGCATACACGGGCTTGTGGCCCCGGGGCTCGTCACCCCGCGCATGCGTGGGCTTATCCACCACCACGTCGTCTTCAAGGTGCAGGCTCAACTCAGCCCGTTGGCCCGTGCGTTGGCGCAGCGTCACCACCACGCGGCCGCCGTCGAAAGACAGGCTCTCGCCTGCCTTGATCTGTCGTATGAGTCTGCGTCCGGACATCAGGCCCCCAGGTAGCGTTCTTGTTGATCGGGCGTCATGCGGGCCAGGGCTTTTTCCAGCGCCGTGCCCTCCAGGCCATCCAGGTGAGCGAACTCGCTGCCCACCGAAGCGTCGGCCGCGGCGGGAACCCCGGCCAGCGTGGGCGGCAGTGCCGAACGGTCGGCAGCAGCAGGCTTGCGCACTGGCGGTGCGGTTGGTGCTGCACCTGGCGCGGCAGCTGCAGGCGCTGCAGCGGGAGCCGCGGTTGCAGACTTGCCAAAGCGGCGCAGCATCAGCGCCTGGGCTTCGGCCAGGGCATCACGGGAAGCGGCCATATTGCCCAGGGTGTCGGTCAGGCCACGGTCTGCCGCATCTTGGGCAAACAGGCGGACAGCGCGGTCGAACTGCGCGCCGGCCTCGCCATCCAGGTCAATGCCGGCAGCCTTCAGTTCCTTCTGCGCCACGCCCAGGTGCTGGCCATACTCCTGCATCATGGCGTCTTGCTGCATCTGGGAGCGCGCCATGTCCACGGCTGCCGCGCGTGCCAGGTCGTCCAGCTTGTCCTGTACGCGGGACTCGACCTCCTGATAGGCCTCCTGGTCAATCTCACCATCCAGCAGTTGCTGCAGAGCGGTGGCCTTTTCGGCGCGCAGGGTCTTGCGCTGCTCGTCCGCATCGGCGGGAGACACGGGCTGAATCGCTGCTGGGGCTGGTGCGGCCGCGCCATCGTCAGCCGCGCCCTCTTCCTTGGCGCCAGCTGCCGCGCCGGCCGCAGTGTCGTCGGCGCCAGGGGCGGCACCTTCCGCCGCGCCTGCCTGTTGGGCAGCCTTCTCGGCTCCTGCAGCAGCCGCGCTCTCGTCTTCTTCGGTCGCTGCAGCAGCGGTAGCCGCGTCGGCTTCACCAGAATCATCCGCAGGGGGCTGCAGATCCTGGTCGTCTTCTGCCAGGTCGCGCAGTGCTTCGCGCTCTGCTTCGCTCAGTCCGGCGAGGTCTTCTTCGCTAAACATGGACATGGTGGCTCCTTTACTCGGTGGGTGCCGGTTGGGTCAGTGGTTGGGGTTGGGGCTGCGCCATGGGTGTGGCGTCAGCGGTCGCAGGGGGAATTGATGCCGTCATCAGCCAATCCGGCCGATGAGGTGATTTCGTCGGCTGCTGGTGCGAGGCCGGGCTGTGCGGTCACGATCTGGGCGCCTTCCAGCGCAGCCAGCATGGTCTGGACCTTCTTCAGGATGTCGTCCACGCCCAGCTTCTTGATCTGGGCTTCCGCCAGCTGGATTTCGGTCTGCATCTTGGCCAACTGGGCGCGCGCCGTTTCGCTGGCCATCTGCTCGGCTTCGGCCTGCTTGGCCTGGGCATCCTGGTCGGCCTTCATCTCTTCGGGTGTGGGCGGCTTGCTAGGGTCGCGCTGGCCGTTGATCTTGCGAATGCGCGCCACCCACTCTTCCTTGCCCTGGATGTCGGCGGACTCCACCACCAGGTCCAGCACCGACAGCACCACCTGTGGCGCGTAGGTGGCAATCTGGCCCAGCAGGCCAAACATCTGCTCCAGCGCGGCCTGGGCCATGGAGGAACGGTAGTCCTGCGCATCCACGATGAAATCCGCTTCGCGCGCTGTGATGTCGTTGAGGATCTGACCAGTGGCAGGATCCACCTGGTTGATCGTCAGCCATTCGATGGGGCGCTGACCCTCGCCCACGATGCGGATCACCTTTTCCTCGGTGTAGAACTGCTCGATGTGGCTCAGGCGCAGCTGGCCAGCCTGGCGAATGGCCAGCAGCAGGTTGTCGAAGAACTCGCTGGTGGTCAGCGAGCCCTGGTCCTGCTTGGCCAGGATCGCGCGCCCGCTGTTCGCGTTGGTGTCGCGCCCCAGGTTCTCATCGGTCACGCCGCCGGCATTGCGAATCAGCTGGGCATCTTGGGCGGCCAGCTCCACATTGGCCTGGAAGTCGCCCATGTTGTTGTCGAACTTCAGTTCACGCTGGGGGTTCTTGATGATGATGCCGTCAGGGCGCGCCGCCTCATCCCTCAAATCATCCCAGTCGTCCACTGCACCCTTTTCCGCAATGATGCGGTTCACGCTCAGGGCGTATAGCGCTTTGGAGCGGCGCTTGTTCAGATCGTCTTGAATATCGCGCATACCGCGCCAGGCGCCATAGGCCAAGCCATCGCGCGCGCGGCGATAGCCCCAGATTGGGACCATCAGAAAGCGGTTGTGCTTGAACGGGCTCGCCATATCCAGGCAGGGCGCGTCCTTGGTGCACAGCATCAGGCGCATGCGGAACTTGACGGCTTCATACAGCCGGGCGCGGCCCTGGTCCTGCTCAAAGGCGTGGCGCGGGTCCGCTGGGTTGAACACCTTGCCCGCAAAGGGACCATCAGCGAACACCGGCACTCGCTCAGGGATGCGGTACCAGCATTCCAGCAGCTCCACCGAACGGCGGCTGCTGTTGTCGTAGTAGCCTGCACGGGACATATAGGCCGCGCGCGCCCCGTAGATGCTGCTGGCCGTTCCCCATTCCGTCTCGCTGGCGCTGGTCAGACGCTCGCCCAGGTACCAGATCCCGTCCGGATCCACGTCGTCGTGGCGGCCAGCCTGAGACACCAGGTGATCGCGGCTGCTCGGCAGTAGGGCCACGGCATAGTCCAGGTCCACCACGCGGCGGCGAAACAGATAGCGCGCGTCCACGTTGTAGTCGATGTTGCGGCTATGGCTGTCGCGGTAGACATTGCGCCAGTCCTCCCAGCCGGAATAGATCAGCTCGGCCTCGGGGTCGCGGTTGGCCCCCTCTTCCAGCCAGCTCAAGCCCGCGGTCACTGCCTGACGAAAGGCGCGGCTGCGGTGCCACTGGGTCATGTTCACGTCGTCCGTGTACTTGATCAGCTTGGTTTTGACCTCGGCCATGGCCTCGTCGTCGCGCTCACGCGGCAGCACCTTGTAGTCCTTGCGCATGCGCTTCTCGGTACCGCAGATCCATTCAATGGTCTGACGGCCTTCATTGAAGACCACCGGCGCCTGGCCGCGCTCCATCAGCGCCTGGGCATCCTCGGGCTTCCACTGCAGATGGTCTTGGTAGTCCTCGTCGATCTGCATCTGCTGGCGCTCTTCACCCTGGCGCTCGCTCTCGTACTTCAACAGCTCCATCAGCGTGGTGTGCCGCTGCCTCGCCAGCTCATCATTGCCGGCTGCCGCACACTCGGCGGGCTGCTCTTGATCGGCGTTGCTCGAGGAGTCTGCTGCTCGAGCGCTGGTGGGAATGTCGCGCACTTCAAACATCACAGCACCTCGCTATGCAGGTCCTTGCCACAGGCCCGGGCGGTGACTTCGATGCCCAGGCGGTGACGCTTGACCTCCAGGCTGGGGGGCTGCTCCAGTGGCATATCCACCAGGTCGGGCATGCCTTCGCAGATGATGTCCAGCATGCGGCTGATGCTGCTGCGGTCCGTCATCGTGAAGCCCATGGTTTCGGCAGCCAGAGCCGCAGTCTTGATGAACTGCGGCGTGGGGTTGCCCTTGGCATCCACATAGGCGTAGGCATTGCGCTGGGGAATCACATAGGAGCCAGTCTCCATGCGGCGGAAGGCCGGGAACAGCACCATGCAGGGCTCAGGGTCCCCGTCCGCTGTCTCGTCGCCGGCAGCGCGCAGGTCCAGCCATTGAAAGCTGCAGACCACATCGCCAAGAACGCGCTGGCGCCAGGCGCGCTCGCCGCCCAGCTCAACCATGGGAGTGCCGCGTGGGCCGAGAATTGAGGTCATGTCACCCTCCAGGACAGTTTGCGCCGCGCTTGGCCGGCGGCACGGGGTTTGACGGTGGCCAGACCTAGCCCCGTCACAATGAGATAGCGCGTCGCGTCCATGGCGTGGTCGTCCTTCTTGACGATCTGCCCTTTGTCGTCGCGCCGGTAAATGCGGTATTCGTTGAGCCAGTCGTGCATGGACTTGAAGACCTTCAAGCGGCCCGTGCTCATGCGCTCCCAGACTTGGTAAATGCCGGCTTCCACGCCGTTATTGGCCGTCACCAGCTGCAGGCCCAGATCCACATAGTTCTGCAGCAACTGCTCGCCGTCTTTCTGGCTGCGGCCGCGCGATGCCGGGTCGATGGCACCCTGTATCCAATCGCCGCGCGCCTTGATCGATGCGGCATGCACCGATGGCTCGGCCTGGCCGCGATAGTGATTGCTGTAGAGGTAAACAATGTCCGAGTCGCGGTCGTGCGCGCCCCAGACGGCAGCCGTGCGGTTCCAACCCACATCCATGCCGTAGGCCCTGGGCCAGAAGTCGGGGATCTGGAAGTCCGGCACCACGATGTCGCTCTCGGGCACCGGGTAGATCGCGCCAGCGCCCAATGCGGGCACGCCCTTGGTCCGCGCGTCACGCTGGTGTGGCATCAGGCGCGACAGCAGCTTGGCCTTGGCTTCCTCGGTCAGGTGGGGCACATCGTCCCAGCCGCACTGCACCACCGCGCGGCCGATTACCTTGCCCTCGGGATCGGGCGATGTCAGCTGCTGCACCAGAGCCGTCAGGCCCGAAAGCGGCGTGAAGGTCAGCATGGAGATGCCCTCGCGCGTCATCAGACGCACCTGGCCCTCCTCGTAAACGTCCTCGGGGCATTCCTCGTCCGCCCAGAAGATGTCCAGCTCGAAGCCCTGGAAAATCTCGCGCCCCTGCACATAGCTGCGCATCCACAGCTCCGACTCGCCCCCGCTCTCGTGTCGAATCATCGCGCGCTCGACGGCGCCCTTCACATGGGAGCGCGCCACGATGCCCGTGATCGCATCGCCAGGAATCAGGCCGGTACCGAAGTTCTCCGGCTTGTCCGTGGTGGAGCCCAACAGCTTGAGTTGCAGAATGTCGCGCGTTGTCTCGTGCGTATCGCCAGAGATCAGCGCGCGCACGGGCTTGGTGAAGCGGTGGCCTGCCCACCACCAGGGATAGCGCCCCGTCAGGTGATAAGCCAGCTCGGTACCGGCGGCCATGGTCTTGCCCACACGGTTGCCGGCCATGAAAACGCGCTCGCTGCAGGTCGCGCCCAGCTCGAAGAACTCCACATGGCGGGGATACAGCGCACGGCGCAATGGCCCGGCGTCCGGGAACATGGTTTCGAGCATGCGAGTACGCCGGCGGCGCTCGAGCTCGTCCAGCAGACCGCCCAGCTCGATACGCTGCTCAGGGGTGAGGTGCAGAACGGAGTCAGCCAGCATCGCCGCCCTCCGTTGGGCCCACCGGCACGATGCTGGCTACAGAGACGCCCAGCTTTGCCAGGCGCTGCAGCAAAGCGTCATCGCTCATCACCTTGTGGTCGACAGTCCCCTCGACCTGCACCTTGTCGCCATAGACGCGGGGCTTGAGCTTGGCGGCAATCCACTTGCGGGCATCCACGCGCAGCTTGTTGCGGGCCACCGCCGTCTTGTCAAAGGCCACGGCAATCGTCTCGCCCGTGCTCATGTCCGTGATCGGTGCGTATTCGCACTCGTCTGAAATCGCCACGATTTCGTCGGCCAGCTTGTCCGAGCGATCCTCGCGCGCACGTGCGTACATCTCGGCGCGTGAGCTGTCGGCGTTGATCCAGTCCAGCATCGTCGTATAGGCAAACTCGTTCTGACGGCAGAAATCGGCCATGTGGCCGCCTTCCAGAATGAATGCCAGGAACTGGTCAAGCGCACCAACACCCGACGACCACTTCTGAAATGGCGTCAGGGGCTTGGCTGCTTTCTTGGGGGGTGTGGTCTTGGTGGCCGCAGGCGGCTTCTTGGTGGAAGCCGGGGCCTTGAATGAGGCAGTACGGGCGCGTGTTGAGACGGGCTTCGTGGCCGTCGTGGCGTTTTGATCAGGTGACGCGCGCTTCTTGCTCAAGTCCTGTCGTTTACATGCCCTCTATTGGGCGCGGGCAATGAAACGACAAATCGTTGAAAACATCAAGGGGGGTCGATCCGCCCGCCATGGCTCCTGCGCGCGGGCTGTCGGCATAGGCGGATCGTGCGGCTCAGAAAGCTGAAATGCGCTCGCCCAGAATCACAGACAGCTCGCGCATCACATCGAGCTGGCGGCGCAGGCGGGCTTGCTCTTCGGGGTCCAACTGGCGGAACAAGGCATTGCGCAGAATGAACTCGTCCAGCCTGGTGATTCGGATGTCCAGCTCCTGCTTCTCATCCAGCACGCGCTGCTGGTGGGGCGGGACCGTGCAACCCACTACCTGCCAGTCTTCGGCCAGGGTGTCATTGATGCTCGGCGCCCAGGTGGAGACTGTCTCGTCCACGTTCTTGAGGGCCAGGTAAGCCGCATAGGGCACCATCGCGCCCTCGCCAAAATGTGCTTTGGCTGCACCTGTCTGCGCTGGGTAGCTGGCAGCAGGAACCAAATAGATGAACAGGCCTTTGCCGTTCCAGCCGGTACGTTGCAGGCGCTTGCCCAGCTTCAATTCTTTGATGGCGTCACCGAAGTTCATTGGGGGTTCTCCTTGGTTTGGGGGATCACTGGCCAGGCTGCGCGGCAGGTTGCCGCATCAGCTGCGTGGCCATCAGCTCGGATTGCCAGCTCCGTGTATCGCTGGCTGCACTGTCCGAATACTTTTCCGAGGGCTCGGGCGTACTCGATGAGGGCGGCGGGGGAAGCGTCAGCAAGTCGCTGCTCGGCATCGGACAGTTGCTGGCGCAGGCCGTCACGCTCACGGCGAGCGCGATCAGCAGCAGCCTGCAAAGCGGCCTGCTTCTGGATTGCGTCATTCAAGGCTCCTTGGTATTTTTCGTTGACCGTGCGTTCCACGGCCAGCAAGCGCCGGCCGGCGGCCGTGCGTTCATCAGCGATCTGCTCGCGGTACTGGCTGGCCTGCAGGCGTTCGTCGGCCAGGTCCGCACCTATACGGGCCTCCTGGAAGTACCAGACGCCGGCACCAGCGAGAGCAGCCGCAACGATGTGAGTAATTGCCCTCACTGTCATGGCAGTACCCCGGCCATGAAGTGGCCATCCCGGCCCCAGCTCGAGCAAAGCTCGGCCGTCGTGCCGCGCCGATCCACCAGCCCGGCCAGCACGGCGCTCTTGCCGTTGACCGTGCCGCGCACCCATTTGGGCATCTGGGCGCAGGCACCATCCAGATCCCCGGCATTGGCCAGGGCCCGCATCGTGCTGCCGGCAACTTGCGCCTCGCCCAGGTTGTAGATCATGTCGATGAGGCTGGCCTGCACCCACACGTTGTAGGTGCTCCAGTGGCGGAACATGCGCTTTGCCGCAGCCTCGGCCGCCAGGTACATGGGCAGCTCAAGCCGCATGCAGTCGGTCTTGGTGTAGTAGCGCCCAGCCACGACCTCCGGGCCCGTTACCCCATTGCAGACAGTCAGCGGCTGACCCTTGCCCACCTTGTCCACGTAAGGCGTGCCGATGTGTCGGCCGCTGCTCTCGTAATAGGCGCCAATGTCCATGGCGAGCAGCACCGCCTCGGATGGCTGGGGCTCCCCGGGTGGCAGCATGCTGGCAGCGCCAGCCCCCAAAAGCATGATGGTCAGCGCGGTCTGAACCAGGCGTTGTTTGAGGATGGAAGGCATGCTCATGGCGCGCCGTCCTTTCCGCAGGCCTCGCGGGCCCGCTGCTGCAAACGCTGGCGCTCCTGGTCACGGAGATAGTCACGCCGCCATTTCCAGATCAGGAAAGAGGCCTGCAGCGCCACAAACGCAATGGAAGCAAGCACCAGCCAGTCGCTCAGCGGCAGGCCGGCAAGGCGAAAGCTCACTGCAGTGCCCGCGCCAGGTGTTGCCTGGTAGGCAGCGCCAGCAATGTCCTGTTTTTGCTCTGCACTCAGATGCTGGTGAATTCCCAGCAGGCCCAGCCATGCGGTAAGGATTTTCTTCATGCTGCAGCCCCTCCTGTATGAGAGGTTGCGGCATGTCCGTATGCGGCCGGCGCCGTTGTGTGTGTGATGGGCATCGAGGCTCCTTGGTAGGAACCGCACGCCCCGGGCAGTGAGTGTGTGGGCGCATTATCTTCACGCCCACACCTCGCATCAAGGGGCTGTGGTGCCCCCTTGCGCTTCCGCCAAAGACTGCCGCACGTTCGCGCGAATGGACTTCGGAGCGGCTGCCGCAACACGCTCGGCCTTGGTCTGGCGCATCTTGATCACCCGCTGACGCACCGAGCGCCTGTCAATAAACACCGGGCTTTCCGGGTTTCGACGGTTCCAGGCCTGCTGGCGCTCACGAATCTCGGCCTGGCGCTCCACGTCCTTGTCATAGACGGCCTGGGCCATGTCTGCAGTCAGGCGCTCCTTCATGGCGCGGTTCTGCCCGATCAGGTTCTGCTCGGTGGCCGTGGCCTCCTGCGTCTCCGCAACGGACTTGGGCTGGAAGCCGACAGCCTTTGCCACTGCCTCGCCCAGCGTCACATCGATCACCTTTCGGCCCTTGCTGTCCTTGTAGATCCCGCTGTCGGCCATATCCACGCCCTTAGCCAGATTGCGCACGGCAGTGGGCGATACCTCGAGAGCAGCGCCAGCAATATCCCCGGTGAGCGCCTTGCGGGCGCCTGTGGCGGCACGCTGGATCAAGTCACCCGCCGGTCCGATGATCTCCAGCATGTCCCGGCTGTGGTCGCGCTTCTCGAGGAACAGGCCGGTACCGGGGATGAGGTTGCCCATGCCCAGCCGTCCGGAAATGTCCACCGGCGCGCCAGGCAGACCCGACACACCCTGCTCGATGAAGTCGGCCAGCTCCTTGCCCAGCACGTCCTGCATCAGCTGCTTGCGCCACTGCTTGACGCTCATGCTGTAGCCCATCAGTTGCCCGCCGGCATCAATCAGATCTTCGATGTCTTCAGCGAACGGCAGGCCGCCCGCACCGCCCATCAGCATCAGCATGGCGATTGACCAGCCTACCGCGCGCTTGCCCTCCTTGCCGCCCTGTGTCCACATGCGCTGCATCAGCTCCAGATAGGACACGCTATAGGTCTTGAAGGTGAACAGCGTGCCCCCGATGGTTCCCCGTGCCCATTGCGGTTTCACTGCCTTGGAATAGACAAACTGCGTATCCAGAACCGCCTTGCGCGCGAATGCAGAAGGGTTCTGAATGCCCTGCTCTTTCGCCAGACGGTAAGAGGCAATGAAGGTGCTGCGGCGGTTGAACTGCTCAGCCAGGGCAAAGGGCTGACCCCAGGCCACCTTGGTGCGCTCCCATGCATTGGCAACTGTTGCTCGAGCATTCCCTGCAGCCGTCCCATCACCAGCTCGCAGCGCTCCGGAGCCGCGGGCCTGCGACATCAGCTGATGGATTTCCTGGGGGCTGACCACACCATCGTCTTCGGCAGACTGCAAGGCCTTGGCCAGGTCGGCCTCGTACTGGAAGCCCTTGGTACCCATGTCCTTGAGCGCGCGGGCCAGCTGCGCACCGGCCTTCTTCATGCCACCGTACTGACTCAGCCATGGCAGCGTCACCTGGAAAGGCTGGGTCATGTTCACGAATGCAGAGGCCAGCGAGCCGCCCAGGTACTGCGCAAACAGCATGCCGCGAACGGCCTGCCCCTCTTCCTGTGGATCCTGAATGTAGCTGCGCAGGCCCATCGCCAGATCCTTGAGCTCGCCCTGGTCCTTGGGAATGGCATTGATTGCCTTGTCCAAAGCTCCCACGTTCAAGCCAGCAGCGGCCTGGCGCGCATTGGAATAGACGAAGTTCGCCACCACCCGGCCCACATCCTCAGAAAAGCCGGCCGTGCCCTTGCGGTGGATCATCCGCTTGAGCGCGCTGTGGTTGTTCTTGGTGAGCTTCAGATACTCCTGGAATGCCTTGTCCTGGGCCGCGTTGCCTTCGGAGTCCAGGCCCAGCATGTTGCCGAACAGCTCCAGGCTCTCCGGAGTCACCCCAGCGAACAGCTTGTAAGCCTGCTGGCTCATGGTTCCCTGCTCCACCGTGGCGTCGGGGAAGGTCAAGCGGAAGTTGCGCGCGGCAGTGTTCGCCTCCCTCATCGTCTCGTACATGCCGAAATACTGGCGCTCGCCGGCGGCGTCCACCACGTCCACCGTGTAGCGCCCGAAGCGCGACAGGGGGGCATAGCCGGATTCCTGCAGAGCCTTGGCATCCTCCAGGCGCTTGCGGATCTGCTGCATCTGCAATGCCAGGCGGTCGCGGTTGTCGGGCACAGCCTTGGCGTCCTGCTCCAGCATGTCCAGCAGCAGCTGGCCCGCACTGTCCAGGGATGGCTGCTCGAGCATGGCACCACGCATGGCGGCATATCCATCGCCCAGGGTTCGCATCATGTCGGCGCGGGCCGTCATGTCGATGGAGCGATCAATGGCCGCGCGCGCCTCGCGGTACAGGCTGATTTGATCAGCGGTCGCGCCGAATTGCGATTGCAGCTCGCCATCGCTCCAAACCACGCCAGCCTTAAGAATCTTGCTCTCAAAACGGGAGTTGATCATGTTTTCGTACTGCTGCGCGGGCAGGCCTTGCCACATGGCGAGCACGCCGGCGTCGATCCGGTTGGCCTTGAGCAGCATGGCCGCCTTGTTGTGCGCGCTCAGGTTGGCGTACTTCTTGGCCAGATCCTCCACCAGTACGGCCTGGCCGTTGAGGTCGCGGCCCCACAACAAGGTCCCCTCAAACAGAGGGCGGGCCACGGCCTTGTTGTCGGCAGCAGATACGGGGCGCTTGCGGTTCTTGCCCAGGATGTCGCCCATGCTGTCGACTCGAGGAAGGATGCGCGGCGCCTGGTCGGCTGCGTCGTTGGCGAGCATGCTCACATCGTCGATGTTCTGCTGCGCGGATTCGTAGACGGGCTTGAAAAACGGATTGCGCTCGGCCAGGTGGCGCATGGTGCCCACGGTCTTGTCCCACATGGAGACTTTGCCGGGGTGGCTCAGGATGTTGTCGAGCTGGGAAAGCGCGCTGCCCTTGATGTCGGCCAGGCGCGAGCGGCTGAAGAGTGGCCCGTCCTCTAGTGAGCCTGGGTCAGCATTTCCTTGATCTTCGCCAGAGCGGCCTCGGTGTCCTTCTGCAGAGATTCGATCTCGGAGTCGGTCAGCCGGTTCGTAGCGCGCGAGGTAGCGGGCTTCCGACTCGGTGAGCGAGTCGAAGCCGTAGCCGGTGGCGGCGCGGAATTCGTTTTCGAGGTCACCATGTTTTTGTCGGAGAGAAGCCAGAGATTCTGTTGTGGGCTGAATTTTTGCACTGTACTGCTTGCCGGTCAATGCAATGACCCCGGCCACGGTCCCGCCACCTTCCCGAATATGGCTGGCCAGCGCCGCGAACGTGCCGCCCTGGGTCAGGGTGTCGTCCACCAGCAGATAGGGCTTGGCTTCCACCGCGCCGGCGAAGTCCACGGGTGCAAAGATGCGATCCAGCCCATCCATGCCAGTACGGTGAGCCCGATTGGCCTGCACGATGGCGCCAGAAGTGGAGAGCCCAAGTCGCTGGGCCAGCACGCCGGCCGCTGCCACAGGGATTCTGTTGCGCCCAGTAGCCTCCTCGGCCGCCACTGGCACCACCACGGGCTTGGAGTCCCCAATCGCAGCCCGCACCTTAGCCACCAGCTCGGGAGTCACAATGTCTTGAGCCAGGCGAAAGGCGGCCTCGATGTCCCCGGCCTTGGCGGCAGCATAGTCGGGGTGCGATGAGGCAGAGCCCAGAGTGCTGCCGATGATGGCATCCGGCATGCTGGTCGCGCTGGTGCGGCTGAATGCAATGTCGCGCGCCATTCCAGCGCCAGCACCACGCTCCACCCAGCCCCGTGCGGGCAGGATATAGGCTCGAATGAGCTCGTCATCTGTCACCCGCATTCCCTTGAAGCCGGGCACATGCTGGCGCAGCCAGGAGCGGATCGCAGCCACTGCTCGGCGCACAAAACCCATTTCCGGGCGGGTCTGCGCCCATTCGGCCAGCACCTCCTCGGCCGCCTGAAGGCGGTGCGCCGGCTTGTCGTAGTCCAGACCATACTCGGCCGCCTTGCGGCGCACGTCACCACGGCGCACAGCCACGATCTGCTCGAGCACGCTATCCAGGCCGGTACCGAACACGCCGCGCAGGCCATGGTGGCCCAGCGCCTCGTGCATCAGCACCCGGGCCACATCCTTGTCAGTGTGCAGCTGGCTGGCCAGCAGATAGGCCTTTCCTCCGTAGAAGAAGCCCTCGGGGTCACCATCAGCCCCACCACTGCGCTGTGCCTGGTCAGCACGGCGCGCAGCTGCTGGGATTGCGGGGTCCGCCATGTCGTACACCACCGTGACCTCGGGGCCATTGGCCCATCCCGTGCGAATGGCATCCACGGTCTTCTGTACAGCGCTCACCGCTTCCGCCCGGGCCTGGGCCACGGGCTGACCGTCGTTCATGGCCTGCAGGAAGCCGTCCACATCGAAATCAGCATCAGCCTCCTGGCGGCGGAAACGGGTATCACTGTCTCCAGCCGCTGGGGTGGTGGGTTTGTCGATGACCACCATGCGAGCTGCCACACTGGTGTTCACGGGCAGGCTCGGGTCCATGAAAGAGCCATCAGGCAGGCGCTCGCTGGTCGCGCCCAGATCGTCCAGCCATGTACGGAAACTCTCGGCGGCCTTGTTTCCGTGGAAGAAAGCCCCCTCACCCATGATCGCCACCAGGCGGCCACCGGGGCGCAGCAACTCATAGGCATGGCGCACATGCTGAATGTCTCGGTCCTTCGAGAACGGCGGGTTCATGATGATGCGGTCATATCCGCTATCACTGTCGCGCTGCTCCACCCCAGTCAATTCGCCACGGTCCACCCAAGTGGCTTTTTGAGCATCAGGCTTACCGTCTGCATCCAAGGGATGGAAGCCCACGCGGTCGCTGCCCATGCCACGGGATCCACGCATAACCCCCAGACGGCCCTCTGTGTCGCGGAACACATCACCGTAGGTGAAGCCGTCGCGCGGCCGCATCTCGGTGAAGTCGCTACCCACCAAGCTGTATCCCTTGGCTTCAAGCAACTCGCGGCGCTCGCCCGACATCTCAACCACATCGGGCTCAACTCCAGCGCGCTCCCGGATGGCGTCGGCAATATGGCCCATGCCGGCAGATGGCTCCAGCACTGCCATGCCTGGCTCAATTTCTGCCGCGGCCAACATGCTGTCCACCACGGCCTCACTGGTGGGGAAGAAGTCCAGACCATCAGCTCGGCGGCCAATCAAAGCACGCTCCATCTGCTTGATCTTGTCGGGAGTGGCAATGGCCTCTTGCACGCCGGCGAACTCGCGCAGCGCAGAGCGGTACTCGCTTCCCGTGGAAATGCCCATGCTCTCCAGACGCTGGCGCTTCTTGAAAGCCGACTCGAGTTGCCAGGGCAAGCGAATCTCCGACTTTGCCCGGCGGCCCACGGCCTCCACCAGCTCCCGCCCAAAATCGCTCGTCAGCGTGATGCGCTTGTCGTCATCCCCGGACCAGAGGCCCTGCTTCATGGCTTCGGCCGGCGCCAGCACCACCCGGTTCTGCCCGCGCTTGATTGGCAGCACGATGGCCCGGTCTGCAATCCCAGAGCGGCGAATGGCTCTCTCGGCAGCATCATTGCTGGCAAAGTCGGCCATTTCCCCGGCATGGCCGAAGCGTGAAACCTGCAACAAATTCGCCTTGGCCCAGTCGGTATAAGCCTCGCTCACATCATTGGCAACAGCCATCAGACGGGCGCCCAACTTCTTGGTGCCGTCCCGGTCCTGCAGTTGCCGCCCCAGCGCGGCCAGGTCGGAGCGCATGGCTGTGTAGCTGGGGAAGTCGGCAAAGTCCACAGTTTCGGCATCCATGGGCTCCCCACGGTGGCGCTCCTGCTCGGCGTAGGTCTTGTACTTGCTGCGCAGTTGGGCCTCCTTGGCGGTGCGCAGCTCGCCGGTCAGAAACTCGACCTGCACCTTTTGGCGCACAGCATCCAAAAACTTGGCCTTGCCGTCCTCAATGGACTGGGCCAGGTTCTCCATGGTGCCGGCCATGGCCTTGTCGGCCCGGGCTGCAGCCTCGGCGCTGGCCGCCATCGCAGCACGGCGGTGGGTATTGGCCTTGCGATCACGAGACAGAGACTCGTCTGCACGCTCGTGCAGTGCTGCAGCCATTGTGCGCAGGCGCTGGGCTGCGGATTGGCTGCGGTCGTCCTCGAATGCATCACGGCGCGCGGCGGCCACAGACTGAGCATCCCCAGTATCCCCGGCAACCAGCTTCTTGAAGGCTTCGGCGGCATCCTTGGTGCGGAATTGGAACCCTGGTACTGCCCCGTTGCCTCGGTAGCTGCTGTAGCTGCCGCCCATGCGCCGGGCAGATGCGTTCAGGGTGTCATAGTCCTCGCGGTCCACGCGCTCGGCCAGCTGCACCACAAACAGGTCATGCCCGTGCTTGGTGTGCTTTGTCTCGATCACGTCACCAGCCGTGGTCTGCCCTGCGCTGGCCACTTCGGTGCGCCGTTTGGCCTTTGTTGCCTCCCTGGCACTGCGCGTGCTTTCGGCCTCCAGGGCGTCGTAACGTGCACGCTGCTCAGCGGTCAGTTTGAGGAAAGCGTCCTGGCGGCTATCGCCTTTGGCAACGTGGTGGCGCATGACCGCATGGAAATCCTCCAGCGTCTGGGGGTCGGCCAGCACCTTGGCCTGTGCTTCACTGCGAGCTTTATCGTCGGCACGGGATTTCTCAATGGCTTTGGCATGAGAGCTGATGTCCTCGTCGGTGAGGCTGTCCACCAGGTCGCGCAGTGCCTGTGCCTTGATCTTCTTGTGCTTGGCAATGCCTTCCATGGTTGCCATGTAACTGGATGGGCCATAGTTGCGGCCCAACGAAAACTCATCGAGGACGCGGCTTGCCAGGGCCTCCACAATCTCCTCCTTGCGGTCGTCCTTGTGGCGGTAGGCAAAGGACATGCCGCCCGTGCGCAGCAGCTCTGCCTTCTTCATGGTGCCCAGCTCGGCGGTCAAGGCCTCGCGGGCGCCCTCTGTGCGCTTGAAGCCCTCGCGCAACTCTGCGGCCGTGGCCTTTCCCTCGCGCACTCGGCGCATGAGCGCAATGTGAGCCTCCAGTGTGGGCTGCTTTGATGCAGTTGCTGCCGGGCTGGCGCTGCCCGGAGTCTGGGCGGGCGCTGGCTCTGCACGGGCCACCGGGCCCGCCTTCATCTCGCGCGGCTGCGGATCTGTGCCGTGCACGCGCTCCTGTTCCCCCTCGTCAGCCACCCAAGAATCACCATCCTTGCGCACAGCTTGGACTTTGACACTCCAGCGGCCTTCCGAGTCCGGAGGAGTGTAGGCAATCACCCGGTCATGCCCGCTGTAACTCTTGACGATGTTGCCAGGGGTGAAATAGTCGGCACGCGCCTTCTCCGCGTCACCAGCCTGGGCCGCGCGGGGCTTGCGCGCCGGCGTTGACTTTGCAGCCGGTGCCAGCTCATCAGCCGTTGTTGAGTAGCCTGTGGCCAGCGCGTTATCCCCACGAACAACCACACGGCCCGAGTCCGAGATGCTCTCTACGGTGCCGCTGTTGCCTTGATAGAGTCCGCTGGTGATTTCCACTGCTGCTCCCACCGACGGAGTGAATGTCCCGCCGGTCCCACTATCTGCAGTCTTTGAATCGACAGCGCCGCCACTGGTGCTGCTGCTGGGAAATTCGTGGGCAGCCTCCAGCAATTGCTCGATGGGAGCATCCAGGCGGATCGTCTTCACGTCCTTACCCTGCTCGCGCGCTGCCATCCATTGGTGGTGGCCGTCCAGCACATGGCCGTCTTGGGAAACCAGAATGGAGCGGTCGCCGCCCTCGTAGCCCAGAGCCTTTTTCACCTTCTCGCGCGAAAACTCGGCCTGCGTGGGCTTCAAGCTCGCGGCAGGCACGGTTTCCTCCTGGTGGGCAATGCCACGGGCGTTCATGAAATTGACCATGGCACCACGGTGCTCGGCCTTGATCTGGGGCATCTGGGCGCGGGGCACAGCCTTGGTACCAGATTCGGGGGCGAATGCGGCCCAGCCGTTGCCCAGGTCCTTGCCCTCAATTGGCTTTTCTTCGGAGTTCTTTTGCTGCTGTTCTGTCGAAGCTACTGAATTCATAGCACTCAGCACCTTTTCTCGGTTGCCGGCGCTCATCTTTTCCCAGGCCTTGCCCTCCAGGTTCTGACGAATGACATTCGCCATCTTGGGCACGGCCGCGAGCACGGCGCGCTGCGCATCGGGCTGCATGGCATCCCATCGAGCGCCTGCGTCATGGTCGGCCTGGGCCACTTGCTGGCGCTGGGCGTTGCCCTCACGGGCGATTTCCTCGGCCTTGGCCATTGCCTCCTGCGGGGCCGGGGTCGCCACCTTGCGCGCAGTGGGCGCGGGGCTGTCCGCGAGCTGCACCTGGCGCACGACATAGCCGCCCTCCACCTTCACAGGCTCCCATCCAGCGCCAGCCGCCTGGGCCGCCTTCACGGCGGGCAGCTTCACTGTGAACGGCTTGCCCTGTTTGTTCAGGATGTCGGGGGCGGTCTGGGCCACGCGCGCGGCGCGGTCTTGCTGCGCGGCCAGCTGTGCCTGTGCATTACCTTCGCCTTCAACCTGGTCGACCTGCGCCCGGGCTGCTGCCGCCTCCTGCTGCGCCTGCTGGATGTTTTTCAGCCGGCGCTGCTCGTTCGCCTCCTGAATGTCTGCCGGGCCGCCATTGGCCGCATGTTCTGGCAGCTCCGTGGGGTTGGGTCGGTACTCACGTCCAGCCCAATCGGCAGCGCGGGCGTCTGCTTCTGCTGCTTGGTCCTGCAGGTCAGCCATACGCTGAGCCGGCGAGAGCAGATCCAGCTCCTGCTGCAAGGCTGTACGCTGGGCCAGTGCCTCGTTGGTCCAGCCCTGGCTGCGCCCCATCTGGGCCAAGAAATCCAGATGCTCCTGGATCTGGCCGACGCGGGCCTCTGGGGAAATCTCCCCCGTCTCCATGTCTGCGCCTTCAGTGGGCTGGGCTGACTGTTGCTGTTCCTGCGTCTCAGCGGCTGTTGTCAAGGGAGCTGCCTGCTGGGTCACTGCGGCTAGGTTGGCCGCGCGGGACAGCGCGCCGCGCTCTGGTACGACCTGCACAGGGGCGCCTAAGCCCTCGCGGCTCAAGGCCACCTCGTCCAGCAGACCAATAGGCGTCACGCCCTTGCGCTGCAGTGCATCCATGTCCAGGATGGGGCTGACGTTGCTCTGCCCCGTGCGGTCGGCCTGCAACTGCGCCAGCAGCGCCAACTGATCAGGCGAAGCCGTGCCATTTGATACAGAGTCGATAGCGGCTTGTGCCTGCTCCACAGTCAGCTGCGGCTGGTTGATGGCTGCATCCAGGGCGGTACCCGTGACGGGCCCATGGCCGCCGGTCAGCAGCGAAGTGCCCGCGCCCGTCATGCCGCCCAGCGCAGCGCCCATGCCCGCGGCAGCGGCCACCCCCTTGGACGGGTCGATGCTCGGATCAAAGGGAATAGCCGCGCGCTGGCCCTCGTATTGGGTAACACCTTCTTCCACGGCCTCCTGGGCGGCTTCGCTCAGGCCGGTCTTGGCAGCACGCGCAGCAGCGCCACCGCCGAATCCCTTGGCACCCGCCAGCAGCTTTTCCGCACCGAAAGCGCCACCTGCACCGCCCACCAAGGCCGGAATTACGCTGGCTTGGCGTGCTGCAGCCGTTGCCTCTTCCTCCGTTGCCCCCGCCTTGATAGCCAGGTCATAGGCGGTACCGGCAGCATCACCACCAGCCATGGCAGCGCCAGCAGCAACACCACCGGCCCGGCCAGCACGCTCGATGCCCTTGGCGCCCACGCCAGCAGCACGGGCAGCCATGCCTGCCCCCTTGACCGCAGCACCAGGTCCCACAAAGGAACCTGCAGCTTGCGCGGCAGCCAGCAGCGGGTTCTCGACGATGTAGCCGCCCACAGCCCCCAGCTCGCCCATCACCCCATCGGCGTTTGCCACCCCCTCACGGAATTTCTTCTTCGAGGCCTTGACCACATCGCTCTGGGCCTCTTCGCCGGCCTGGATGATGTTCTTGTCAATCCAGCCCGATACCGCGTTGCCGGGCTTGATGAAGTTGGCAGCAGACGACAGGCCACCGGCGGCCGCATTGGCTGCCTCGATTACGGTGTCATTGGCCACGGACATCAGGCCGCGACTCTTGGGCGGTTCATCGGCCGCGGGCGCAGCACCAGGCGTGAACGGACTCACATAGCCTGCACCGATGCCGGCGGCGTCCAGATCGTCGAAGGAGCTGAGCGCGCGAGGTTGGGGGGTCTTTTTCTTGGCCATATTGTGATTCCTTACTTGCGGCGGGTGCCATACGCGGCAGCGACAAATGGGGAGGCGGCGCCCTGGTAGGCCGCGTCTGCAGCATCCAGTTCGTCCTCGGCAGCTTTGATCTGGCGGGCGAATGCATCACGAGCTGCATTGCCATCCTTGAGCCCAGGTGGCCGACTTGCGCGCAACTGAGCCAGATCTGCGCGTGCTTTGTCCAAGCGGACTCCGGCGGCTTCTGCAGCGGGAGGCAGTCCGGAGCCAATTTGCTCTGCAATGACAGGTGCAGATGCCTTCTTTGGGGCCTGATTTGTATTGGCAGCAGCGGCCTGCTTGGGTGCAGGAGCGGGCGCAAAACGCTGGTCGATGCGCCCCATTTCCTCCTCGGTGAAGCCGCTCTGCAGGGCACGCTCCCTCACTGCCTGCAGATCCTCCGGGCTCTTGGCCTTTCGGGCTGCATCGCCAAACACCCTCGCCCGCTCGCGGGAAACGTTGTCACCGGCTGCTGCATCGCGCAGGCCTGCATAGATCTTCTGAGCATTGGCCCCCGAAAAAGCACGCCCCTCTGCTTCCGCCTTGGCCGCTTCGATGTCCATGGCCTGCTTGCGTGCTTGCTTAGGGTCAAAGTCAGACAAAAAGTCGAATGGCGCTGCCTCGGCGCCCCCTGCTTTGCCCGAAGCTCTTCCAGCGGCAATGGCCAGTTGCTGACTCCGGTGGCTGATGTCCGCATTCAGCCTGCGCTCATTCAGGGCGTAATTGCGGTCGTCGTTCGCCTGCGCGCGCTGCGCCTGGGCATTGCGGTGCAGCATGTCCAGGTAATGCGATGTGTCGAGACTCTTCCAGTGGGGAGATACCAGAGCTGTCAGTGCCTCCTGAGTGTTATCTACCGGCTGGCCCAGCAGCGCCTTCGCGCCATCTGCGCCCAGCGTGTAGAACTGCACCTTCCCGTCCTTGCCGGTATCGAATCCCACCTTCGCACCACCAAACAAGCCGGATTCACTGGCGAAAGAGCTCAGGCCTTGAGCTCCACCACCCAGCGCGGCCCGCAGCCTGCTGTCGGCATCTTTGGCAACTGCAGCCTTCTGTGCCTCATTGAACTGCAGGTCTGCAAACTGACCTTGCTTGACGTTGCGCTCTACTTCAAGTGCCTTATCTACCAGGCCTGCGCCACGATACGCCGCCACCACACGCTGATTCATCGCCTCGGGCTTGGCGTAATCGGCCACGGCTTGCTGGGCTTCCGCTGCTGTGGAGAAAGATTTGTTGACCCCTGGCGCAACCATGCGGAAGGTTGGCGCTGCTGGCGCGCCAGTGCTGCCCTGGCTCAATGCCATCGGTACCGGAGGGCCTGCGCTCTGATCGCCCAATGGGCCTTCCACGACTTCGGCAGGAGCCTGGGCCTGCTTGAGAGACTGATTTAGCGAATCCGCCTCGGATTGCTGCTTGCGCCAGACCTCGCGCTGGTCCCTCTTGAACTGCTGGTCTTCATCGTCCCGCTTACGCTGGTCCTCAACCTCGCGCTGCTTCAAATAGCCGGTACCGGCCCCCGCCAGGAATGCAATGATTGGGCTTGCCATGTGTTCCCCTGCCATACCGCAGGCGCACACAAACGGCCTCGGCGCGCGCTATGAAACGACAGTGCCGAGGCGATTTCAAGGGGGTATGAAGGCGGCCCTCTGCTACATTTCGCGGAAAACAATGCGTCCTGCCCAGAACCTTGCTTTAACGCAACCACAACGATGAAGAAAAACGAACGAGACGCTGAAATCATCCGCCGTTGGCTGCAGCGGCCACAAAGTGAACGGACGATGAACGACGTGTTCGACTTCAATAATGAGCTGCAGCAGAAGGGGTCAAGTCTTCTCGATGGTATCCCCGGCGACCCTTACCAGCAGCTCAAGTCGATACTTCGACGTCACATCCGCGAATAGCCTTTAGCGCTGCCTTGCAGATCTCATCGGCCGTTAAAACGATTAGCAGCACGGAGATCCCCTGGTGCTCAGGCGTTGATCCCCAGCCCCAGGCTTTTGCGGCCTCGCTCAATGCAGCATCAAAGCGTGAGAGCACAGGTAGCGGCTGTCGCAGCATCCGATTCGCAACCCCTGCAGCCCATGTCCTATCCCCGGAAAAATCAGGAACACCCCACGGCAATGCCGCAATCGCCTCATGTGTCATGCCATAGACATGTTCGGCCACCTGCTTATTCAGTTCTTCATCCATACGGAGGCATCCTCTCAACGTGTACGGGCACGGGTGCCAGGCAAGCTGAACGGCAGCGCCCTGCCGTGCTTGGCTCCGGCCTTGCGGCGGGTGTCTGGCTCCGGACTCTCCGGAGCATCGCGCGAGCGATACAGCACATCAAATGCATTGCCCCTGCTGCGTGGGGTGCCGTCAGGCCATCGGGTGTCGGAATGGGTCTGGTTCATCAAAGAGCCTTTTTGCAATGGGTCAGGAGAAAGCGCAGCGTTAGCGTGTCCTCACGCGGCGCCAGTTGATCGTTCTCGTTCACTTCGCGGACAACGGCCTCGGGGTTGGTGCCCTGCTCGATCCGGCGGACCTCCACAACCTTTCCGGACGGGAGAATGAAGCGCTTATAAATATGGGGAGAGCTGGCCATCAGTTTGTATTTCTTGGGGATCCCTGCCACAGGGGCAGCTTCTTGGGCCATAGCCCAGCCTTCAGGATTTGCTCGCGGGTGAAGCGGCCGGCTTCGATGCCGTACTCGCGGTGGGCCTCGCGCCCTCCGGACTCCAGCAGCCGGTAGTTGTCATAGGCCACATGGCAGCCCTCAATGCCAGGACGGCTGCAGCAGAGGGGGAATCCCGTGCGGTCGTCCGTCTTCAGGCCCAGGCCTTTGCCGTAGTTGAGATGGGCATGCTGGCTATAGCCGCTGATGCCGCACCAAAAGCAAGGCAGTTCTGCCACCAGACGGCGGTAGGGCTCGCTTTCAATGACGTGCTCTTTCAAAACAGCTATGCCAGTCGTCCCAGCCCCAGGGGCCATGGTGACGCTCCCGGGAACCATGCTGACCGTTGCAAGGGCGCTTGCGATCTGACGCGCAGCGCGCTCGGCAAGGCGCTGTTCACGGCTTTCAGCCTGGCCGGGTTCGCAGTGGTGGCCCTCGTCCTGCTCATCACGGAGCCCAGCGCCAGCCCAGCCACTGCGAGACTTGAAGCCCTTGCCGGGCTTGAGAGGGGCGCGGCGCATCAATACCATGAGGGCCCCCAGTCGTCGACCAGCACGGTATCGCCGTACTCGTCCATCACATAGATGCGGCGGGATCCCACCTCCATGGGGTTGCCGCAGCGGTTTTCCATGGTGACCCGGTGCATGTACCGGCCATCACTCATGCGATCCAGATGGGGATGCAGCAGCCGCGTGATGCGCGATGCGCTGGGGGGCTTGCGTTCGCCGCCCCCCGGCACGACCTTCCCAAAGAAGGCTGGGTTCAAAGGCTGGATCATTTGACCAACCTCACTTCCAGGCCCAGCAAAGCCTTCATCAGGTGGCGCTTGAGCTTGAATTCGGGGGTCAGCACGCCCTTCACGTCTTCAATCACCTCCACGCCCTTTTCCACATAGACAAAATCGGCCACGTAGCAAATGGCCTTCTTGACGCGGCTCGCATCGGCAAACTTCACGGCGGGCACCAGCTCATAGGCCACCTGGCGGCGCAGCTCGGTGATTTCCCCTGCGCGCAACTGCATGCACAGATGTCCCCAGCGGCGGGCCTCGGCGCGGCTATCGAACTTCACCCCATCGGGGGTGACGGTCTTCTTGTTGCCGTACTTGGCTCCACCGGCTCCAGATCGCTTGGCCGTGGCTTGAACCCCAGGCGCTTGAGCTCGGCTCGCACCGCCTCCCGCATTCCCGGCCACAGGCCGTGCCCATGTGTCACGGATTCCTCTTCCAACTCCGTAGCCCTGTGCCTTGAGTAGTGCCACCACCCCGGCGTCATTGCCAGCCGCACCAGATGGTCTCTGGCGGCTAGGTAGTGCGGTGGTAAATCGTTTGGCATTCATCACCTGCCCTCCTGCTGGTAGGCCAGCACAGCGGCGGCGGTCTTGCGCTTGTCTTGGTTCAGGCGCATGCGGTCTGCCCGGGCCAGAACCTGGGCATGGGTTAAGCGCCCAGCCTTGCGGGCGAAGTGGTCGCGCAGCTTGGCCAACTGCTGCAGCGCGGTGCGTTCTGCTCCTGATGGAGCAATCTCCGGCGCAGGCAGCGCCAGCGCAGCGCGTGGTGCAGGTAGCTGCAGTTGGTGGCGAACATCCTCGGTCAAGGCTTCCAGACCGCCCGGCAGGCGCCCTGCAGTCATGGCCTCCTGCAAGGCGCGGGTGCGCCCCTCGGGGTCATGACCAAGGCTCACTTGCACCACAGGATGCTGGCGCAGCGCGCGGGCTTCGCCAGTAATGCGGCCGTATGCCTCAACGAAAGCCTGTCGGGCACCGAACTTGTCGCCAGCACGCAGCAGCGGCGCAGCCACGGCCCAGGCATCGGCAATCTCGTTCGTCCACACGATGGTGGCGCGGTCGTCCGAGCTGGACAGCGCCAGCGCATAGGCTTCCGCCGGCAGCAGCCGGCCCATGGCATGGTCCACGTACTGCAGCACGGTGCCGGTGAGGATCTGGCCTTTGTGCTCGGCACGGATACGGGCGAGTGCCATGCGCAGCAGCGACTTGTCGATGTGCTCCAGGTCAGCAGCCAGCAACTTCAGCGATGCGGGGCGAATCTGCTGCCCGGAAAGCTCCATGGTCGCGCCCAGTTCTTCGATCAGCCAATCGGTGTCGTTCTCGTTAAGCATTGCCACCCTCCTTGCTCCGTCGCATCAAGCGCTTGGCTTCCTCGATGGCATCGAAGTTCGCGCTGCTCTTGTCGGCTGCCTGCGCAGCCGTCGCCGTCACGGCCAGGCCGCGCGCCCACTGGGTGCGATAGCCCTCGGCCTGGTTGACCAGCACGCCCATGCCGTGGGAGTTCTTCACAACAAAGGCCTCATTGACGTTCGACACGTACCACGCGGCCACCAGCGGCGCCTCCTCGTGGCCCAAGCGCTTGACCAGCGCTTTGACGTTGGCATTCACCGGGGCGTTGCGAACGGGCTTAACCCCGTATCGCTGCTCAAACGCGAAGCTGTAGGCCGCCCAAGTCTCCCGGCAAGCAGTCTGCAGTGCGGTTTCCTCGGTGTTCTCAGGTTGCCCTGCACCACCACGACCCGACTGCAAAGCAGGCGGGGATGGTTCATTGGCGGTTAAGTGACGGTTCAACTGATGATTTGGGGGCGGCATTTGCCCCTCCAGACCTGCGGCATCTGCCGGGGCTGGGGCGGCATTTGCCGGGGGTACTGCGGCATTTGCCGGTGGGGCGGCATCTGCACCCGGGGCGGCAGCCGCAGGGGGGGCGGCATTTGCCGCCACATCGGTTTTGCGCTTGGTGGTGCGCTTGCTCTCTGCCGGAGCCTTGGCAGGGTCAAAGCGCTTGGGGCAGACGGTGTAGCTGGTGCTTGTGTTGTGGCGGTACTCGCGGAACACAGCGCCAGCCGCTTGCAGCCAGGCCAAGGCATCGCGCACAGCGCGCTCGGACAGGCAGGTACGTGCGGCGATTGTCCCGACCGCAGGCCAGCACACGCCATCGTCGTTCGCTTGATCAGCCAGAGAAATAAGAACAGCCTTCTGGCTCGGGCTCATGCCCTGCAGGGGCCAGCAGGCCGCCATGATGATCGTGCTCATGCTGTCACCCCGCCGCTCTGCTTCAGGCGCACCTGGTGCTGACCCCACAGGCCCGCGATCCACTCCACCCCCTTGGGGGTGAACTTGTAGTGAACGAAGGCGTGTGAAGTTTCGCCGTGCTCTGCTGTGCCTGTCTTAGCCTCAAAGCGGCCGTTATGCATGTGCTCTGCACGCGGCGTGAGCGGGCTCTTTGGAGTGGTGCGATACATCAGGCCGCGCTTCAGCAGGAAATCGGTGAACTCGTTCAGCTTGGCGCCAAGGACTTTGCATACCTCACGCACACCCATGCTGCCAGTGCCTGGCTGCACGTAACGGTCCACAAACTCCGCCTTTGGTGCGGCCAGCGCCAGCGCTTCTTCGGCCTTGATGCGTGCTTGCTCGGACTCAAGGGCCTGTTGCAGCACCTCAAGTTTGCTGAGCTCTCGGGCTTGGGACCTGGTGCGGAAGTAGATGTTGGTCAGCTGGCGCTGCACGCTCCAGGCCAAGTCATCAGTGAAAGACTTCACCAACATCAGGTAGCCAGGCTCGGCCAGCAGGATCACATCCTCGCTCGCAAACTTAGAGTGGTTTGGATCGAGGTGACGACGAAATTCGTCGGCGCCTACTTTGAAGTAGTCCTCGCCCTCAATGAGGCGGTGCTTGTGCTCGCGAAAGTTTCGACCTGCAGTTCCTTCGGGACGACCGTGGACAGAATCGACTTGTGCCAGCGTGACAACACGCTTGCCCATGTATTCGATCACCTGCAAGGAGGTGTTGTTGATGACGATGCTGGACATTTAGACGCCCCCCATGGATTCGGGGGCCCTAAACGGACCTATGAGCTTGGCAAGCGCGTCGATACGCTTGTCGTCATGGTTGATCTTTTCCACCACCATTTGCCTGTAGCTCTTGCCGTGCACCAGGACGTAGATGCAGTCGCGCAGCACCCCTGCCGTGTCCTGGCCGCGCTGGGAGCAGTGCTGCAACCACAGATCATGGGTGAGCTCGTCTATCTTGGTCTTGGCGTCACAGGTCAGCTTGCCCAGAGGGCCAGCGATGCCGCGCGCAAACATGGGGGCAGGCTCGTCACCAGCCAGATGGGCAATGGCGTGATCCAAGACCTCCTGAGCGTCTTCGGGCTGCAGACCCTTGAGCGCATCTACTACAGCAGCAAGCGCAGTGTTCTGAGCCTTGGACAGGTGCGGGAGTTGCGTAATGCGTTTGGTGGTGTCAGTCATTGCCCACCTCCTTGGTCGAAGTGGATGGCTGCGCCAGCTCGTGGCTGGAACACTTTTCTTTCTGCATGCGCCACAAGGCGGCCTGAACGCGGTCAACGATGCGTGCCGGAAGCACATCAGGCCACTGATTGACAGCTTGGTAGCTCACGCCAATTGCTTTAGCGGCAGCTGGAATAGAGCCGCCCAGTTGTTGAATTGCTTCAGCTTTATTCATCCTTGGATTGAATCATGATTCACCACAATACGCAATCACAATTCACTTCCGCTCAAGCATATTTCAACCATGATTGAATACAGCGAGCGACTAAAGGCCGCCATGGATGAAAGGTCGGTGTCGGTGTCACAGCTTGCCGCCGGCATGGGGGTCAGCTATCAAGCAGTGAAAAGAGCCCTTGACGGCCTGTCAAAAGCCTTTTCCGCCGCAAACAACACCAAGGCCGCAGCATTTCTGCGCGTGAGCCCAGACTGGCTTGCAACCGGATCTGGCTCTATGGCCGCAAACTTCGATGAAAACGTCAAACCAACGCCACCAGGCATGCGCGCCTACCCTGTCATCTCAAAGATACAAGCAGGGCTAGTGAAAGAGATCGTGTGCCCATATGAGCCTGGCGACGGCTTTGCCGTTGAGTTCGGCGAAGACGATGCCTCTGACTGGGCCTTCTTTTTTGAGATCGAAGGCGACTCAATGCTCCCTGAGTTCCGCCCAGGTGACAGGGTTTTGATCGATCCCGAAGTGTCCCCTCGTCCCGGCGACTTTGTTGCCGCACGTAATACGAGACAAGAGGCAACCTTCAAAAAGTACCGAGTGCGTGGCATCGATGAGGCTGGTCAAGAGATTTTTGAGCTGGTGCCTCTGAATGACGACTACCCCGTGATGCGAAGCGATGAGCACCATCTTGTTGTCATCGGGACCATGCTGGAACATCGGCGCAAATTCCGCAGACGGTCATGATGCGCTTCGGCCACCCTCACTAGATACCGCTCCAGCGAATCCCTACGCTCTTGAAGCGAAGCCTACATCTCGCCCGCATAAGCGGGCTTTTTTCGTCTGCTGGGTGCATAGCTATGGCCTCTCTCATCGTTCAGATTGAATCTGTATTCACATTAAATTGAATCAAGATTGACACAAGCGACTGAATCATGATTCAATTACTCATCGCAGCAGAAAACCGAAGCGATGGGTGCCAAGTGATCGAGCCAGCACCGAAGCTCATGCAGCCGCACGGCTGGGTAAACACAAGGCACCGCGGGCGGCAGCGGGATACAAAAGGTCGTCGGTCGCTCTAGTCAGTACTGCTCTGCCCCCGGATGGGATCGGCAACAGGAACATCGAAAGGCCACGCGAAATCCATCCGCTGGGTTCCATACGGCGGTGAGGCATACAGGGAGGCCGAGAGCAAAAACGCCCAGCGCGCTAGCGCCGCCACCCGGAGCGCATCCGGGGTTCAAACCAAAGCCTTGCTTGCAGGGCTGCGGTTTGACCACACAAACAATAGCGAAACTAATAATTTCCTCAAATTTGATCAAGGTTGAGTTACCATCAACCTATCAAAATGATAGGAACCATCTTTTGACAAGCCTGTCAAATCACCAGCTGGAACGCTTCATTCAAGAGTGTGCGCAAGAGAGCTTTAACGTCATGTTCACCAAGCATGCTCAGCAGCGAATGAGGCAAAGAGGTGTGACACAAATGATGGTCCTCGAGGCTTTGCGGCTGGGTTGTATGCGTCGCAAGCCTGAGCCCGACATCAAATTCACAGGCCTAAAGTGCCGAATGGAAAGGCTGGTTTCTGGAGTTTTGGTTGGGGTTGAGGTCTACATAGATCATCCTGCCCCAGATTTGACGGTAGTAACGGTAATTAATTTAGGAGAGTAGTCATGTACCACTATACGGACGGGGGCCTCCGCAACGTGTGGTTGGCCAATGGTTACAAGGTTCGCAAAACACCCCATGGAGACGCTGTCGCGATCCACGACATTGAAGGACTGACGGAAACGCTCTGCAAGACATTTGTCCAAAAGCCTCGCGCACTGTCTCGCACAGAGTTTCGCTACATTCGCACGTCAGGCCTACTTCTGTCCCAAGCAGCCCTGGGCTCTGCGCTTGGTGTTGACGCACAAACTGTAGCTCGATGGGAGAAAGACAAACACATCCCCAAGATGGCTGACAAGATGATCCGTCTGATCTACTTGGAGCATGCCAACGGCAATGTGCGCCTCAAGAGTGCATTTGAGACTTTGCGCGCTGTGGAGAGGGCTATGAATGGCCCTCAGCCCACCCGAGTCGTCGTGGAATCCAAAGGGGAGCACTGGGAGTCGCGCCTTGAAGAAGGCGACGAGTTAAACGAAGAAATGGAACCAGCCTAAATGCTGGCCCACCAAAACAACCCGCCCAGTGCGGGTTTTCTTTTACCAGCCACCCAGGAGGTGGCATTTTTGTACCTGGAGATTCTGAATTCTGAAATGTGAGCTACCCGCCAGCATGCGGCCCGCATGCGCCTTCCCCGCAGGGCTTTAGCGGGGCCATCACGCAGGTGGACTGGACACGGTTCGACTCCGTGGGCTACACCGATGCGCCTTGCGCGCTAAGTCTAGGCGGCCCAGTCCACCGCCGTGATGGTGCCGGGGGTCGGCTCCCCGGTTATTACAAACCAGGCCTGCAAGGCCCGGCTGGAATACTGCAAGAGGGTAATCGCACCGGTCTTAGGTGCCCATCATGAACACCCCGGGAAAGTAGCGGGGGCTATCACAGATAGGGAATGCGCAGGCTGATGCGCGATCAGGAGCAAGCCGGAGATCAGCACCGGCCCCTATCTGTGATGGTGAATGCGCAGTTGCGATGCGCACTGGCGGGTTGTGGCCCACAAAACCATATAGGTCCCGATATGAGTCACGAGCCGGACAAGCAACCGGCCGCCATCACGACTTGCCGGCGTAAGCGGCAGCTATCTGGCGTGACTGCTCGAGCAGGTACGGCAGTTCAGGAATGGGCCTGAGCTACCGTCAATTAGGAACTCGGCGCTTTGCGCCGTGGCGACAGTGGTCACGCCAGATGGCGCAGCAACTTTTATTAACCCAAGTGCGCATTTCTTCTGCCTGACCCTCATCGGGCAGTGGAACGCTGCGTCATCTACCTTTTTGCCGGGCCTGGGGCCTATCTCCTCCCTCCCTCTCTGAACCATTCCCTAGGCAGACCCGAAAGGTCACCGGCTCTTTATTCAAGCCCGCAGCAACCGCTCGCGGGCTTTTTCTTTGCCCTCAGGAGATTCCATGCATTCGACTCCATCCCCTGCCCACACCACAAAGCTGCTGATTGCGGCGCAATGGGCGCTCACCGGCTTCGGCCTCTTCTGCCTGGTCGGCGCGGCCGTGGTGATCGCACTCACGCCAGAAGCCTGGCCCCTCTGAGCATTCAGCTCGGATAGCTGAACAAGATTTTTGAAGAGGAGATCCTCATGCTGAAGACGATTGTTGATTCCGTGCTGGTCATCGTTGGCGCCCTGCTTCTCGCAGCCTGGCTGTCCGCGCCCGATGCCCAAGCCGATGAACCCCAAACCATCATCAAAAGCCTGCGCGACGAGTTCGCTTGCCCTGGCATGCATGCCGAATGGCTGGACGACAAGACGGTGCAGTGCCTCAAAGAATTGCCGTGAGTCACCTATGGGGCTTAACACTAACTAGCAAGTAACAATCTAAACTTATACTGAACCCAATAAGAGATGGAGGAAGCCGTGACAGAGTTCGGGAGTTTTCTTTATCACAGCGAAATTGCCCCAGACGCCGATATTGGTTGCGTTGCCGAGATCGCCAAATTCTCCCGCGTTTTTAACCAGGCACACGAAATCACGGGCGTCCTGATATTTGACGGCCAACGCTTCGTTCAGTACATCGAAGGCCCGCAGGAACACGTGATTGCGGTTGCGAACAAAATCGCTTTGGACACCAGGCACATCAACTTCACTCCACTTTATCAAGCCCAAGGCATCACACAGCGCCTCTTCCCGAAATGGACAATGGCATATTTCGCGAATGATGATGCAGAGCCTCTCGCAAGTATATTGACCGATCAAGGCGAAGCAGCGTTAAGCAGCCTGCAGAAAATACTGCCTCAGTTGGACGCCGCATAGCGGAACAACCTCCTAGCCATTTACTGTCTGAGAGCAGTAAAAATCTGAATCCCTCAATAGCCCGCTCCCGCGGGCTTTTTCTATTTCTGGAGCCCAGATGTTCAAGAACATGATCATTTACCGCATTGCCGAAAGCTGGCAAAGCGATCTGCAGGCGCTGGAGGATGCCCTGCAAAAGACAGTGTTTGAGGAGTGCGGCGCGACCCAGGAGCGCTCCGTGGGCTGGGTGCCGCCGCGCGGAGAGCAGCACGGCCTGCTGGTCGAATCCGTGGCTGGTCAGTGGGTCATGCGCTTCATGACCGAGGCCAAGGTGCTGCCGGCCAGCGTGCTCAATCGCAAGGTCAACGAAAAGGCCGAGCACATCGAAAAAACCGAAGGCCGCAAGCCGGGCAAGAAGGAAAAGCGCGACCTCAAGGACGAGGCCAAGCTGGATCTGCTGCCCATGGCCTTCACCAAGCAAGGCAGCATGTGGGTCTGGATCGATCCTCAGGCCCGCACCTTGGTTCTGGACACCAGCGCCCAGGGCCGCGCCGACGAGGTGGTGACCCTGCTAGTCGAAGGCCTGCCCGGCTTATCTCTGGCCCTGCTGGACACCCAGACCAGCCCACAGGCCGCCATGGCGCATTGGCTGATGACACAGGAGCCGCCCACCGGCTTCACCGCCGACCGCGAGACGGAGCTGAAAGCATGCGACGAGTCCAAGGCCATCGTGCGCTATGCCCGCCACCCGTTGGACATCGATGAGGTCCGCAAACACATCGAGCACGGCAAGCTGCCGACCAAGCTGGCGATGACCTGGGACGACCGTGTGAGCTTTGTGCTGACCGAAGGCCTGCAGATCAAGAGCATTACGCTGCTGGATGCGGTCATGGATGGCAACAGCCAGGACGATGGCGGCTTCGATACCGATGTGGCCATTGCCACCGGTGAGCTGTCGCGCCTGATTCCCGACCTGATCGAAGCCCTTGGCGGAGAAGGCCGCACAGGCCTGGGCGACCTGCCCGCCACGCTGGCTGCCAGCGCAAGCTGGTAACCATCACCTCAGCGCAGATGTGAAAGCAACGGCTAACGCAGCCACTGCGGCACTTCCGAAAGCAAGTCGGCCAGCAATAGAAGTCCAGGGAGTGACTCGGCGTGCCTTAAGCCATAAATAGCAATTTTTTTGCTTCTCACGGTCGAACTCAAACAAGCCCATATCAAGTCTCTTTTGGATGACTGACAGACCGTGCTTGACCTCCCACTCCTCAAGCAATCTGCGCGTTCGATCATCAAGTGCCATACGTGGTCCGTACTCAGGTGAACAAAGCAAAGCGCTGAATGTAACGAATTGTTTATTGGCTTGGGATTGATTTTTCTAATAACCATGTGCCCACCAATGGGTGGGCTTTTTCTTTGGAGGCTCCCATGAGTCTGACTTTCGTGAATCACAACGGCGACCCCATCACCGACTCCCGCATGGCCGCCATGCGAGCTCAAGGAATGGAGCTCGAGCGCCAGCGTCGCCTGGCAGCCAAGGCGGATCCCGTGTCCGTGCACAAGGGCTGGCGTGTCTCAGGTATCGCGCCTGGCCTGCTGGATGAAGCAAAGCAGGCGCACGAGCGGCTTTGCCAGATGGCGCAGAAGGCAGGGGGCAAACCGCCGGAGCCATTTGATGAAACCGCATGGCTGCGCACAGCCAAGCGCACTGCAGTGCGTAGCAAGCCCTACATCCTTCAGGAGGCAGCTCAACAATGCAAGGAGCTGGCCGTCAAGGTGGGATGGCTGGAAGTCCAGTTGATAGAGATCAAAAAGGTAGTCGCCTGAGTTATCAAAAATCTGATCTGCACACAGTGTCACCCGCGAAGACAGGGCTACACATTTGGAACGATTTTTATTCGTGCAACTGAGGCCGTTTTTGATGACTTTTGGCAGCTTTTGTGCACGGAACAAGAGTTCGGCTGACAGCAATCTATCAGCCTGCGGCGGTGTAATAATTTGTGACAAAAGCGAAAATACGAGCATCGAGATTCCAGATCGCCGTTTAACGCTCAGGGTTGAAATGATTGCTCTTTGATCGGGGAGGCTCTGGTCAGATGTCCGCGAATTACAACTTGTTGGTACTGACACCACCTCTGGCGCTACTGGTTCTTGCTGCCGTCCTGATGGTTGCTTGGTTTAACCAACGATCCCAGCGCTTTCTGTTTTGGCAAGCCTGCGCCTATTCGCTCACGGCACTGCCCCTCGCTGCTCAAACCTTGATTCCCCTTGAGGTGCTCACGCGCTATGCGCTATTGATTGGCAGCATCTATCTGCTGGGAGCCTGGTGTCTTGCGAAGTGCTGGGCGGACAGGTGGCGTGTATCAACGCATCCGCACATTGCACTGCAGATCTCCATCGTCACCTTAGCCGTTGTGTATCACTTCAGCTGGGTGAATCCGATTCCTTGGGTTCGCATCTGTTCCTTCAGTATAGGCTCGGGCTTGGTTCTAATGCTGCCTATCCTGCAGGTCCGCTCAAGGATGAGCTCTTTACACTGGCTCGATAAATTGCTGCTCTGGCTAAGCATCGCATTCACTACCTATACCTTCACTCGGCCCGGTTTGATCTGGCTGCTGGGCTACTCGGATCTTCGGTCATTGCCAAAGTCGCCCTACTGGCTCCTAACGCTGGTGAGCATCTTGAACTTCGCGCTGCTCTTCAGCTTGGTGATGACTGCTATTGCCGCGAAGGAAACGGTAGACAAGCTACGACGTGAGCGAGACCTTGATGCGTTGACCCAGTTGCTGAATCGCCGCTCTTTTCAAGAATATGCCCAGCAGCGCCTCGCTGACATACGGCTCTATCCGATGGCCGTGCTGGCCTGCGATATAGATCACTTCAAGCGCATTAACGACTCCTGGGGCCACAAGCGCGGCGATGAGGTTCTGCAACTGGTTTCAACGACTCTTAAAGACAGCGTGCGGGAGAACGACCTTGTCGCACGGTTCGGCGGGGAAGAGTTTGTGCTTTTGCTGACGGAAATTTCACTGAAAGATGCCGAGGCCATTGCCCTTCGCATCCAGCGCGACCTCCGCTTGAACAATGAAGTTCTCCCATCAGGCTACACGTTGACCCTGAGCTTCGGGATTTCAGCGCTCGACAGCAACACGCCATTAGATCAAGCCCTGCGAGAGGCCGATCGGCTTCTTTACGAAGCCAAAAATGCTGGGCGAGATCGGGTGCACGTATCCGGGGGCAACTATCCGGATATATCCATCGAACTCGATCCCGTTGCAAACCCAAGCTACCACATGCCCTACAGCAAAAGCACATAGCGCCCTCGCAACGAGCGTTTCACCCGTAATCACCACAGCCCACCACCCGCTTTTTTCATTCCATAGAAAGCGTTCCAGGAATGAAGAAGCGTAATCTATAGGCCGAGTCACCGAGGAGCAGACATGGCGAGCAATGCTTCACAACCCGTACAGGCATATCGCTACGAACTGTTGCCAGAAAATCTTCACGCTGATTGGAAGATCATCGTTGACAGGGTTCGCGCAGCCTATGACAAGAAGCCGGAATCGGCGATACAGCTGGAGAACGCTCGTCAGCACGGGTTCGGCTTTATCCGCGCACTCGCAGCAGCAGGTCTTGTGACTGTAGCTGGCAAAGCAGACCTGATGGAGCTATTGCTATACCCCAGATCGTCTTGCTGACTACAAGGATCCCCAGTCTATAGACGGCTCGCTGCTTGCCATCGCTTCAGCCGACGTTGGTCAGGACGACCAGTCACTACCTATCCACCCATCACCTGCCCGCCATTGAGCGGGCTTTTTGCTTTCTGGAGACACGAATGCCCCGAGAAATTGCATGCACCGAGGATCGCTTCCTCAAGGATGCGCAAGCGCACCAGATGGAAGTCATGCGCGACGACGGTGTGAACCGTCATTTGCGGTTCAAAGATCCCTCCAGCCGCGCCTACTGGTTCGACATCATCACTTGGCCTGGCACGCTGTGCATTGATGGCGACATGGGAACTTTCGTATTCCGACGCTTGCAGGACATGTTCACGTTCTTTCGCACAGATCAAGAGCACTACAACAAAACAGGCCGCGCTGATCAACTGGCAATCAACCCTGGCTATTGGGACGAGAAGCTGCTCGCACCGGCACCAAGGGATGTCATGGAGTTCAGTGCCGATAGCTTTCGGGAGCATGTCAAAGAGGCATTTGATAGCTGGGTTGAGTGCAGTGAACCCGATGCTGAATACAGCACCCAGGCGGAGCACGACCAATTCAGCGACGACAAGGCAGCGCTTTGGAGCGCTCTGAACGATGAAGTTCTATCGACTGCCGATGATGGCGAAGTACGAGCCTACGACGCTGCCCGCGACTTTCGATGTGATGACGTGCCTGGCTTTCAGATGGATGACTGCTGGGAGTGGAACTGCAAGGAATTCAAATTCCATTTCCTATGGAACTGCTATGCCATCGCGTGGGGAATCAAGGCCTACGACAACGTGAAGCAACAGGCATCAGTCACCTAACCAACACCCCAGCCCGCCGCTGCGGGCTTTTCTCATTCTGGGAGCCATGGAAACCATGACCAACACCAACAACCTGCTGCCCTGCCCCTTCTGCGGTGGCGAGCCGAAATATGACGTCTGGAGCGACCGCAACTATCACAAAGCCGAGTGTGTGGATTGCGCTTTTGAATTCGACTACTGCCAAACCTATGAAGAACTTGAAGCATCGTGGAACAAGCGCGTTGCGCTCGCGCCCTGCCTGCACCAGATTCAGGAGCCTGCCCCTGTGCAGGCAGACGCGCGGGATGCGGAAATCACATGGCCCAAGGCGCGCGATATTGGGCGCATCGGAGACATGAGCCAAGTTGCCCACATTCGCGTGGGCTTTGATTCTGACAACGATGTGTTTGTGTCCGTCTGGGACGAGAACGGCGGCGGCAGCATCGAATTCTGCAATCCGGGCGGAGGTGGCGGCGGTCAATCGAGCCGCACTCGCACGGCCCTGATCGCGCTCATGGTGGCGATGGAAGCCGACAACGCCGAGAAGCCTTCGCGCGACTGGTGGGCACAACGCGCCGCTATCGCGGCAGCAAAGGGAGGGGCATGAGCCGACGAGCCCGCGACCGCGGCGACAAGCGCGACAGATGGCGCGAACCCATCAACCACCCAGAGCCCCGCTGATGCGGGGCTTTGCTTTTTGGGAGACCTCATGGCAATCAGCGCCAGCACCGTGGGCCTGCCAGAAGACAAGACCTACATCGCCCACCACTTCAACTGCCCAACCTGCTGCGCGGCCGGCCTCTCCGGTGGCAAGCAGGCGCGCTGTGCCGATGGTCAGCAGCTCTGGGAAACCTACCTCCAGGCCTTTGATGCCCAGCACGACCGCAGGCCTCGCGCTCATATCGAGCCGCTGTCCAGCCCCTCCACAACCCCCTGAACTGAGCCTTGATCTATGAAACATTCAGATACACAAGCTGCAAACCATGCCGCCAATGATGAGTCCGTCAATGCACCCGAGTGGGTGCTGGCCTCCAAGTTTGAGGAACTCACCGGGGTGACACGAGAGACCGTCAAACAACGCAAGAAGGCTGGCACCTGGCGCGAGGGAGCCCAGGTCGCAGTCGTTCACCGCCGCCTCTACGTCAACATCAAAGCAGCCGATCAATGGATAAAAGACCACCTACCCAAGCAACACCGCCCGGCGTGAAGATTCGCCATCTCGTCTCAGGCGACAGGCTGCAAATTGCCTTCACCTGGGAGGGCCAGGAGTGCCGCGAGCTGCTCCCAGCCTGTGCAATCAACAAGAGCAGCATTCAGCGCGCGGCCTCATTGCGCGACGAGATCCGCCGCAAGATTGCCGAAGGCGGCTTCTCCTATGCCGATTACTTCCCGGACAGCCCAAGGGCTGCAGCCCCGTCACAAAGCAACCCGCTCATGGAAACGCTGCTGCAAAAGCAGCTGGACACCTATGCCCGCCAGGTCAAGAACGGGCAAATGTCCCCATCCACCTACAACGGTTACGCCAAGGCCATCACAGGCGAGCGCATGCGCCGTTGGCATGGGCTGAAGGTGGGCGAGGTATTGCCCAGTCTGCTGCGTGACTGGGTTTCAGAAATGGACTGCACCAGCAAGGCCATACGGAACATGCTCACCCCGCTGCGCAGCTTGTTTGAGGATGCGCTCAATGATGAGCTGATCGACTTCAATCCCTTCGAGCGCATCGCTCTATCCAAGCTCATTCGGCAAACGGCAAAGGCCAGCGACTATGTGGTGACGCCGTTCAGCGCGGCTGAGCGCGAGACCATCCTCAAGGCCTGCCGCCCCGACGAAAGGCCCATGCTCCAGTTTTGGTTTGAGACGGGCCTGCGCCCAGGCGAGCTGCAAGCGTTGCAGTGGAGCCACATCGATTGGGAGCGGTCCGTTGCCCGGATAGAGCTCAATCAGGTCGCAGGCGTGATCAAAGGGCCCAAGACAGCCGCCGGCATCCGAGATGTGGAGCTATCCGCCGAGGCGCTCGCGGCGCTGCACGCCCAGCGCCCTATTTCCGAGCTCAAGGGCGAGCGCATCTGGCTCAACCCCCGCACGGGCGAGCCATGGAGCACAGACGCCCAGATCCGCAAGACGCTCTGGCAGCCGGTCTGCAAACGCGCCGAGGTGGAGTATCGGAATCCCTATCAGGTCCGCCACACCTATGCCTCAGCCTTGCTGACGGCCGGCGCCAATCCATGGTACGTGGCAAGCCAGTTGGGGCATGAGGACGTGGAGATGGTTTTTCGCACCTATGGCAAATTCATCAGGGACGACTACCAGAAGCCCAAGCCTGAATTTCGCATTGTGAAAGAAAAATGATCGGTGCGATTTCGGTGCGAAATCGGTGCGATTTGGTGGACACCACAGCACACCAGAAGGCAAAGAAAAACCGCCACACACTAGGCTTTCCAGTGTGTGGCGGTGTCTTGAATGGTGGGCTGGCGGGAATTGAATCTTCCCTTGAAACCAGCATAAACCAAAGACTTTTGAAAATTTTTATGTCTTGATGTTCCCCATGTTGTTCCCCCGTTGGAGCAAATTTAAGGCTGGATTGGGTTGGAACACTTAAGACATAAATTTATTGGCAAATTATTGCACATGCTCAGCGCAAAAAAGGCAAAAAACGGTGCCGGATACGGATTTGAATGAGGACAGTGAATTTTTGGCTCAGCTGAAACTGCCCCCCATAAAGGTTTGAATTTTCCACAATTGTTCACCTCGTTCAAAGACCTCTTTGGACAACTATAGGCTGATGGACTAAACCGCTCGCGCGGTAGTCCGCCGCGAAGGCCCTGACGCGGAATACACATCGCACCCCTGTCTATGTTGGTGAATGAGGCAATCGGCCTCGTTCTTCGACAGGAGTGCGATCATGACCCCCTCGATTCAAACCATCTCCCCGTTGCGTCAGCGCATGCTCGACGACATGCGAATGCGCAAGCTGCAGCCTCGTACGCAGGAAGCCTATATCCGTGCTGTGCGCAATCTGGCCGCCTACCTAAAGCGCTCGCCTGACACCGCCACCGTCGAGGATTTGCGCAACTTCCAGCTGCATTTGGTGGATGCAGGATCATCACCCACCACACTGAACGCCACGCTCACAGGTCTGAAGTTCTTCTTTGACGTGACGCTCGGTCACATTGAGCTGATGGCCAAGATGCAGCCTGTGAAGTTGCCTAGAACCTTGCCTGTGGTTCTCAGCAGCAAGGAAGTCTCACGCCTGCTGGCAGCGGCCTACAACATCAAGCACCAAGTGGCTCTGTCTGTGGCCTATGGCGCAGGTTTGCGTGCCAGCGAAGTGGTGCACTTGCGGGTCACGGATGTGGATAGCCAGCGCATGACCTTGCGCATCGAGCAAGGCAAGGGGGCCAAGGATCGCTATGCCATGCTCAGCCCCGTTGTTCTGCAGCGCCTGCGCACATGGTGGCATCTGGCACATGCCCAGGGCAAGATGTTGCCCGGTGGATGGCTGTTTCCGGGTATGACGGCCCTGGAGCCCCTGACGATTCGCCAGCTCAATCGTGCCGTTCATGCTGCCGCCGAAGCGGCAGGCATCGACAAACGCGTCACGACGCACACCCTGCGCCATAGCTTTGCCACACATCTGCTGGAGCGCAAGGTCGATATCCGTGTGATTCAGGTTCTGCTGGGTCACCAGAAGCTGGAGACTACTTCGATCTATGCCCATGTGGCGACCGATCTGCTGCGTGATGTGATCGGCCCACTGGAGCCAATGCAAACAAGCTGAGAGGCACTCGTGCAGCGGCCCTCCTTGGAGGTTGCCGACATCTTTCTTCAACATGGCGCAGCCTGGCGTGAGAGCCAGCGTGGCCACCTGAGCCTGTCTCAGCTCAAGGTGATGTCGGCCATTGAACAGTGCCGTACAGCGGCACTGGGTGGTCATGTTTTGCGCTGCGAAGGCTGCGCAGCAGAGCAAGTTTCCTATAACTCCTGCCGTAACCGCCACTGCCCCAAGTGCCAGAGTGCAGCCGCCAAGCGCTGGCTGGATGCCCGTCAGACTGATCTGCTGCCCGTGGAGTATTACCACGTGGTCTTCACCTTGCCTGCACCGATTGCCGATCTGGCTTACCAGAACAAGGCTGAACTCTATGGGTTGCTGTTTGATGTCGCTGCCGAGGTATTGCAAACCATCGCTGCAGACCCCAAGCACCTTGGAGCTCGTATTGGGGCTACCTTGGTACTGCACACCTGGGGTTCTGCCTTGACCCATCACCCCCATGTGCACGGGATCGTGCCTGGTGGTGGTTTGGCGGATGAGGGGCGACGCTGGAAGGCTTGCCGGCCTGGGTTCTTCCTGCCAGTGCGCGTGCTGTCCCGGCTGATGCGTAGGCGCTTTCTTGAAGAACTGCTGCGCCTTCATCAAACGGGCGGGCTCAGGTTCTTTGGAGCACTGGCTGGTCTGGCCGACGCAGGGCACTTCAGGCAATGGCTAGCCCCCATGCGTCAATGTGAATGGGTGGTTTACGCCAAGCGTCCATTTGCAGGGCCGCAGGCGGTACTGGCCTATCTCTCCCGCTACACGCACCGTGTCGCCATCTCCAACAGCCGGTTGATTGCCATGGATGCGCACGGGGTGAGCTTGCGCTGGAAGGACTACCGGGCCAAGGGCCGCACACGCCACAAGACTATGACCTTGGCTCCCGAAGAGTTCATGCGCCGATTCTTGTTGCATGTGCTGCCCTGCGGCTTCCACCGCATCAGGCACTATGGTTTGCTGGCCAACGGTGCTCGCAAGAGCTGTCTGTCTTTGGCGCGTGAGCTGCTGCAAGTCGCACCAGCACAGGCCGCGAGCGACACCGAGAAGTCTGTGCAAACGGTTATGTCAGAGAGGAAGACAACACCTGTATTTTTCTGCTGGCATTGCGGCAAAGCCCTGAGCGTCTTGCAAGGCTTTGTGCGTGGGCAAGCCATCCGTGCACCACCAGCATCATGAGCACCGCACCTTCAAACCTCAAAGCGATGTCGATGTCCACCAGCAACTCGACGGAGGAAGCGCACGCCTGTTTGCGGCACGTGTGGAGTTACGGATGCCATGGAGGCTGCCTAGAGGTGCAACAGCCATATGGCGGGCTGCACTTGGCTTATTACCAGGCTGAATCTTTGCTCTTGAGCATGCTGAGCGTCTGGGTAGCTGCACTCCGGATCGCAGAAGTCAGACTCAAATCCCCATAGCGTTTGCGCCCGGAACACCAACATAGGCGTGTTCCGCGGTTTCCACCATCGAGGCTTGTGCGACACCTGCCCTCAGGCAGGGTTGATCGTCGCGTGGGGGTGTCGTTCCGGGCAGGTATCCCACAACCCTAAACTGATTGAGTCGTTCGCGCTTCAGGCCTTAGGCGACCGCTCCTGCCAAGAGCAGCCGTTGAGCCCCGCTGGCCTAACCGACAGCTAGTCGTTCCAGTCCAATGTCGTGGGCCGACGAGCAACAATAGTTAGGATCGACTTGCGTACATGTAGAGTCGCGACCACTACATTCAAGGGAGGCACGAAGATGGATAACCTATTTGCCAATCGGACGGTGCACAGGGACTTCCTGATCAACGAACTTACTCGGCGAGATGTTCAGGGTTGTGACGTCTTCATTGCCGTAGCGTTCTTCACTGAAACCAATGTTGTCCAAAAACTTCTAGACCACGGCTGCAAGGTTTGGCTGGTGGTAAGGCTGGGCTTTCCGACCTGTCCTGCTGCTGTCGAGTGGGCGATGAGCCACCCGAATGTCCAACTTCGCGTCTATACGGCGCGTTCATTCCATCCAAAACTCTATCTTTTCGGCGATAACAAGGCGTTGGTGGGGTCGGCCAACCTAACAAGAGCGGCCATCACAGCGAATCAAGAAATCGTAGTGGGACTTGACGATAGTGACGAACGTTTGCCTGAGCTCGCAGCGATATTCCAAGACTACTGGGAAAGCGCTGACGTTCCCACAGGCGAAATGTTGGCACAGTACAGGATGTTGTACCGCAAGTACGAGCAGCACAGCAACGCTGCAGAATTGCTTGCTGACGAGGTTGCAGAGTTGCTCGGCAAGACCGCACCGAACAACATCGCCCGCGGACAGCCAAAGCCCAGGTCCGATTCTCTCTTTCGTTCAAGCTTTCGAAAGTCCTACCAAGAGTGCGTGTCGGCATTCAGCATTGTGCGAGATGCATACGCAGCGAGCGGCTATAGGAAGGTCAGCGAGCAGGACGTTCCACTCCGTCTTGAGGTTGACTCCTTCATGAGTTTCATTCGGCAAAAACACGCCACCGGGGAGTCTTGGCAGCAGTCCCCCTACCGAACCGTCGAGGAGCAGCGAACCATCTTGCGACCACTCATTGACGAGTGGTCATCTATACCATGGCCTTACTTCGAGAACACCATCGTCGGCGAGACCTATCCACGCCTGCAGCGCGTATTCAAGTCAAAGGAGACAATTCTCGCGGCCTCGGACGATGACCTGTTTGACGCCCTATCCACTCTGCACAGTTTCGGCGACCGCCTCCGCTTCTATCGCGGCGGGAAAGAAACTTGGAGAGATGAGTTCATCAATAGCAACGACCCCGAACGCGCCAGAGAGGCGCTTGCGCATTTGGTGTTCGGGCGTGGGGACGTAGTAGACAGGATGGCTGATGCTGTCAATGGCGACGGCAAGATTAAGGCTTTCGGTAAGGCCAACGTTCAGGAACTCATCGGCTGGTGCAACAAGGAAGAACTCCCCATCCTTAATAGCCGAACGACAAAAGTGCTGCGCTACTTGGGATCCAGAGTTCGACAGATCCACTGACCTGCCACTGCGTAGCGGTATCAGTTGTGCGACTGTCCTGATTGATTTCTAAAAGGCAAGAAGTTCGGTTCATCTTCGCTGTGCTTGTCGATCGGACCAAGTGTTTTCAAGCTGATCATGACGGCATCCGCATCCGCGAACGATGCGATTCGGGATACGGCCCGATAGCAGGGGGCAGTGTTGGCTTCTGTCGCGTTGATTACGACCGGCAGCGATCGCTGCAAAGCAGAAGTAGGCTGTTAATTTCCACCCAGAAGTGACCCACTAGCCCCCGGTGGGGAAGCGGACAAAAACTTGGACTACCAGGAGGTAGTTCATGTACTCATACGCAGACAGGATTCGTGCAGTTGAGATTTACATCAAGCTTGGCTTGCGTGTCAGAGCCACGATTCGCCAGTTGGGATATCCAACCAAGAACGCATTGAAAGGCTGGTATCAGCAGTACCTGAAGCATCAGGATTTGCCTGCAAACCAAACGCCAAGAGCACCGAAATATTCGCTACAGCAAAGACAGGTGGCGGTTGCTCATTACCTCGCCCACGATCGCTGTATTGCCGCCACGATGAGGGTTTTGGGTTACCCGGGTCGAGGAACGTTGACTGCGTGGGTTCGGCAAGACTGCCCTGAGGTCAGTAAATCGATGGTCGGCAGGCCTTGGCCGACTACAAAGCCTGATGCTTTGATGTGTGAGGGCGTGGTGCAACTGTGTGCCCGCCAATCAAGTGCACAGGAGATTGCGGACAAGTTAGGGGTATGCCGGGGAACCTTGTGGAGCGGCCCCATTGATCTGAGGACAGGTAAACCCTCTTAACCTAAGAGGTAGTCTTGTGACTGTATTTATGCCTAGTCCTAAAAATCTAACGAACGTAGAGGTGCTGGGGCCGCAG
>NZ_VOQT01000022.1:0-68646 GCF_008121555.1 Comamonas sp. Z1
AGTTGGCCAGCAGGCCAGACAGCAGTTCTTCGGGTACGTCGTGTTTCTTGGTGCTCATTGTGCTTACGGACAGTCCGGCTTGCGCCGGCGGTTGATTGTCCGTTTACACAAAATTCTGCACACCCTCGATTCCTGCTGGCAAGGTTTACCTGTCACCAGTCATTGATTGCTTTGACGGGCTGGTGGTGAGTTGGTCGATTGGGACTCATCCCAATGCAAATCTCGTCAACACAATGTTGGATGCGGCCATTGATGCTGTTCAAGGCAGCGAGAGCCGCCCTGTGATTCATTCTGATCGTGGAGCTCACTACCGCTGGCCAGGCTGGCTCTCGAGGGTCCATGATGCAAAGTTGGTTCGCTCGATGTCTCGTAAAGGGTGCTCGCCAGACAATGCTGCATGCGAAGGCTTCTTCGGAAGGCTGAAAATGGAGCTGTTCTATCCCGGCAATTGGCAATCAACGACGATTGAGCAGTTCATCGAAGCTGTCGATACGTACATTCGTTGGTACAACGAAAAACGTATCAAGGTATCTCTGGGACGTTTAAGTCCTGTGGAATACCGGCACAAACTTGGCCTAGCCGCATAAAACTAGTCCAAGTTTTTATCCGCACCTCCGGCGGGTCAGTTTTGCGTGGAAATCAACAATTCCTGCGGCTGCAGTTCTTGCGGATAAAGGTTACGACGCCCAAGAGCGGGTCGTAGACCCGCTCTTGAAGCAAGGTAAGCAAGTAGTCATCCCAAGTCGTAGGCACTGCAAAGAAAAGCGCTACTACGACAAGCACTTGTACAAAGCACGCCACCTTATTGAGAACTTCTTTGCACGCTTGAAGCAGTACCGTTGCATAGCAACGCGCTATGACAAAACTGCAGATGCGTTCTTGGGAGGCATCCACCTGGCCGCAGTCGTCATTTGGCTTAATTGATGACAAGCCCTAGCAAACGCCTATCCTCTTGCTCATGGGCAGAGATAGGGTCATGCAGCCAGGCGTAGAACCCTGCACGAGCGACTCGCAACAATCGGCACATCAGGCTGACTGCGTGCTCAGTACGATGCTCGTTGATAAAGCGGTACTTCACTCGGGCTCCCTGGCCAAGTACCGCACGGATTTTTTTAAGATATCCCGCTCTTCTACGATGCGACGCATCTGGCTGCGTAGTCGCAGGATCTCACTCTTGGCTTCAAACAGTTCTTGGGATTGCTGCTCATTGCGGTCTGGTGAGACGGCCTTGACCCATTTGTACAAGCTATGCGTTGAGACCCCTAAGCGGGCTGCCACCTCGGCCACCGAATAACCGCGTTCGGTGACTTGCTTGACCGCTTCTTCCTTGAATTCTGGCGTAAACCTCTGTGCGCTCATGGACTGCCTCCTATGCTCAAAAGATAGGCGGGGTTTGTCTACCTGCCTAGGGGCAGTCCAAAGATAGGCGGGGTTTGTCTACCTGCCTAGGGGCAGTCCACCTGACAATCTCACGTTTGTGTTTGGCTTTTTCTACGAGCACCTCTTGAGGCAGTTCCACCCCATTCTTGATGGCCAATATTTCTGCCATGATGCTGACCGCTATCTCTGCAGGTGTCTTGCTGCCGATGTAGATGCCGATGGGGCCACGCAAGTCGACCAATGACTTTTCGGTTTCACCAAAGTGTTCAATCATTCTCTGCCGACGTGCTTGATTGTTGCGCCGAGATCCGATAGCACCGACATAGAACGCTTTGCTATGAAGCGCTTCCAGCAACGCCAGGTCATCCAACTTTGGATCATGGGTGAGTGCCACGATACAGCTTCCTGAGTCTGGCTTGAAAGCCACAACAGCATCATCAGGCATCTCATTGATTGTTCGTGCTTGAGGGACCGACCACGCGCCCATGTATTCCTCACGAGGATCGCAGACAGTAACAGCGAATCCGTTGAACAGTGCCATTGTCGCGAGGTACTCGGACAAAGCTCCCGCACCGATGATGAGCATGCGAAACCCAGGCCCCATAGGATTGGAAAGTGTCTGTCCATCAAACGTCAAAGGCTGAAGCTGCTCATTGCGGTGAAGACGGACGGCTCCACTTTGGCAATCTACGATACGCTGCAACAGCGCTCCACACTCCAAATGGGTAACGAGTTCAGCCAGTTCATCCGTAGCCGGATTGAATTCGAGCAAGAGTTCAAGCGTTCCGCCGCAAGGCAGCCCAAATCGATGTGCTTCGTCGGCCTCAATGCCATAACGCACAAGTTCAGTGGCGTGCTCCGGAAAGCGTCCCGCGCCGATGGCACGGGTGTAAGTAGCAATGAGGTCATCCTCAATGCAACCGCCTGAGACCGATCCAACGCTGCGACCATCGTCACGCAAGGCCATCATCGACCCTACTGGTCGGGGTGACGAACCCCAAGTCCGAACCACCGTAGCAAGCAGTGCCTGCTGGCCCGACAATCGCCAGTCACGCAATGCTTTGAGAACCATGAGATCGATGTTGTCCATTTCCAGCTTCTCCTTATCGTTAAGCTCAAGCACTGCTCCATCTTCAGCGAAGAGAGTCAGGTCTTGCGGCTGCTTGCTGCGTTGGCTGCTGCCAGGGCTGTCATGTTCACCACGCGGCGCACGGTCGACGATGGGGTCAGCACGTCAGCTGCGCCGCCGCCGCCCAGCAGGATCGGGCCGATGGTGGTGCCGTGGCCGCCGGTTTGCTTGAGCACGTTGAACAGAATGTTCGCTGCGTCAAGGTTCGGGCAAATCAGCACGTTGGCGGAGCCGGAGAAGGTGGTTTCCAGTAGCGTGTTGTGGCGCACGGATTCGGACAGTGCCGCGTCGCCGTGCATTTCACCGTCGCATTCGATGTGCGGTGCCATCGTCTGGAACAGGTCGCGGGCCTTGCGCATCTTCAGGGCCGACGGGCGTGTGGACGAGCCGTAGTTGGAGTGCGAGAGGAACGCCACCTTGGGTGGCAGGCCGAAGCGCTGGACTACTTCAGTGGCCATCAGGGCGATGAAGGCCAGCTCTTCTGCGGTCGGGTCTTCATTGATGTAGGTGTCGGCGATGAACAGCGTGCCGGTATCCAGCATCACGGCGTTGACGGTGGCCAGTTGGTTGTAGCCTTCCTTCAAGCCCAGGATGTCGCGCACGTGGCCGACGTGGGCGTCGAACTTGCCGACCAGGCCGCACAGCATGGCGTCAGCGTCACCCAGGTGCACCATCAGCGCAGCGATGATGGTGTTGGAGCGGCGCACGGCAGCCTTGGCGGCTTCGGGTGTGACGCCGTCGCGGCCCATGAGCTTGTGGTAGGTTTCCCAGTACTGGCGGAAGCGGGGGTCATCTTCAGGGTTGCAGATTTCCACATCCTTGCCCAGTTGGAGGCGCAGTCCGGCCTTGGCAATACGGGCTTCGATGACGGCAGGGCGACCGATCAGAATCGGCTTGGCCAGACCGTCGTCGATGGCGACTTGCACGGCGCGCAGTACGCGCTCATCTTCACCTTCGGCGTAGGCCACGCGCTGCTGGTTGGCCTTGGCGGCGGCAAACACGGGGCGCATGAACATGCTGGTCTGGTAGACGAAGCGGGTCAGGCTTTCGCGGTAGGCCGCGATATCTTCGATGGGACGAGTGGCCACACCCGATTCAGCAGCGGCCTGGGCCACTGCGGGGGCAATGCGCAGAATGAGGCGCGTATCGAAGGGAGTGGGGATGAGGTAGTCGGGGCCGAAGGTCAGCTCTTTGCCTTGGTAGGCGGCGGCCACTTCATCGCTGACATCTTGTTTGGCCAGGGCGGCGATTTCGCGCACGCAGGCCAGCTTCATGGCTTCGGTGATCTTCGTCGCGCCGCAATCGAGCGCGCCACGGAAGATATAGGGGAAGCACAGCACGTTGTTCACCTGGTTCGGATAGTCCGAGCGGCCGGTGGCGATGATGCAGTCGGGGCGAACGGCCTTGGCCAGTTCGGGGCGGATTTCCGGCTCGGGGTTGGCCAGCGCCAGAATGATCGGCTTGTCGGCCATGGTGTTGACCATGTCGGCGGTCAGCACGCCAGGGGCGGAGCAGCCGAGGAACACGTCGGCACCGTTGACCACATCGGCCAGCGTGCGCGCGTCGGTCTTCTGGGCGTAGCGTTGCTTGGATTCGTCCAGACCCCCTGGGCGGCCGTCATAGATCACGCCCTTGGAGTCCACCATGTAGATGTTCTCGCGCTTGACGCCGAGGCCGACCATCACGTCGACGCAGGCAATCGCCGCAGCGCCCGCGCCGGAGACGGCGATCTTGACCTTGTCGATTTGCTTGCCCACGAGTTCGAGGCCGTTGAGCAGGGCGGCGCTGGAGATGATGGCCGTGCCGTGCTGGTCGTCGTGGAACACGGGGATCTGCATGCGCTTGGAGAGTTCACGCTCGATGTAGAAGCACTCGGGGGCCTTGATGTCCTCGAGGTTGATGCCGCCGAGCGTGGGTTCGAGCGCGGCGGCGATCTCGATGATCTTGTCGGGGTCACGGGCGTCGAGTTCGATGTCGAACACGTCCACGCCGGCGAACTTCTTGAACAGGCAGCCCTTGCCCTCCATGACCGGCTTGCTGGCCAGCGGGCCGATGTCGCCCAGCCCCAGCACGGCGGTGCCGTTGGTGATCACGCCGACGAGGTTGCCGCGCGAGGTGTATTCCGAAGCTTTGGAAGGATCGGCTTCGATGTCCAGGCAGGGATAGGCCACGCCTGGCGAGTAAGCGAGCGAGAGGTCACGCTGATTGGACAGCGGTTTGGTCGGCGTGACGGAAATCTTGCCGCGCGATGGGTTGCGGTGGTATTCGAGAGCGGCTTCGCGCAGTGCAGCTTCTGCTACGGACAGGTTTTGCGGCATTTTTCAATCTCAACAGGCACAGCAATGCAATCGGCGCAAGTAACTACTGCAGCCAATGCAAGCGAATGAATAAACAACTGAAATCGGATGGCCCTTGATGGAGCGGCCTCCTGAGAACGAAAGTCTCGAGGCCTCCATCCGTAACCTCTTCGCAGATCCCGGATGTTGCTCATCCGGGCTGCGAGAGATGTGTCATGGACGACCTATACGCCCACCTGGTTTACCAAACCCACGAATCGCGAGACCACTGTCCGCAGTGAGCATGGAGCCTGTAATGTGCGCAGACTCCATATCGGATGCGAGCATGGCGTACATTCCGCCGTACACGTCCGCATTGGGAATGGCCTGCAACGGGATGATGGCCTGCGCCCCGTCCAGAATGGAATCCTTAGGCGCTTGCCCCAATGACTTGACGCCCTTGAGAACCGTAGGCGCGATACCCGGAGCCACGCCATTGACACGGATGTCTGGCGCCAGCTCATAGGCCAACTGTTTGACCAATCCCAGCACCGCATGTTTGGAGGCCGTGTACAGAACACCTCCTCCAGCGGGTGAAGAGCTGGCAAAGGAACCGGTAAGCACCACGTTGCCGCGTGAGGCCAAAAGCGCGTCAAGGCTTGCGCGAACACCCAACACGTACCCCTTGACATTGATGGAGAAGAGCTCGTCAAACGCTGTCGACAGCGCATCTCCTTCCATATCCTCAAGGGCCACAGCGTGATCGTAAATACCCGCATTGCCTACGAATACGTCGAGTTGACCGAACGTATCAACGGCTGCGGCAACGGCCTGCTGGTTGTCACTCCAGTTGCTCACATCACCGACCACGGCAACGGAAGATGCGCCGAGTTCTTTCGTGAGCTCAGCCAGTGCTTGCGCTGACACATCCATCAGAACCACCCTGGCGCCTTCCTTGACGAAGCGACGCGCAATCCCTCGACCGATGCCACCGGCAGAGCCTGTGATCAGAGCAACTTTGTTTTCCAAGGTTCCCATATTGACGCTCCGTCAACCGGTCAGGCCAACAAACGGCCTGCGTTGGGCACATGCGTTGGAAGATTCAGCGACTTGAGAATTTTCCAGACGGTGGCAACGGAAGCGGACATGACTGGAATGTCAAAGCTGTCCTGAACCGGCTGAATCGCGGGCAGCGATGGCATCTGCACGCAGGCGCTCAGAATCAACGCGTCCACGTTCTTGGTGTTGACCTTTTTGGCATGCTCCTTAAGGTCCTGCGGATTGAGTCGCCCAACCGCGAGGTTGTCGGAGACCTCCAGGCTGAGCGCGTCCTGCACTTCAATGCCTTCTGCCTCAATGTAGTCACACACCAGTTTGGTCAGCGGTTTCATGTAGGGCGCAACCACCGAGACACGTTTGGCGCCAACGTGATGCAGTGCCTCAACCAGCGCCCCAGCGGAAGAAATGACAGGCGAATCACCGCCTTGATTTTCACGTACGGCCGCTTCCAGTTTGGTCTGGCTACGGCGGTGATAGCCAACGCCCTGCGCCATGATGGCGACCAGACAGGCATACGCCAAGACATCTACACGTGCATCGGCCAAATCAGCAGCGCATTGCACTGAGGCGTCATCCATCGATTTGAGCTCCTCCGGCGTGACGTGCTTCATACGCATGCGCGCAGAGTGAAATGTGAAGCTGTCGCCCAGACCCGGAATGGATCTCAGCATGGCGGGGATCTCCGTTTCCATCGTGGTGTTGGAGCTAGGGACGATCAGTCCGATACGACGTGAAGCATTCATAAAGTCAAATTCCTAGGTATTAGATTAATAACTTTTGGGGTCGTGGATCAGGTTGACGGTCTCGATGTACGGTATTTCCTCTGCTTTGCTGCGCATCCAGCGAATCCGTACGGGACTGTGTTTACCTGTCTTGACGACCTGTTCCAATTCAATGTCAACGCCAGTGGCACAGAGCCGGAGCGCATCCAGCTTCTGTGCGGTGTCGATGTCGTGCATCAACCCCAGAGCGGCGTCAATCAGATGGAACTCGTTCCAACGCCTTGCCATTTCGGGGTTGCGTGCTTCGATCGCATCAAGGAAAAAGCGATCGACTGCGGTGAAATCTTCTGGCACATGTGGGCGCGAGAAATGCACTCGCTGATGCCGGTGAATGCGCTGATACGCGTGTTCAACCGCCTCGCGCAGCATTTCGGGATAACGCGACAGCAGTACCTCGTGAAACGCCAGATGGCTCTCTTGGAAAGCGCGTGTGGAATAGTGGTTGGACTCCATCTCCGCAAGCGCCTTGCGCATGGCAGCAATTTCTGCATTGGAAACCACTGGCACCAGCGCAGCAATCAAAGGCGGCTCAACCAGAAGACGCAGTGCATAGAGTTGCTCCGTGTGTTCAAACTTGATGGGCCCAACCTCCACGCCGCGGTTGTTCGTCGCGACGACCAGTCCGCTGATCTGCAAACGGTTGAATGCCTCACGCAATGGTGTACGGCTGGTCTCCAGTTCCTCGGCCAGATCCGCTTGTGACAAGCGCATGCCAGGAGCGTAGAAGCCACTGACGATCCGGTCCTCCAGAACACGATGAACCATGTCCACCGAATGTCCACGTTGCCTACTCATGCATACCTCCCTTATTTTTCATTCCACACCAAGATTGCGAGCCAGCAGACGTGAAAAGTCCTCTGGCCTCAACCGTGTAATTGCTTCCAGTTGCATCGCATCCAGTAGCAGGCTGCTGCCGTCAGGCATGACCTTGAGCAGCACTCGCTCCCCTTGTCGCATGGCGACCTTTTGAAGAGCGACAGCGGTGAACTCATTGGCGACGACGATTGGCTCACCAACAAACGCCGCGTCCGGGACATCAACGCCTTGCTTCAAAAAATCGGAGGGTTCGAAATAGCTGCTCATAGAAGTGCCTAAGAAAGTTCAATCACACGGGGCGAACGAGTGTAGGAGGACGGTTGCACGCCTTTGAGCACGGGGAGTTTGGTGCGAATCTCGGCGACTCGCGAAAGGTCGAGATCAACCACCTGAACCGCAGCGCTGGCACTGTCCAGATCGGTCAGCACCTTGCCCCACGGATCGACCACCATGGCGTGTCCCCACGTCTGGAAGGCATCCTTGGTCGGGTCTTCTCCACGTACCGTTGCCGATGCCACCACGAAGGCTGCATTCTCGATGGCACGTGCGCGCAGCAGTACTTCCCAATGTGCCTGACCTGTGGTGTAAGTGAACGCGGCGGGCACCAGAAACACCTGAGCGTCCTGAAGCGCGAGCGCACGAAACAGCTCAGGAAATCGCACATCGTAGCAAATGGTCATGCCAATCTTCACGCCGTTGATGTTCAGAATCACTGGCTCTTGCCCGCGCAGCTCAACGCTCGAGGCCTCAAACGACTGACCCGCTACGTTGGCGTCGAACAGATGGATCTTGTGATAGTGCCCTGCCAGTTCGCCGCGCTTGTCCATCACGATGGCGGAGTTGTGAATCCGGCCTTCGCTGTCGCGATTCTTGAACCCGCCTAACGTCACAGGAACGCCCACTTGGCGTGCGGCATTGCGCAGCGCTTCAATGGGCGCACTATCCAGCGACAGTGCTGCTGCACGCATCTCGGCGTTGGAGCCAAGGAACAGTCCGTTCTCAGGCAAGCTGATGAGCTGAGCGCCCTGCTCCGCACATTGGTGAATGGCCTGAAGCGCCTGCTTGAGGTTGGCATCCAGATCACGTCCAGCGTGCCATTGCGTGAGGCCCATGCGAAAGTGCTGTGCGGCCGTGTTTGTGGTTTGCTCCATGAGAGTGTCTTTCATTGTGGGAAGAGCATGCGAGCGACAGTCCAGCCGCCGCCGGAGGCCGTCATTGGCTCGTATGCATAGGTTTGTGCTTTCACGCCGGGGCCAACGGCGCCAAGCATGATGATCCAGTTAAGCAGCTCATACTGACCGTGACTGAGCAGCGCATAGGGTTCGAGATTGGCGAGGCTCAAGCCTTGTCCATATTCGAGCAAGTCAAGGATGTAGCGGTCAAACTCCAAATCAACGAAACCAAACTTGCCGGGATCCAGCCAGTGCGAGAGTCCGCCCGTACCCAGGAAGGCCACGCGTTTGCCCGAGCTTTCAATGACTGCACGCAAGGCTTCACCGAACACTCGCGCATTGAATGGCGAGAACGTGCGCGCAGGTTGCGTGATGATCGGGATCACCGGGATATCGGGGTTGGGCAGCAAGAGCTTCATCGGCACGATGAAACCATGGTCCAAATCCACACGCGGGGCCGATTCCACCTCCATGCCCAGCGAGCGGATGTGTTGCACGATGCGGTTGGCCAGCTCACTGTCACCTTGCAAGCGCAGATCGATGTCGGGACGCTTGAAGAACGCCATCGAACCTTCGTGCGATGCACCGTTACCCACAACAAACGAACCCGTCTCGAAACTCTGAAAATGGCAATCCGCCGTTGCGATGATGACGTCCGGCTTGGCGGCCACGAGGTCCGCGCGCAGGCGCTCATAGGCGGCCTTCAGACGTCCAACCGCTTCCGCCGGATCGATCTCGGGGCGAGCCAACAGATCAGGTACATGCGAGCAACCACCCGCAAACACCAGGTTGCGCGGCACATTGGCCGGAGGCAATTGGGCTGCACGGTTAACCGTGAATGCACCCTTGTTGATGCTGTCGCCCAGATCATCCTTGAACCAGCGGCTCACCAAAATAGTGATGCCGTCACCCACGCCCGCCGAGCGCAGACGATCCCGGTCTCCTGCATAAATGACCTGACTCCACTCAGCATCCAGCCCGTACTTCAGACCGACTGTGTCGGGTGACTTCTTGAATTCATCGAGCGACTCGGGTGAGCGCGCAATCGACAGAATCGCAGACTCCAGAACTTTTCTATCCATGATAAAGAGCCTTCCTGCGATTGACTCAGAACTGCTGCAGTGAGCCATCACGGACCACCACAGTGCTGTCGATGGTGACCGTGCAATTGCGCAGCGGGATGTCCAGATGCGCCGGGGTTTCACGATTCGCGAAGCGGTTGGAGCCGGTCGAGAACATGAAATTGCCTGAGGTCGAACGCAGTTCCTGGCCGAAGAGCTTCTTCGCGTCATAGACCGCCAACGCCGCCCACGATGCATTCGGGTGAACGCCCCAACCCATGTGAGACAAAGCGTAGACCTCTGGGTCCTTCCAACGCTCGAAATAGTCGCGCAGCACGAAAGCGTCCGAGCCTTCACCACGAATGTCAGTGATGTAGCCGTCCTTGATCGTCAACGTCACGGGACTTTGCACATAGGTCTGCCAAGGGATCAACACATCACCAGGCTGCAGCACGATGGTGCCGTTGGCCGTCTTGTCGTTGGGAAAGCAGGCGATGAAACCACTGGGCCAGTTGTCCCAGCGACCTGGCTCATCCACATAGCCCCACTGACGGGTGATCGGCAACGCCTCACCGCTGATGTCCACTGTCAGGTCGGTGCCAGCAGCACTGGTGATGTGCATGGTGCGACCGGCCTTAAGAACCTCTGCACCGCGATCCACGAGACTGCGCAATTCGCTCGAACCCATCAGGCGCTCAAGCACATCGGCGGGCTCGGGTGACACAAACAGCATGCGCTTGCCCTTGCCAACGATACGGGTGCGCACGTCCGAATGAATCAGGCCACCCACGGTCAGGTCGAGCACCAGATCACATTGCTCGGCAGCAGCCAGAAGTGCCGACACTTCACGGCCATCACCAGCATAGGGAGGCAAGTTAGGGTTGGAGAGGCTCGATGCCGTCAGCACCAGCACGCCCGCGCCCTTTTGGCGCACAGCAGAGACCGCAGCCTCCACGAAATCGGCGCGCTTGCCTTGTTCGGAAATCACCGCAACCAGTTGCGTCGCATCGAGATTGCACAACGTCAGTTGCGCAAAAAACAATTCACTGAGAGTCTTGGCCATTCGAGGTTTTCCAATATGTCGAATTAAAGGGTTGAGCGGATCGCACCGCCATCGATTTGCAGCGCTACGCCCGTCATGAAGCCCGCTTTGGGGGAGACAGCAAACGCCACGGCATCCGCGATTTCCTCGGCTTGCGCCCAACGGCCCATGGGAATGAGCTCCACGACTTTGGCCAGTTCGGCATCGCGAGAGCTGTTGTTCTTCTCTGTCTTGCTGTTCAAGATGGTCTCCATGCGCGAGGTGCCTGTAGCACCGGGCATCACCTGATTGACCCGCACACCGTGAGGTGCGAGCTCAAGCGCCATTTGCTTGCAAAGCGCCGACAGGGATGAGCGCATCATGGCCGACAGCACGCCGCCATGCATGGTCTGCTTCACCCAGGTAGAGGTGATGAAAACGATGGTGCCACCACCCTGCACCACCATCTGCTTGGCCGCGTCGTGCGCGAGCTTGACGGCGGGCCGAACCAGCAGCTTGTAGGCGGCTTCCCAGTCATCGTCTTGCACATCGAGCACAGGAACAATGCGCGGGCCCGGTGTGTTGACCACCAAAATATCAAGCCGCCCCTGATCAGCAACCACGTGCGGCACCAGCGAAGCAAAATCCGCCGGATCGCTCAGATCCGCTGCATAGGGCAGCATGGCACCCTTGCTTCCTTGGTAGGCCTGCGCCATTGCGTGCGGGTTGCGCGAGCTGACGGCCACGGTTGCGCCTTCACGCGCCAACGTATGAGCGATCGCCGAGCCAATGCCTTGGCTGGCAGCAGTCACCAGCGCAATTTTTCCGTCGAGTCCGAGTTCCATAACTTTCCCCGGTGCAAACGCACCTCATCCTTGAATTGGTTTCATGCGGACGGGTTGTCGGCCGCTTCTTCTTCAATCCGAATCGCCCAAGCGCCGCATTTGCGTGAAGCATCGCGAGCCTGAGCCTCGAATTCCTTCGGCACGGAGCCTTTGTGCAAAAGCATCGCGTAGCCGAATTCGTCAATTTCGAACACATCCGGCGCCAAATCGGCGCACGTGCCGAAACCGGTGCACTTGGTCATGTCCAGATAGACTTTCATCCTCGCTCCTGTTCTTGTTGATTCACTGTTTGGACTTGCTGGCGCTCTTGGACAAGCACTGGCGCAAGTCAGCATCAAACTCGTGCACCACCGTGCGCGCTAGTGCTGCGGCGCCATCCAGAAACGCGCAGGCTCCGCGACCGGGCAAGGTGTTGCCCCAGCGAATCAGGTTTTCCCGGTCCTGGTGCTCGCCCGCGCCAAGATTGATGCGCACGAGTGCGCCGGCAATGGCTTGAGTGCCGCGAATGCAGGTCCCGCATTGCTGAGCCGATTCCCGCGTGTACCACATGCCGATGTCGCCAGCCACTTCCATAACGTTGGCGTCCTGACCGAGCACTGTGATCGCAGCGCAACCCAAGCCACTGCCCACTTGCCGCAAACCGGCATAGCAGCAATTACGCTTTGAATGCTCCGCAGCCAACATGCCGCCGAACCAACCGCCCACGATGAAGGCTTTGGGTTGGGCGCTATAGCCGCCACCCACGGCCTCGAAGACGGTATCCAGAGTCAGCCCCAGCGGGACTTCGTAAACACCAGGCCGATGGCAAGCGCCCGTCAAAGTCACGAGAATCGTTCCCGGAGATTGCTCCGTTCCCTCGGCTCTAAAGGCCTGCGCACCGTTGCGCGAAATCCATGCCGCATGTGCCAGCGTTTCAACATTGCTCACCAAAGTGGGCGCATCATCTACGCCGCGCTCAAATGGCCGTGGCGGTTTGGCCGTGGGTTTGGCCTGACCGCCATTGATGGCGCGGCACACAGCGCTTTCCTCACCCGCCACGTAGCTTCGGGGCACCACATGGACTTCAACAGGAATGGCAGGCTTGTGAACTGATGCTTCCAACTCCGCAATGGCTGCGCGCATGGATTGCACCGTGGCAGCGTGTGAGAGATACACGATGGTGCGAGTGGCACCAACAGCCTGTGCGGCGAGCAGCAACCCATCGAGCACCAAATGCGGCCGATGATTGAGCAACCATTGGTCCTTGCCGGACGCTGGCTCGCCCTCCTCGCCATTTGCGATCACCACTTTGTGCTCTTTTTTGCTCTGCGCCAACGTAGCCCATTTGACGCCAGCAGCAAACCCCGCACCTCCGCGCCCCTGCAATCCAGATGCCTGCAGTTCCGCAATGATGTTTTCCACGGGGACTTTGCGCTGATACGTGCCGCACTCCAGTTCAGCAGCCAGATCCATGCGCGACGCCAATGCCTGCGGGACCATCAGACGAGGTTGCAGGCCAGGATATGCGCCTGCGTGAACAGCGGTTTCTGCAACTATCAACATATTGAGGTTTCCATAAACAGAGTGATCCAGCCCACGCTATGCAACGCGTGCTTCACGGACCATGCCGATGGCCTGCGCCAGACTACAGACATCGCCATACTTGGCTTGGATATCGAACAAACTTGCTTCATGCGGACCTTGCGCACGGTCGCCCACGCATTCACGCGGCACGAACACCGGCCAACCCAACATGCACGCATCCACAGCAGTAGCGCGCACGCAGCCGGAGGTAACAGCGCCCGTCACAATGACGCCATCCACGCCCAAGGCCACCAACATGCTCGCCAACGGTGTCCCCGTAAACGAAGAAGCCGCCTGTTTTGCAATGACCGGTTCCTGCGTGGTACGTCCAAGGCGCTCGTCCACCTCAATCCACGGCGTGCCTTCCAGCAGCCCCTGCATGGCCTTCATCTTGCGCAGCCACACCAGTGACTGCACCTGCATTTCGTTGAAAGCGATGGTCGTGTAGATGACCGGAACACCTACCTCACGTGCCACGTCCAGCAACTGCCGCGTGGCACCCAGAACTTCAGTGAGATCCGAGCCCGCCGGAAACGAAGGGTCCGTGAACCCTTTGATGAGATCGACAACGACAATCGCAGGCTTTTTGGCCGGCTCCAGAGCACCGCCAATGCCACGATCCGCATAAAAAGCCTTCGTGTCCGCGGCCCAAGAATGACTCATGCTTTGCGCTCCATCCATGACTCGTTCCTCACTTTGTCTCAGCGTCAGGCGTGGACTTGGGCCACTCACCCGGCTCGCAGCGCATCAGCTTGGAATAGAAGCGCCACAGATTGCGCTGCACGCCCTCCTCATAACGCGTCTGGAAAACTTCGCCGGGACCAGGCCAACCTTCCTCAACTTTAGTCGCGATGCCAACGCCTGGCATACCCATCTGGTAGTTGAGCTTGAAGTCCAGCAAGTCGGCAGCAGGCGAGCGCCCCATGCGACTCACCGTGATCCATGGTTCCGTATCGTCCATCTCGAACGAACCACCCATCGAGAACGTGCCGAGTCCGGCCTTGTACACCCGGTTCTTGAGTTCTGGAGACATGTTCTTGTAGCCCGCAAACCAGTTCCAGACTTCCACTTTGCCCGGACCCTTGGGTTGCCAGACACGCAAGGTGATGATGCCGGTGGGCGGATGCGCAGGGTCCTCCGTCATGGGCAGCACGAGCATGGAGAAATTAGGGAACACGTTACCCACGAACACGCGCGACATACGCGCTGCCTCAAGCTGCTCTTTCGAGATCTTTTCGGGCTTGAAACTCTCCACCAACTCTGGCGCAAAGCCAAAGTAGCGCGGGCCTGGCTCGAGCTCGCTCATCGCCATCGAGAACGAAAGCGAATGCCCCGGAGCCGCCTGGATGTGATAGCCCTGCATGTTGTTCTCAAACGAGACCGGAAACGCACCCACATCCCAAACGGACTTGTGCAGTGTCCCCAAGTGGTAATCGTCACCAGAGAAGTTGTCGGCACCGGATTTCCAGTCCGCGTCGATAACGAAACGTTGTGGCTCACCCAGAATTTCGATACCGTGCTCGTTCAAACCGAAGATCAAGTCCAGATACCAGGCCATACCGCCAAGATATTCCTTGAGCGACGGCGCAGAAGGATCGAGCGTGGCGAAGATCAAACCCAGATAGGTATCGATCTGCGCGGGCTTGACCAGTCCATTTCCTTCCTTGGGCATACCTTGCAGCGCGTTCTTCCAGAGCGGCGCGCCGATCAAGTTGCCTTTGGTGTCGTACACCCAGCCGTGATACGGGCAACGGAAGTGCGAGGTGTTGCCATGATCGGCGCGGCACAGTTGCACTCCACGATGGCGACAGGCATCGAACAGCACATTCACGTTGCCGTCTTCGTCACGCACCACGATGAAATCGTCCTCGCCAATCTTGCGCAGAACATAGTCGCCCTGCGCGGGAATTTCAGACTCATGTCCCAGATACACCCAAGCGCGGCCAAACACTTTGCGCAGCTCAATGTCATAGAGCTCAGGGTTCCCGTAGATCGATGCAGGCACCTCACCTTGATCAACGCCTTTTTCCAGATCGCTCAGCAGTCGGCTTGCGCTTTTGTGCCAGTGCACGGTCTGTGTTTTGGTTGCAGTCATCTATGCACTCCGTCAGAAAATGATCGCGAGGTTGTGGGAAGCAATGGCCGTGAGATCGAGGTACACAACGCGCTTCTCAAGGCGCCATTGACCTTCGATCAAACGCAGCACATCGTGTCGCTCGGCAGACATGATCTGCGGCGCCGTCTGCTCCTGCCGCGTGCGATACAGCATGAGATTGCTGCGCACGTTGAGGCCTCCGTCATCGCGCAAGCCCACGCGGATGTTGCTCACAAAATGGCGAGCACGCGATGGCGGATCCTCAGCCCACGCGAACGGGCTTTCATTGCGGCGAATCCGCGCCATCAACGAACCATGGGTTTCATCCATGTGGAAGGTTGTCGTAGAAAAACCGAAGCCACGCGCCCGCTCCACCGTGCTTCTCAACGGCACTTGATAAATCACATCCTTGCTCACCATGCATTCGATCCAGTCACGCTCACGGCGGTCATCGAGCAGTTCAGCCTCAAGATGGATCCAATGGATGATGTCTCGCTCCAACTCGGGGCTAGGCGGTGCGCCGACGGCGCTTGGCTGTTGAGATTTCATGATTCAGAATGTTGAGTTCAGTACCAATATTTCGCAGTTTTTTTGCATTCTATTTTGCATGCAAATTTGCATCCATGAGTAAATTGTAGAGATTTCAATGGAGTCGAGGAATACGTTGGACCTAGTGATTTCCCTAGGATTTATTGAAAACTATCTCAGGTCTACATGAGATGGCCACTAACCTGCTCGGGCGTCCAATGCGCGCATTAACTCGAGAATTTCGACAAGCCACAGCGTCAGTCAGACGGCCACGCCCTTCCCTATCCAAAGGGTTGTGGTCGCCAGGGCCCGCCTGCTCTGTCGTGTCCATGGAAGACATCGGCACTGCAAGCGGTCCATGTGGCTCACCCTCGCGGCGAACGCTCAGAACGAATAGACGCCTCGAAGCCAGAACGAGCGTCCGTCAGAACGATTGCGGACTTGTGTTTCGGTCTCGTACTTTGCCGTGAAGAACCAACCCTTGCCGCTGTCATAGCGGATCGCTGGACCAATCGCCAGCGTGCGCCCCTTGGAGCCAGGCAGGCTCGCACCGTGCTGCTTATCGTTAGTCAGTTGCTGATACCAATATCCACCAACACCCACGGTCCAGCCGTTGCCCATGCCCCAGCCAAGCGCGTACTCCATGACCCATTCAACACCGGACTTGTAATCAGTATCACTGTTGCGACCATTGAAGATGACCATGTGCTGCATGTCCGCATTCAAGCCGCTCTTCTGGATATAGCTCAGCCCAGCCACTGGAGCAATCGCCCAGTGGTTCTTGCCAATGTTCGCCAGATTTTCCTTGCGGTAGCTACCTGTCGGCATGAAGAGGTCGAAGGCCAAAAGCGAATGGACGTTCTCGTTGTGATGCCAGCCAAGACCCGCACCCACCGTGATATCGCCGACGCCTGTCTTGCTTTGCGAAAGGCCCGGCGCCACAGCAACGTCGAGATTGACGATAGGAACAATCGCATGCACCACAGGAGATGCGCCCAACACAGTCTCCTTGGGCACCCAAATGAAGCGCGGCACTACTGCGTTAGCTCGCACCTTGAAACCATCAGGCGTTACGGTCTTACCTGCATTGTCGACCGCCTTATTGGCTTGGTAGTTCTGGTAATAGAGCATTCCGTAGGTGCCCGGTGGAGGCAAGGCACAACAGGTGTAAGCCTCTGAGCCAGCCGGGTACATGGATGTACCGCCTTCTGTCGCGCCGGCTGATGCCGCCATAGCGGCCAACACGAGAGCCACGCCTTTATTAATGAGCTGATCCACTTTAATACTGCCTCCTTGAAGAAGAAACTCCTTAGCCCACTGCTGTTGGAGAACCCACAAAAACGATGCCTACCTAGCCAGGCGCTTTGATCTGCAACACAGATCGCACCCTGTTTTTTGAATTCATTTGCCACACGGATGCAAATTTGCATGCAAACATAAGCAAAAAATCCAACTCACTTCACCTCCACAATGCCCATGACGATCAATACGCATGAGCCTCAATGTCTAACGTTGTTCGGCGGTACACCCGCATGGCGCGCAGCGCCGCCTGATGTCTGCATGGTCTGCACGAGTTGCTCTAGCTCATCCACGCTGCAACCACTCACGAAATGATCGATGTACGGCAATGCATTGCTGATACCTCGCGCGATGGGGCGATAGCCCGCACTGCTCTTATGTGGGTTGCACCAGACCACGCTGTGCGCCATACGATGCAGTCGCGCCATCTGCGCGCCGAGCAACTTGCCGTCGCCGTTTTCCCAACCATCTGATGCAATCATCACCACCGCACCCCGCGTGATGCCGCGCTTACCCCAGCGATCCAGAAACGCCTGCAATTGCTCACCCAGCAAAGTTCCACCCATCCAGTCCGGAACGGCCTGTGATGCGAGCGCAAGGGCATGCTCAGGATCGGGCGTACGCCAAGCCCGCGTCAAGCGCGTCAAGCGAGTGCCCACCGTGAACACCTCGGTGAATTTGGGTGCGGAGCGCATCAAGGCGAAACCCAACAGCAAAAGTGCATCGGCATACGGAGCCATCGAGCCGCTCACATCAATCAACAGCACCCTTCTACGAGGCCGTTGACGAGGCTGCTGATAGCACCAGTCCAGTGTCTCGCCATCACTGCGAAGCGCCGCTCGCAAGGTCTTGCGCAGATCAATCCGACCACTCGCTGCGCGGCGAAAACGCCTTGATCGACGCATGGCAGGTGCAGCCTCCAAGGCCAACAACAGACGCTGAATCTCGCCCTTTTCTTGTTCATTCAACTTCGAAAAATCACGCTGACGCAGCAGGTCTTGCGCGGCAGCCAATGCCAGTTCCTGGCGCTGCTCGGCCGCTGGTGCAGCTGGCTGCTCCGAACTTGTCGGCAACGCAAGGCTCGCCAGCGCCGGCCGAACTGCAGGCACGGTGTTCTGCAAGGATTGCTGCGCACACCAGACGGCATAGCACTGGTCGAATAAGGCCATGCTGTCGGTGTCGCGGCACAGCGTGGCATGGCCCGTGAGCCGCAGGGTATCTAGATCGAACGGAGCGAGCTTTTGTGTCGCCTCCATCCAATGCGTCAGGCGCTCCGCTCCGATCTCGAGACCTTGGCGCTCGAGCATCTGCGCCAACTGTGTCATCAGTTGCACACCTACAGCGGTTGAGCAGATCTGCGTTGTCATGCCGGGAACACAGCCTTGGCCATATCTTCGCTGTGCTTAACCAACGCCCCCAACGCCAACGCCGCAACCGGATCAGCAAGATTGTTCGCCCTCAATGCCAACAGCGCGCCGGCCCAATCCAGACTCTCGGCAATACCGGGCGGCTTAAGCAAATGTTGGCTACGCAGTGCTTGCACTGTGGCCACAATCTCCTGCGAGAACTCCAAAGACAACTGCGGCAGTTGACGACGCAAGATAGCGAGTTCAGTGTCTGCGCTGGGGTGTTCCAGCCAGTGATAAAGGCAGCGTCGCTTCAGCGCATCGTGCACTTCACGCGTGCGATTGGACGTCAGTATCACCAACGGCGGCGTCTCGGCGCGGATCGTTCCAATCTCAGGAATGGTGATGCTGTGAGTGGACAGGGCTTCGAGCAGCAACGCTTCAAACTCATCATCCGCACGGTCGATTTCATCAATCAGCAGCACGCTTGGGCTGGTTTGCAATGCCTGCATGACGGGGCGCGCCAGCAAAAAGCGCCGGGAGTACAAGCCTGACTCCAGTGACTCCGTATCCGCGCCTTCGTGTGCATTGACCCGCAGGTGCAACATCTGTTTGCGGAAATCCCAGTCATACAAAGCATGCGTGGCGTCCAGCCCTTCGTGGCACTGAAGCCGAAACAGCGTTGCACCCGTCGCCGAAGCAATCGCATTGGCCAGAGCCGTCTTGCCAACGCCTGGCTCGCCCTCGAGAAATAACGGACGATTCAGCGCCATTGCCAAATACAGCACGCTCGCTAAAGGCTGAGCCGTGATGTAGCCTGCCTGATCCAACGCCTGTTGGATCTGCAGCGGCGACTCCAAGGTGAACGCTGCACTAGCCACTAGTTTCTCCCGCCCATGTAGATCATTGCGCCCACAGCGATCACAGCCACACCGGCAAGAGCCACCCACTTGAGGCGTCGATAGAGCACCGCGCCCATCACGTTACCCATATCGAGGGCATCGTTGTCTTGATTGAACGAACCAGCGGACTGCACGCCAACACGTGCATGCACAGACGCCAGCGCTGATGCCGCGGCAGAGGCGGCGTTGGCAGCCGCTGTGGCCGCGTTGGCGGCGGCTGTGGTGGCGTTCAACATCTGGATGAACATGACCTGCATTTCCTGCGCCATCGACGCATCGATGGCTCTTGCTTGCGGAATTGAGGGAGCAGACTGCTGAGCAACAGTAGTGTCTGCAAGCGGTGCAGAGGCTACCGCAAGCGCGGGTGCGGCAGCTACAGCGGCGGTGGTGACCGGCGCTGGTGCGGGAGCTGCGTCCGGCTGCTGCAGCAAGCGTGACAGACGCTCGGCAAACTGGCCCATCATGACAGCAGCCACTTCGTCCACTACGCCGCGCCCAAATTGCGCCGCCTTGCCGCTGATAGAGAATTCACTCGAAACGGACACCTTGGTCGTGCCGGGAGAAGACTCAGCAGCCGCCAGTGTCAACTCTGCCTTGGCTGCGCCTGCGCCCTTGATTTCCTTGGCGACCACGTTCACGCGCGCCTGATGCTGAGCGTCATCGCGCTCCACAAGGGTGACTGCGCCGCGGTAAGTCAACTCGATTGGGCCCAGCTTAACGCGCACCTTACCGATGTGGTTGTTGCCGTCACTGGACTCGATGGTCGCACCGGGCATGCAGGGCGCGACGCGAGGAATATCCATCAAAGTGGCCCACGCCCGCTCTACGGGCACGGGGAGTTCGAATTGGTAGCTGAAGTTCATGACATCACTCGAAATTGAAATTGCAAACGAAATGCATCGACATCGATGCACAACATCGGTGCTTTACGCAGCGGCGTGCTCTGAGCCGCTTGCTCGCTTGATCGCCAGCGTGCTGAGCACTCGCTCGGGGGAGATCGGGAAGCGCTGAAATTCCACGCCCAACGGCGCCAGCGCATCATTGACTGCGCAAGCCAGCGCAGCCGGTGCAGAAATCATGGACGACTCACCCATGCCCTTGACCCCACCAGGAACAAGCGCCGACGGTGTGCACAGATGGTGAATCTCAATATCTGGCACATCCACCGACGTGGGCAGCAAGTAATCCATGAAAGTAGTAGTGAGCAGTTGCCCGTTGCTGTCGTGTACCAGCTCTTCAAGCAGCACGGAGCCAATGGCCTGACCCACGCCGCCACGGATCTGCCCTTCGACGATCATCGGATTGATCATCTGGCCGCAGTCCTCAATGGCAAAGACACGCTCAACTTTGACAATGCCGGTTTCGATATCCACCTCAACAATGGCCGCATGTGCACCGTTGGCCAACACCACGTCAGCAGGATCGAAAGCCGCAGTCGCTTCCAGCGATGGCTCAAAGCCCGGTGGATGAGTAGCTTCCGCAAAATAAACCGCGCCAGCCACCTGAGCCAGCGGCATTCCCTTGGCGGGAACACCGGCCACGTGGATCATGCCTTTGTCCATGACCAAATCCTCAACCGAGGCTTCGAGCAGATGCGCAGCCAACTGCAGCAGGCGCTGGCGCACGATGTCCGCAGCGCGCCCAATGGTGCCCGCAGCAAACACCGCACCACGACTCGCCCATGTGCCCGAGCTGGATGCATGGTTGGTGGAACCCGCACAGACCACCACATCCTCCGTACTCACCCCAAACGCATCGGCCGCAATCTGCGCAAGCGTAGTCCAATGCCCCTGCCCTGCAGCGACAAGACCCGTTGTGACGGTCACCTTGCCCGTAGCGTCCATACGTACGGTGGCGGTATCGTGAGTGGTGGTCGGAGTGTTCAGATAGGAAAGCGCACGTGTGCCGATGCCGCTGATTTCATTGAACACGCTCAAGCCCAGCCCAAGGTAACGCCCTTGTTTCCGAGCCTCTTTCTGACGCTCTAAAAAGCGCGGGTAGTCCACCATGCGCTCCAGCTCGTCGATCGACTTCAGGAACGTGCCTTCGCGAATCGTCAGTCCACTCGGTGTGGTGTAGGGGAAGTCCTGATCGAGGATCACGTTGCGGCGGCGAATCTCAAACGGAGAAATACCAAGCTTGCGCGCCGCCTTCTCAATCAACATCTCGCGCGCCGTGTGTGGTGCCTGAAAGCCCACGCCGCGGTATGCACCAATGGAACACTTGTTGGTAGTGACGGCAATGGCCTCATCCTGCATGCGAGGCACCTTGTACACGCCCGTCAGCACCCGCAGGCCCACATGCGCCTCGACTAGTTGCGTCCAAGGCATGCTGTTGTAGGCACCGCCGTCAGTCAACCCACGCGCCCGAATACCGAGGAACTTGCCGTTGGCATCGCAGGCCAGCGCCATCTGGTTCACCTGGTGCTTGGCGTGCGTGGCGCTCAGCAGGTTTTCCTGTCGATCTTCAAACCACGCCACTGGCGCGCCCAGCTCCTTGGTCAACACGCACACCAACAACTCTTCAGGATGCAAGTGCGCCTTCTGCCCAAACCCCCCGCCCACATGAGGCGTGATCACTTCCAGGTTCTGCTCAGGAAAGTTCAGCAAGATTGCCGCCATGGTGCGCACCAGTGCAGGCATTTGCGTGGCCGACCACAAGGTCATCTGTCCGGTAGTCCACTCATGCCGGGCAATGTATCCGCGTGGCTCCATCGGAGATGCGCTGACGCGGTTGTTGTGAAACTCGCCTTCGACGGTCACTGCAGCCTGCGCAAACACATTCTGCAAATCGTCGCTGGAATGGCTGTGGCGAAACACGAGATTGCCAGGAACGCCTTCGTTCGCTAGCGGCGCACCTTCAGCCATGGCGGCATCAATGTTGGCGATGACCGGGAGCTCTTCGTACTCCACATCAATCAACTCGAGCGCATCCTCAGCCGTGCGACGATTCTGCGCGACCACAATCACCAACGCCTCACCTGCATAGCGAACAATCTGGTGCGCCAGCAAAGGCTGAACCGTGGTGACAAATCCGTTGATCTGCTGTGAACCCGGAATACCCGTGCACAACTTGATGATGTCGTCACCCGTCCAGGCGCCGTGTACGCCAGGAAATGCCCGTGCGGCAGAGGTATCAATGCTCAGAATCTTCGCGTGCGCATGGGGACTGCGCAAAATCGCCGCGTGAAGCATGCCCGGCAGTCGAATGTCCGCGAGATACTGCGCACGCCCCGTCAGAAATGCATCGTCTTCTTTGCGCGAGATGGACACACCCATCAGCCGCGGCTTGAGTTCAGCAACATCACTCTTGGCCATGGCTTGGCTCCTTTTCAATGCGAAGGTTCTTCTGCGATGCATTCACACTCACGATGGCATCGACGATGGTTTCATAGCCCGTGCAGCGGCAAATATTTCCCGAGATCGCCTCACGCACTTCCTCGCGCGACGGCGTGGGATTGCGCTCCAGCAGCGCAGTCGCGGTGGACAAAAAGCCGGCCGTGCAGAAGCCGCACTGCAAGGCATGATGGTCTTTGAAAGACTGCTGCAAAGCGCTCAGGCTTGCCTTGTCCGAAAAACCCTCCACGGTACGAATGTCGCAACCGTGCGCCTGCACGCCCAGCATCAGGCAGGAACGAACGGTGACACCATCCACCAACACAGTGCACGCGCCGCAAACGCCATGCTCACAACCAATCTTTGTGCCGGTGAGGTTCAACTCATCGCGCAGCGTGTCGACCAGACTCACACGCGGAGCAACATTGAATTGCACCGTGCGACCATTGACTGTGGCGCTCACGGCAAGGGTTGTATTTTTTTCTGCTTGAATCATGCGGGCTCCTGTTTCAGACAGCGTCGCGTCGCGCGGCGCAATAAGGTTCGGGCAAGTTGCCGACGGGACTCGGCACTGGCGTGGATATCTGCGCGTCCTGCGACGCCCGAAAGCGCCAGCTCAATCATTTGATCGATTACCTGCTCATCGATCTTTTTGCCTTTTAGGAATTGCTCCGCCTCCTTGGCCCGCACGGCACGATCACCCACGCTGCCAATGAGAATCCGCGCGCCTTCGCAACGTTGATCAAAGATCTCGAGGCCCACAGCCACCATCACCAACGCAAAGTCGCCGGGACGCCGCGCCACTTCCTCAAACACCCATTGCGATGTCGAGAGAGGAACATCAACGCGAACCAGCAATTCACCGGGCTGCAATGCCGTGGAGAAATGCCCTTGAAAGAAATCCGCAGCCGGCACGTAGCGCTCACCATTAGCTCCACGCAGCACCATCACGGCATCGAGCGCTGTCGTGACGAACGGCATTTCCGCACTGGAGTCAGCGTTAACAACGCTACCACCAATCGTGCCCCGGTTTCGAACTGCCTCATGCGCCACATGCTCCAGAGCCTGTGTCATCAGCGGCGCAAATTCCTCGATCAAAGGACTGACGGAATTGTTGGCGTGCGTGGACATGGCTCCAATGCGCAGCGTCGTGCCGCTGGGATCCAGCTCAATCAACTTCAGCGCTGCAATGTCCCCCAAATCCACAAGTGTGCCGGGAGCGGCGAGGCGGAGCGCCATCACTGGCAGTAACGACTGCCCACCCGCAAGAGGCCGCGATTCATCGTCGCGGCTCAATAGGTCTATTGCTTCTTCTAGCGTGCTGGGACGCGCATAAGCAAACGCTGGAAACTTCATGGAAGGTCTTCCTTGTATAGCCTTAGGTTAATTGCATTCTTTTTTGCATTCAATTTTGCACGCAAAAAAAATGCATCGAAGAATTTTGAACCAAGAACAGGAGTTACATGCAAGTGTTTGCCCTAGTATTTGGCACTTTTTGACTCATCTGTGGCCTGCCCATCCTTATCGCTAGCACTCCCTCAATTCAATATCTGTGCCTCTAGGGAACCTCTGCATAAGTCCTCAACGCATGTGCTTGCACATGTATGCCGGGGGCGGCAGCATCCAAGCCCATGCAGCAATCTGATCTCGGCCTGAACCTCTCCAACAAGAAGACACGCAAACGCGAATTCCTCGAGCAAATGCAGCAGGTCGTGCCATGGAAAGACTTGCTGGCCTTGATTTCGCCCTATGCCCCTGAAGGGCGCAAAGGCCGGCCACCGTTTCCTGTAGAGATGCTTCTGCGCATTCACTTTATGCAGCAGTGGTTCACACTCATCGACCCAGCCATGGAAGAGGCGCTGCACGACATGCCGCTGTTTCGGGATTTCGTGGGGCTGTCATGGGGCAGTCCTACTCCCGACGAGAGCACGATCTTGCGCTTTCGCCATTTGCTGGAGGCGCACAAGCTGGCTGAGCAAATTCTGAAGACGGTCACGGACTTGCTGGAAAGCAAGAAGCTGCTGCTGCGCACAGGCACCATCGTCGATGCCACGTTGATCGCTGCACCCAGCTCCACCAAGAACAACACCAAGTCTCGTGATCCCGAGATGCACCAGACCAGGAAAGGCAACCAGTGGTACTTTGGCATGAAGGCCCATATTGGCGTGGATGCCGACTCGGGCTTGGTGCACACTGTGCGTGGCACCGCCGCCAATGTCGGTGATGTGCTCGAAGCTAACAGCCTGCTGCACGGGCAAGAAGTCGATGGATATGGCGATGCGGGCTATCAGGGCGCTGACAAACGTCCCGACATGCCTGTGCCGACACCCGAGCGCAAGCTGCGTTGGCATATCGCCATGAAACGTAGCAAACGCAAAGCGCTCGATCCACAGCAACCGATACCCGCCTTGCAAGAGCAGCTTGAGAAGGTGAAGTCCAAGATTCGGGCCAAGGTCGAACACCCATTCCGAGTGATCAAACGCCAGTTTGGCCACGTCAAAGTTCGCTACCGAGGCTTGGCTAAAAACACCCAGCAACTGCACACCCTGTTTGCCTTGGCGAACTTATGGATGGCCCGTGGGCGCTTGCTGGTGAGTAGCCCATCCAAGCCGATGATGGCAGCCTGAAAAGGCAAGATGCCCGCGAAACGCGGGCATCTTGGGTGAGGAATCACCGGAACGTTAGTCTCACCCAGGCGCTACCAGGCTTGGAATCGCTTTATGCAGAGGTTCCCTAGAGCATGTTAAGAACTCACGCCCGCCCCGAGCCAAGGCAGAACATTGGGCAATGTAGGCGGCACAAAAACGAGGAAGTGGACTGCCTGTTGATTTCCACCCAGAAGTGACCCACTAGCCCCCGGTTGGAGGTGCGGATAAAAATTTGGACTAGTTTTATGCGGCTAGGCCAAGTTTGTGCCGGTATTCCACAGAGAAGTGGCTCCGGTCGTTTGAACAACTCAACCCAATTGCTAAGCGAGATCTTCGGGGTTATGCCGCCTGCATTGGTGCAAACGGCAATGCTGCAAAGTATGCCTCGTCAGGGGTTGCCTGGCGATGCGCCTGATGGGGTCGCTGTGAATTGTAAAACTGCAGATATTGGCCAATCCCGCAGCGTGCGGTACGCACGCTGTCATAGGCTTTGAGATAGATTTCTTCGTACTTGATGGAGCGCCATAGGCGCTCCACAAAGACGTTGTCACGCCAAGCGCCTTTGCAGTCCATTGAGATACGGATGCCATGGCGCTTGAGCTCTGTGGTAAAGGCATCGCTGGTGAATTGACTGCCCTGATCCGTATTGAAGATCGCCGGCGTTCCCCAGCAGGCAATGGCCTCTTGCACGGCCTGCACGCAAAACCCCACATCCATGGTGTTGGACAGCCGCTAGGCCAGCACCTTACGGCTGTACCAATCGATCACGGCACACAGATAGAGCCAGCCTGTGTGCATGCGCACGTAGGTGATGTCCATGGCCCAGACTTGATTGGCATGCGTAACGGTCTTGTTTCGCAGCAGATAGGGGTAGATCTTGTGCTGCAGGTGAGGACTGCTGGTGCGGGGCTTGCAATACAACGGGGTCATGCACATACGCTTCATTAGTGTCCGAATATGTCTGCGGCCCACGCAGTGCCCCTGACGCTGCAGCAGTCCTTTGAGCATGCGAGAGCCTGCAAAAGGATGGGCCATATGCAGGGTATCCAAGCGGTGCATGAGCTGCACTTGAGTGCTGCACGGCGGCCTGCGGCGGTAGTAAACAGCGCCCCGGCTGATACACATCAGTTGTGCCTGGCGGTGATGGACAGGCGATGGCTGCGGTCGATCATCGCTTGTCGTTGAGTAAGCCCGCTTTGCTCAACGCACCGTGCAAAAAATCTTTCTCCAAGGTCAGCTGCCCAATCTTGGCATGCAGCTCTTTGAGGTCCACTGCGGGGGCGACAGGCGCAGGAGCTGCACCAAACACATCAGCAGCCCTCTCCAGCAAAAGCCGCTTCCAATCGGCAATTTGTGTGGGATGCAACTCGTATTGCTGAGCCAGCTCAGCAACCGTGCGCTCCCCGCGCACGGCTTCCAGAGCCACCTTGGCTTTGAAAGCCGGGTTGTGCTTACGTCGTGATTTGATGGTCATAGATCTCTCCAAATTGGCCCCTGACTCCGGGCCATTTTTACGGAAAGATCTCGCTTAGCTACTTGTTCAAAAAACCGGGACCACTTCTAGTCTGTATATTCTCTTGAAACAAGACTTTTTGACGACAGCCTCAACGCTCCTGATACAACAGCCAGACTGAGAAATGCCAACAATGCAAGATTCCCGCTTTGAAGAAGACCTGCGACTGATGGCCTATGCGATGTACGACTCACCTGGTTCACTTCAAGTAAAACTCCAAGCAATCTGGAAACAAAGCGCCAATTGCATCCATCAAATTGAAGAAAAAAGGCCCACCGACCTTCAAAAGGCCTATCGAAAAATAGGCATAAACCCAAAAGAACTAAAAAATTTCAAGGAACCTTTTATTAATGGTCAGATTTCTGAAGAATATTCAAAAAACATAAAAGATATAGTTTTTTATCCTTATGCTGGATTAATAATTACAGCACTAAGAATAAAGAAAAACTACTACAACACCATCTCATCAAAAGAAAACTACCCTGATCCATTTTCTGAAGAATTCAGACTTCAATTGTTTCTCAAAGAAAACTTTATCAATTCAAATTTTATTAATCAAGTCGTCCCTGAATTCTTTCCACTTCAACTTCATTCCTACAGCTTACTAAGAATCCTTCAGATCAAAAAAGGGGTACCAGTTAGCGAAGAAATTAGAAGTAAAAGAGCATTAACTGCGGTGGCATCTCGTCATTATGGAGAGGAGGTATTGATGAATGAGACCTTGAAAGCAATTTCAAAAATTCAGGATGTTAATAAAAACAATACAAGTATCGATGATTTTTTTAAGAAACATAGAAAAATTTTCGATCAAGTTTTAAGAGACTATCAGGATATATTAGGCAGCCCCGTAGTGAAGGGTGGGCCTACCTTAGAGTTTGGCGAAAAACTAGTGACTGACGATCTTCCAAAATATCTAAAAAAATGGTGTAATGACAAACAATTTAGAAGCGCCCTCAATAACAATTTGGAAACCGAAATCACCAATTAGCAAGCACACCATTTTGCAAACTTAAAAAATGATTTATTTCATTTAATTTGAGATATGTTTTTCTCCCATATGAAACTATGCTGATTTTTCCACATGCAGCCAACTGGTTGATAGCCAGATCCAGTGCATCAGCACTTCTCAACTCACTTGGCGCATACCGTAAAACCTCACTCTTCCCAATATATTCAGAGCCAATTTTTTGAGATCTTCTCAACATATATTCATACATTTTTTTTGCCAGTCTGAAAGAAGTCAATTCTAAAGATTCTTCTCCAAAAATTCTTTTAGCTTCCAACATATGCCACTGCACGATTGAGATAGCAGCTCGAACAGCCCACACTTGAATTTTCTCTCCAGCATCAATAAAGTATTGAAGTACACCAGCAACACGAATCACCTGCTCAGAACTACGACGCATGAATGCACGTATATCATTCCACTCAGGATATTTCATTAGTAAAATGTCTACATTGTTGCTGTAATGTCCCCATAGATTTGCGGCCTCGTCATCTAAATAAATTTCTTGTCGATTATAGTTTACGATCCTCAATGATTTTGCATAAACAACCATCAATTCTCGTATCCGTTGATGGAATTTATGGTCATCAGAATTTTTATGGAATTTAAATCCTGGAAAACCACCAATTGGACCATTTTGAATAGATGCTTGAGAAATGAGCATTCGTGGCATTAGTCCAGACTCGACCAGTAATTCACCCTTTTTCTTCATAAATCGTTCGAATGTGACATCTTGAGTTAGCATGCATAATGCTGTACGTCTATCGTGCAGAAAAACCACTCCATTCGTTCGACTTACATTGCGAATAGTATCGCCATTAAAGCGCTTACATAGATTTGGGATATCTAAATTTTTAAAGAGCAATGCACCTTCATCGAGAGAGTAAAAAACCGATTTAGCACCTTCTTTAAAAATGTCTATCACTCCCTTTTCTGTGGCCTCTTCTATTAAAAATTGATGCCCACCCAGAGCCTCTTGGGCAGGCCAGCCAGGCAGCGAGATCTCTTTCAAATTGCCCTTTTCGAATTCTTCAAAGCCAAGCGTCATCCTGTTCAGAACACTCGATTTCCTATCACCTGACTTGGCTATAACAGAAACAAAGAGACTCGTTGGCAATTTCGTACCATAAGGAGTTCTCACATCTACAACGCCTTGAACTGCTGCTGACATTGTCGCTAGCATCACAGGCACAACCATGTCATAGGTAGACTGAGTCGAAGCAACAACAGAATCTGCAAAATCCCTCAATGCACACGGTAGAGCGTCTATTGGGTAAACAGCTTTATTAAAATATTCATTCATTTTATTTTCTCCTTCAGTGTTGAAATACCGCTTCTTTTGGGGCCGCGTTTTTCATTTGTCTGATTTTTCAATTTTGAACATCCAAATGTCCTCATATTTCCTGGGACACGTAACTTCATCAAAAAATCCAGCTTGGTTAAATAGCCAACGTACCTATCCAATATTTCCGGCAACTCCTCATCCCTGTAATCAATTAACCTCAACCCAGATCGATATCCGCCTTTTAAATAATTAACGTTAAATGCATAACTGTTTTTATCGCAAATATATTTATTCCATTCATCTACTATTTCTTTTCCAGCATAACCCGCATGCATTCTCTTTGAACCATTAACCGCTACCAACCAATGAATATGCAGACCTTTTATATCTCCACACTCTATTTTCCACGCATAAAACGTTAAATCAACACCAAAAAACCTCTTAATGCTTTTCAGCATCCTCTTTCTCAAGCAATCAACTTCATTAAAAACATCAGACATTTCTTTTTCATTCTTAAACCTCACAGGCATCAATATATTTTCTTTTTTAAAACCCCAATCAATCCTTATCAAGATATTTTTGCAATTTTTCTCCCACCCTTGAGATGCTACATTCATCAATTGGAAATAACGTTCCCTTGAATTTCTTTCGAAGCTTTTAATCTTTTCCCTAAAGGAATATTTTCTGAGAGATTTTTTCAAATTTTCCGAAAATTCATTTAAGCAGTTAATTGCATCATCCTGCACTTCCTCTTTTGAATTAAAATATTTCCTATGTGAATACTTTATGTATTTCACAAACCCGACTCCTTCAACCAGACTTCCACCTGGTATTTTTGCGGCATAGCATGCTTGATACACTAGCTTCAATTGAGGCGGAAGCATTACATGCTCATAAAACTCACTATCCCATTCAAACAAACGATTACACTCAGCATAATCCAATGCAGCCAGAATCTTTGCACCTAACTCTGAAGCTCTTGCAAAGCTTCTACTTTGGCTATTCTTTGTGTATTTGAAAAATGGCATTCGATCAGAAAGTGCAGCGACCTTCACTGCTATCTCATAGAACATAAGCCTTTCCGCATACATTTTTCTTTCCAACCCATTAATGTAGAAACTAGATTTATCAACATCAACACCAATTAAGTGCTGAAGCTCAACAAATGAATCTTTAATTCTCATGATAAAATTATTAAGTTATTTCAAAGAAAATATATAATCTATTTATACGTATCTCTTTTACTAATTATTCAACATACAAAAATAATTAGATATTACCGATAGGACCTATGTATTTATATATTTTCAAGTGAATTCATTGGCGTATATTTAATACCCCTTTTTAAGTTCATTTACATAGCTAACGACATCATGCAAAAGCCATCCCACAGCTTTATTACCCAGCTTGATTGGCTTAGGAAATTTCCTGTCGTAGTATTTAGAGCCGGGGTTAATTTTTAAATACACGGTAGAGCGCGATATACCAAGCGTTCTTAACAGCTCAGGCAGCCGGATCACTACTGCCTGAAGCCTCCAAGTAGCCTCCATCTCTCCGAGATCCTCAGATCCACCCTGCGTTGCAGCATTCATGTTTGACTTCCCACGTTTTGTTTACACAAGACGCATTGCATCGGCTCATCAGCCTTGGGAACACCCCTCTCCTTAGCTGGTCTCACCAGACTCAAGCAGCCATATTGACTTTTCAACAAACATCAGATAGCAAAAAATAAATTGCTAAACCATTGATTTGTTTTGCTTTTATCAATCTTTCACGAAGCCACGGGCACGAAGGTGGACGATAAATAAAGCAACGGAAAAAAATGCGAATGGAGCACTTTTTTAGTTCCCCTCGAGGGGCATTCACATGCGAAGGAACACATTCGCACGGTTTGCAAGTTGCAGCTTCTTTCTCTTGGAACAGATTCGATGCGCAGGTGTTGTGGCCTAAATCAAACAGGTCACGTGGCCTCCCTAAAGCTCACTTGAAGCCTTCGAAAAATTAAGATTCCAAGATATTTCAATCACATATCACCTCAGCGAGCACAACCCAAGAGCTCATCTCGAAACTGAAGGTGCGATGCCCACCGGATCTTCCGCCTTCCGAACCATCAACTGAGGATGTTTATGAAATCCCAATCGGTTTGTCCGATGTGCTCAAGCACAAAAATTTCTCAACGCAATTGGGCCAAGAGGGCCTTTGGAGCTATAGGAACTGCCGCAGGAGCCACAGGCGGCTTTGTAGGTACTTTGCGCGGAGCGCAGATTGGAATAGCTGCTGGTGCGCTGGTGGGGCCTGCTGGTTCAACGGCTGGGGGCGTTGCAGGGGCCTTGTTGGGCGGTATTGCGGGCAGCGCCATTGGTTGCGAGATCGGCTCAGCTGTAGGCCAAAAGATTGATCAACACATGCTCGACAACCTTGTCTGTAAAGCATGTGGCCACACGTTTTCTGCAAGCACCTAACCAACCCAGTCAAACCGCTTCGTTCGCTTCCATTTCAAAGGAGTACTCCACATGGCACATCTCGTAGAAACCATGGCCTATACCGGCCAAACACCTTGGCATGAACTGGGCCACGCCCTGCCCGTCAAGCAAAGCATCGATGTCTGGGCGCAGGCCGCGGGCATGGATTGGCGTATTCAGGAAACGCCTGTGCGTTATCTCGCCACCGATGGCGATTCGGGTCTTTCTGGGCTGTCTGACCTGTATGCCGAGCCCAAGGAGTTCGCAGAGCAAAAGGTGCTGTACCGCAGCGATACGCAAACTCCGCTGTCCGTGGTTGGTAGCCGCTACCAGGTGGTGCAACCTCGTGAGGTGTTGGAGTTTTATCGTGACTTGACTGAGGTGGCTGGGTACGAGTTAGAAACTGCGGGTGTGCTCAAAGCCGGTCGCAAGTTCTGGGCTTTGGCCCGCACCGGCAAGTCAGCAGCCCTCAAGGGCAAGGATGTGGTCAACGGCTATTTGCTACTGGCAACGTCTTGCGATGGAACACTGGCTACGGTGGTAATGCCAACGACCGTGCGCGTGGTCTGTAATAACACGCTAACCATTGCACTGCGTGATGGTGTCGGTGCCGTCAAAGTCCCTCACAGCACCTCGTTTGATGCCCAGGCTGTCAAGCGCCAGTTGGGTGTGGCGGTGGGCCAGTGGGATAGCTTTATGTACCGCATGAAGACACTGGCCGAGCGCAAGATCAAGACCCATGAGGCGATGAATTATTTCCTCAAGGTGATCTGCAATACGGATCAGCATTCCGATCCTTCAGTGGGCCTTACCAACGAGCGTGCGCTGAAGAAAGTGCAGATGCTCTACGAGGGTCATGGCCGTGGCGCTGAGATGCAGGCCGCCAAGGATACGGCTTGGGGCCTGCTGTGTGCCGTCACGGAGTTTGTGGACCATGAGAAGCAAGCGCGTAGCCAGGACAACCGTCTGGACAGTGCTTGGTTTGGTCAGGGTGCAGTGATCAAGCAGCGTGCTCTCGATCATGCGTTGCAGCTGGTGGCCTGATGGGCTATCAGAATGGCAATAGCTGAACCCAGAGCTTGTGGGTCGCCTTTGGACGCTTCACACCGGCCTGATCCCCTCTGCTTTCTTCTCTTTTTTCTGCTCTGTTTTCCTCCAACCCAAGCCACCTTTTGAGGTGGTTTTTTTATGCCCGTAGTTTGCGGGCCAGGAGAGTTTGATGTCTGTGCATGTTCTCAAGAATGGAAATCTGGATGGCGCTGCGGGTGCACGCACGCCTCGCAAGGGTGCGGCTTTGCGCCTGGTCTCTACCAAAGCCATGGAGCGAGAGGACTGGCTGGAGATTCGCCGTACCGGTATTGGTAGCTCGGATGCTGCGGCGGCCATTGGCCTCAATCCCTATCAGTCTCAACTGGAACTGTGGATGCAAAAGACCGGCAAGGGCAATCTCTTGCCGACCATTGATCCCAACGATGACACCAGTCCAATGTTCTGGGGAACGATGCTGGAGCCGATTGTGGCAGCGCACTACACCAAGCGCACGGGCAACAAGGTACGCCGTGTGAATGCAGTATTGCAGCACTCTGAACATCCTTGGATGCTGGCCAATGTGGACCGCGAAGTCGTGGGTTCATCAGAGGTTCAGATTTTGGAATGCAAGACAGCGGGGATCCATGGTGCTCGTCTGTGGCGTGATGGCGTTCCCGAGTATGTGCAACTACAGGTGATGCATCAATTGGCCGTGACAGGCCATCGTGCCGCCGATGTGGCAGTGCTGATCGGCGGGCAAGAGCTGCGAATCTTCAGAATCGAACGAGATGAGGTATTGATCGCCCGCCTGATCACTTTGGAGACGCGATTCTGGGACATGGTTCAGCAAGGTGTTGCACCGGCCGGAGATGGCTCAGACAGCAGCGATACCGCTTTGCGTTGCCTGTTCCCATCTGGCGCAGGTGATCAAGTCGATCTCAGCGACGATGAAGCACTCAACACCACGTTTGAGGAACTGCTGCGGGCGCGCACCGATCTCGATGCCGTCCAAAAGCTTGAAGCCCGTTTACGCCAGCGTATTCAGATGCACATGGGTGAAGCCAGCAAGGCATTGTTTGCCTCAGGTGGCTCCGTGACCTGGAAGCGCAGTAAGGACGGACAGACCTTCAACACCAGCGAGTTTGTCCAAGCACATCCCACACTGGCTCAGCGCTTTATGAGTCCTAAACCGGGCTCCCGGCGCTTCTGTGTTTACGAACCCGAGCAATGAAACGGCTTGGGACGAAGCATTGTTTTCCCCTCCCCTTGCCCTCCTTGGCTTTGCCCTGGAGGGCCCTTTTTTGGAGATCCTCATGATCAAAGGTTTGATGATTACGCCTCCGGTGATTGGCCGCATTGCCATCGGTAAGCTGGTGGAGCGCAATGGCAAACGCCTTCCCGAGAAGGATGATGAATTCACCATCACTACGCAGCTGCAGTCGCGTGGGCAGTGGATCTTGCATCCGTTGGATGAAGCACTGCGCCTGGCTGCAGACAAGGCGCAAAGCGGCATAAAGGAAGGCTCGCAGCCTCCCGCACCTGATGGAGATGAAGACAACCGTAATGCCGCTAATACAGCGCAGGCAATCCAAACCGGTACAACGGCTCGGCCTGTGCGTACTGGCAAGCGTTCGCTTAAGGAGAAGATGGGCGTCAGTGCGTGTACGGCAACGGAGTCCAATGCAGATCAGGCCGTGGAGCCTTCTTCGGTTTCATCATTAGCATCATCTTCGGCACCTGCACGGCGCAAGCTGCGCAGCATTCCGGTGCGAGTGCTGTTCAACGATCCCGATCTGAATCTGCGGGCCAACTACACCTTGTTTGATCGCACGACGGCCAGGCCCGTCTGTGTTGGTGATGGCGAGAGCTGCAAACGTGTGAGCAGCAAGGGGCTGGAGTCCATGTCATGCCCTGGGCCTGATGTCTGCGCTTTCGGCAAAGACGGTTGCAAGCCCTATGGACGCTTGAATCTGCTCATCGGTGACAGCGATGAACTGGGCAGCTTTGTGTTCAGGACAACGGGGTTCAATAGCATCCGAACCTTGGCAGCCAGGCTGCAGTACTTCGCTGCGGTGTCTGGCGGTCATCTGGCCTCCATGCCACTGGAGCTCAAGCTGCGAGGTAAGTCCACCACACAATCCCATCGCTCAGCTATCTACTACGCCGATCTGATTGTGCGCAGTGGCATATCTTTGAATACCGCGATTGCCCAAGCTAAAAAGATTACTGCACAGCGTCAAGCCGCAGGGTTTGATCAGATGGCTTTGGATGAAGCTGCACGCCTGGGCTATGCCAATGGCAGCTTTGAAGATACGCCTGATGAAGCTGTAGACATCGTGGAAGAGTTTTATCCAGAGGAAACCAAGCCTCCGGCTGCTACAGCAACAGAGGCGGCAACACCAACAGGGCTGCACCGTGCCAGCAACGGCAATGGTACGCATAGCCCGTATTCGCAAAGGCCGTGATCTGGCTATCCGTGAGCTTTGCAGCCGTGAATGCAAGCCCCGTGTTTTCAAAAACAGTGGGCCTAGCGTCTGTGGCTATTCGCTGGGCTTGCAGCAACCATTGCGCCCCATTGAACAGCACTCCTCCACCAATGATGCGAGATTGTCCGTGCTAGTGGCCTTTGGCCAGATGGTTCGGGAGTTTCGGAAAGCGCAAGGATTCTCGCAAGAGAGCTTTGCGTATTACTGCAGCCTAGACCGCAGCTATATGGGCGGTGTGGAACGGGGTGAGAGAAACATCACCCTTGCCAATATGGAAATCATCATCATCGCTCTGCAACTCAAGCCTTCGGAGTTCTTCGCTGCGCTGGATGGCTACTTTGCTAATCAAGAAGCACATGGGCAGGTGATTCAGTTCAAGCACTTTGCAGACCGTGCCCAGGTGCATATCCGGCAGCGCAACCAATCCAACTAACCGCATGGTTTAGCTGAAAAAAACATAAATGTAACAAATAGATTCTTAACGTAAACTCAAATTTCCGGATCGGAGACAACCTAAAAGCATATCCATCTGAGCATCAAAAGTACTGCCCACCTGCAAGCGGGCATTCACATTCAATAAACCACTGGAGAGGGAATAAATGAGGAAGATTACGAATAAGGGAATTGCTCAAATCGCAGTGAGCGCCATCATGGCAGCCGTACTTGCAGCCTGCGGAGGCGGCGGCGGTGGAAACAGCAGCAATGCTGGAAACTCTGGCAGTGGCGGCAACACAGAGACACCCGCCCCCAGCACTACAACAACCAGCGGTGTGGCCGCAATCGGCGCCCCCATCGTAGGCGGCACCGTTTCCCTGAAATGCGCCTCCGGCGCTACGGCTACAGCTACCACGGGCGCTGACGGCACCTGGAAAGTCTCTCTCAAGAGCAGCGACTATCCTTGCGCAATCCGTGTAGATGGCGGTCAGGCCAATGGTCAAGCCCTGCCCACTGCCCTGCACTCGGTTGTCGCAGGTGCAGGCATTGCCAACATCACACCTTTGACCGATCTGATCGTCGGGATTCTGAGCAACAGCAAACCCAATGCCTGGTTTGATACCGTCACCAATGGCGATCTAAGCGGCAAGATTTCTGCAACGGCTTTGGACAATGCGCAGGACAAGTTGAAGGGAACCTTGGCTAGTCTACCTGGAAAGCCTGCATTGCCCTCAAACTTCAACCCGCTGACGAGCGCGTTCAACGCTCAGAAGGGTGACGCTGGTGATGATCTGCTGGAGAGCTATGGCTCTGCGCTGACTTCTGCAGGTCTGACGCAAACCCAAGCTGCTGACAATGCATCGAACGGCAAGCCACTGACCGAAGAAGCATTTGCGGGAACCGCGTTCACTTTCCCGAACATGACTGCTTTCCGTGCAGGCGCCGCCAAGCTGCTCGGCGGCGACTATGTGTTGTCGATTCCCGATCCTGTCCGCGAGCTTTTGACCGTGAAAGCAAGCATTGATAGCTCGGGCAATGTGGCCCAAGTTGGCCTGCCGCTGGTGAAAGTGGCGAGTCTGATGGGCAACCGTATCGCGCAGTATTGCAAGGGTGAAGCCGGTGCAATGGGTGCTCAGCAGCGAGGCTTCTATGCGTACATTTCTGAAGACTGGACGCCAGTGACCGACACCAAGGAGTTGCACGGGAAAATCTTCAATGACTATGAAGATTGCATCAACACGGGTACTGTCGAGTTCCGACCTGACGACTCCGTCATCTTCACACAGACTGGACAAGCTCCCGACTCACCTGACTTCGGCTTCTCGAAGGCATTGACAACGGCTGGCATGGAAGACACTGGGGAGAACGCCCTTGTACATGCAAAGGCCTACAAAATCACACTCAATGGCAAGACAACCTATGCGTATATTTCGGTTGCCACTTCCAAGAGCAGCGACAAAGAATCGCGTTGGGGCAACTATCTGACAATGGGTCTGTCTCAATAAACCAGAGATTCTCTTAGACGATATAAAAGCGATACGACTCTCCGGGTCGTATCGCTTTTTTGTCATTCTTTTTTTAATTTAAACAGCGAAAATTCATCACAAGGTAACGCCTATCTTTCTAGGTTAGAAGAGGCTCCGGTCGTTTTAACGATTCAACCAAGTAAAACAATCCCGAACTGACTTCTCTCAGTTCGGGATTGTTTAATTTTTCTTGGATCAGCGAAGAAAATTATTAATGGATTAATGCTCTAGCACTTTCTCCATCAAGCCATTAACATCTTTGAATTTTCCGTAAATTGCCGGGTTTTCACCCACCGCCAAGGCTGCAAAATGCGCAGCCCCGCACTTGATCTTACCGCCCTCGCGGTCACGCAGATCTTCTTCAAACAGGCTGCTTTTCGTCTCAACAACGAAGTACAAGCGCTCTTGGCCATCTCGTTCGATCAGCACGGCCCAGTCAGGGTTGTAAGTTCCTAAGGGCGTGGGCACCTTGAACCAGCCTGGCAGTTTCGCGTAGACCCTCACAGCCTCATTTTTCTCTAAGGCATCAGCAAAGTCACGTTCAACGGCAGAGTCGTAGACCACGTGCTGGTACACAGACTTCTGCGTGTCCTGCACCAAGTTCTTCAGGTAACCCGTCAATTCTTCGGTTTCAAACAACTCCTGGGCGTAGTAATTGTCGTCGCCCAGTCGCTGGTACTTGATGCCATCCACCAAGGCCAAACGTTTGCAGCGGTTGATAGCATCAGCGGTCATTTCAATGAATTGCTGTGGGTTGCGCTTGAAATCTTGCAGCCGGGTGCTTTCAGTGAGGATGTGCGCAATCGTTTTACGTGTCAGCTGGGTACGATCCTGCAACTCGGTCAGTACATCAGGCAACTCGATGTCGTTTTCATCAATCGCTACAGGGCTGGAAACGGCCAACTCGGAGGCATCTACCCCAGCTTTGGTGATCGACATTTCTGCCTTTTTCCAAAGCAGACGCGTCTTGGCCACAGGGGGCATGACATTCAAAGCATCAATGCATTTTTTGATCAACTGGGCATTGTCAAACTGCACACGGTAGGTTGTCTTGTGCTTGATGCGATCCCACAGCGCCTTGAACTCTGGGCTCACAAGAACCGACTTGCGCACGGGCACAGTCTCGCGCTCATCCGCATCTTTGATTTCCAGCTTACCGGTGATTTTTTTCAGCACTGCCGCAATTTGCTCTTTTTGCGCAGAGAACTGCTCGGGCAGCACCAAGGTCACCTCCTTTAGGGCGGTACGCAGTGTGTCCTGCACCTTGCCTTTGCTGTCGATGTAGCCTTGTGACTTCAAATGTGCCCACAGCGCCTTGGATGCATCAAACCCTAAGGGCGTCACATCGCCGTTGGTCTGGCCTACTCCAATCCCAGCAAACTCGTGGTCTTTGACAATCCCAAACTGAATGCCCGTGTCTTTTTCAATATCGCGCTGTAGGTTTTCGGCAAACTGTTCGTAGCTCTCAGTCGCAATCACCGTCAAGGTGTTGACCATGAAGCCAAGTAAGCGCTCGCCCTTTTGGTTCACGCACAGGCGCAGGCCACGGCCAATGGTTTGACGGCGCCAGCGCTCCGTATCGCGGGTGGAGAAATTGCAGATTTGAAAGACGTTCGGGTTGTCCCAGCCTTCCTTCAGTGCCGAGTGCGAGAAGATGAATTTCAGTGGCGAAGAAAAGCTCAGTAGCTTTTCCTTGTCACGCATGATCAGGCTGTAGGTGTCGTCATCCGCGGCGGTGCTGCCGCTGGTGTCCTTCACCACTTCCACCGTTTTGCCGCCAATTTTTTTCTTGTCGATGGAGAAGTAGCCGTTGTGCACCTCGCTGGCTGCCGCCAACAGATCCACTTCTGTAAACAGACTTTGGTAGTCCGGGTGTTTGGCCAGGCGCTTGTACTCTTCCTCAAACATCAAGGCGTACTCGCCTTTGACGGCATTCCCCTGCTCATCGTACTGGCGGTACTTGGCCACTTCATCGATAAAGAACAGGCTCAGTACCTTCACGCCCAAGGGGCGCAGGCGCTTCTCTTTGTCCAGGTGCTCTTTGATTGTTCGGGCAATCATGGCGCGCTGTACGGCCTTGGGGTCTACATCGCCCCACGCCTCGCCCACACGCAAGAACTCTTCGCCGCCGGGCACTTTCAGTTCAATGAACTGGTCCGCCTTGGCTGCGCGAATTTCGCCAATCCGCACATTAGCGTACAGCGGGCGGCCTGTCTCTTGCTCCAGGTCGAAACCATCTTGCACCGTGATCGTTTCGCGCCGCACAGCGCCTGCGGCGTTCTCCCGGTCCACTTCAATGCTTGCAGTGATGACGCCTTTTTTGTTGGCCACGGCCAGCAGCTTCACAAAAGGCTTGTTGCCGCCGCCTTGCACAGTGGCTGCGGCCACCTCAATTTGCTTCACCAGCTTTTGCTCATACGCATCCACCGCATCCAGCCGGTACACCATGTTGTGCTTGTCCACATGGGTGGCTGAATAACGCAGCGTGCACAACGGGTCCATGTGTGCCAAGGCTTTTTTGCCCTTGCCGTCCATGCCGCCATCCACGCTTTGTGGCTCATCCACGATCAAGATGGGACGCGTGTTGCGAATCAGGTCAATCGGGCGTTCACCACCCGTTTTCTCGCTGGCCCGGTACATCTTGTTCTTGGACTTTTCACGGCGCTTGGCTTCATCAGACTCTTCTGCGGCAGCGGCTGCTTCATCCCCAAATTTGTTGATGGCACCCACAGTGATGACCATGATCTGAATATTGGGGCTAGTCGCAAAGTTGCGCACCTCACCCAAGCGATCAGAGTTGTACTGAAAAAACTCATAACCCTTGGCACCAGGGTACAAGCCCTCAAAGTGCTCGCGGGTGATCTGCAGGGTTTTGTTGACCCCTTCCTTGATGGCCACTGATGGCACCACCACTACAAACTTGGTAAAGCCGTAACGCTCATTCAGCTCAAACACCGTGCGCAGGTACACATAGGTCTTGCCCGTGCCGGTTTCCATCTCAACGGTGAAGTCCAGCGCTTGCTTGGGCTTGAGCTTGTCAGAGGGCGGCACACCATTGCGCAGCTGCACCTTTTGCAGGTTGTCAGAAATTTCAACGTCCGGCAGCAGCTTCAAGGCATTGCCCACGCCACCACTGTCAGAAAACTGCTTTCCTTCAAAGCTGTACTGCTGGTCGTCCGTGGCCACAGGCGCAGCCACCGAAAACACTGAGTGAAACACCTCCTGCCCACGGAACAGATCGCACACAGCATCCATCGCTGCTTTTTGGTAAGAAAGGTCGGACTCAAAATGCAGCTTCATTGCTTACCCTTTCGTGGTGCAGGCAAGGACTTCACCATCTTGTCAAAGTCAGACTCCAGCGATGCATTCTCTAACGTACGGAATTTGGTGAACTCTTGCTCTGCATGGTTCTTGGCCAAGTCGGCAGAAATACGCCCGGCTCCACGCAGAATTTCCCGGTCATTCAGTGTCAAAAAGCCTTCCAGCTTGGTCACCCAGTCTTGCATCGTCATGGCAATGCGTCGCGCTGCCTGCCCTTCGGCAAACACCAAATATTGTTCAGCCAAGTTGTTCAAAGCCCGGAGCTCTTCTTCCGTCAGATAGTTTTTGGCCACGCTTACATCGCTTTTGCGAATGCGCGCACCGTTCCAGTTGGTCAGCCCCATGTTGGGCTGGCTGCTGTCCGCGCGTTGCTTGATCAGCTCTGCCGCCGTATGGCCGTGGATGGCGTAGTGCACCTTGTTTTGCACCGTGGCAAAAAACTCTTGGGTGATAGCCGCTTGCGGGTTGTAATCCACGCTGGTGGCATAGATGTCCGTAATCTTTTGATAGAAGCGGCGCTCGCTCGTGCGGATGTCCTGCAGCCGCTGCGTCAGCTCATCAAAGTAATCACGACCCTTACCGGGGTTTTTCAGGCGCTCGTCATCCAGCACAAAGCCCTTGATGATGAACTCCTTCAACTGGGCATTGGCCCACTGCCGAAAGCGCACACCAGCCTGGCTGCGCACCCGAAAGCCCAGGGCCAGCACCATCTCCAGGTTGTAGTGCGCTACCTCGTAGCTTTTGCCATCGGTGGCAGTTGTTCGGTAAAACCGAACAACTGAAGCCTCGTGCAACTCGCCATCTTCAAAGATGTGCTTGATGTGCTCACTGATCGTGCCTTTGGCCTTGCCAAACAGCTCTGTCAGCTGCTTTTGGCTGAGCCACAAATCTTCGTTATCTAGAAGCACGGAAAGCTGCGTTTTACCGTCTTCTGCTTGGTAGATCAAGAAATCGCTCATCACAGGCTCCGCACGTGCTTGATACCGTGCTGCTCCAAGATGGCGGCCAGATTGCTCTTGGCCACATCGTTTTCAAACGCGCTATCGCGGAAGACTGCGGTGGTCTCAGTGGCCGTGCCTTGTGCTTCACGCCACTGGGCCATACCCAGGGCCAAGCCTTCGGCATCTGCTACGCCAATGTGTGCATCCAAGCAGGTCATGAGCGCGCCACCGCCAATGCTGTGCACGGTTTTGCCCGCAATTTGCTGAGCTTCCATGGGGACGCACAGATCCAACCCCAGCTTGAGCAGTACTTCGTACAGCACATCGTCATTGCTACGTTCGGGCTCAATGTGCTCCAGGTTGTCAAACAGCGATGTTTTTAAATCGTTGACGTTGGGTTTCCATGCACGAATGTTCGAGGTATCTAGCTTAAAGCACCTAAAGCCTATATCACCCGTAAAAAGTGGATCGCTTCCCTTTACGATTTTTCCGGATCGTCGTAGTCGCTCTTTGGTTACTTCCGCAATATTTGAATAATTATTGTCTGCTGTTTCTTCAGGAAGCTGAACAAGAATGAACTTTCTTTTCCCATTGTCCATTTTGTTGACGGAGTAAACAGCTTGTGCTGTAGTTCCACTTCCTCCAAAAAAATCGAGAACCAGATCATTCGATGCATCTGTAGTACCTACTTTTAAAATTCGCTCTATTAATCTGGTAGGTTTTGGCGTATCAAATGGAACAGCTTCGGGGAAAATTTCTTTTATTTCTTTTTTGCCTTCTTGATTGTGGCCTACATCTTCATATTTCCAGATTGTTTGGCATGCTACACCTTGCTTTACCTCCGTAAGGAACCTTTTGATAGCTGGAGCATTATCCCCGGATGCTCCGAACCAAATTCTATTATCAGCAAGCATTTCCTCCATCCTGGGCTTTGTATATACCCAGCAACGCCCGTTTGGAGGAGAAAACGTTTTTCCAGAAGGTGACGTGAATTCGTAAAACTGTGCAGGAGTTCCATGACCTGCTTGTTCTGTCGCATCTGCAGGTTTCCAATCTCCACGTGGATCATTATCTAGATTTCTATATCGAGCATTCATTTCATCAGAGCGCTCAAGCAGATTTGGCTTCCAAAGTTCCTTGTTCGCAGCGTAGACCAAAATGAAATCATGAGATTCAGAAAACCACTGCACTGCATTCTGAGGGCTATATCTTTTTTCCCAAATCAAAGTGCTAACGAAGTTTTCTTCTCCAAATATCTCATCGCAGATTTTTCTGAGATTACTAACTTCACCATCATCAATGCTGATGAATATCACTCCATCCTTTCGCAGAAGACTTTTTGCAAGTTTTAAGCGCGGATAAATCATATTCAGCCAATCGGTATGAAACCGACCACTGGCCTCAGTGTTGGTGGTGATTTTGGAACCGCCCTCAGTTTGCCCCGTTAGCTCCAGATAATTTTTGATGTTGTCCTGAAAGTTGTCGGGATACACAAAGTCCTTGCCCGTGTTGTAAGGCGGGTCGATATAAATCAGCTTGACCTTGCCTGCATAGCTCTTCTGCAGCAGCTTGAGCACTTCCAGGTTGTCACCCTCAATCATCAGGTTTTGGGTGGTGTCCCAGTCCACACTTTCGTCTTTGGCGGGGCGCAGCGTGCCGGTGCTGGGCGTCAAGGCAATCTGGCGTGCCTTGCGCTTGCCATGCCAGTTGAGGCCGTATTTTTCATCACTGTCGGTGACGGTGGCATCACCCACCAATGCCTTGAGCACATCCATGTTCAAGGCTGCGGTGGTTTGGCCGTTGACCACGGTTTCGGTCAGCAGCTCGGGAAACAGGGCTTTGAGCTTTTCAATGTTGTCGGCCACCAGGTTAGCGCTTTGCGCCTCGGAGGAATGGGCTTCGATTTTTTGTATCGTCATAGAAATCGCTCAAATCTTGGAGGGAGCTTGCTGGCTGCATCAAATCTTGATGTGCAGTCAGCAAGTTCTAGTCGGTAAAAAAGATAGCTGCTAGCGCTTGTCTTTATTAGTTTTTGAATGATTTTTCAATTTAAAGCCATTGTTTACTTGCGCAAGCAGCTATCTTTTTTGTGTTCAAGTGCAATGTAAGTTGGCCGCAACCGGATCAGTATCCATCGTCTTGCAGCCCGCCCATCTGGCGGTCCAATGCTTGGCGAATCAGCCCCATCACATAGGGCAATTCGTCCAGGCAGCTCAGGCCCACTTCGACATCACCATTGCCCCAGCGGCCAATATTGGAGATGTCGCGGCACAAGCCACGTGGGTCGTCCAACTCGGCAATCCCAATGTTGAGCACCAGCAGCAGCCGCTTGGCCTGCGGCACTACATCGACAAAGTTGGTCTCTGCCTTGTAGGCCACGTAAAGCTTTAAAAACTCTTCGGTGACGTTGGGGTTGAGTGCCTGCACGGCTTTGCGTAGCGCCTCAAACACGGGCTTCATAGCTCCCGTTTCCAGGTGCGGGTGGTCAGCCATGCTGTAGGTTTGCCCAGGTTGAGCAGGCGTGGCTCGGTAAGCGTCGAGTACGCTATTGTCCAGCGCTGGCACTTTCCATACTTTGGCGGCGTCAGTGGCCAAACGTTCGGCACGGGCTTTGATGGCTGCTTCATCCCACTGCGCGACTGCGCCCAAGCCCAGGTTCAGTTTGAGGGGGCTGCTGGCAAAGCCAATCGGGTTGCCATCTTTGTCAGTGACTTGATCGCGCTTGTAAGCGAAGGGGCGGTCACTGTACTCGCCGTTGTAGCCGGTGAGCGTGAGGTTGCCCAGGGTGTGCAGCCATTCCTCTTGAATGCGTTGCCAGTCAGGCCCCAGCTCTTGCTGCCATTCCGGAGAGAGGTCTTCGTTTTGCGGCAGGATGTGCTCAATGGTGTAGTCCTCCACCACCACACGTTCTTTGCGCCCATGGTTTTCCAAACGGCGCAACCAATAGCTGCGGCTGCGGAAGTTGTAGAGGTCACGCAGCTTGATTTCACGCTGAAATTCATCGTCTTTGGGAAAGCGGCGGTATGAGGGCAGTAGCAGCAGCGAAGCTTGCACACTTTCCAAGTAGCGGTCCTTTTTGAGAGTGCGGCTCAGGCCCGCAAAGGTTTTGTTCAGTGAGTTGGTGGGAATGGCGCAGATGGCGCGGCGAAAGACGTAGCTTTCCACTAGGCGCACGATCTGCAAAGCTTCATCGCTGCCCAAACGGCCTTGCTTGTAGTCGTGGTACACGTCTAACAAGAAGGGATAGGCCACGTCCACTTTCAATTCCCGCAGGTCGTGAAAGGCTTGCTTCAAGCCTGTATCTGTCTCGGTACCCAAGGCCATGGCGCAGTAGTACAAGGCGTAGGCGTGAATATCGGCCACCAGGTCGCGTGTGCGTGTGTCGGTGTCGGGTTGCTTTTGGGCAAAGGCTTTGAACGCAAGGTACACCTCACGCACGTTCGGAATCTCACCCGTCTTGGTGGTGAGGTAATGGCGCATGAAAGCATCAAAGTGCACCACATAGGCTGCCTGACCAAATGCCTTTTCCATGGGCCGCCAGTAGGTGTTGTAAAGCTCCGTCTGCAGCTTGGGTTCCAGCCCCATCAAGATGTAGTTGCGGATGAGGTCGGCCTGGCTGAGCTCCAGCCCCGTGGAGTTCATGCTCTCAAAGATCAACTGGGGATTGTCTTGTGAGCGGTCCAAGGCCACATCCACAATGACCAATTTAGCCAGCCCTTGGCAGATGGCTTCCAGCTCTTGCTGGTGCTCTTCAATCAGGCTTTGGAATAGCGCGTAGTTTTCGGTGATGCGTGTGCTGGCCTGCGCGGGCATGGGAGTGTCCTGCAGCAGGGCCAGCAAGGTCTCTTTGTCTGTTTCCGACAGGATGAGCTTGTAGTGGCGGTCGCCATCCTCATCAGGGTTTAGCAGGTAGTAGTTGCGTAGCTTTTTGAAGGAAAAAGCATCCAGCAACTCAGCCACATTATGGGTTTTGAAGTGCTCGGCAAGCGCTGCAATCAACAAGGTGCTGGTGGTCAAGCGCTGTTGGCCATCGATCACCAGCAAAGCCTCTTCGGTCGTGACGGTAGACAAGCCGCGTTCTACGTAAACGATGGAGCCAATGAAATGCGCATTGACTTTGTCATCACGTCCAGCCCGCATCAGGTCCGCCCACAACTGGCGGCATTGCGCTTCTGTCCAGGAGTAGTTGCGCTGATAGATAGGAATGACAAATTGCGGGGACTTGCGCAAGAACTTGAGCAAATTGGCTTCGGTCGCTTTCATTTTTCCCTCAAAGGTTTTGAGCTGCTTGCTGGCGCTGGGCCAACAGGGCTTTGATTTCTAAATTGGCGGCCACTTGCCTGGCCAGCTGTTTTTCTTTGACTGCAGCGGCGCGTGCTGCGGCAATGCGTGTGTCCAGTTCTCTGCAGGCGTGCAGTGCTGCTCGGCGCTGCGCGGCATGCTGTGGGCTATGACTGGGGATGAATTGCCCTGTCAACTCCATAGCCTGCCAAGCTGTCAACGTGTCAAACCAGCCTTGGTACAGGGCTTGCAGGTGTTGGGTGGGCTGCTTACCCAATGCCATGGCTTGTAAAAATGCCTCTGCCGAAGTACCTACCCCAAGGGCAGTGATGGTGGGAGCATCGTCCAGCACGGTCTTATCCAATTCGCGCTGTGCCTTGCGAATATGTGCAATGGAAACAAGCAATTGCCCGCCGCTATCCAGCACGAGCAAGGTGGGGTAAGGGATGGCGCGGTGAACCAGCTCGGCTACGCGTTTGATACTGGTGCTAATGGTGACAGGACGCGCTGACTGCTGGGCAGTAGCTGCAGCGTGGGGAGCTTGATTAGAGCGAATTTGGGCAACGACTACGGCTACTTCCAGGTAGCTGCGCTGTTCGTCTTCATATGCCGCGACGCCGACATTGCCGGGCTTGAGCGCGGCATACCAGGTGAGTTCTTCAATGTGGTCTTGCACCAGCTTGCGGTCAGCGACAGTGGCCGCCCCGCTTTCGGCCAGCATTTTTTTGGGAATGCGCTTTTGCACCAAAGCAGTTGTAGGAACAGCAAGTGCCGTCAGTAATTGCTGGGCATGCAGACTATGCGTACTCATGCGGCTTGAGCTTCCTGAGTCTCATGTTCATTGGGTAAGACGATCAGGTAGGCAACCACTTCAAAGTCATTAGCCCCTGCGAATTCCCCCCGCATGGCGTGGGTGCCGCCCGGTGAGAACAGGCTGGCCACGGCTCGCTCTTCGGATTTGCCCACAATCGATCCCACGGCAGCAGCAAGCAGCTTTTGTGCATGCTGCATGTCTTGGCCATGGCGGGTGGCGTGGTCAAAGCGTGCGCAGGCTGTGGCATCGGGCAGGTCACGACCGACGCTCAAGCGTTTGAGTCGGTCTAAAAAGCGTTTAGCTTGGGTGTAAGGCAGCAGCACCGCACCATCATCGCCCACATGTACCAGATAGTGAGGGGCCAAGGGGTAGCTGGCATCCACCATTTTTTGCGCAGCAGCGCCTTCGGCACGCAGGCAAAACAGAATGCCCGGTGGAATATCGGCATCAATGCTGGTGGTGACGGCAAAGCAGCCCAAGGGCATGCCTTCCAACTTGTCAGGGTGTTCGCGTGTGTATTCGGCCAGGTTGATTCGGAAGTCGGTCAGCGTCAGGTCGGTGATGGCGACGCCGCTGGAGAGGTCTTCCAGGTCAATGACGGTTTCTTGCAGCTTGAGCAGTTGGTTGCGGCGGTATTCCAGATCATTCATCTGGTTGCCGGATTGCTCTTCAATGATGTTTTCTTCGCCTGTGGCGGAAATATCCAGCAGCACCATGCGGCCGCTGACCCGTTGCTCCAGGTTGATGTATTCCTCCAACTCCATGTTGGGCCAGAAGTTCACCAGCTGAATGCTGCTGTTGGTGGAGCCAATACGGTCAATCCGCCCAAACCGCTGGATGATTCGCACCGGGTTCCAGTGAATGTCGTAGTTGATCAGCCAGTCACAGTCTTGCAGGTTTTGGCCTTCGCTGATGCAGTCGGTGGCAATGAGTAAGTCCAACTCGCCTTCATGCACCAGCGCCTCTGGCCGCTCTTTGGAGCGTGGGGAAAATGCAGTCAAGATACTGCTCAGGTCACGGCGCAGTTCTGGCAATGTGGTTTGGTTGCGTCCTGCGCCTGTCACCAATGCCGATTCGATACCCAGCTCTGACTTGGCCCAGGTAGCAAGGTGTTGATACAGATAGTTGGCCGTATCGGCAAAGGCAGTGAATACGATCACTTTGCGGTTGCCGGGGTTGATCGGCTGCTGGCACTTTTGCGCGATCAGTTCACGCAATTTTTGCAGCTTGTCATCGCGGGCGGCGCTGACTTGCTCTGCTGCGGCGTACAAGGTGGCCAGGCGGTTGCGATCTTCAATCAAGTCTTGCTGCCAGCGCAGCAGGTCTACATCAGTCAGCAGAACCTTGACTTTGCGACCGACCAAGAGGGATTCAAAGGCGGGGTCGTCAATGTCCACATCGGCGATGTCGAGCTCTTCAATTTCTTCCTGATGAGCTTCAATGCGCGCCAGCATGCTTTCCACATCGCGCAGCTGTCGCTGCACAGTCAAGGCAAACGAAGACACAGCACTTTCCATGCGTTTGAGCACGTTGACACGCAGAAGGTGAATCAGGCTTTCTTCACGATCTGCTTGACGGAAGAAGCTCTCTCCGCCACGAATTTGGGTGCTGTACTTCTGGTCATAGGCTTCTTGCTTGTGCGGCAGCACGTAGCGCAGGGGCGCATACGCAGAAAGGTTGAGCCGTCGGATTTCCAGATTGATGTCGCGGATGGAGCGAAATTCGCCCGCACGGTCCACATCGGCTTTGATGTTGATGGGAGGCAGACGCTCAGGGAACCGGCCAGTCTCTGCCGTACCGTAATACTTTTCAATATGGCGGCGCGAGCGTGCGATGGTCAGGTGGTCCAGCAAGGCAAAGTAGTCAAAGCCCAGCATTTCCACCAGCAACGCCGGTGACTTCTCTTCAGGAGGCAGATCTAGCCAGCGGTTAAAGGCTTTCTGGGCACGGCGGGTGGTGCTATCAATACTGGCGATGCCATGCTCAAAAAGTGCTGTGTCATTGCCCTCGGTGACAAAAGCAATCTGATTGCGCAGGTCTGCTAGGCGATTGTTCACTGGCGTGGCTGACAGCATCAGCACCCGTGTTTTGACCCCTTCGCGAATGATCTTGCGCATCAGCTTGTCATAGCGTGTCTCGCGTCCCTTGTTCGCAGCTTTGTTGCGAAAGTTATGAGACTCATCGATCACGATCAGGTCATAGTTGCCCCAGTTTACGTGCGCCAAGTCGATATCGCCGGAGCTGCCTTTGTCTCGGGTGAGGTCTGTGTGATTGAGAACGTCGTAGTTGAATCGATCAGGTGCAAGGACGTTGCGTTGATCGTTGGCCTTGTAGAGCGTCCAGTTGTCGCGCAAGCGTTTGGGGCACAGCACTAGCACGCGATCGTTGCGTAGTTCGTGGTACTTAATGACGGCCAGGGCTTCAAAGGTTTTGCCGAGGCCCACGCTGTCTGCAATGATGCAGCCACCAAAGCGTTGCAGCTTTTCGATGGCGCCTACGACGCCATCTCGTTGAAACTTATAGAGTTTTTTCCAAACAACGGTATTGCGTATGCCAGTGGCTGATTTGACGATTTTTTCCTCATCCAGCTCTTCTGTGGCAAACAACTGGTGAAGCACCAAGGCATACACACTGGCTGCATCGCGATGGTTGGCCAGCTCCTTGACAGCAGAAAGCAGCAAGGTTTTTGCTTCAGGATGCTCTTCAAGCTGTGCCCATTGCTGGTCAAACCACTGACTGAGCATTTGGGCTTCTGCCGTATTTTCAGATGCCTGAATCAAACTCAATGGATTGCCAGAAGTTATGCCCAAGCCTTCAGAGCTAAAGCCAAAGGAACCCAGAGCCGCTTGCTGAGCCAGGCTGCTCTCATCACGCAAGACGAACGTGCCCTGCGGCACAGCACCTTTAGCCTGTCGAACATCTGCTTTGACCTCCAGCCACTGCATCAGTTTGCGGGCCAGCCAATGCACTTGAAGCTTGTTGCGCGAAGCACGGTCACAAGCGGAACCAAGCAATCCAAGGTGGTCTGTCTGGAAGTATGGAAAAGGAGTGCTACTTTGCTTGGGGGGTGGGACAACGATGCGTGCTTTCTCCAGCACGTATAACTCAGTGAGCAGTTCAGCAAAAGCAAACAGGGAGAACGCGTCTGAGACCATGTCCAGCGCCCACGCCCTAACCCAGGACGAATCAGGTCCAGAACCCGGTCAGAGCCGGCATTGCTGATGAACTTCATTGTTCCTCATCCCCCCGATGATCAGTTTCTTATGATCTCATTATCAAACAGAGGGGACACAGAGAACGGATGCCTTTCTCAACATTGATCAAGAAGCACATGCCAGTGCACGGATGCATCCGAGTTTCAGCCTACACGCTGATGCAACGCAACCACATTGGCCCCACCATTACGCAGTCGATCAAGGTAGTCAGCCCATTGCTGAATCTGCTCAAAACGCTTTGCCAAGTACTTGGTGCGGTTGTAGCTCCTTCCGTTCGCATCCTTGACGGCATGCGCCAGATTAGCCTCAATCGCCAGTGGATCAAGGTCCAGTTGATCAACCAACATGGTTCTGGCGCTGGCACGAAAACCATGCCAGCTTTGCTCATCGCCAAACCCGAGGCTATATAAGGCCGTGCGCACAGAGTTATCTGACATGGGCCTGTCATGATCTCGCTGGCCAGGGAAAACATAACGGCCACGTCCACTGAGAGGCTTCAACTCACGAAGCATCGCCACCGCCTGTTTGGGCAACGGCACAACATGCGGCTCGCCGTTTTCCTTCTCTTGCACAGAGCGCTTCATTTTTGCGCTAGGAATCGTCCACAGCTGCCCATCCAAATCAAGCTCCTCCCACTCCATCATCCGCAGATTGGCTGGGCGCTGATAAAGCAACGGTGCCAGCAAAAGTGCCGTTCGCACGAATGGGCCACCTTTGTAGGCATACATTGCCCTCAAAAGCTCACCAAAGCGCTCCGGCTCCACGATCGCTGGGAAATTGCTTCCACGATAAGGGGTCAACCGCGCCTTCAACCCCTCTGTGATGTCACGCTGAGTGTTGTTGGCCGTTGGTAGCCAATAACGCCAAATTTGCCGAGCAAGCATTAGAGCGCGGTCGGCTGTCTCAATTGCACCACGCTCCTCAACCTTTTGAAGCACAGCCAAGAGTTCCATTGGCTGGATCTCGGCCATCTCTCTATCACCGATCCAGGGGAACAAGTCACGCTCCAATTGCCTCAGTGTTCTCTCAGCATGCCCAGGGCTCCAGCGGGTCACCTGTCGTTCATGCCAGTCCAAGGCCACCAACTTGAAGGTGCTGCCTATTCCCGTTGGATTGACTAACTTTTCAAGCTTGCGAGCCTTTGCCGGATCCACACCGTCGGACTTTTGCAAGCGCGCAACATCTCGCGCCTTTCGTGCAGCCGACAAGCTAACCTGCGGGTAGCTCCCCAAAGCCAAACGCCCTTCCTTACCATCCTTCCTGTACTTCCAAAACCATCGCCGCGACCCGGCGGGACTGACTTCTAGGTACAAACCACCCGAATCAGAAAAGCGCTCTCTCTTCACGCCGGGGGAACAAGTGGCATTCCTGCACTGTGCATCGGTCAACATGGGGGAACAAACCTCTCAAAAATGCCCTGCTCTAGAGGGAAATGGGGGAACAACGGGGGTAAATCTACCATTTCAAGCCTCTGTTCCCCCAAATGTTCCCCCTAGTGCTCTTGGCAGAGGTTAAATTTCTTTAGACTTATTTGCACTCTAAGTTGTTGATTTAACAAAAGAAAAAGGGATTCAATGAACTTCATTGAATCCCTTTGGATGGGTAGATGGTGGAGCTGGCTGACCTCGAGGCCCGTGGCACTGCCGCCTTCTACGGCTCCTACAAATGGGGCTATTCCCACGAGACAAAGACCGCACGATTCGACGCCAGTTTCATCCGGACGCTCAATGAGGACGCCTGGCTGCCGAACGCCGACGGCGAGCTTGTACCGCCAGGGCTCGTGGTGTTCGATCTCCTTGGCTGGAAGCCCAACCCCTTCCTGTTGACCAAGATCGCCTTCAAACCGCCGATCATCGACCAACTGGCCAAAGAGGCAGGCATCGATCCAGCGATTCTCGATCTACGGCGAAGAGACCCCGCTATCGTTGCCGAGCTGGCATCCCGGTTGAGCGCCAGTCCAACACTGGATCCCGAGCCATCGACAGCCCTCGAACCGGAGGCCGACGAGCCATCCAACGGCGATGTGTATGACGGCGCGAAAGATTTGTACGGCGACGACATGCAGGATATCCTGCCCGGCACACCTGATCCCGATGGCTGCGACGGCGTGGGCAATGGCGGTCGGGCCGGTGGTGGCGGAACCAGTGGTGGTGGACAGAGATCGAGGCCGCCTGGCTCGGCTGGTAGCAGGCCATTCATTTCCTACGTCGGAATCCACCCGAACGATGATGATGCCGATCCAGATGGCCTCAACCAAGCAACGCGAATGCAAGTTGAGGAACAGGCCATCACGTTGATCATCGAGCTGGAACCGACGCTACAACGCACATCAAAAGGCAACCCTGGTTTTGACCTCTTCGAAGCCGACAGCAGTGGCAGGTTAATTCGGTGGATCGAAGTGAAATCGATGATGGGCACCATGGCAGATCGTCCTGTAGGTCTGTCACACACACAATTCAACTGCGCGCGTGAAAAGGGAAAAGCTTACTGGTTGTACGTGGTCGAACACGCAAGCAATCCAGCACAGGCGTGTGTGCTCAAAATTCAAAACCCCGCCGGTCAAGCCAGAACATTTACATTAGATAGAGGTTGGCGTGAGATAGCAAAATCTAATAACCAGATTTATGGATATCATGATCTGACAGTTAAACCTACTTAGTTATGTACGACTATTAGAACGAATATTAATTCCTACAAATCATCCTCGACTCTGTATTCGTATTCAACGATTACGTTGATGTCATACCGCTCAAAAATCATTTAAATAATTTCATTCAGATCGATAGCAGATCAAAGCTCACCAAAAATATACATCGATGAATTCCAATATCAGAATAACTCCATTCTACCTAAAACCATCGAAAGCTCTGAAGGATTTACTTATTACAGATGAATCCGAAGCAGGCTTAGTACTAAGTGCCACGAAAAAATTCATCCCCAATTTACCCGAAAAATTAAAAAACATATTTACAGAATCAATAAAAGCAATTCACCTCACAGAAAAATATCATGAAGAAGAAATAATTAAAGTATTACCCTATCGCGACATTATTGGTAAAAAGTCCTTTTCAGAAAAAATTAGACTATTAGGAGAAGAAAAATTTCGTACAGATAAACCACACACTACAATTCAAGCTGAATACATTACCTTATTTACCAATATTCAACAACTAATATTTGACTATGGGATCATTCGACAATCTCAAAAAGAACTCAAATATGCAACCCCAAATAATAACACAATTGAAGAAATCATAATAAATTCATTTTATAAAAATGAACACCTTGCTGACCACAGATATCAAAATTTGATTATAAGTAGACTTTTTTCTATACAAATTAATTTCTATGAATTACTTAATTCTTATAACAATATAGTTGACAAAGAAGATAGAAAAACTATAGCTAAATTTGGTGGCGCCACTAAAAATTATGGTGAACATATTTTATTAAAAAATATTCTCAATTATTTTTCAGAGAACCTCCCAGCTGAAAATGAAAAATCATCATCCATTGCTTTCCTGCATCGAAAGCATTATAAAAATCTTGAATCCACTCTAGAAAAATATCAAAAAAAAATAGGTACCCGAGAAGAAGGCAGTAGACATTTTATTTACTACGGGTCCAACTTAACAACAGATGGATTATTGCGAAAAATTAGAGAATGGTGCAAAGAAGATAAAAATTTCAGAAAAGAGATAGAAGAATATCACTTAAAATCAAAAAAGAAAAAATAGCCCCTCCAAAGAGGAGTTCCTAGTTCATTTTTCATCGATATTTATCGCCAAATTTTCGAGTCACGCCTAATACCTAGGTACGTACCCCGCTCCACGGGTTTCAATGACAATATCATCACCATCTATGCTCGATACATTACGGTACGTGAGATCCAGAGATTTACTCTGGAGCTATACGCCACTACTTATCCTTATCCCGCGATGACAAAAAGCTTGTAAGCCTCCTGACGTCATTTTGATTGGGCTGTGCCAGTAGAGCCAGTAGGTTGAAATTCATTTGAAGTGCAACACGTTTTCCGCCTTCTAAATGCAGAATAACCTTGTTTCGCCCCACCAACTGATCGATAGCGAAATCAAGGTTCGCAGCCTTACGCAAGCATTTAGGCCCCTTGCGCAGCAAATCAACTCTGTTAAAAAACCCTCCAGGATTAGTTGAGAGCTTACGCTGCATATACGAATACAAGGCATCGGCGAAATCGACCATACCCGTACTACGCACCAACTCCTCTGATTTTCCTAAACCCATCAATGCTTGCTGAAGGTGCCAATTGACCAACTCAACAGCCGCTTCCATCATTGGTAAGTCAATCATAGGCTTCGGCCCATTGAACCATTGCAGCACCGCAGCGACTCTCAGCGCCTGCTCACCAGCACGCTCCAGAAATGGCTTCATCCCTCTCCACTCTTGGGCAAACAACTTTTTTTGATGCCAGTCGGCAGCTGCAGTTCTCCAGCATCCCAGAGCTGCGGGTGAGAGCTGAATATGACTTCTTGGGCACGAAGAAGCAAAGATGTCTCGGTAGTCATTCATCAACTCACGAACACGGGTGTTAAAGGGTTGCGTCTTCGGGTCCGAAACACTCCTACCAGCACAACCACTGTAGACAAATGATGTTTTGGTAAAGGAGTAGAGGTTGCGGGCATGCAAGCCCGAGTGCATCATCATTTTCCCCTGTGCTCCCTCCAAAAACTCCGCATACACCGCGTCCTGGACGGCCATGCAAAACGTCGTCCGCGTATTCGGTATCTGTGTGATCTGATACTTACGTATTACGCGTAAGTCACTCCCATCAAATCGCTTGCACATGGACTGAATATCGAGATGCTTGGCCATCATTCCACCTTCATCCATCACAATGGCAGCCGCCTGCGCACCATTACCAAATAAGCTGACGATGCCACTCTCAGACGTGTTCTCCCAGAGATAGGGGTGTGCACCAATTTCACAAAAATTCATCTCGCCTGTCTGGCATCCATTGAAGGCAGCCTCGAAGTCACGGAACCCGTGAAACGCATGTTTGATCACTGTGGATTTGCGCATCCCGGACTCCGCAATCACAGAGACGTACAAGCTCGCAGGCATGACCGTAAAGAAAGGCGTATGAATGTCCACAGTACCCTGTACAGCAGCGGCCATCGCTGCGAGTACCACGGGCCCCACCAAAGCCGTTTTAGCTTGCGTGGCATCTGCAACGCACTGGGCAAAATCACTGCCTAGTGACTGCAAGCAATGTAGAGGATAAGGAGACGCTTTGTTCATCATTGATTCCCTTTGCTTGCCTTCGCTACATTCAATTCACGCAATGGACGACGCACTGCCCATGGATCAACAACTTGTTCCGGCTTGCTACGCTTAGGACCCGTTTTGCGCTTGACAACTTTGGGCACCTTGGAAGATCCAAATCCGTGCATCCGCTCAGGAGCCCTTAGATGCACCACATAGTCGACCTTCGTGAGGTACTCGGCATACCCACCCACGATGAGCCATAGCAAAGGGTCGCTGTAGTCGATCACACGCAAGATGGCGTCTTCGTTCTTTTGCTGAGCATTCAGATTCCACGTGTAAGTATCAGGGTTGCCAACAGCAGCATCCCACATCTGGGCAATGGCTTTAGGCACATTGATGCGATCTTGGTGCTTGGTTCCATTGAGGCCAATCAGCCAGTGGATGTGCAGCCCTTTGATTGGCGCACATTCAATCTTCCATACGTAAAAAGCCAAGTCCTTTCTGTACTTCTTGCGAAGTGCCTTGAGCTTCTTATCCCGGTATGCACAAACGATCTTGAAACGTTGCTCAAAGTCCTGCGAAGACAAAAAGACTCCCCGCCGATCTGGGAAAGGTTTCTTGTAGCCCCAATCCAATCTGATCAGCAGTACCTTTCCAAATCGCTGCCACTTGGACTCAGCCATCTTCAGGACTTGCTTATAGTTCTCAGTAGCATTTCGTTTGAAGCTGTGCACCTTTTCTCTGTGCCCTTCAGCCATCAGTCTTTGACGTATCTGTTGAGAAAGATGGTTCAACTCCTGATGCACCTCACAACGTTGGTCAAGAGTCATCAAGCGATAGGCATTTAAATCAAAGTTATTCAAAAGCTGGAATAAACGATCATCGACATATACTGCATTCAAAATCCAGTGCTTGATCACATCCAGAATAGACGTAATTTCAAGAGAAACATTGAGATAAAACGCACTACCTGAAATATCAGAATCCAATAAAATTGGGCTCATCATCTCGGACACGCAAGTGATCAAGGAGTACTGATAATTTCTCAACCCAATATAATTTTTGACAGCTCCTTCAGGGAATGGATAGACATGGGGTATTCTCGAAGAAAATTCATAAATTATTTTACATGCCTCAATAAGCTCCCTGTCTAAGACATGAGGAAGCACCTCTTCTTCCCCATCCAATGAATCTTCAAAGCGGAGATACTTGTTAATATATTGACTCTGATTGATATCATCATTGGTCATTGCATACACCTTATATTTAGTTACTAAATACCTAATTAACTCAAAATATCACAACTAAGAATTAAGCATCCAACACATCGAAATTAGCGCAAGAAAATCGTACAAAACCGCCGAATTTCAATACGATTCTTTTTGAAAATTTAGTACCCCATTTCATAGGTCCGTTTCCCTGTACCGCAGCTTCTCGATATAGGAATACACATCTTCCAATTTCCACCCAACTGCCTTCATGCCGAGCTGAATGGGTTTCGGAAAACTCGGGTCGTAGTACTTGGTCTTGGGATTCAGACGCAAATACACCGTGGAACGGGAGAGCCCCACCAATTTCACGAACTGCGGTAGGCGGATGATAGTTTTCAGATCCAGAGTGGATCTCTGGTGAGCAGAAGGCTGCATGACTTGCGGCTCTTCATTCTGGCGTTCAGTACCTAGATCCGCCTGCAAGGAGGTATTCGTACCAGCCAGCTTGGCTCGAGATATAGCTACAGCCCGTGCTGCATCAGGCACAAGCGCCTTGCTTCCCACAGCCGTTGCCGAAGGGTAAAGGGTCTGATTCATGAAGTCTTCCTTTTGTTGCTTGAAGGCCTTCATTGAATCGAGAGGGGCTTCTCACTTCGAGGCAGCTGCTTCGCGGAGCCTCAACTGACAAGCAGGTCTCTTGACTTTTATTTATTTTATTGATAGGAAATCACACACCCCTCACCTCGCATCAAAATCCTCAAAATTCGAAGTCATGCGAACGTGCGAATTCGATGAAAAATTTAGTTCCATACAGAGGAAAAATCCACTCAGAATTGGTCTGTGCGAAAACCTCAAATTTCGCATGCAAGATCCGCTCAAATTCAAAGCATTCGGACCCGTTCATTCAGCTTCGCAATCCTTCCGTAGCAGAAATTCGCGCCAAAAACAACAAAACCCCAGAACTAAAGAATTTTTAAATCCAGTTTTTTTGATCCACATATCACTGCTTCGAGTTGCTACTACGGCGCTTCCGTCTACACCTCAATCCTTGCTGACAAGCCTTGAGGTGCAAGCGGTATTTCAACGATCGGAGCATTTGATGAGCACCTTTCCCCCTCGCCCTTGTCCTTGCCTTTGCCCTTTATGTGGCAGTCTTCAAGTCGTCCAACGATGTTGGGGACGTAAAACGGGCGGTTTCGTCGGATCGCTTGCCGGTGCTGCAGGTGGTTTTGCAGGTTCTCTGCGTGGAGCACAAATCGGCGGTATTACAGGCGCACTTCTGGGCCCAGCAGGCATCTCTATTGGAGGGCTGGCTGGTGCCGTTCTTGGCGGTTTAGTGGGCAGCTCCATTGGCTGCGAGGTTGGTTCAGCCGTTGGTGAAACCATTGATGCCCACGTCCTCAACGATTTCAAATGCCAGGAATGCGGTCATAGCTTTGCGCATTCACATTCCAGCTCGCTGTAATCAGACGAAATCCGCCTTACCGTATTAATCCTCGTTTCAAATTTCACCAAGCTTCTTTTCCAGCTTTATTCGATTTATCGAATACTCCCCCATTCATTCGACGACCTCTCCAAGCCCATTTTCAAAAATCCGAAGCCGTGAAATCAACCGGCTCGCGGAAGTTTTTGAATTTCTGAGGTGATGAGAGGTTTCCATCCATTTGGAGATTTGTATGTCCCATCTTGTAGAAACCATGGCATATACCGGCCAAACCCCTTGGCATGAACTGGGCCACGCCCTTCCGGCCAAACAAGGCATCGATGTCTGGGCCCAGGCCGCCGGCATGGATTGGCGCATCCAGGAAACACCGGTGCGTTATCTGGCTTCCAATGCTGATTCAGGCCTGTCAGGCCTGTACGCCGAGCCCAAAGAGTTCCCTGAGCAAAAGGTGCTGTACCGCAGTGACACCCAGACTCCGCTGTCTGTGGTGGGAAGCCGCTACCAGGTAGTCCAGCCCCGCCAGGTGCTGGAGTTCTATCGTGATCTGACGGAAGTGGCCGGCTACGAACTGGAGACCGCAGGTGTACTCAAGGCTGGTCGCAAGTTCTGGGCTCTGGCCCGTACTGGCAAGTCAGCAGCGCTCAAAGGCAATGATGTGGTCAACGGCTATTTGCTGCTGGCGACGTCCTGTGACGGAACGCTTGCTACGGTAGCCATGCCGACGACGGTGCGGGTTGTGTGCAACAACACGCTGACGATTGCACTGCGTGACGGTGTCGGTGCTGTCAAGGTACCGCATAGCACGACCTTTGATGCCCAGGTGGTCAAGCGCCAGTTGGGCGTGGCCGTGGGCCAGTGGGACAGCTTTATGTACCGCATGAAGACGCTGGCCGAGCGCAAGGTCAAGACCCATGAGGCGCTGAACTATTTCCTGAAGGTGATCTGCAATACAGACTCCCATTCGGATTTGTCTGTGGGACTGACCAATGAACGGGCTCTCAAGAAGGTGCAGATGCTCTATGAGGGCCATGGCCGTGGGGCTGAGATGCATGCGGCCAAGGACACGGCTTGGGGCCTGCTGTGCTCCGTGACGGAGTTTGTTGACCATGAGAAGCAGGCTCGTAGTCAGGACAACCGTCTGGACAGCGCTTGGTTTGGTCAGGGAGCAGTGATCAAGCAGCGTGCTCTGGATCATGCACTGCAACTGGTCGCCTGACCGTGACCGACCGTTGGCTTTTGGGGTCGTCTTTGGACGCCTTAGTTCTCTTCCCCTCTCTCATCTTTCCTACACCCCCAGCCACCTTTTGAGGTGGCTTTTTTATGCCCGTAGTTCGCGGGCCAGGAGATTTTGATGTCTGTGCATGTTCTCAAGAATGGCAATCTGGATGGCGGCGCTGCTGGCACACGCACCCCTCGCAAAGGTGTTGCTTTGCGTCTGGTATCTACCAAAGACATGGAGCGCGATGACTGGCTGGAGATTCGCCGTACCGGCATTGGCAGCTCGGATGCCGCTGCAGCGATTGGCCTGAACCCCTACCAGTCCCAACTGGAGTTGTGGATGCAAAAGACGGGCAAGGGTGATCTGCTGCCAGTCTTCGATCCGAATGATGACACCAGCCCCATGTTCTGGGGAACGATGCTGGAGCCCATTGTGGCGGCTCACTACACCAAGCGCACAGGCAACAAGGTGCGCAGAGTGAATGCGGTTTTGCAGCATCCTGAGCATCCTTGGATGCTGGCTAACGTGGATCGTGAAGTGGTCGGCTCTTCGGCGGTGCAGCTTCTGGAATGCAAAACTGCAGGTATCCATGGCGCCCGCCTGTGGCGTGACGGTGTTCCCGAGTATGTGCAACTGCAGGTGATGCACCAGTTGGCCGTGACTGGCCATCGTGCTGCTGACGTAGCTGTGCTGGTCGGCGGTCAGGAGCTGCGAATCTTACGGATTGAGCGAGACGAGACATTGATTGCTCGACTGATCGAAATGGAGCACGCATTCTGGCAAATGGTGGGGAGCAAAACGCCGCCTGCTGGCGATGGATCGGACAGTGCAGAAAAAGCCTTGCGTAGCCTCTATCCAAACAGTTCAGGCGATGACGTAGACATGAGTGATGACCCAGAGCTCAATGCCACGTTTGAAGCCTTGTTAGCGGCACGTGAGCAGCTTGAAGTGGCACAGAAAAATGAAGCCCGCTTGCGCCAGGCCATCCAGATCCATATGGGAGAAGCGGGCAAAGCAACGTTTGCCTGCGGCGGCAGCGTGACATGGCGGCGCAGCAAGGATGGCCAAGTGTTCAATACGGCGCAGTTCAACAAAGACCATCCAGAGTTGGCCAAGGCCTACCTGTCCACGCGGGCTGGTGCTCGGCGATTTTGCGTCAATGAAACGTGAGCGGTGACTCACGGCCCTTTTTATCCATCCCCCTCTGCTCTCTGCGGTTCACAGCCCCAGAGAGCTTTCTTTTTTGGAGCAAGACATGATCAAAGGTTTGATGATCACCCCGCCTGTGATTGGCAGGATTTCGATTGGCAAGGTGGTGGAGAAGAACGGCAAGCGTCTGCCAGAAAAGGACGATGAGTTCACCATCACCACGCAGGTGCAGCAGCGAGGCCAGTGGGTGCTACACCCTTTGGATGAGGCTTTGCGCCAGAGCCAAGCACCTGGTCAAGTTTCCTGCGGCATAAAAGAAGGCACAGAGCCTTCCGATGTGCAAAGTGAAACGTCAGCAAGCGCTACCCAAACTCGCACAGGCAAACGCTCACTCAAAGACAAGATGGGTGTGGCAGATACGCCAACGGCTGCACCGAGCACGACAAGGCGCAAGCTGCGCAGCATCCCAGTGCGGGTGCTGTTCAATGATCCAGATTTGAACCTACGAGCTGATTACTGCATGTTCGATCGCAGTACCGCTCGCCCGCTGTGCGTCGGCAATGGCGAGAGCTGCAAGCGTGTGACAGACAAAGGTCTGGAAGAGTTGGCCTGCCCTGGTCCGGATACATGCCGGTTTGGCATGGGCCATTGCAAGCCCTACGGCCGCTTGAACGTGAGTATTGGCGACAGCGATGAGTTGGGCAGCTTTGTATTCAGAACCACGGGCTTCAACAGCATTCGCACTCTGGCAGCGCGGCTGCAATATTTCGCTGCAGTCTCTGGTGGCAACCTGGCCTGCATGCCGCTGGAGCTCAAGCTGCGTGGCAAGTCCACCACGCAGTCGCATCGATCGGCCATCTATTACGCGGACTTGGTGGTGCGTACTGGTGCCTCTTTGAACGAGGCCATTGGGCAAGCCCACACCTTGGCGGCTGAGCGCTTGGCAGCCGGGTTTGATCAGTCTGCCTTGGACGGAGCCGCACGACAGGGCTTTGCCAATGGCAACTTTGAAGATGCGCCCGATGAGGGGGTTGAGATTGTGGAAGAGTTTTATCCCGAAGAGTGCGAAACACCCACCGCCCCTACTACAGCTGCAGCCAATGAGCACTGGCCCCCTATCGCTCAGGCCAGTCAGCGAAATGGTACGCATAGTCCGTATCCGCAAAAGCAGTGGCTGTGACGACCGTAGCACTTAAAGCAGTGTTTCTACACACCGTGATCGCTATCACGGTGTGCTTTTGCACTGTGGCCAAGCATGCTACGAATCGTAACCATTGCGTCCCATGGCAAGCAAACCAATGACCAATGCAGACCGATCTCCAGTGCTCAAGGCATTTGGGCAGGCCGTGCGTGAGTGCCGAAGCGCGCGAGGGTTTTCTCAGGAAGGTTTTGCGCATTACTGCGGCTTGGATCGCAGCTACATGGGTGGCGTGGAGCGTGGTGAGCGCAATGTGACGCTGGTCAACATGGAGCGCATCATCGCCGCCCTTGATATGAAACCATCCGAATTCTTCCTGACTTTGGATGGACATTTCCGGGACCTCGCCGTACAACGCGATGCTGCGCATTTAAACGACTTTGCGCCTTATTTCCGACCTGGAATTCCTCGAAAAACACCCTAAAGCTCAGACTTTTCTCCGCCCTCTTTTCAAGGTGTGAAGAGTGCGTGTGTATTTTCATTTCAAATTTAAGAGATGGCCCTATGAAAAAACGAATACTTCTTTGTTCAGCCTTAAGCTTCGCATTGACCGGCTGTAACTCTTCCCCAAGCAATAGCGATCTAGAAGCTTATCTAGAGCCCAAGTTCGATAGCTGCAAAAATCTCAAAATCGTAGACATCAAAAAGACCAATGGCTATCAAGAGGATGGCTACTATAGGGTGGAATTTTCTTACGGATTGGAACTTAAAGATTCCAGCCTATTAGATACTATGCGCAATCAATGGAAAGAAGAAAAAGAAGAATCAGAAAGACGACTAGAGAAAAATAAAAAATTTCTCGAAACAAGAGAAACACTTGAAGCGGAAATAAAAAAAATAGCAGATGAATTCGAACTGCATGCACCTTACATGCCCTCTTCCGATGAAATTATTGTCTTTAAACGAGGGCTATCCGCAGAGATAGCGCCAGAAATACCATTACCCCTTCAAGAAAAGATTAATATCTGGAAAAAACTTGTAGAATCTAGAGAACAAGAGATAAATAATCAAAAGCCATTCAAAATTTTTGGCAATGAAGAGACTATTATTTACAGAAACTACTACAACGGCTGCAATCCTAGTGTGAAACAATTCACAAAAAATCTTTTTGAAGGACAACAACTCGCATCATTACGTAGTGAGAACAAAGATCCAGAACTTTTATTTGACGAATATAAAGTAAAAGTAACTTTGACAATTCCAATGCGAAAAACAGAAAATGGGTGGCGTGTAATCAGCGATAACTGATTACCACGAAGCAGTGATCGGCACTAACTGGCGCAGTCAGTGCCGATCACATGCCTTTATTTTTTTGTAGGTGCTTTCGCCGACACCCTTAAATTTTAGGCGCAACAACACTCGCTTGAATGAAAAAATCCTGTAGCCGCCTTCGCGGAATAAGTGAATCACCCCGGGTTTGAACTGTCCCCAGAAGTTGGTCGGTTACCGTCCCGCCAACTAGGCGGTGTTTCTCAGCCAGTATCCCACCGCGTGGCGCCCAGGTCTATCCGCACTCCGGTGGACTTCTGGCGCGAGCTGTTGCGGCTTCACTTCGCCAACCGTTCGTTGCCGCCCCTGTTCGCCCAGCACGCGGCAGGCATCATTCACGGCAAGGGGCTGTTCACCGACCAACCCGTAGCCACATGGGTGGAAATCAACAAACTGCAGACAGCTCCAAAGCAGCGCTGCTTTCGCTGTGCAAGCGATACGCGGATGTAATGGGTGATAGCGCTGAACTGAAAATGGCAGCAGCAGCATCTATCGCGAATGAATATGAGTGGCAGATCACTCAGTTCTAGAGCGTGTTATGAACTTCCGTTCAAGACACGCGGCAGCCCAAGTAGAGTGCTGCAATGCCCCGCAAGCCTTACCCGCATGACCTGCGTGAGGTCTTCAATGCGCTGCGTTGGCTGGTGCGTGCAGGTGCACCTTGGCAGCTGCTGCCCAATGACCTGCCGCCATGGGAGGCGGGATGCTCCGAGGCGATGGTGTCGGACCTGCGCTCCATCATCCGTGTGGCCCAAGGGCGCCAGGGGCAGTCCAGTGCCGCAGTGCTAGATGAGCGTACGTTGCAGTCAACCTGCGAGTGTCACCCGCGTGCGAGCTACGACAACGACAAGCGCCGCCGCGGCAGCAAGGTGCACATGGCCGTTTACTTTTACTGAACACATACGCGCACGAGGCGAATGGATCCAGGCCAAGGGCCTGTTCCACCAACAGGGCCGCCCAGTCAAGGCTGCGCCAAAGTTGCAGGATCGATTGGTGACGCCGATCAAGGCCATGCTCGAGGAAAACCTATCCTTCGGCTATCGAACGGTGGCGCATCTGCTGGGGTTCAACAAGAACACGGTGCAGCGCATCTTCTAGATAGAGGGCTGGCAGGTGCGAAAGTGCCCGGTAGGCTTCAGGCCCAGGATCCAATCCCTGCCCTCGGTGGCCAAGGCACTGAATGAGCGCTGGGCCACCGACATGTGCCGGGTCTGGGCCGGACGGGCTGGCTGGACCACGATGGCCCTGGTGATCGATTGCCACAGCCGGGAACTGCTGGGCTGGAACCTGTCGCGTAGCGGGAGATCCAAGACTGCGGAGTCAGCACTGGAGCAGGTGCTGATTGCACGGTTCGGGACACTCGGGCGTGTGCCAGCGCCGTTCCTACTGCTCTCGGACAATGGGCTGGTCTTCACCAGCCGCAGCTCCACGGCCCTGGTCAGAAGCTATGGCCTGCGCCATGAAGAATCGCTTGCCGAGTCGCTCGCCTCGCTAGTCTTGGCTCGCAGTTCATACCTCTACCATCGCGCCCGTCTCAACGCTGACGAGAAGTATGTCCTGGTGTGCCGATCAATCACCAACATCTTCGAGCGCAACCATGGCTGCTTTGGCTACCGACGGGTTACTGCAACGCTGTGCAGTTCAATGGCGGAGCCGGTCAACCACAAACGCGTACAGCGAGGAAGCAAGTTCGTCGGCAATGGCATGAATGCTTTTATTACTGCCTCAAGTCCGCCGTGTTGATATCGCATGGGTAGCTACTTCTAGTGGTGACCAGTCGGGCCTGTCGCAAAAACATCCGCGTGGAAGTCCTGTGCAAGCAGGCCCATATCGGAAGCGGCTGTGCGCACTGATTGAACCAGAGCTGGTGAGCCACAGCAGTGCACCACATGATCGTGCAGGTTGCCAAAGTGAGTGCGTAGCGCGTCATCCACCCGACCTGCGTGAGCATCCGCAGGCATATCGCCTAGGTCGGTGATGGCTGCAATGTAGCGAAACTGTGGCCAGACTTTGCGCCACTTGTCGATGGCGCTAGGAAGATACAGGCCCGAGGGGTTGCGAGCCCCCCAGATCAGCGTGATGTCGCGCTGAACCTTGCGTTTGGCTAAGTCATCAAGAACGGATTTAATGGGCGCAAATCCCGTGCCACCCGCAACGCAAATCAGGGGCCTTGCGTCATCAGGCTTCAGTGCGATGCTGCCGAATGGCAGTTCGATATCCAATGTGTCACCAGACTTCAACTGCTGAACGATAGTGCTGAAGCGACCACCAGGTACATGCCTGACATGCAATGTGATGCCATCGCTCTCATGGGGTGGATTGGCCATAGAGTAGCTGCGGCTTTCCCCGTCGTCGAGGTGAATCAGCAGGTATTGGCCGGCTTCAAATTTGGCGCGCTTGCCCACAGGCAGGCGCAGGCGCAGCAGCGAGACATCGGGTGCCGCCAGTGTATTGCTGTACACCTTGGCCGTAAAACGTTTTCGGGCTTCCGGGTCGAGACGGCGAAAGGAGCTCGGGTGGATACGTATATCGCTGGCTGCAGTGCAGCCGCACAGCAGCACTTGTTCCGAGGCGCAGAGTTCGTTTCGCACGGCCATGCCATTGAAGGAGGCAATATTTCCGTCGAGCAGCGTACTCGCACAGTTGCCACAGCTACCTTTGCGGCAGGAATAGGGCAGCTCGATGCCGGCCTGCAGAGCTGCATCCAGTACGGATTGCCCGGGCGCGCAGGGGAACGCGATATCGGAGTCGTGGATATGGATCTGGTGGTTCATAGAGAGTCCTCAGACCGGTTGGGCTCCGAGTAGGGCTATTGTGCGTAGGAGGGCCGTGGCGTCAGCCACGCCACGGCCGGCAATGTCCATGGCGCTGCCATGGCCCACGCTGGAAAGCACCACCCTGCCACCGATAGATAGTGCGCTGGCTCCGTTAGGTGCCAGCAGCTTGATGGGGATATGGCCCTGATCGTGCAGCATGGCTACATACAGGTCGTGCTTGCGCTGTGCCAGAACCATGTCAGCTCCCATGGGGCCGTCTACTGCTAGGCCGCGCTTGCGCAGTGTCTCGACAGCGGGAACGGTGATCTGGGAGTCCTCCAGGCCGAACAACTGTCCTTCAGATGCATGAGGGTTGATCCCGAATACAGCGACTTTTGGTTTAGGCACTCCGAGTAAGGTGCATGTCTGCACGGCAGCCTGCGCCGCGTTGACCACCAACTGAGGAGAGAGCCGCTCCAATGCGCTGCGCACGCTTTCATGCAAAGTGACATGCACTATGCGCAGGCCAGCCCCCACCAGCATCAGGAATACCTGGTCTTCGTTCATGCCAAGAACATTGGCGAGCAAAGATGGGTAGCCGCTGAACGCTATGCCTGCGCGGTGAATGGCCGTTTCATGGTGAGGGCAGGCAATGACGGCATCGACTTCGCCGTTTTCGCACGCTCGGATAGCCGCTGTTGCGGATTGCACCGTAGATAGACCAGCCTGCGGGGTGATTTCTCCCCATTGAACTGGTTGTGTAAGTGTGCCGGCTTCCTCGTGAACGATGTCTTGAAGAAGCGGCTCCATTTCGCAAACCCGTGCGGCTTGCTCGAGAGCGCTCCAAGGTCCATAGACCTTGATAAGAGACCTTTCGGTGACAGACAGCTGCTGGAGAGCTTTCAGTGCGATTTCTGGGCCAATACCGTGGGGATCGCCGATGGCCAAAGCCAATCTACGGTGCACTATTGTCATAGCGGCAATGCCATCAGCGTGTCCGTCACCGTGCTGTCGCAAACCGCGATGCGTTCTTGCAGACGTAACTTGCCATCGATCGTGGTGAATTTGTCGAGGTACTCACCGCTGGCAAAGACCTCTGTTTCCCCTGTATGCATGATGCGCAGCACCATGAACGGAGTGGAAGCGCTGGCCTGTGTTGCATCGCCTGACTGGATCGAAGGCAGACCCAGGATATGGCGATAGCGGTGGCGCTCGTAGATATTGGCTTCGCGCAGCGCAGAAATTCGGTCGGTGAGCATGTCCTGCGAATCCGCCCAGACAATGCCGGCAGCAAGTCCCTCATCATGGTTGTCGACATTGGTGACGCAATAGTGGCAATCCTTGGTGAAAAAGGTTGGCCATTGCTCCATTGCATCACTGTCTATGGTCTTCGCGTAGGCGGCATTGAAGGCCGCGATTTGAATTTCATTGATCATGCTTGCATCTCCTGTCCCATATGCTTGCGGTAGGCCTTCCAAAAGCCGCGTACCGAGGTTTCCGTGGCGCGGCCCTCGCTAGAGCCTTCGTGGTCTCCGCCCATCTCGATGACTGCATCAAGGTTGGCAGCGCCTGCGATGCCACGCTGCACGAATCCACCGACAGCTCCGTCTTCCATGGAAATGAATCCGGCCGGGCCGATAAGGTTGGCCTGTTTGAGTCTGACCTTGCGTTGCTCGGCACTGTCATCTGCATAGCCAAGATAGGTCCAGTTGAGTTCCGAGCTGGAGATGCTCTTGGGCAGCAACTGACGCACGGCGATGCTGTTCTGAATCTGCTGCAGCACAAAGCCAGGGAACACAGAAAGGATCTGCAGGGTCACGCCGTCCTCGAACTCCTCAAAGCCCTCTAGAAGGCTAGGATCTTTGAGCCGGTAACGCTCGTTGTCGGAGCGGATGGCCTGGTCCTTGTACGAGTCGTCTTTGGCGCCGCGATCGATCATGGAATAGCTCACATGGTGGCCACCCGACTCGTCGACGATGACACCGCCTTTTTGTGAGAGGCGATTCAGCTCGAAGGTGGTGAAGAACATATGCAGGAGGCTGGCGTGATAGCTGTCCTTCACGTTCTCGAAGTAGAGCTTCCAGTTGTTAGGCAGCTTTTGCGTGAAGCGACCGATGACTTCTACGGGCTTGTGCAGCACGCGCTCTATGCGCTCGCAAATCTCAGGGCCAAGGTAATCCTCAATGCTGGGTACATCCTCGGAAAAACTGCCAAAGACCAAACCGCAAAAGACAGCCACGCGGAGCTTGCGCGGGCCATGCTCTTCTTTGCAGAACGAGGCCGGCATGCCACCCTGGCCCTTGACACCTTTCTCGAAGGCAACGCCGGTCAGATCTCCCTGTCGGTTGTAGCTCCAGGCGTGATAGACGCACTGGAAACTATCCGTACGGCCCGATTTCTCCAGAGCGATGAGAGCGCCGCGATGCGCGCAGCGGTTCTCGAAGGCGTAGATTTCCTGGTCGGCATCCCGTACGACAACTATCGGTGTTTCACCGGCAAAGGTAGTGCGGAAATCACCGGCCCCGGGAATTTCAGATTCCAGGCACAAGTAGTTCCAGACCTCGCCGCGATAGATGCGCTGCTGTTCCTGATCAGCATTGGCTGTGTCGGTATAGATACCAAAAGGCACGCGCGTATTAGTGGCCCCATGCCACTGGATGATGGATTCTTGCATGTTGGTTCCTAAGAGTTAGAGCTTGACGTTGGCGGCCTTCAGCACCTTCTTCCACTTCTCGGTTTCCTGGCGGATGAACTGAGCAGTCTTGGACGGGTCCCAACCACAAGGCACGGCACCTTGTTCCTGAAAGTGCTTGCGGATGTCGTTCGATGACAGAGCCAGGGCCATCTGCTTCTGAAGCTTCTGAGCGATTTCTGCACTCGTGCCTGGGGGAGCCACAACAGAAAAGAAAGTCACGGCTTGCATGGCGGGCCATTGCTGCTCGGCGAAGGTGGGGACCTGGGGCAATATTTGAGAGCGCTGCTCGTCGGCAACGGCCAGAATGCGCACCTTGCCGGCCTGGTGGTAGGTGGCCGACGAGCTGATGTTGTCGAAAAACACATCCACATTGCCGCCGATCAAGTCAATCAGTGCCGGGGCTGTTCCCTTGTAAGGGATGACAGTCAGTTCAGTGCCAGTCAGCTGCATAAACATGGCAGCAGTCAGGTGGGATGTGGAGCCGTCGCCTTGCGTCGCCACAGTCACTTTTTTGGGATTGGCTTTGGCGTATGCGATGAACTCGCCAAGTGACTTAACAGGCAGCTTCGGGTTGATGACCAGGACGTTGGGCACTGTGGCCAAAATCGTCACCGGTACCCAGCGAGTCGGGTCGAAGCTGAGCTTTTGATAGAGGTTGTGGTTGATGGCGATGGGCCCCGGAGGGGAGGCCAGCACAGTCATTCCGTCCGGCGGTGCCCGGAACACTAGATCGGCACCGATGTTTCCACCAGCCCCGGGCTTATTTTCAATGATCACGCCACCTGCGTAGTCCGCGCGGATTTTTTCGACTACTAGGCGCGGCAGTACATCAGCGGTACCACCGGCCGAGAAGGGCACGACGATCTTGAGAGGTTGATTTGACTGAGCCA